>NZ_CP073346.1:679328-1358656 GCF_024397895.1 Pseudomonas benzenivorans
ACCGGGCGGCGGATGCACACATCCGACAGGGTCACGCGCCCTCCCCGGCGGCACGGGTGCGCACCGCCATCCCCGGCCGCACCTTCTGCCAGCCGGCACTGATCAGGGTCTCGTCACCGCTGAGCCCCTCGCGCACCTCGACCCGCCCGCGCAGGCGCCGGCCGAGCTTGATCTCGCGTTGCTCGACCTTGCCGTCCACCACCAGGTTGACCAGCAGGCGCTCGCCCAGCGGCATCACCGCCTCTTCGGGTATCACCAGGGCATGGGGCCGTTCGGCGAGAATCACCGTGACCCGGACGAACTGCCCGGGCCTGAGGCGCAGCTGCGGATTGCCCAGGCGCGCTCTGATCGCCTGGCTGCGCCCGGCCACGTCCAGTTGCGGGTTGAGGGCGCTGATCGTGCCGCGGAACAGTTCGCCGGCGAAGGCATCCAGGCGGATCTCCACAGCCTGTCCGGGGTGGATCTGTCCGGCCGCCTTCTGCGGCACGCGAAAATCCAGCTTGAGCGGATCGAGCACCTCCAGGTTGACGATGTCCTGACCGGCCTCCAGGTAGTCGCCGGGGCTGACCCGACGCAGACCCAGGCGGCCGTCGTAGGGCGCGCGAATCTGCGTCTTGTCCAGGCGCGCCTGGGCCAGGGCCAGGCTGGCCCGCGCTGCCTGCTGGCGCGATTGTGCCTCGTCCCGGGCCTGGGCATTGCTGGCCCCGCGCTGGAACAACAGCTGGGCACGCTGGAAGCTCTTCTCGGCCAGGTCCAGGTTGGCCCTGGCCAGGGCCAGCTCGGCCCGGGCGATGGCATCGTCCAGGCTGACCAGCAGGTCGCCGGCCGCCGCCGCCTGGCCTTCGACGAAATGCAGCCGGGCCAGGCGCCCCTCGATCTCGGGACGGATCATCACCGACTCGTCCGAGCGCAGGGTGCCGAAGGTGATCAGCTCATCGCGCACCAGGGTGCGCTCCGGGCGCACCACCTCGACCAGGGGCCCGCGCCCCTCCTGGGCCTGGCCGACGGCGCCGATCAACAGCAGGGCGATGGCAACGAGGTAGCGACGCGCACGGGCAGGCATGGCAGCCCCCTGACTCCTGGAGAGCTAAGTCTAGCCGCCCATCCGGGGCCACTGCGGCGGTTAGGTCACCGCAGCGACGGTCGAACCGCCGCCTACTGGCGCATACCGCGACCGCCGATCAGCAGACGGATGCACAGGGTGTAGAGCACCACTGTGGCCAGCAGCATGAAGCCGATGGCCACACCGATGCCGATGTCCGAGACGCCGAGGATGCCGTAGCGGAAGGCATTGACCATGTGCAGGATGGGGTTGGCCAGCGACACCGTCTGCCAGAACGGCGGCAGCAGGGCGATCGAGTAGAACACCCCGCCCAGGTAGGTCAGCGGCGTCAGCACGAAGGTCGGGATGATCGAGATGTCGTCGAAGCTGCGGGCGAACACCGCGTTGACGAAGCCGCCCATGGAAAAGATGGTCGCCGTCATCAGCACCACCAGCACCGTCAGGCCCAGGTGGTGCACCGAAAGCTTGGTGAAGAACAGCGACAGCAAGGTGACGATGAAGCCGACCAGCAGGCCGCGCAGCACCCCGCCGACGACGAAGCCGATGAGGATGATGTGCGGCGACACCGGCGATACCAGCAGCTCCTCGATGTTGCGCTGGAACTTGCTGCCGAAGAAGCTCGACACCACGTTGCCGTAGGAGTTGGTGATCACCGACATCATGATCAGCCCCGGCACGATGTATTCCATGTAGCTGAAGCCGCCCATGTCGCCGATCTGCCGGCCGATCAGGTTACCGAAGATGACGAAGTACAGGACCATGGTGATCGCCGGCGGCAGCAGGGTCTGCGGCCAGATGCGGGTGAAGCGGCGGATCTCCCGGTAGACGATGGTACGCAGGGCCACCAGATTGGCGGCGAACTCGGTGTTGAGGTAAGCGGTGTTCATAGCGCCGGCTCCTTGGCCAGGTTCTTCTCGACCAGGGAGACGAACAGCTCCTCCAGGCGATTGCTCTTGTTCCTCAGGCTGAGCACCTCGACGTGCTGCTTGGCGAGCTGGCGAAACAGCTCGCTCATGCCCTGGGCCTTATCCACCAGCACCTCGAGCGTGTGCGCATCGATCAGCTTGGACGGATAGCCGTCCAGCTGTGGGGGCACCAGCTGCGATTCCTTGAGGTCAAGCAGGAAGGTCTCCACATGCAGCTTCTTCAGCAGCGCCTTCATGCTGGTGTTCTCGACGATGCGGCCGTGGTCGATGATGCCGATGTTGCGACACAGCTGCTCGGCCTCTTCCAGGTAGTGGGTGGTGAGAATGATGGTGATGCCCTGGCGGTTCAGCTCGGTGAGGAAGTTCCACATCGAACGGCGCAGCTCGATATCCACCCCGGCGGTCGGCTCGTCGAGGATCAGCAGACGTGGCTGATGGACCAGGGCGCGGGCGATCATCAGCCGGCGCTTCATGCCGCCGGACAGCTCCCGCGAAGCGACGTTGCGCTTCTCCCACAGCCCCAGCTGCTTGAGGTACTGCTCGGCGCGCTCCTTGGCGATCTTCGCCGGGATGCCGTAGTAGCCGGCCTGGGTGACGACGATGTCGAACACCTTCTCGAACTGGTTGAAGTTGAACTCCTGGGGCACCACGCCGAGGCAGCGCTTGAGGGCCGCCGGCTCCTTGTCCAGGTCATGGCCGAACACGTTGACTGTGCCGCCACTCTTGTTGACCAGGGTCGAGAGGATGCCGATGGTGGTGGATTTGCCGGCGCCATTGGGGCCGAGCAAGGCATAGAAGTCGCCTTCGGCCACATCCAGGTCGATGCCATGCAGGGCCTGGAAACCGTTGCCGTAAGTCTTGGTCAGCTGCCGGATGGACAGAGCGCTAGTCATGAGGGGCACGCACACAATGAAGAGGGTTGGTTAGATAAGGGTTGGCACAGGCAATTGCAACCACCCGCCTCAGCTTAGCCGGGCGGGCTCGCGGCTCAGGACACCCGCCGCAGCGTCCTCAGCGCAAGCCGCCGGTGATCGCACTTGCCAGCCGCTGACAGCTGCCTGCGTAGCTCGCCGAGCCATGCACCCTACCATCCTGAAATCAATAAGAAAGGCGCGAATGTTGATGTTAGCTATCGATTTCGTTCATGGATGCCGCAACGATCGGGGTCTGTTCGGCAAGCTGCGGGCCACCGCCGACGGCTGCAACGCCGCTGCTCGAAGCATCAGGGCCCTGGCAACGCCCCGGCAATCCGGCGGCCCGGCCGGCGAACTTGACCGCCCTGGCAGGGTCACTACCGAGTGATAGCCCGCGCACCAGGGAGCCCGGCACCCGCCTGAAAGGACGGAGCGGCCCATGGTCGCGCCCCCTGAGGGCAGGACGGCGATCCTGCCAGTCTTGGCAGACATACCAGCCGCTCACCCCGAAGCCGGCTAAGCTCGTGCTATTAATCCCGCTCCCGTGGTCATGGAGGATTCTGCATGCTCGTCGTCTGGTTACTCGTTCTGGTATTCGGCACGGTCTATCTGGCCCACCGCCGCACTGCCCCCCTGCCCGCGCTGGCCATGGTCGCCGGCTATCTGCTCGTCATGGGCCTGTTCAGCCGCACCCCGGGGTGGCTGCTGGCGCTGTTCTGGCTGCTGTGGCTGGCCGTGCTGCTGCCGCTGGTGCTGGCGGAGCAGCGCCGCAAGTGGCTTAGCGCGCCGTTGTTCGCCTGGTTCCAGCGGGTCCTGCCGCCCATGTCGGACACCGAGCGCGAGGCCATCGAAGCCGGTACCGTCTGGTGGGACGGCGAGTTGTTCAGCGGCCGCCCGGACTGGGACAAGCTGCTCGATTACCCCAGGGCCAGCCTCAGTGAGGAGGAGCAGGCTTTCCTCGACGGCCCCACCGAGGAACTCTGCGCCATGGTCAGCGACTGGGAGATCGGCCAGCAGATGGACCTGCCGGCCAACGCCTGGGAGCACATCAAGCAGCACGGCTTCTTCGCCCTGATCATTCCCAAGGAATACGGCGGCAAGGGCTTTTCCGCCTATGCCCATTCCCAGGTGGCGATGAAGCTGGCAACCCGTAGCGGCGACCTGGCCTCCACCGTGATGGTGCCCAACTCCCTCGGCCCGGCCGAGCTGCTCCTGCACTACGGCACCGACGCCCAGCGCCAGCACTACCTGCCGCGCCTGGCCCGCGGTGAGGACATCCCCTGCTTCGCCCTCACCGGTCCGCTGGCGGGCTCCGACGCCGGCGCCATGCCCGACAGCGGCATCGTCTGCAAGGGCCAGTGGAACGGCGAGGAAGTCCTCGGCCTGCGCCTGACCTGGGAAAAGCGCTACATCACCCTGGGCCCGGTGGCCACCCTGCTTGGCCTGGCTTTCAAGGCCTACGACCCCGACCACCTGCTCGGCGAAGAGGAGGAGCTGGGCATCAGCCTGGCCCTGGTCCCCACCGACACCCCCGGGGTGGAAATCGGCCGCCGTCACCTGCCGCTAGGCGCCGCCTTCATGAACGGGCCCAACTCCGGCAAGGATGTGTTCGTCCCGCTGGACTACCTGATCGGCGGACAGGACATGCTCGGCAAAGGCTGGATGATGCTGATGAACTGCCTGTCGGTGGGCCGCTCCATCTCCTTGCCCGCGGTCGGCACCGGCGCCGCCAAGTTCACCAGCCTCACCAGCGGCCAGTACAGCCAGATACGCGAGCAGTTCGGCGTGCCCCTGGCCGCCTTCGAGGGCATCCAGGAAGCCCTGGCACGCATCGCCGGCAACGCCTGGATGATGGACAGTGCGCGCATTCTCACGGCCAACGCGGTGGACCTGGGCGAGAAACCCTCGGTGCTCTCGGCGGTGCTCAAGTACCACCTGACCGAGCGCGGCCGCGAATGCATCCAGCACGCCATGGACATCCACGGCGGCAAGGGCATCATCATGGGCCCGAACAATTACCTGGCCCGCTCCTGGCAAGGCGCCCCGATCTTCATCACCGTCGAAGGCGCCAACATCCTCTCGCGCAATCTGATGATCTTCGGCCAGGGCGCCATCCGCTGCCATCCCTATGTGCTCAAGGAAATGGCCCTGGCTGCGCGTGAGGATCGCGAGGAAGCCCTGGAGGAGTTCGATAGCCTGCTGCTGCAGCATATCGGCTTCGCCGTCAGCAATGCCGCCAGCAGCCTCTTGCTGAGCCTGAGCCTCGGCGGTTTTGGCCAGGCGCCCGGCGACAGCGTCAGCCAGCCGTATTTCCGCGCCTTGAACCGCCTGGCCGCGGCCTTCGCCCTGCTCGCCGACCTGAGCATGCTGCTGCTGGGCGGCGAACTTAAACGCCGCGAACGCCTCTCGGCGCGCCTGGGCGACGTGCTCAGCCACCTCTACCTGGCCTCCGCGGCGCTCAAGCGTTACCACGACCTGGATTACCCGGAACACTCCCGCCCCCTGCTGAGCTGGGCACTGGAGGAAAGCCTGGCGCAAGCCGAACGGGCGCTGGAGGGGCTGCTCGCCAACTTCCCCAATCGCCTGCTCGGCTACGTCCTGCGCGCCCTGGTATTTCCCTTCGGTCGTCGCCACAAGGGACCGAGCGATCAACTGGACGCCGAGGTCGCGGCCATCATCGGCCGCAACAGCGGCGATGCCGCGCTGGAGGAACTGCTAGAAGGCTGCTACCGGGCGCAGGGCGAGAAGGATCCGGTGGCGGCCCTGCAACGCGCCATGGACCTGCGCGACAGCACGCGCTCGGCCCAGGAAAAGCTGGACCAGGCGCTCAAGAGCGGACAGGTGCACGAAGCGCCAGGGCAGAATCTGCTCGATGCGGCGCGCGATGCCGACGTGCTCAGCGCCGAGGAGGCGCAGCAGCTGCAGCAGGCCCACGATGCGCGACGGACAGTGATCGATGTCGACGACTTCGCCAAGGATGAACTGAAGCTCAGCCGCGGCAAGGTCCGCTGACGGGACAGCGGGCGCCGGGAGCTCTATACTCCCGCGCCCGTTTCACTGATAGGACCCACCCCAATGGCCAGCCCCTACCTCGATCACCACCTCGCCCTGCTCGCCCATCTGCGCAGCATCCTGGTCGCCCTGGGCGAGGCCGAACAGATTCTCGATGACAGCCATGCATTGTTCCTCGAGCGTTTCGATGAACTGCTCGGGCAACTCCCGCAAGACCCGGAAGCCAGCCTCTACCTGGGCCAGGACCTGATCAGCCAGATTTTCCACCGTTACCCGCAGATCGCCCACCTGGTGCCGCGTGACCTGCTGTGGTTCTTCGGTGGCGATTGCCTGCACTTCATGCCGGACGAGGAAATCGAATTGTTCCAGCGCCTCGACGAGCGCCGCTTCGAGGCCGAGCTGAACGATGAGCCCTTCGACTGGAACCGGGAAAAACAGCTGCTGGCCCTGCCGCCGCAGAGCAGCAAGCACTGAGGCGCGCCCCAGGCCTCGGCGGCCAGCCACAAAAAAGCCCGCACGGAACTCCCTGCGGGCTTTTCTATGAGCGCCTCAACGGCGCAAACAAGAACGCCGCTCAATGAGCGGCGTTCTTGTGTATTTGGAGCGGGAAACGAGACTCGAACTCGCGACCCCGACCTTGGCAAGGTCGTGCTCTACCAACTGAGCTATTCCCGCATTTGCTACAACAAATTGGCGTCCCCTAGGGGACTCGAACCCCTGTTACCGCCGTGAAAGGGCGGTGTCCTAGGCCACTAGACGAAGGGGACCTGGAACTTTAATTGTCGCGACGCTGCCAGACGCCCGACTCGATCACCGCTATACCAGCGACGTTCGAAAATTTGGAGCGGGAAACGAGACTCGAACTCGCGACCCCGACCTTGGCAAGGTCGTGCTCTACCAACTGAGCTATTCCCGCATTACTTCAACGCACTTCCCCATGGAAAGTGGCGTCCCCTAGGGGACTCGAACCCCTGTTACCGCCGTGAAAGGGCGGTGTCCTAGGCCACTAGACGAAGGGGACCCAGTCCGGAATTTCAACAGTCTTTCCGGCTTCCCCAGCCTTGCCTACCGGCATTGCTCTGGAAGTGGCGCGCATTCTAGGGAGCCTTTTGAGGATCGTCAACCTCTCTGTAATTTTTTTTTAAAATCAACGACTTCAAGCAAGAAGGTGATGAACATCTATCAGCATCACGACCAAGGCACTACACTCGGGCGAATTTTCGGTTGCCGAGAGGTTGTAGCGATGTCCCCCCTGGTGATTACCCTGCTGATTGTCGGCGGCATTTTCATTCTGATCGCCATTGCCTACATCAACCACATGGTCGAGAACAGCAAGCTGGAGAAGGCGCGTTTCAAGGCCGATCTCAACGACCGCCTGCGCCGCTGCGCCGACCTCTCGGAGTCCATGCCCGGACAGCTGATGACGCCCCAGCTGAAGCTGCTGCTCTGTCGCCTGCAGCTGTACTTCAGCGAGCGGTTACTGGCCCTGGACAAGAGCGCTGCCAGCAAGACCCGCGTCGACGACCTGCGACAGCTGATCGCCCAGGGTGATTCGATCGCGGTGCGCAATCCGCCGCAGCCGGTGCTCAACGAGGCCAAGGCCAAGGAAGTGCGCTTTCAGCTGGAAAACCTGCACGGCCAGATCACCCGCTGCACCCAGGACGGGATACTGCAAGCCAACGAAAGCAAACAGTGGCTGAGCGAAATCCGACACATGCTCGCGCAGCTGCACATCGAATTCTTCAACAACCTGGGCCAGCAGGCCCTGCAACAGAGCCACCCCGGTCAGGCGCGCCTGGCGTTCGAACGCGGGGTTCAGTATTTGCGCAAGCAAGCCGACCCCAGCCGCTATCAGGCACAGCTCAGGCAACTGGAGAACCAGCTGGCGCGCGCCAATGCCATGGTCCTGGAAACGGTTCAGCCGGTCGCCGACGAAAACAGTGAACTGACCCAGGGTCTCAAGGAGCTGGAAGGCGATGACTGGAAGAAGAAGAATATCTACGACTAGCAGACGGCCACACTTCGCCCGCCACCAATCGGATACGAACAACCCATGAGCCTGACAGTCTACGGCGCACCCCTCTCGCCATTCGTCCGCAAAGTTCGCCTCTACCTGTTGGAAAGCGGCCTGGACTACCAGCTGGAGATGGTCCTGCCCTTCGGCCAACCGGCCTGGTATTACGAGCTCAATCCGCTCGGCCGCATTCCGGCGCTCAAGGACGGCGACTTCAGCCTCGCCGACTCCAGCGTCATCTGCCACTACCTGAACGACAAGTACCCAGAGGCTAGCGGCCTGCTCGGTGACGGCGCGCAGCAGCGGGCGCGGGTGAACTGGCTGGAAAAATATGCCGACTATGAACTGGCGCCACTGTGCACCTTCGCCGTCTTCCGCAACCGGGCGCTGAAGCCGAGCATGGGTCAGCCGTGCGACGAGGCGGCCGTGCGCGCTGCGCTGGACGAGAAGCTGCCGCGTCATTTCGACTATCTGGAAGGCCTGCTGGGCGACGCCGACTACCTGGTCGACGACCGCCTGACCTTGGCCGACCTGGCAATCTGCAGCCAATTGATCAACATGGAGCACGGCGGCGAGCGGCTCGATGAAGGGCGCTGGCCGAAGCTGGCGGCGCACTATGCGCGCATCAAGGCGCGTCCATCTGTAGAGGCGGTACTGCCCGGTGAGCAGAAGATGCTCGCCAAGCTGAGCGGCAAAGCCTGAGCCGACCTTCAATAGGCCGGCCCATCGGTTCGGGCCGGCATGAAGCGCGGGCTTAGCAGTCGCTCAGCCGCAGGAACGCCGCGGCCAGGCGCTCGATGCCGGCCTGGTCCTGCGCACTGAAGCGCGCCAGGCGGGGGCTGTCCAGATCCAGCACGCCGATCAGCCGCCCCTCCTTCAGCAACGGCACCACCAGCTCGCTATTGGACGCACTGTCGCAGGCGATATGCCCGGCAAAGGCATGCACGTCCTCTACCCGCTGGGTCTGCCGGCTGGCCGCGGCCACCCCGCAGACCCCGCGACCGAAGGGGATGCGCACGCAGGCCACCTTGCCCTGGAATGGGCCCAGCACCAGCTGTTCTTCCCGAGCCAGGTAGAAGCCGGCCCAATTGAGGCCCTCCAGCTCCTGAAACAGGAAGGCCGAGAACTGCGCGGCGTTGGCGATGAAATCCCGCTCATCGGCCAGCAACGCCTCCAGTTGCGCCTGCAGCAGCGAGTAGCCTTCCAGCCCTGAACCGGTGTCTTGCAAATCGATCATCCTCGTACCTCCAAAAGCTTGAGCCCCACCCAATGCCGGGCGAACTGGTAGGCGCAACGGCCGTTGCGGTTGCCGCGCCCCAGCGCCCAGCGAATCGCCGCCTTTTCCAGGTCTTCGCTCCACTGCCAGTCCAGCGCCAGGGGCGTTGCCTGCGCCTCGATCCAGTGACGGACCACCGCCAGATAGTGTTCCTGAGTAAAGGGATAGAAGGACAGCCACAGGCCAAATCGGTCGGACAGGGCGATCTTGTCCTCAATCGCCTCACTGGGATGCAATTCACCGTCGACCATCTGCGAGGCCGCGTTGTCGCTGTGCTTCTCCGGCACCAGGTGGCGACGGTTCGAGGTGGCGTACAACAGCACGTTCTCCGGCGCCCGCTCCAGCGAGCCGTCCAGCACGCTCTTCAGCACCCGGTAGTCGCCCTCGCCGGCCTCGAACGACAGGTCATCACAGAACAGCACGAAACGCTGGGGCAATTTGACCAGTTGCTCGACCACCCGCGGCAGGTCTGCCAGGTGATCCCGCTCGATCTCGATCAGGCGCAGGCCGACCGCGGCATGCTCGGCCAGCAGCGCGCGAACCAGCGACGACTTGCCGGTACCGCGCGCGCCCCAGAGCAAGGCGTGGTTGGCCGGCAGGCCCTGGACGAACTGGCGCGTATTGCGCGCCAACTGCTCGCGCTGGGTATCCACGCCGATCAGGTCGCCCAGGTCTAGGTCGAGGCTGATCTGCAGTGGCTGCAGGTAGCCACCACGGCCCTCACGGTGCCAGCGGGCGGCCAGGCTCTGTTGCCAGTCGATGGCCGCGCGCTGGGCCGGCAAATAGGGCTCGAGGCGCACGAGCACGGCCTCGGCTCGCTGTAAAAAACTGCTCAAACGGGAATCCACGACGCACTCCTTGAAAGTGATCCCTGCCAACTGCCAACTGCCCTTGCCGACTACGGAAGCGGATGGGCTATGCTTGGCAGGCGAATGGATACGAGACAGCCGGCCCTATGGACATACCGCTCAACCAACGCCTGTCGTTCAAACAGGCCGGCTTGACCGTGTTGGTGGCGTTCCTCCTGGGTACCGTCCTCAGCGTGGTGCAGGTGGGCATCGATTATGCCAGTGAAGACGCCTCCATCAACCGCGAGATTCGCGCGCTCATGGAGATCAGCCACAATCCCGCCGCGCGCATCGCCTACAACATCGATGCCGAATTGGCCCAGGAGCTGGTCTTTGGTCTGCTGCGCTCTCCGGCGGTCATAAGCGCCAGGATCATCGACAACAGCAACCTGACCCTTGCCAGCGTCAGCCGTCCGGCCAGCAAGAGTCGCTACCGGCTGTTCAGTGACTTCCTGTTCGGCGCACGACGGCAGTTCGAAGCGCCCTTGTTCGTCACTCATGCCCCGGAGGAGGCGCTAGGGGTGCTGCACCTGGAGGTCGACACCTACGCCTTCGGCAACCACTTCCTGCGCCGCGCCGTACTTACCCTGCTGACCGGTTTCGCCCGCAGCCTGCTGCTCGCGCTGATCCTGCTGGTGCTGTTCTACTTCACCCTGACCAAACCGTTGGTGGAAACCATTCGCGCCCTCAGCGAGCGTGACCCGAAGACCCCGGATCGCAAGAAGCTGCCCTGCCCCCCCGGCCATGAGCGCGACGAGATCGGCACGCTGATCGAAGTCACCAACCAGCAGTTCGCCAGTATCGCCTCGGAGATCGAGCAGCGCCGCGAGGCCGAGGACCGCCTGACCCAATACCTGGGCGAGCTGGAGACCATCGTCTCGGCCCGCACCGCCGAGCTCAAGGCAGCCAACGCCCGCCTGCTGCAATCCAACCAGGAGCTGGACCAGGCACGGCATACCGCACTGGAAATGGCCCAGGCGCGCTCGACATTTCTGGCCAACATGAGCCATGAGATCCGCACGCCGCTCAACGGCCTACTGGGCATGCTCGGCCTGTCCCTGGACGGCTCCCTGAGCCATGAACAGCGACAGCAACTGTCGATCGCCCATGACTCCGGCAAGGTGCTGGTCGAGCTGCTCAACGACATCCTCGACCTGTCGAAATTCGAAGCCGGTCAGCTAGAGCTTGAGCACATTCCCTTCGATATCGCCGGGCTGGTCGAAAGCACCGCCAGCCTGCTCTCGCAGAATGCCGCGCCAGACGTCGAGCTGACCTGCCTGATCGATCCGTTGCTGCCCACCCAGGTGCTGGGCGACCCGACCCGCGTTCGGCAGATCGTCAGCAACCTGCTGTCCAACGCCCTGAAGTTCACCCGCACGGGGCGCGTGGATGTGCGCGTCGAGCGCAACGCGAACGGCGTCCGGGTCAGCGTGCGCGATACCGGCATCGGCATCGCCGAGGACTCCCAGGCACGTATCTTCCAGCCCTTCGCCCAGGCCGGCGCCGGCATCACGCGCCAGTTCGGCGGCACCGGCCTGGGCCTGGCGCTGACCCGCCACCTGTGCGAAGCCATGCACGGCCAGCTCAGACTGGCGTCCAGCGAGGGCTTCGGCAGCCGCTTCTGCGCCAGCCTGCCGCTGCCCAGCCACGCTCCCGCCCAGCCCTGGCCAAGACTGAGCGGGCGGGTGATCGCGCTGTGCTCGGCCGGCTCCGGCCTGAACGAACAGCTCGACCTGTTGCTGCCCCACTGGGGCCTGGACTACAAACGCCTGGATGGCGATACCGACGCAGCCCAACTCAGCGCCGACCTGCTGATCAGTGATACTGCGCAAGGCCTGACCGAGCTGCGCGCGACCTGCAGCCTGCCGGTACTGCTGGTGACCGCCTACGGCAGCTTCCTGCCCGGCGAGCAGACCCAGCCCTTGGCGCCCATCCAGCAGCTGGCGCGCCCGCTGTCGCGTCAGGCGCTGTACCAGGCCATCAGTCGCGGCCTCGATCAGGCGCCGACAGGCGCGCCCGCCCCCACGATGGTCAGCGTCGAGATCGAACGCCAGGCCCGGGTCCTGCTGGTCGAGGACAACCCGGTCAATCAGCTGGTGGCCAAGGGCATGCTGATCAAGCTCGGCTGCGAGGTGATACTGGCCAATCATGGCGCCGAGGCGCTGAACCAGTTGCAGCAGCATGAGGTCGACCTGGTGCTGATGGACTGCAACATGCCGGTAATGGACGGCTATGAGGCCAGTCGGCGAATTCGCCAGGGCGCTGGCGCTGACTCGCTGCCGATCATTGCCCTGACTGCCAACGCCCTGCCGGACGAACGCGAACGCTGCCAGGCCGCGGGCATGAACGACTACCTGGCCAAGCCGTTTCGCCGCGAGCAGCTCGCCGCCCTGCTCGACCAGTGGTTGCCGGTCAACTCAGTTCAATGATCCGGTCGAGCAGCTGCCCTACACGCTCACGCAGGTCGACCAGCCCGTCCAGATCGACACCTCGCTCGCAGAGCAACTGCTGCTTCAGTTCGACAGCGTTTTGACGTAGCGCAACGCCGGCTGCGGTCAAGGCCAGATGAACCTCGCGCTCGTCCGCTCGGGAACGCCGGCGCGCCAGCAGCCCCAACTGCTCAAGGCGCTTGAGCAGTGGGGTCAGGGTGCCGGAGTCGAGCTGCAGGCGCTCACCCAACGCCTTGACGGTGGGCTGCACCGGCGGGCTCCTGTGCCACTCCCAGAGCACCAGCATCGCCAGGTACTGCGGGTAGGTCAGGTTCAGCTGCTCGAGCATGGGGCGATAGGCGCGAATCACCGCCCGCGAGGCGGCGTACAGTTTGAAACACAGCTGATTGTCCAACTGCAGCGGATCATCCTGCGCCACTACGCCCGCGCTCATTTGAGCAATGCTTCGATCTCGGCGCTCAGGTCTTCAGGCTTGGTGGCCGGGGCGAAACGTTTGACCAGCTTGCCGTCGCCGCTGAGCAGGAACTTGGTGAAATTCCACTTGATGCCCTGACTGCCGAGCAGGCCCGGGGCGCGCTTCTTCAACTGCACGTAGAGCGGGTGAGCCTCGGCGCCATTGACGTCGACCTTCTTGAACAGCGGGAAACTCACGCCGAAATTCAGCTCGCAGAACTCGGAAATCGCCCCCTCGTTGCCCGGCTCCTGCTTGCCGAACTGGTTGCAGGGAAAGCCCAGCACCACCAGGCCCTTGTCCTTGTATTGCTGCCACAGGCTTTCCAGCCCCTTGTACTGCGGTGTGAAGCCGCACTTGCTCGCGGTATTGACCACCAGCACGGCTTTACCGCCGAAGTCGGCGAGGGTCTTCTGCTCGCCCTTGATGGTCGTGCAGGGGATGTCGAACAGTTCGTTGCTCATGTTGGCGATCCTTGGCTTGGGAAAGTGGAGGGACTATAAATAGCAAGCCATTAAATTGCACACAACTTAATTACCTGTAAATAGAACTCACTGATGCCGGGCCACAGCCACCGCTGGCAGATTCGCCGCGCCGCGACGAACCCGCTGAGCACCCTACTCCTCGGTGCGCGGCACCAGCTTGAGCGACACCGAGTTGATGCAGTAACGCAATCCGGTTGGCTTGGGGCCGTCGGGGAATACGTGACCCAGATGGGCATCGCACTTGGCACATTTGACTTCGATACGGTGCATGCCATGGCTGAAATCATCCCGACTGGCAATTGCGTCCTGGCTCACCGGCTGGAAATAGCTGGGCCAGCCGCTACCGGAGTCGTACTTGGCATCGGAGTCGAACAGCGCCGTGCCGCAGCAGGCGCAGAGGTAAGTGCCCGGGGTCTTGCTGTCATGGTATTCACCGGTAAAGGCCCGCTCGGTGCCACCCAAGCGACAGACATGGTACTGCTGCTCGGACAGTTCTTCGCGCCAGGCTTCCAGGGGTTTTTCGAGCTTGTCCACGGCCGTTCTCCTCAACTTAAAAAAGCCCGCCCAATCGCTTTGCCAAGATCGGGCCGCCACGTATCATTCGACCCCAGTCTGTCACCCGCGTTACAAGCTGCCAAGGTTCGCCCAATCGAGTCTTTTACAGCGCTTTTCCGCGGCGTTCCTCAATCTCGGGATCATCCACATGCAGGTCAGCAAATCGAACAAGCTCGCCAACGTCTGCTACGACATCCGCGGGCCGGTGCTCAAGCACGCCAAACGCCTGGAAGAGGAAGGCCATCGCATCCTCAAGCTGAACATTGGCAATCCGGCGCCGTTCGGTTTCGAAGCGCCAGAGGAAATCCTCCAGGACGTGATCCGCAACCTGCCGACCGCCCAGGGCTACAGCGACTCCAAGGGCCTGTTCAGCGCCCGCAAGGCGGTGATGCAGTACTACCAGCAGAAGCAGGTGGAAGGCATCGGCATCGAAGACATCTACCTGGGCAATGGTGTCTCCGAACTGATCGTCATGGCCATGCAGGCCCTGCTCAACAACGGCGACGAGGTGCTGATCCCGGCCCCGGACTACCCGCTGTGGACGGCCGCTGTGGCGCTGTCCGGCGGCAAGCCGGTGCACTACCTGTGCGACGAGCAGGCCGGCTGGTTTCCCGACGTGGCCGACATGCGCGCCAAGATCACCCCGAACACCAAGGCCCTGGTGCTGATCAACCCGAACAACCCCACCGGCGCGGTGTACTCCAAAGAGGTACTGGAAGACATCGTCGAACTCGCGCGCCAGCACAACCTGGTGCTGTTCTCCGACGAGATCTACGACAAGATCCTCTACGACGAGGCCCAGCACATCTCCACCGCATCCCTGGCGCCGGACGTGCTGTGCCTGACCTTCAACGGCCTGTCCAAGTCCTACCGGGTCGCCGGCTTCCGCTCCGGCTGGGTGGCGATCTCCGGGCCCAAGCATCGCGCCCAGAGCTACATCGAAGGCCTGGATATCCTCGCCAACATGCGCCTGTGCGCCAACGTGCCGAGCCAGCACGCGATCCAGACGGCGCTCGGCGGCTACCAGAGCATCAATGACCTGGTGTTGCCCAACGGTCGCCTGCTGGAACAGCGCAACCGCACCTGGGAGCTGCTCAACGACATCCCCGGAGTCAGCTGCGTCAAGCCCATGGGGGCGCTGTACGCCTTTCCGAAGATCGACCCCAAGGTCTGCCCGATCCACAACGACGAGAAGTTCGTCCTCGACCTGCTGCTCTCCGAAAAACTGCTGATCGTCCAGGGCACCGCCTTCAACTGGCCCTGGCCGGACCACTTCCGGGTGGTCACCCTGCCGCGGGTGGACGACCTGGAGCAGGCCATCGGGCGCATCGGCGCCTTCCTCAAGAACTACCGCCAGTAAGCACCCGAGCCGGCCACAACGCGCCGGTTCAGGCACCAGATGGAAGCTATGGATCTGCAGATAGACGACTTCTACAAGGACGCTGCCAGCGGCCTGCTGATGCTTTACCAGGTGTTTCCACGCAAGATGGCGCTGTACGTGGAAGACCTGATCGGCCGCGAAGAGCCCGACGAGTTCGGCTTGCCGAGCAAACGCCACCAGAGCTGCCTGAGTGCCCTGCTGTGGCTGGCCGAGGAAGGCTACCTGCGCTTCGACTCGACCATCGCCTACGACGCCCTGGACCAGGCGGTACTCAGCGAGAAGGGCTTTCTGCGCCTGAGCCGCGGCGTGCCGCACGCCCTGCCGGAAGGCGATGCCCTGCCGCCGAGCGTACGCCGGGTGCAGGCCAGTCTGGCGCAGCAACTGCGCGAAGCCTTGGCCCAGCAACACGGCGAGCGCCTCGCCCGGCTGACCCGCCTGATCTTCGCAGGGGCTCTAGCCGGGGCAAACGACACAGTTTGAAATAGTCCCTCGGTTGAATAGCCGAGGGGCTCGCCCTTATATAGCCGGCAGTATCGGACCATCTTTCCCCTGAGGAGTAGTTTCACACCATGATGCGCATCTTGCTGTTCCTGGCCACCAACCTGGCGGTGCTGATCATCGCCAGCATCACGCTCAAGCTGTTGGGCGTCGACCGCTACACCGGCCAGAACTATGGCAGCCTGCTGGCTTTCTGTGCGGTATTCGGCTTCGCCGGCTCGCTGATCTCTCTGTTCATCTCCAAGTGGATGGCGAAGATGAGCACCGGCACCGAGATCATCAGCCAGCCGCGCACCCGCCACGAGCAGTGGCTGCTGCAGACCGTCGAAGAGCTGTCCCGTGAAGCAGGCATCAAGATGCCCGAGGTGGGTATCTTCCCGGCCTACGAATCCAACGCCTTCGCCACCGGCTGGAACAAGAACGACGCCCTGGTCGCCGTCAGCCAGGGCCTGCTGGAGCGCTTCTCCCCCGATGAAGTGCGCGCCGTGCTGGCCCACGAGATCGGCCACGTGGCCAATGGCGACATGGTCACCCTGGCGCTGATCCAGGGCGTGGTGAACACCTTCGTGATGTTCTTCGCGCGGATCTTCGGCAACTTCGTCGACAAGGCCATCCTGAAGAACGAAGACGGCCACGGCATTGGCTATTTCGTCGCGACCATCTTCGCCGAGCTGGTGCTGGGCATCCTCGCCAGCATCATCGTCATGTGGTTCTCGCGCAAGCGCGAGTTCAAGGCCGACGAGGCCGGCGCCCGCCTGGCCGGCACCGGCGCCATGATCGCCGCGCTGCAGCGCCTGCGCGCCGAACAGGGGGTTCCGGTGCACATGCCCGACAGCCTGACCGCCTTCGGCATCAATGGCGGCCTGAAGCACGGCCTGGCCGGCCTGCTGATGACCCACCCGCCGCTGGAAGACCGCATCGAGGCCCTGCGCCAGCGCGGCTGAGCCGTCTGCAACGAAAAAGGGCGACCCGCGGGTCGCCCTTTTTCATGTCCGCGGTCAGCGCCGCGACAGCCGATAGACCCGCTCATCCAGGTACTGCAGGCCACGCTGACGAAACCTGCCGTTCTCCTCCAGCACATCCCGGCTCTCCAAAAACCGGAGCTGCCAGTCCTGGGCCAACAATCCCCGCACCTCGGCATCGCTCACGGCGAATGGCGGCCCGTCCATCTGTGCCTGCGCATAGTCCAGGGTGACCAGCAGCCCCCGCGTGCCGGGCGCCAGGATCGCGCTCAGGTGCGCGGCGTAGCGGACGCGCATCTCGGCCGGCAGGGCGATCAGCGCGGCGCGGTCATACAGCGCCGTGCAGCCCACCAGGTGCTCGGCCGTCAGCGCAAAGAAGTCGCCACACCACAGCTCGATATCGCCGGCGCGGTAGACCTCGAAATCCCCCTGCCGACTGACCTGCGGCTGCAGCCGCTGCTCGATGAAGAAATCCTCGACCGCCTTGCGCGCCAACTCGACACCCAGCACCCGATGCCCCTGGCCGGCCAGCCAGACCAGATCCAGGCTCTTGCCGCACAGCGGCACCAGCACCTGCGCTCCATTGGGAGACGCCAATCCAGGCCAGCAGCGCAACAGGCAGGGATTGACCTCCACCTGATGAAAACCAATCTGCCCCTGCGCCCAGCGCGCTTGCCAGAACTCCTCGTGCACGCCACCCTCCCGATTATTCGATTAAAAGATCCGGAATTTTATACTGGAAATCGATATATCCAGCCGCGAAGATGGCCCCATCCTAATGCAGGAGCCTTGGCCCATGCTGCCTTCGCTGTTTATCTCTCACGGCTCGCCCATGCTGGCCCTGGAGCCCGGTGCCAGCGGCCCGGCCCTGGCCCGCCTGGCCGCCGAACTACCCAGGCCGCGCGCCATCCTGGTGGTCTCCGCCCACTGGGAAAGCCAGGGACTGCGTGTCACCGGCGCCACAGCCCCGGAGACCTGGCACGACTTCCGCGGCTTCCCAGCGCAGCTGTACACCCTGCGGTATCCGGCCCCCGGCCAGCCGCAGCTGGCCGCTCAGATCGTCGAGCAACTTAACGCCGCCGGCCTGCCCGCCCGGGTCGACGCCGAACGCCCCCTGGACCACGGCGCCTGGGTGCCGCTGTCGCTGATGTACCCCCAAGCGGATATCCCGGTGCTGCAGTTGTCGCTGCCCCGTAGCCAGGGGCCGGCCCTGCAGAGCCGAATCGGCCAGGCCCTAAGATCACTGCGCGAACAGGATGTACTGCTGATCGGTTCCGGCAGCATCACCCACAACCTCGGCGAACTGGACTGGCACGCCGGCCCCGAGGTCATCGAACCCTGGGCCCAGGCATTCCGCGACTGGATGGTGGCAAAGCTGACTGAAGATGATGAAGCGGCGCTGCACGACTACCGGCGCTTGGCGCCGCAAGCCGCGCGCAATCACCCGACCGACGAACACCTGCTGCCGCTGTTCTTCGCCCGTGGCGCCGGCGGTAAGTTTCGCATCGAACACAGCGGCTTCACCCATGGCGCCCTGGGCATGGACATCTACAGCTTCTCCTGAGCCCCCGGCCCGCGCCTGGCCACAGACATAAAAAAGGCTATGTACCAACGATGTGTTGCGAGTACTAATCTAAACGGCAGAGTTCCAATCAGGAGGTCTGCCGATTATGGATACTCAAGCCTTTCACCACTGGCTGGCTCAACTGAGCCAACTCAGCGCCCATCAGAAATCTACGCTTCATCAGGCACTGCGGAACCCGCCGGCGACAGAAGTGCTCGATTGCCTGCCGGCGCTGCAGCGTTGCCCGCATTGCCAGACCAATGCGAATCAGCTTGCGCCCTGGGGTTGGTCGCGCAGTCTGCGCCGCTATCGTTGCCGTAGTTGTCGACGGACTTGCACCGCGCGCTCAGCAACAGGCCTTGCCCGCCTGCACTACCCCGAACGCTGGAAAGACTACGCCCAGGCACTGATTGACGGGCTTAGCGTGCGCAAGGCGGCCCAGGCATGCGGCATCAGCAAAAACACCGCTTTCCTCTGGAGGCACCGCTTCCTGGCTGCAGCGGCTGAGCATCACGCCACGCATGAGGCAGGGATTGTCGAAGTGGATGAGACGTTCTTTCTGGAGTCCTTCAAGGGCCAGAGGCAGTTGCCTCGGCCGCCCCGTAAACGAGGTGGGGTGAGCGTGACCCGCGGCACGGGTAAAGACCAGATCCCGGTGATGGTGGTGCGCGACCGGGAGGGCCACACCGCTGACTTCAAGTTGGCCAAGCTCGATGCCAATCATGTGCGAGAGGCGTTGATGCCGCTGATCGACCGGGAGGCCGTGCTCTGCAGTGACGGGGCGGCAGTCTATGCCAGCTTTGCCCGGGCACAGGGCATCACCCATCAGGTCGTGCATGCCCGCCCCGGCCAGCGAGTGCGCCAAGGCGCTTTCCATATTCAGAACGTCAACGCCTACCACAGCCGCTTGAAGAGCTGGATGACCCGCTTTCACGGCGTGGCCACCCGCTACCTCCCGAATTACCTGGGCTGGCGCCGCATGCTAGAGCGCTATCAGCGGAATATTCGGCCGGCTCACTGCATTCAGGAGGCGGTAGGCAGAACCCTGCAACACGCTATTGGTACATAGCCATAAAAAAGCCCCGCAGTGCGGGGCTTTTTCAGTGACCGAGGATCAATCCTCGCGGTAGCGGCGCAGCTTGAGCGGCTTGCCACCGACGCGGGTGTCCTTCAGCTTGCCCAGCAGGCGCTCCAGGCCGTCTTCCGGCAGCTCGACCAGGCTGAAGCTCTCGCGCACCTGGATGCGACCGATGGCTTCGCGGGCCAGGCCGCCCTCGTTGAGGATGGCACCCAGCAGGTTCTTCGCCGCAATACCGTCACGCGCGCCCAGCGCGGTGCGGCAGCGGGCACGGCCCTCGCCCAGCGGCATCGGCGCGCGACGCTCGCGGCTGTCGCTACGCTCGGAACGCTCGCTGCGCTCACGGGGGCCGCTGTTCGGCACCAGCGGCTGCTCGCGCTCGACTTCCGCCAGGGTCAGGGCCTGGCCATTGGTCGCCTTGCGCAGCAGGGCCGCGGCCAGGGCACGCGGGCTGCAGCCGATCTCGGCGGTCAGGCGGTCGAGCAGATCGCCATGGCTGGCCTCGGCATCGGCCACCAGCGGCGCCAGGCTGGCGGTGAGTTTCTTGATCCGCGCGTCCAGCACCTGCTGGCCGTTGGGCAGCTTGACCTCACCGACCTTCTGCCCGGTAACGCGCTCGATCACCTGCAGCATGCGCCGCTCGCGCGGAGTAACCAGCAGCAGTGCACGGCCGGTACGGCCGGCACGACCGGTACGGCCGATTCGGTGCACGTAGGACTCCGGATCGTAGGGCATGTCCACGTTCATCACGTGGGTGATGCGCGGCACGTCGAGGCCGCGAGCGGCGACGTCGGTGGCGATCACGATATCCAGACGACCGTCCTTCAGGGAGTCGATCACCCGCTCGCGCTGATTCTGGGCGATGTCGCCGTTCAACGCGGCGGCCTTGTAGCCCTTGGCTTCCAGCGCGGCGGCCAGATCCAGGGTGGCTTGCTTGGTGCGGACGAAGCCGATCAGTGCGTCGAATTCTTCGACTTCCAGCAGGCGCAGTACCGCGGCGTGTTTCTGATCGGCATGCACCATCAGGTGAGCCTGCTCGATGGCGGTCACGGTCTGGGTCTTGGCGGCGATCTTGACGTGCTGCGGGTTGCGCAGGTGCTTCTCGGCGATGGCGCGGATCGAGTGCGGCAGGGTCGCGGAGAACAGCACGCTCTGGCGGCTTTCCGGCATGGCCTGGAAGATCACTTCCAGGTCGTCCATGAAGCCCAGCTTGAGCATTTCGTCGGCTTCGTCGAGGACCAGGTACTGAATGGTCGACAGGACCTTCTCGTCACGGCGCAGGTGGTCGACCAGACGACCCGGGGTCGCGACGATGACCTGTGCGCCCTGGCGGATGGCCTTGAGCTGCGGGCCCATCGGCGCGCCACCGTAGACCGCGACCACGTTGAGGCCGGGCATCTGCTTGGAATAGGTTTCGAAGGCGGTGGCCACCTGCAGGGCCAGCTCGCGGGTCGGCGCCAGAATCAGCGCCTGGGGCTCACGCTTGCTCGGATCGATCTTCGACAGCAGCGGCAGGGCGAAGGCCGCGGTCTTGCCGGTACCGGTCTGCGCCTGGCCGATCATGTCGTGACCGCCGAGGATCACGGGAATGGCCTGCGATTGGATCGGAGACGGCTCTTCGTAGCCGACCGCGATCAGCGCGGCGAGAATATTGGGGTGAAGTCCGAGCGCGGCGAAGCCGCCGATTTCCTGGGTCATGGGTCTGCCTCAAGTGCATCCGCAAAGACCCATGTTCCAAAGCTGCGCATGCCGTGTAAGACCCGAAAGTCACCCTGGCAGCCCTGTCGGCGGGGATTTGCGAAAACGTGGTGAAAATGAATCGTCAAGGATTGTCCGCTTAAGCGGACAGGCTGCCGAAGATAGCCTTCGGGCGAGTTGCACTACCTGAACGTGGCCAAGAATTGACCGGCGCGCACTATACCGGAAATCCTGACGGATGTGCTGGTTTTCCTCGAAATAATCACCCACCCCGCTGGACGGTCATGCCTCGCCAGCCAGGCGCCAGCTGCCTGCGCGCCTTGGACAAGGGCGGGCGCGGCGTCTATACCCCCTGCAACCGTCTCTCCCGCCCGAGGTGCTTTCACCATGACTCAAACCAGCAGCGGCCGCGTCAGCCGCGAGAAGCGCGGGGCGATCACCCTGCTCGGCCTGAACCGTCCAGAGAAGCGCAACGCCTTCGACCTGGACCTGCTCAATGACCTGTGCCTGGCCTATGGCGAGTTCGATGGCGACAGCGAAGCACGCGTGGCGCTCATCCATGCCCATGGCGATCATTTCACCGCCGGCCTGGACCTGGCCAGCGTCGCCGCCGAGTTCGCCGCCGGCTGGCAGATCCCCACAGGCGGCTGCGATCCCTGGGGCGTGTTCGGCGGGCCGCGGGTCAGCAAGCCGGTGATAGTCGCCGCTGTGGGGTACTGCTATACCGTCGGCATCGAGTTGATGCTGGCCTCGGACATCAACCTGTGCGCCAGCAACACCCGCTTCGCCCAGATGGAAGTGCAGCGCGGCATCATGCCGTTCGGCGGCGCCACCCTGCGTCTTCACCAACGCGCCGGCTGGGCCAACGCCATGCGCTGGCTGCTCACCGGCGACGAGTTCGACGCCCATGAAGCCTATCGTTTGGGACTGGTACAGGAGGTCGTGGCCAGCGAAGACCTGATGCCGCGGGCACTGCGCCTGGCCGAGCGGGTCGCCGCCCAGGCCCCGCTCGGCGTGCAGGCTACCCTGGCCTCGGCGCGCCAGGCGGTGCGCGACGGCGAGGTCGCCGCGGCAGCCAGCTTGCACCCGAACGTCGTACGCCTGATGGCCAGCGAAGACGCCCAGGAGGGCCTGCGCGCCATGCAGGAGCGCCGCCCCGGTGACTTCAAGGGGCGCTGAGGACCGGTTTAGCTGGCCGGGCGCAGCACCTCGATCAAGGGCTGCAGGGAGTAGCCCAGGCGCGGCGCCAGGGCCTCGGCCCGAGCGCGCACTGGGTCCAGATCGAGCTGCTGGTCCAGGTCGGCCGGCACCAGCAGAATGACATTGCCCTCCTTCACCGGACACTCCCAGTAGTGGCGGTGGTAGAGGCCCCTCAGCAGCGCGGCGCCGAGCGGCTTGCCGTCGTCGCAGGCCCACTGATTGATGACCAACCAGCCGCCGGGGTTGAGGCGCTTCTGGCAGTCCTCGAGGAAGCGCCAGGCCAGGTGTCCTACGCCCGGGCCGTGATCGGTGTACAGGTCGACGAAGATCAGGTCGGCCGTCTCCGCGGTCTCCAGCAACTCCAGGGCATCGCCGATGCGAACGGTCAGGCGCGGATCGTCATCCAGACCGAGGAACTCCATGGCCAGACGCGGCACCGCCGGGCGCAGCTCGATGGTTTCGACATCGTCCAGGGGCAGGAACTTGAGGCAGGCCTGGGTCAGGTTGCCGGCGCCCAACCCAAGAAACAGCGCGCTCTCCGGCGCCTCATGACACAGCGCGCCGAGCAGCATGGCGCGGGTGTAGTCGTACTCCAGCCAGCTCGGATCGGCGGTGAACACGCAGCTCTGCTCGATCGCCTCACCGAACTCGAGGAAGCGGTAGTCGCCGATCTCCACCACCCGGATCACGCCGAACTCGTCCTGCACTTCGGCGAGCAGGACCTCGTCTTTCATCTCATCCACCGGCGGTAAACCTGGCATCCACCTCTCCACCCTGAAACACCCGAACCAACGAGACCGGGAAAAGCTGCCGATTGTCCGGCAAGCCTGCACCGGGGTCACGAAAAATACGCCCTGCCCCGATACGCGGCCGGCTGAGCGCTGCGCACCATCCGTGGCACGGCAGCGCTCGAACGTCCATGCAACGGCTCTATCGCGGCGATCGGCTTGAAGCAGCCGGCTTATCGGTTACCATGCCGATCTACCCAATTTGCCTGAAGCCGAGAGCCCCAATGTCGCAGCCCTGGAGTCCCGATAGCTGGAGAACCAAGCCGATCCAGCAACAGCCGATCTACCCCGACGCCGCCCACCTGGCGAAGGTCGAGCAGACCCTGGCCGGCTACCCGCCGCTGGTGTTCGCCGGCGAAGCCCGCGAGCTACGCCGACAGTTCGCCGAGGTGACCCAGGGCCGCGCCTTTCTATTGCAAGGCGGCGACTGCGCCGAGAGCTTTGCCGAGTTCAGCGCAGCGAAGATTCGCGACACCTTCAAGGTGCTGTTGCAGATGGCCATCGTCATGACCTTCGCCGCCGGCTGTCCGGTGGTGAAGGTCGGCCGCATGGCCGGTCAGTTCGCCAAGCCGCGCTCGGCCAATGACGAGACCATCGGCGACACCACCCTGCCGGCTTACCGCGGCGATATCGTCAACGGCATCGGCTTCGATGCGCAGAGCCGCGTGCCCGACCCGGAGCGCCTGCTGCAGGCCTACCACCAGGCCACCGCGACCCTCAACCTGCTGCGCGCCTTCGCCCAGGGCGGCTTCGCCGACCTGCACCAGGTGCACCAGTGGAACCTGGACTTCATTGCCAACTCGGCCCTGGCCGAGAAATACAGCCTGCTGGCCGACCGCATCGACGAGACCCTGGCGTTCATGCGCGCCTGCGGCATGGACGGCTCGGCCCAGGTGCGCGAGACCAACTTCTTCACCGCCCACGAAGCCCTGCTGCTCAACTACGAGGAAGCCTTCGTGCGCAAGGACAGCCTCACCGGCGGCTGGTACGACTGCTCGGCGCACATGCTGTGGATCGGCGATCGCACCCGCCAGCTGGACGGCGCCCATGTCGAGTTCCTGCGCGGCGTCGGCAACCCGATCGGGGTCAAGGTCGGCCCGAGCATGGGCAGCGAGGACCTGATCCGCCTGATCGACATCCTCAACCCGGACAACGATCCGGGTCGCCTCAACCTGATCGTGCGCATGGGTGCCGACAAGGTCGAAGCCGGCCTGCCGCGCCTGATCCAGACCGTGCAGCGCGAGGGGCGCCAGGTGCTGTGGAGCTCCGACCCGATGCACGGCAACACCATCAAGGCGTCCAGCGGCTACAAGACCCGCGACTTCGCGCAGATCCTCGCCGAAGTGAAGCAGTTCTTCGCCGTGCACCAGGCCGAAGGCAGCTACGCCGGCGGCATCCACATCGAGATGACCGGACAGAACGTCACCGAATGCATCGGCGGCGCCCGACCGGTCACCGAGGACAGCCTGTCGGACCGCTACCACACCCATTGCGACCCACGGATGAACGCCGATCAGTCGCTGGAACTGGCCTTCCTGATCGCCGAAACCCTCAAGCAGGTGCGCCGCTAGGCAAGCCAAGGCGGGCATCCTCGAAGCTGTCCGCCCTTGCCCTGGTGCCGGACGCTCCGAGATGCGACGGACGCCTGCATGCCAGCCTGACAAGCCGGGATGGGCGCGATATGGTTAGGCTATCCATGCACCTGTAGAGGAACCGACCATGCCGTGGTATGCCTGGCTGCTGATCATCCTCATCCTGGGCTCCATCGTCGGCGGCTTGCTGGTGCTGCTGCGAACCGCCAAGCCCCTGCCGCTGAGCGAGGAGCAACTGAAGAAGATCCGTGAACGCAAAGTCGAGATGGAAGCGCAGGACGCCAGGGACAATAGTCGGCGCTAGTTTTCTGGTTGCTCTGCTGGCCGGCTGTGCCAGCGTTGCCCCGCCCGCTGTGGCCCCCGACGGCTGCGAGCAGCTGTTCGCCCACTTGCACGAAGCCACCGAGGCCCACCGGG
Source organism: Pseudomonas benzenivorans (assembly GCF_024397895.1). Taxonomy (NCBI): domain Bacteria; kingdom Pseudomonadati; phylum Pseudomonadota; class Gammaproteobacteria; order Pseudomonadales; family Pseudomonadaceae; genus Pseudomonas; species Pseudomonas benzenivorans. Next base: position 704,501 of record NZ_CP073346.1, read on the forward strand.
ACGCGCAATACCACCGCCTGCAAGGCTTTCCTGGCCTGCGTAGCGACAGACTGATGGCCCGTCTTGGAGACAATGCGCAGAGTCCAGGGCAACGCAACCTGTGGGCGTCGCGCCTGGCCGAGCGCGACGCCGAGGCCAGCCAGATCGAAATCGCCCAACTGCCGCCGGCGGAGCATCGCGTCTGGAGCGGCAGTGCGCACCGGCGGAAACTGGAAAACTGCCGCGCCGGCCAGGTGCAGCGCCTGACCGACGATCCCGACGCATTCACCCACGCCATCCAAGCCGCCCAGGTACCCGATGATTACCGCGAGTGGGCCCGCGCCCTCGGCCTCAATCCGCTGCTCAAACCCGCCTTCCGCCAGGGCATCGCCGCGTGGCAACGGGCCGCAGCCGCCGCCACGGCGCCCGAGGACAGTCCGCACTGGCTGAGCTATGCCCCGCTGCCCAGCGTCTCAACCAGCAGCCCGGACGCTCTGGGGGTGGATGCCCTGGGCCTGCCCCAGGCCTCTGCAGCCCAGCTCGAGGCGTTGTTCGCCCGCCACGCCCCGCACCTACGCATCGAGCAAGGCGGTCACAGCGATCGCATCGGCAGCCCGTATTTCGCCGTCGATGGCAGGCGCGCCTTCAACGCCGAACAGGCGCGCCTTTACCGACACACTGGCTGGAGCCAGATCAACGGCCGCTGGCACCTGCAACTGGTCTATCAACTCTGGTTCGACCAGCGCCCGAGACCCCACGCCCTGGACCTGTACGGCGGCGAACTGGACGGCCTGATCTGGCGCGTTACCCTCGACCGAAACGGCAACGCGCTGCTCTATGACAGCATCCACCCTTGCGGCTGTTGGCACAGCTTCTACCTGCCTCGGCATTCGCCCCTGCACTTTCAGCAGCCGGAGGACGAAGAGGCCCGCCTGGTGCGCCGCCTGAAGATCGATGGCCGGCAAGCGCCGACGCTGTGGCTGAGCGCCGGAACCCATGCGCTGCGTTGGGTCGACGGTCGTCGCTCCCCCTACCCGCCCCTTAGCTACCAGCAGAACGATCTCGATCAGCTGCGCCGGCTTCCCCATCCGAACGGGCAGCGCAGCCTTTATGGAGCAGATGGCCTGGTGCCCGGCAGTCAGCGCCTGGAACGCTGGCTACTGTGGCCGTCGGGCGTCATTTCGCCGGGCGCCATGCGTCAGTGGGGGCATCACGCCACGGCCTTCATCGGCCGCGCGCATTTCGATGATCCGCTCCTGCTGCAGCGCTACTTCCACTAGTGAATGCCCCGGGCCAGGGCCGGATCAGGCGCATTGGCAAAGCCCCGCGCGGAGCCGGGGCGACCCTCAGCCGGCGGCCATGCCCCATCGGAAGCCACTATTCCTCGACATTGGCAATGCCCACACCGCCAGACGCGCTTGCCCGGACCGCGATACGGCTGGGGCCGAAAATATCGGCCAACTGGCCGCTGCTGCGCAGCTGCTCGAGCAGGCTGGCGAAGCGCTCGGCACTGATAGGCCCTTGCGGACGAACCAGAGCATGGTGCTTGTAGGGTTGATCGATGCGCTCGGAGACCAGCAATTGCCCGGCATACTCGCGATGCCGCTCGAGGAACTCGCCGATATAGGAGCGCGTGACCAGAGCGATGTCGGCGCGACGGCGCACCACCATCAACAGGTTACTGTCGTGGGAATAGGTCAGGGTGGCATTGTAGTTCTGCTGGAGGAACTCGGGCGCGGCGTTGAACCCGGCGAATGCATAGTGATAGCCGTTGTACAGCGCCAGGCGCTTGCCTTGTAGCGAATCGAAATAGTCTTGCTCGCGCCCGAGCTCGACCCGTGCGACGAACACCTCGGCATCCTCCAGGCCCATGTCGACGCTGTCGTGGGCGATGTCGTGCCAGTCCCAGGCAGGATTCTCGAACAACGCCAGATCGATTCGCCCCTGCTCGAAGTCGCGGAAGCGACGAGGCACCGACGTGGGCACCATGATGAACTGGTAATCGCTCTGGGCCTGGTTCAACGCCTCGAGCAAGTCGAGCAACAGGCCGCTGGCATTCGGCTCCTCCGGTTTGACCACATAGGGCGGAAAATGCACACCACCGACATGCACCACCTGGCCGGCCGCGAGCGGCCCGGCCAACAGCAACGCGCCCAACACTGCGCACGCACGCAGCCCCCTGAGCATCGACTTCCGCATAACTCCCCCTGATCCCCACCATAGATAAAAACCAGACTACTCAGCGTCAAACCGAGCGACCAGCACCGCTTTAGTCGACTTGCGCCTGCAGAGCACCCACCAGGTGATAACGCCTCAGCAGCGGCGACAACTGGTCCTGCTTGTTCAACGTCTGCAACAACCGTTCAAACTGGTCCGGCCCCAAGGGCGCATGTGGGCGAAACAACGCATGGTGCTGATAAGTCTGGTCGACTCGCTCCGACACCAGCAGGGCCGAGCTGCGCTCGGGATGGCGGTCCCGATAGAGCTGCAGGTAGGACCGGGTGATCACGGCGATGTCCGCCCGCCCTCGCAGGAGCATGATCAGGTTACTGTCGTGGGAATAGGTGAGCACCGCATCGTAGTGCTCGGCGAGGAACTGCTTGTCGGCGTTGAAGTCGGCGAAGCCGTAGTGATAGCCGCTGTACAGGGCCATGCGCTTGCCCTTGAGCTGATCGAAATAGCGCTGGTCACGTCCCGCCTCGTTGCGCGCGACATAGACCTCGGCATCTTCGATCTTCAGGTCCAGGGCGCTGTGCTCGATGCCCTGCCAGCCCCAGCTCGGCGACTCGAACATGATCAGGTCGAAGCGCCCGCTTTCCAGGTCTCGGTAACGCCGGGTCACCGAGGTCGCCACCAGCTCGAAGCGGTAGTCGCCCTGCAACTGATTGAGCGCCGCGAGCAACTCCGGCAACAGCCCACCAGGGCTGGCGCTCTCGGGCTTCACCGCATAGGGGGGGAAATGGTAGGCGCCGACGCCGACCCGCTGTTCGGCGAACAGCGGTTGAACCAGCAGCAGGGTCAGTGCGACCAGCAGAACTCCGTACCGCACGCGCAAGGAACACCTCATGGAGCACACTTATGACCTTGATCCGTTCCCTGTCAGTGCCACGCGAACCGTCCCTGGCCGCAACAATCCCGTCGATTAGGCTAAGCCTAGCCGATATTGCTTAAACTTCCTTGAGGACCAGCGACAGGGCCTCTTCGGCGAGCTGCTCCAGGGTCATGGGCCCGTCTGCATGGAACCAGGTGGTGGTCCAGCTCAGGGCGCCGGTAAGCAAGCGCCGAAGGATGAAGGGATCCGTCTTGAAGTAGCCCTGCGCCCGGGCTTCACCGAGGACCTCCAACCATAGCCGCTCATAGGTGTCGCGCAACTCGAGAATGAAGCGCTGGCTCTCCTCCGACAGCGATCGCCACTCGTAGACCAGCACCGCCATGGCCTCGCCGGTTCCGCCCATGATCGACTGCAGTTCGCAGCGGATCAGCGCCAGTACCCGCTCGCGCAGGTTACCGGCCTCGGCCAGCTCGGCCTGCATCAACGCGGTGTTGTAGCGGATGGTTTCCTCCATCACCGATCGGAGAATTTCATCCTTGCTCTTGAAGTGGTGAAAGATGCTGCCCGACTGAATGCCCACCGCACTGGCCAGGTCGCGCACCGTGGTGCGCTCGTAGCCCTTGCTGCGAAACAGGTGGGCCGCCATCTGCAGCAGCTTGCCGCGGGCGCTGTCCGGGTCGGTGATCAGGCCCTTGCCCACCAATTCGCGCATCACCGCCTGAGCTTGTTGATCGTCCACGCTGGTTACTCCCCATACACCTGTCAGCTGCGGCAAACCGCGCCGTCACCGGAAACGCCGCCGCGACTCGGCAAACCTAGCCAAGTATTTGTCGTTATTGGTGAAAGTTATGCCGGGTGCGCCCCCCAAGCAAGCGCTCGGGCGATTTTTTGGCGGGAAAGCCCTGCTTCCGCACTTCCAAACCAAGCGCTTGCTTGGTAGTGTTTGAATCATCCTTCCTCGAGCAACGGCTGCCACACCATGACCAAGACCGTGCGCATCGGTTGCGCCTCCGCCTTCTGGGGCGACACCTGTACCGCCGCCGCCCAACTGGTGCATGGCGGCCAGCTGGACTACCTGGTGTTCGACTACCTGGCCGAAATCACCCTGTCGATCATGGCCGGAGCCCGGCTGAAGAACCCGGAGCTCGGCTACGCCACCGACTTCGTCGAGGTACTGGCGCCGCTGCTGACGCAGATCGAGGCGCAGAACATACGGGTGATCAGCAACGCCGGCGGGGTCAATCCGCAGGCCTGCGCCCGGGCCTTGAGTGCCGCCTGCGAGAAGGCCGGGGTCGATCTGAAGATCGCCGTGCTGCACGGCGACGACCTGCTGCCCAGCCTGGGCGAGCTGCGTCAGGCCGGCCACGTCGAGATGTTCAGCGGCGCCGCCCTGCCGTCTCGGTGCGTGTCGGTCAATGCCTATCTCGGCGCCCCGGGTATCGTCTCCGCCCTGGCGCAGTGTGCCGACATCATCATCACCGGCCGGGTGGTCGACAGCGCGGTGGTCAGCGCCGCCCTGGTACACGAGTTCGGCTGGGACTGGTGCGACTACGACAGACTGGCCCAGGCCGCCCTGGCCGGGCACATCATCGAATGTGGCGCCCAGTGCACCGGCGGCAACTTCACCGACTGGGAAACCGTGCCGGACTACGAACACATCGGTTTTCCCATTGTCGAGGCCGCCGCCGACGGCAGCTTCGTCGTGACCAAGCCGCAGGGCTCAGGCGGCCTGGTCACCCCCCTGAGCGTGGGCGAACAGCTGCTCTACGAGATCGGCGACCCGCGCGCCTACCTGCTGCCGGATGTGGTCTGCGACTTCAGCCAGGTCAGCCTGCAGCCGCTCGGCCAGGATCGTGTCGGCGTCACCGGCGCCCGCGGCCTGCCGCCGCCTGAGCAATACAAGGTCAGCGCCACCTACCCGGACGGCTTTCGCTGCAGCGCCAGCTGCCTGATGGCCGGCATCGACGCGGTAAAGAAGGCCGAGCGGGTCAGCCGGGCGATCATCGCCCGAACCGAGGAACTGTTCGCCGCGCGCGGTTGGGGGCCCTACAGCGAGGTCAGCATCGAACTGCTCGGCAGCGAGGCCACCTACGGCCCCCATGGCAGACGCCAGGACAGCCGCGAAGTGGTGATCAAGCTGGCCGTGCGCCATCCACAGAAAGAAGCGCTGGTGCTGTTCTCCCGCGAGATTGCCCAGGCCGCCACCGGCATGGCCCCGGGCCTGACCGGCCTGGTCGGCGGCCGGCCGACGGTCTACCCGGTGATCCGCCTGTTCTCCCTGCTGGTCGACAAGCGCGCCTGCACGCTGCAGGTCGAACTGGCGGGCGAGCGGCAGCCCGTGCACCTGCCCGACACCGAAACCTTTGCTCCGCAAGCCCTCGCCGACAACCTGGAGCCGGCCGGCCCCGCCGGCCTGGCCGACGCCAGCGTGCCCTTGATCAAGCTGGCCGTGGCCCGCTCCGGCGACAAGGGCAACCACGCCAACATCGGCGTGATGGCGCGCCGCCCCGAGTACCTGCCCTGGATAGCCGAGGCCCTGTCCACGGCCGCCCTGGCCGACTGGATGGACCACGTGCTCGACCCGCAGCTCGGGCGCATCCAGCGCTGGTACCTGCCCGGCAGCCACAGCCTCAACTTTCTCCTGGAGAACGCCCTGGGCGGTGGCGGCGTCGCCAGCCTGCGCATCGACCCGCAAGGCAAGGCATTCGCCCAGCAACTCCTGGAATTTCCGGTGCCAGTGCCACGGGCCCTGGCCGACAGCCTCGAAGGATAACGACGCCCATGGCCTACGACTCCATCTTCAAGCCCGGCCTGTTCGCCGGCCAGACCATTCTGGTCACCGGCGGCGGCAGTGGCATCGGTCGCTGCACCGCCCACGAGCTCGCCGCCCTGGGCGCCCATGTGGTACTGGTCGGGCGCAAGCTGGAAAAACTCCAGGCCACCTGCGAGGAAATCCACGAGGACGGTGGCAGCGCCAGCCTGCAGGTCTGCGATATCCGCGACGAGGAGTCGGTCAAGACCATGGTCAAGGCGGTGCTCGACGAGCGCGGGCAGATCCACCATCTGGTCAACAATGCCGGCGGCCAGTACCCCGCGCCGCTCGCCTCGATCAGCCAGAAGGGCTTCGAGACCGTGGTGCGCACCAACCTGGTCGGCGGCTTTCTGGTCGCCCGCGAGGTGTTCAACCAGAGCATGAGCAGCACCGGCGGCAGCATCGTCAACATGCTCGCCGACATGTGGGGCGGCATGCCCGGCATGGGCCACTCCGGCGCCGCCCGCGCGGGCATGGAGAACTTCACCAAGACCGCCGCCGTCGAGTGGGGCCATGCCGGGGTGCGGGTCAATGCCGTGGCCCCCGGCTGGATCGCCTCCAGCGGCATGGATACCTACGAAGGCGCGTTCAGGGCGGTGATCCCGACCCTGCGCGAAAGCGTGCCGCTCAAGCGCATCGGCAGCGAGTCGGAAGTGGCCGCGGCCATCGTCTTCCTGCTGTCGCCGGGCGCCGCCTTCGTCAGCGGCACCACGCTGCGCATCGATGGCGCGGCCAGCCAGGGCAGTCGCGCCTTCCCCCTGGCCAAGGCCAAGCCCGGACAGGGCCAGCCCTATAACGGCTTCCACCGCGCCTACCTGCCCGACGCCCTGAAACAACAGGAGGAATAGAACGATGCCGGTCATTGAGTCGGAAATCGACGTGCTTGGGCAGGCGTTTGCGAAGAACCGGGAGGCCATGCTCGCCGCCATCGCCGCCTTCCGCGAGATCGAGCGGCAGTGCCTGGACAAGGCCGCCGAGGCCAAGGCCAAGTTCGACCAGCGCGGCCAGTTGCTGCCGCGCGAACGCCTCGGCCTGCTCCTGGACCCCGGCAGCCCCTTCCTCGAACTCTGCTCGCTGGCCGGCTACAAGCTGCACGACGACAAGGACGGCAGCCAGGCCGGCGGCGGCATCATCGCCGGCATCGGCTATGTCGCCGGCGTGCGCTGCCTGGTCAGCGCCAGCAACAGCGCGATCAAGGGCGGCACCATCTCCCCCAGCGGCCTGAAGAAGACCCTGCGCCTGCAGCAGATCGCCATGGAGAACAAGCTGCCGCTGGTGACCCTGGCCGAAAGCGGTGGCGCCAACCTCAACTACGCGGCGGAGATCTTCGTCGAGGGCGCTCGCGGCTTCGCCAACCAGGCGCGCCTGTCGGCCATGGGCCTGCCGCAGATCACCCTGGTGCATGGTTCCAGTACCGCCGGCGGCGCCTACCAGCCAGGGCTGTCCGATTACGTGGTGGTGGTGCGCGGCAAGGCCAAGCTGTTCCTCGCCGGCCCGCCGCTGCTCAAGGCCGCCACCGGCGAAGTGGCCACCGACGAGGCCCTGGGCGGCGCCGAGATGCACGCCCAGGTGGCCGGCACCGCCGAATACCTGGCAGAGAACGACGCCGATGCCGTGCGCATCGCCCGCGAGATCCTCGCCATGCTGCCGTGGAACGCCCAGCTGCCGCCGCGCACCGGCAAGAGCTGGCGCGCGCCGCTGTATCCGAGCGAGGAGCTGCTGGGCGTGGTGCCGGCCGACGCCAAGCAGCCCTACGACGTGCGCGAGATCATCGCGCGCATCGCCGATGGCTCGGAGTTCCTCGACTTCAAGCGCGAATACGACGGCCAGACGGTCTGCGGCCACCTGCGCATCGAGGGCCAGCCCTGCGGCCTGATCGGCAACAACGGCCCGATCACCCCGCAGGGGGCGGCCAAGGCCGCGCAGTTCATCCAGCTGTGCGAGCAGAGCAACAGCCCTATCCTGTTCCTGCACAACACCACCGGCTTCATGGTCGGCACCGAATCGGAGCAGCAGGGGGTGATCAAGCACGGCTCGAAGCTGATCCAGGCGGTGGCCAATGCCACGGTGCCCAAGCTGACCCTGGTGGTCGGCGGCTCCTACGGTGCCGGCAACTACGCCATGTGCGGCCGCGGCCTCGACCCGCGCTTCATCTTCGCCTGGCCCAACAGCCGCACGGCGGTGATGGGCGGCGCCCAGGCCGGCAAGGTGCTGCGCATCGTCACCGAGGAAAAACACCGCAAACAGGGCAAGGAGGCCGACCCGCAGATGCTCGACATGCTCGAGAGCGCCACCGCACAGAAGCTCGACAGCCAGTCCAGCGCCCTGTACGGCACCGCCAGCCTGTGGGACGACGGCCTTATCGACCCGCGCGATACGCGCACGCTGCTGGCCTATCTGCTGGACATCTGCGCCGAGGCTGCCGTGCGGCCGCTCAAGCCAAACAGCTTCGGCGTGGCCCGTTTCTAACCCGTAGGGTGCGCCCTGCGCACCACATCCAGTGATCCGGTGCGCAGGGCCTAAGCGGCCCCGCACCCCTACAAGGAGCACCATCATGATCTTCACCCAGGAACACGAAGAACTGCGCCGCACCGTACGCCAGTTCGTCGACAAGGAGATCAACCCCCATGTCGATGAATGGGAAAAGGACGGCCGCTTCCCGATCCACGAGATCTTCCGAAAGGCCGGCGCGCTGGGCCTGCTGGGCATTTCCAAACCCGAGCAGTTCGGCGGCATGGGCCTGGACTACAGCTACTCGATCGTCGCTGCCGAGGAATTCGGCACCATCCACTGCGGCGGCATCCCCATGTCCATCGGCGTGCAGACCGACATGTGCACCCCGGCCCTGGCGCGCTTCGGCTCCGACGAGCTGCGCGAGCAGTTCCTGCGCCCGGCCATCGCCGGCGAGATGGTTGGCTGCATCGGCGTCTCCGAGGTCGGCGCCGGCTCCGACGTGGCCGGGCTCAAGACCCGCGCGCGCAAGGACGGCGACGACTACCTGATCGACGGCAGCAAGATGTGGATCACCAACGCGCCATCGGCCGACTTCATCTGCCTGCTGGCCAACACCTCGGAGGACAAGCCCCACGTCAACAAGTCGCTGATCATGGTGCCGATGAACAGCCCGGGCATCAGCGTCAGCCCGCACCTGGACAAGCTCGGCATGCGCAGCTCGGAAACCGCCCAGGTGTTCTTCGACAATGTGCGGGTACCGCAGCGCAACCGGATCGGCCACGAAGGCGCCGGTTTCATGATGCAGATGCTGCAGTTCCAGGAAGAGCGCCTGTTCGGCGCGGCCAACATGCTCAAGGGCCTAGAGCACTGCGTCGATGCCACCATCGACTACTGCAAGGAGCGCAAGACCTTCGGCAGTGCGCTGATCGACAACCAGGTCATCCACTTCCGCCTGGCCGAGCTGCAGACCGAGATCGAGGCCCTGCGCGCCCTGGTCTACCAGGCCACAGAGCTCTATGTCGCCGGCAAGGATGTGACCAAGCTGGCCTCCATGGCCAAGCTCAAGGCCGGGCGCCTGGGTCGCGAGGTCACCGACAGCTGCCTGCAATACTGGGGCGGTATGGGTTTCATGTGGGACAACCCGGTGTCGCGCGCCTACCGCGATACCCGCCTGGTGTCCATTGGCGGCGGCGCCGACGAGATCATGCTGGGCATCATCTGCAAGCTGATGGGCACCCTGCCCGGGAAGAAGCCATGAAGCTGCCAGCCTGCGCCACCCTGCTGCTGCACCTGGACGGCGGTGTGCTGCACCTCACCCTCAACCGTCCCGACTGCCGCAACGCCATGAGCCTGGCCATGGTCGAGGAGTTGCGCGAGGTGCTGGGCTGGCTGCGCGACCAGCCCGATGTCCGCGCCCTGGTGGTGCGCGGCGCGGGCGGGCACTTCTGCGCTGGCGGCGACATCCGCGACATGGCCGCCGCCCGGGCCCAAGGGGCTGCGGCCTACCGCACGCTGAACCGCAGCTTCGGCAGCCTGCTGGAGGAGGCCCAGGCCATCCCCCAGGTGCTGATCGCGGTACTGGAGGGCGCGGTGCTCGGCGGCGGCCTGGGCCTGGCCTGCGTCTGCGACATCGCCATCGCCCGCGATGACGCCCAGTTCGGCCTGCCGGAAACCACCCTGGGCGTGCTGCCGGCGCAGATCGCGCCTTTCGTGGCCGCGCGCATCGGCCTGACCCAGGCCCGCCGTCTGGCCCTGACCGCGGCGCGATTCGACGGCAGCCAAGCCGAGCGCCTGGGCCTGGTGCACTTCAGCGAAAGCACGGAAGACGCCCTCGAACACCGCCTGGCCGAGACTCTGGCGCAGGTTCGCCGCTGCGCGCCGCAGGCCAACGCCCGGACCAAGGCGTTGTTGCTGGCCAGTCAGCAGCAGGCCCTCGGTCCGCTGCTGGACCTGGCCGCCGAACAGTTCGCCGCGGCGGTAACCGGCGCCGAAGGCGCCGAGGGCACCCGGGCCTTCGTCGAGAAACGGCCGCCGAGCTGGGCCCAATGAGCACTAACGCGGAGCGCCAAGCATGCCCGACTTCCACAAGATACTGATCGCCAACCGCGGCGAGATCGCCTGCCGGGTGCTGCGCAGCGTGCACGCCCTCGGCTACCGCAGCGTGGCGGTGTACAGCAGCGCCGACGCCGACGCCCGCCATGTGCAGCTGGCCGACGAGGCGGTCTGCATCGGCCCGGCAGCGGTGCAGCAGTCCTACCTGTGCATCGAGACGATCCTCGCGGCGGCCCGCCAGACCGGCGCCGACGCCGTCCACCCCGGTTACGGCTTCCTCTCCGAGAACGCCGCCTTCGCCCGCGCCTGCGAGCAGGCCGGCATCGTCTTCATCGGCCCGAGCGCCGAGGCCATCGAGCTGATGGGCAGCAAGCGCCTGGCCAAGCTGGCCATGCTCGAGGCGGGAGTGCCCTGCATTCCCGGCTACGAAGGCACCGCCCAGGACGACGCGACGCTGAGCCAGGAGGCCGAACGCATCGGCTACCCGTTGATGGTCAAGGCCAGTGCCGGCGGCGGTGGCCGCGGCATGCGCCTGGTGCAGGCCCCCGGCGACCTGCGGGCCCAGCTGCGCACCGCCCGTTCCGAGGCGCAGAACGCCTTCGGCAGCGGCGAACTGATCCTCGAGCGCGCGCTGATCCAGCCCCGTCACGTGGAGATCCAGGTGTTCGGCGACCACCACGGCAACCTGGTGCACCTCGGCGAGCGGGACTGCTCGGTGCAGCGGCGCCACCAGAAGGTGGTGGAGGAATCGCCCTGCCCGCTGATGACCGCCGAGTTGCGCCAGGCCATGGGCCAGGCCGCGATCAGGGCCGCGGCCACGGTCGACTATGTCGGCGCCGGCACCGTGGAGTTCCTGCTGGATGCCAGCGGCGCGTTCTACTTCCTGGAGATGAACACCCGCCTGCAGGTGGAGCATCCGGTCACCGAGCTGGTCACCGGCCAGGACCTGGTCGCCTGGCAGATTCGTGTCGCCGCCGGCGAGCCACTGCCGCTCAAGCAGGAACAGGTCCGGCTACAGGGTCACGCCATGGAAGTGCGCCTGTATGCCGAGGATCCCGCCCGGGGCTTCCTGCCCCAGACCGGCAGGGTGCTGCGCTGGGAGCCAGCGCAGCTCGAGGGCGTCCGCTTCGACCACGGCCTGCTCGAAGGCCAGGCGGTCAGCCCCTTCTACGACCCCATGCTGGCCAAGATCGTCGCCCATGGTGCCACCCGCGACGAGGCTCGGCGCCGGCTGCTGCGCGCCGTCGAAGACTGCGTGCTGCTGGGTGTCAGCGGCAACCAACGCTTTCTCGCCAGCCTGCTGCGCCACCCACAATTCGCCGCAGGCCAGGCCACCACCGCCTTTATCGGCGAGCACTTCGCCGACGACCCCAGCCTGCAGCCACAGCTGCCCACCACCGCCGAACTGGCCTGCACCGCCGCCCTGCTCTTGCAGGCGTCGGCACAGGCCTATGGGCAACCGAGCGGCCGGTGCGGCTGGAGCAACGCGGCCAGCGTGCCTTCGCGCTTCCAGCTCAAGCACGAGGAGCAGACCTACGCCGTCGAGCTGCATGTTCTGGAGGCCGGGGCACAACCGCGGTTCGAGGCCAGGGTCGGCGACGAGCGGCTTGCCCTGCGCCTGCTGGCCTGCGACGGGCGCTGGGCCAGCCTGGAACTGGACGGCATCCGCCAACGCCTGGCCTATCATCTGCAGGACGGGCGGCTATGGTTGCACGGCCGAGGCGGCAGCCTGGAGCTGCTGGATATCGGCCAGCAACCGGTGGGGAGCGCCGCCGCAGTCGGCTGCGCAACGGTGAAGGCACCGATGGATGGCGCCATCGTCGAAGTGCTTGTCAACGAGGGCGAGCGCGTGGCCAAGGGCACGCTGCTGCTGGTGCTGGAGGCAATGAAGATGGAACACCCGCTCAGGGCGACGATCGACGGCGTCATCGCCCGCATACCGGTGCGCCAGGGTGACCAGGTGAAGAACCGACAGTTGCTGGTGGAGCTCGACGCCCTGAGCGACTGAACCCCGTCGCGACCCGGCAGGCTCGCCCCTGCCATTCCCCCAACATGCCAAGCAGATCGGAGAAGCCCATGTCACTGACCGGCAAAACCCTGTTCATCACCGGCGCCAGCCGCGGCATCGGCCGCGAGATCGCCTTGCGCGCCGCCCGCGACGGCGCCAATCTGGTCATCGCGGCAAAGAGCGCCGAGGCTCACCCGAAGTTGCCCGGCACCATTCACAGCGTCGCCGCCGAGGTCGAAGCCGCCGGCGGCAAGGCCCTGGCCCTGCAGCTGGACGTGCGCGACGAGCAGGCGGTCAAGGTGGCCATGGACCGCGCCGCCGAGCATTTCGGCGGCATCGACGCCCTGGTCAACAATGCCGGGGCGATCAAGCTGCTGGGCGTCGAGCGACTGGAGCCCAAGCGCTTCGACCTGATGTTCCAGATCAACACCCGCGCGGTGATGGTCTGTAGCCAGGCCGCCCTGCCCTACCTGAAGCAGAGCGCCGGCGGTCACATCCTCAGCCTGTCGCCGCCCCTGAGTATCGACAACAAATGGTTCGCCCAGCATGGCCCCTACACGGTGACCAAGTACGGCATGAGCATGCTCACCCTGGGCATGCATGAGGAATTCGGCAAATACGGCATCAGCGTCAACTCGCTGTGGCCCAAGACCATGATCGCCACCGCCGCCATCGAGTTCGAGGTGGGCAGCCGCGAGGTGTTCAAGCGCGCGCGCCTGCCGCAGATCATGGCCGATGCCGCCCACGCCATCCTCAGCAGCGGCGGCCGCAGCCTCAGCGGACGCCTGCTGATCGACGAGGAGGTGCTGCGTGAGCAGGGTCAGCAGGAGTTCGACCAGTACCGTTACGACCCCGACGGCGGCGCGCTGATTCCCGACCTGTTTCTCGACTAAACGCAGATCGCCCGCCTGCCCCGCTGCCGGGGCAAGCGGGAATCGGGCTAGCGCTTGATCTCGAACTGCAGCTCGGCGCCTTCCACCGACTTCCAGTAGTCGGCATCGGCCTCATTGGTGATCAGACGCCCGCTGAGCTGCAGCGGGTCGTGGGTCGTGGCTTTCTCCTCGAACAGCGGCGGCAACAGCGGCGCAGCGGCCTCCCCTGCCACGCCCTGGGCATTGACCTGTTCGAGCAGTTCCGGCGGCAGGCTGAGGTCCAGCTTGGCGGCTAGCGCTGGCTCGGGCACCGCCTGGACAGGCGCCTGCGGCACCTTCGGCGGAGTCTCGAGTGGCGGCTCGGCCGGCTCGCGCTGGACGCTGGCTGCCTTAGGCTGTGGCACCGGTTCAGGCGCCTGGTGCGCCGCCTGCGGTTGGGCGGCGACCGGGGGCTTAGGCTTCGACTCCTGCGCCTCGGGAACGGCGCTTGTCGCAGGTTCGACCTTGGCCGGCTTGACCTCCGGGTCGCAGGCACTCAGCAGCGCGATGAACAGGGCTGGAAGCAGGTAACGCATGACACTCATGATCGCTCTAACCAGGGCGTAGGAAAGCTGCAATGCTCGCTTGCCCAGCCCCACCTGACAAGCTGGATTTTCGTTCACCGGGCAACCTCGTCCAGCGCCTTCTGACGGGCCATAAGTGCCCCGATATCCAGCTGCGGGTGACGCTGGCGCAGCGTCTCGAGGCGCTTGTCGGCCTCAGGCCCGTGGCCTGCCTCACGCAGGCGGAGGATCTCGCGCAGCGCTTCGCGCAAGGCGGGCTCCAGCTCGGGCGCCTCGGCCTTGCTCATGAACCCGGACGCAGCGGCCTCGGCCGGCGCGGCGGCGGCATCGGCCATGGCCTCCTGGGCGCCGACTCGGGCGGACTCGGCCATGACCTTTTTCTGCGCCACGGCGGCGCTGCGTTGTACAGCGGGCGCCGCTGGCGACGGACTGTCGAACCCGCCCGGCGCCTGTTCGAGGGTTCTGAGGGTCAGGCTCAAGCCCAGCCCCAGCGCCGCGACACCGCCCAGGGCCAGGCTCCAGCGTACCGGCGCGCGATGGCCGAACAGCCAGCCGTGCAGCCGCATCCACGGGCCGGGCGTGGCGCGCCCTGAGCGCGCCTGCTCGCGGGCGGCCGCGAGTATCCGCGCGTCCAGCGCAGCCGAGGGTTCGGCGTCCTGATGATCTCGGTAATGTTGCAGCAGCTGCTGGTCGGCGGCGCCAGACGACGGTTCTTTGCGCTCTCTCATGCGGATACCTCTTTGGCCGCGGCGGGATCGGCCAGCAGCCGGCGTAGCTTGTGCAGGGCGTAACGCAGGCGGCTCTTCACCGTCTCCGCCGGCGTGTGGGTCAGCTCGGCGATCTCCTGCAGTTCCAGTTCGCCCTGGGCACGCAGCAGGAACACTTCGCGCTGCTCCAGCGGCAGATCATCCAGCGCCGCCTGCAAACGCTGGCGGTCACGACTCAGGCCGAGCTGCTGTTCGGGGTCACCTTCGTCATCGGGTGCGTCATGTAGCCGCTCGTCGTAGGCGTCCTGCAGGCTCAGGCGTCTGCCATGCTTGCGCCAGTGATCGATCAGGCGATTGCGCGCGATCTGGTACAGCCAGGTCTTGAACAGGACCTTCTCGCGCTGCAGTGAATCACTGCGGACCAGGCTCAGCCAGGTGTCCTGGAAGACTTCCTCGGCCAGGGTCGGATCGCCGCACAGGCCGCAGAGGAACCGGAACAGGCCGAGGCGGTGGCGCTGGTACAACAGCGCGAACGCCTCGGCGTCGCCCTGCCGATAACGCCGCAGCAGCGCGGCATCGTCATCGGCGGGCACAGTGACAGAGAGGTTGTCAGTCACACTCAATCGACCTTTACAGCGGTTGGCGGGGACAGGGACGCAGGAGTTTGCAGGCTTTGCGCCAGTTCGACCAGCTGGATGAATTCGCCGCGCAGGCCGAAGCGGTCCTCGCCCTTGCCGCTGCGCGCCAGGTCGGCGCTGGCCGCGAGACCGAAGTCGCCGGTGTATTGCCCGCCCTTGAGCTGCTGGGCGAACGCCGCCACCGCCGCGGCGAAGCGCAGGTCCTCGCTGGCCTGGGCGATATCCGCTACCTGGCGGGGCGCGCGGATCGGCACCTCAAGGAGGCGACTGGCGCGCTGTTGCGGGGCCTTGTAGCGAATACGCAGCAGGGCCAGCTCGCCCGCCTTGCCGGCCGGCTGGTCGGCGGCAGCCTCCACAGCCCCATAGCGCAAGGGCTCCAGCCAGCCCTTGCGGCCCACCGGAACGATCTCGTAGAGCGCGGTGACGCTGTGCCCGGCGCCGATCTCGCCGGCGTCGACCTTGTCGTTGGCAAAGTCCTCGCGGCGCAGGGCGCGGTTCTCGTAACCCAGCAGACGGTATTCGCTGACCTGCGCCGGGTTGAACTCGAGCTGAATCTTCACGTCCTTGGCCACCACCGACAGGGTCGAGCTGAGCTGATCGACCAGCACCTTGCGCGCCTCGCGCAGGTTGTCGATATAGGCGTAGTTGCCATCGCCGGCATCGGCCAACTGCTCCATCAGGCGCTCGTTGTAGTTGCCGGTGCCGAAGCCCAGGGTGGTCAGCGAGATGCCGGTCTTGCGCTTGTCGGCGGCCAGGGCCTTGAGGGTGTCGAAATCGCTGATGCCGACATTGAAGTCGCCGTCGGTGGCCAGCAGGATGCGGTTGATACCGCCGGCGATGAAGCCCTGCTGGGCCTGCTGATAGGCCAACTGGATGCCCGACTCGCCCGCCGTCGAACCACCGGCGCGCAGTTGCTCGATGGCCGCGCGAATCCTGGCTTTCTGGTTGCCAGCGGTCGAGGGCAACACCACCCTGGACGTGCCGGCATAGACCACCAGCGCCACCCTGTCCTCGGCGCGCAACTGATCGACCAGCAGCTTCAGGGTGCTCTGC
Source organism: Pseudomonas benzenivorans (assembly GCF_024397895.1). Taxonomy (NCBI): domain Bacteria; kingdom Pseudomonadati; phylum Pseudomonadota; class Gammaproteobacteria; order Pseudomonadales; family Pseudomonadaceae; genus Pseudomonas; species Pseudomonas benzenivorans. Next base: position 720,691 of record NZ_CP073346.1, read on the forward strand.
ACCAGGGGCAGGCCTTCGCGGCGATCCATCGAACCGGATACGTCCACCAGAAACACCAGGTTGGCCGGCGGCAAGGCCTCCACCGCCATATCAGCGGCCTTGATCGCGATGCGTAGCAGGCGGCTCTGGCTGTTCCAGGGGGTGACCGCCAGTTCCGTGGCCACCCCGAACGGCGCCTCGCCCTGGGGCAGCGGGTAGGCATAGGGGAAGTAGTTGACCAGCTCCTCCAGGCGCACCGCCTCGGCCGGCGGCAGTTGCCCCTGACTGAGGAAGCGGCGGACGTTGGCGTAGCCACCGGTGTCCACATCGATACTGAAGGTCGAAACCGGCGCCTCGGCCACCGCCTGCACCGGATTGCTCGCGAGCTTCTGGTATTGCTCCCGATACGTTGCGCGGTAGCCCGGCGCCTGGATGTCGGCCACAGGCGCCATGGGCAGCGCCCCGAGCTGGGTCGACGGCGGCGCGTAACTGGAGCGCTCGAGCTTCTTCGCACCGGGCTGCGCCGCGGTCTCTTGCGCGACGGTGCGCGCCGGTTGATCGGCCAGTTCGGCGCGCGGCGGCTCCGGCTGGGTGGCGTTGCAGGCGGACAGCAACAGCAGCAGGCCAGTACCCAGGCCTTGCATCAGCGGTTGCGGGGTCGCTAAGAATTGCCTCGACATGCTGCATCTCCTCGGGACGAATGGGGTATTCGTACGAGTAGACGCGCAGCCCCGACAATTCGGGTTAACCCGACAGGCCTATCCTCAGCGGCCGAGCGTCGCCTCCTGGCACAACTGGCTGGCCAGCATGCCCAGGGTCATCAGGGCGCGGTCGGCCTCGCGGTTCCACGGAATGGCGCAGTTCAGCCGCACGCAGTGGTTGAACTGCTCGGTATTGCTGAAGATCAGCCCCGGCGCGATGCTGATGCCCTGCTGCAAGGCGCGCACGTGCAGGTCCTTGGTGTTGACCCGCACCGGCAGGCTGACCCAGAGGATGAAGCCGCCATTGGGCCGGGTGATCTGCGTGCCCTCGGGAAAGTACTGCTGCACCGCCAGCTGAAAGGCGCTGAGATTCTTGCGGTACTCCTGGCGGATGTAGCGCAGGTGGCGATCGTAGCCGCCGTTCTCCAGGTAGGCCGCCACCGCCATCTGCGTGACGCTGCACGCCGAGTGGGTGCTGAAGGTCTGCAGGCGCTGGATCTCCTCCTGGTATTTGCCGGCGACTATCCAGCCGATGCGCACCCCAGGCGAGAGGGTCTTGGAGAAGCTCGAGCAGTACACCACGCGCCCTTCCCGATCATGGGACTTGAGCGACTTGGTCGGCCCCTGCTCGAACATCAGCTCGCCATAGATGTCGTCCTCGACGACCTGGATATCGAAGTCCTCGACCAGCCGCAGCAGCTGCTTCTGGCGGTCCTCGGGAATGGTGCCGCCCAGCGGATTGCTCAACCGCGCGGTCAATACCAAGGCCTTGATCGGCCATTGGCTGGCTGCCAGCTGCAGGGCCTCCAGGCTGATGCCGGTGGTCGGGTCGCTGGGAATCTCGATGACCTTCAGACCGAGCAGATCGGCCAGTTGCAGCAAGCCATAGTAGGTCGGCGACTCGGCGGCGATCAGGTCGCCCGGCTGGGTCAGTACGCGCAGGGACATCTGCAGGGCATCGACACAGCCGTGGGTGATCACCACCTCGGAAGGATCGACCACCACCCCGGCGTCGCGCATGCGGATCGCCACCTGGCGGCGCAAGGGCTCGAAGCCCGGGCTGAACATGTAGCTGAAGGCCCGCGGACTCTGGAAGCGGGTGACCTTGGCCAGCTGCTGGTGCAAGGCGCGCACCGGCAGGTAGTCGACATGGGGCACCGCCGCGCCGAAGGGGAAGACCCCTTCGCGGCGCGACTCGGTGAGAATCTGGTTGATGATGCTGCTGCGGGTGACCAGGCCGGGGCGCTCGACCCGGGCGATATCCGGCGTCGGCGCGGTCAGGGCCGGCGTCTGGTGCACATAGAAGCCGGACTGCGGGCGGGCGCGGATCAGCCCCTGGTCTTCCAGGTTGGCATAGGCCTGCAGCACGGTGGCGTGACTGACGTTGAGCTGTGCGCTCATCTTGCGCACCGAGGGCACCCGCTCGCCCGGCTGGTAGACGCCGCGGCGAATATCTTCCGCCAGCTGCTGGGCGATACGCTGATAGAGCAACAGATTGGTCATGACCGCATTCCCGCTTGGCTGAACCGTAACAGTGAGCCGGCCCTTCGAAAAAGCACCGGTACAGCCTCAGGGATTCTGCCGGATACAATTCCCGGGCGCCAGCAACTGTATTAGATCAATTGGCCGCTAGGAAAACTGTTGCGCTGAAGGCTGCGGCAATAAAAAGGCTATGTACCAACGATGTGTTGCGAGTACTAATCTAAACGGCAGAGTTCCAATCAGGAGGTCTGCCGATTATGGATACTCAAGCCTTTCACCACTGGCTGGCTCAACTGAGCCAACTCAGCGCCCATCAGAAATCTACGCTTCATCAGGCACTGCGGAACCCGCCGGCGACAGAAGTGCTCGATTGCCTGCCGGCGCTGCAGCGTTGCCCGCATTGCCAGACCAATGCGAATCAGCTTGCGCCCTGGGGTTGGTCGCGCAGTCTGCGCCGCTATCGTTGCCGTAGTTGTCGACGGACTTGCACCGCGCGCTCAGCAACAGGCCTTGCCCGCCTGCACTACCCCGAACGCTGGAAAGACTACGCCCAGGCACTGATTGACGGGCTTAGCGTGCGCAAGGCGGCCCAGGCATGCGGCATCAGCAAAAACACCGCTTTCCTCTGGAGGCACCGCTTCCTGGCTGCAGCGGCTGAGCATCACGCCACGCATGAGGCAGGGATTGTCGAAGTGGATGAGACGTTCTTTCTGGAGTCCTTCAAGGGCCAGAGGCAGTTGCCTCGGCCGCCCCGTAAACGAGGTGGGGTGAGCGTGACCCGCGGCACGGGTAAAGACCAGATCCCGGTGATGGTGGTGCGCGACCGGGAGGGCCACACCGCTGACTTCAAGTTGGCCAAGCTCGATGCCAATCATGTGCGAGAGGCGTTGATGCCGCTGATCGACCGGGAGGCCGTGCTCTGCAGTGACGGGGCGGCAGTCTATGCCAGCTTTGCCCGGGCACAGGGCATCACCCATCAGGTCGTGCATGCCCGCCCCGGCCAGCGAGTGCGCCAAGGCGCTTTCCATATTCAGAACGTCAACGCCTACCACAGCCGCTTGAAGAGCTGGATGACCCGCTTTCACGGCGTGGCCACCCGCTACCTCCCGAATTACCTGGGCTGGCGCCGCATGCTAGAGCGCTATCAGCGGAATATTCGGCCGGCTCACTGCATTCAGGAGGCGGTAGGCAGAACCCTGCAACACGCTATTGGTACATAGCCAATAAAAAGCCCCGGCGCCTGACGGCCACCGGGGCTGTCTGGACCTGCTCGGCTCAGCGACTGGGGCCGAGGCGTCCCAGCTCATCGGAGAACACGATCTCCACTCGACGGTTACGCGCCCGTCCCTTGGCCGACGCGTTCTCCGCCACCGGATAGCCCTCGCCATGGCCCTGCACTTCGATGCGCTTGGCGTCGATGCCCAGGTCGATCAGCACGTCGGCCACGGTCTGCGCCCGTGCCCGCGACAGCTCGAGGTTCTCCTGCTTGTCGCCGCGGCTGTCGCTATAGCCCTCGATCCGCACCACGCGCCGTGGATTGAGCTGGAGGAACTGCACCAGCTTGAGCACCGTGCGGTTGGCCGAAACATTGAGGTCGGCCTGACCCGCATCGAACAGTACATCGCCCAGGGTCATCACCAGACCGCGTTCGGTCTCGGTGGTCGCCAGGCTGACCATCTGCTCTTCCAGCCAGTGGCTCTGCTCCTGGATGGTCAGCAGCTTGGCTTCGCGCAACGCCAGTTGCAGACGCTGGCGCTCCAGCTCGAGCTTGGCGGCGCGCTCCTGGTTGAGGCCCAGGAGACTCTTCTGCGCGGCGATATCGCTGTAGCGTTGGCTCAGGTAGGCGTAGTGAGTGACGTCATCGGCGCTGCCCCAGTAGCTGGACAGCCGCTCGGCACGCGCCAACGACTCGCCGGCACGGATCACATCCTTGGCCGCGCTGCGCAGCACGCTGGGATCTTCCTTGACCGTTTGAAAGCTGGTACGGGCTGACTCCAGGGCATCGCCGCTATTGGACGGCGAGCCGGCGCAGCCGCCCAACAGAAGCAGCAGCATGACGCCGCCGGCGAGGGTTGCTCGGTTGCTCATTGCAGGTCCCCCAACTGGCGGCGCAGGCGGTTGATCCGGTTGCTCAGCTCGGCCAGTTGCGCCTGGCTCTTCGCCGTCACCACCCGGGCCTCCGCCAGGCGCGCATCCAGCTCGGCCTGCTCGGCCAACACCCGCGCCTGCTTGAAGGCCTCCTCGTCCATGGCCGCCTGGGCCCGGTTCAGCTTGTCCTCGGCCAGGAGCAGTTCAGGCACCTGCTCATCGGCGCCGACCGCCCGTGCCTGGGCTACCGCCTGCTCGGTCAGGCGCATTTGCTCGAGGGGGGCCGGGTCACTGGCGCAGGCCGTCAAGGCCAGCAGCGCCAGCACGGCGCAGAGAAGTCGATTGGTCACAGGTTTTTCCTACGGATTCGATGCACTGGCGGGTTGCAGCTGCTGTTCCTTCCAGCGCTGCAAATTACGCTGAAGCAGGGTTTCCGGCACGCCGGCGGCGGCCAATTCTGTCATTTTTTTCGCCAGCTGTCCGCGCAGCCAGGGGTCGTTGCACGCCGAATTATGCGACAGCGCAAGGTACAGACCCTCGCTGCGAATCGGCGGATTCAGGGCCAGCAGATCGTCCTGCAGCCCCAGGGTGTGGGCCAGCGCCTGGGTCGGCTCGCGCTCATGCAGCACGTAGTCCACTTCACCGAGCATCAATTTCTGCAGCAACTGGGTCAGGTTGGCGCCCTGCTCCAGGTTCAACCGAGCCTTGGCGTAGTCGTTGAACGCCACCCCGAAATCCGCGTCGACCGCCGCCCCGCGTCGCTCGCGCAGGTCGGCCCATTCGATATAGGGAAAGCTGGCGATATTGCGTACCCAGACCACATCGGCGCGACTGAATACCGCCGGGTGCACGTGGTCCATGGTTTCCAGGTCGGCGAGCGTCAACCCCGCGCCCGCCAGCAGATCGATGCGTCCACTGCGCACCTCGCCCTGGGCCTTGTCCCAGCTGCGGCTGTACAGCACCTCGATGCGCACGCCCAGCTCCTCACCCAGTTTGGCCAGCAAATCGGCCTGGGCGCCAATCAGCTGCTCGGGTTTCTGCGGGTCGCGCCACATGAAAGGTGGGTAGTCGGGATGACCGGTGGCGACCAGGCGTTCACATTTGCCGGCCGCCGCTGCCAAAGCCGGCATCGCCAGCAAGGCGACGAGCAACAGGCAGGACTTGAGGAAAGGACGTTGAAGCATTCTATGGGTCTCGGTTAATCGTTCTATGGACCGCCCACAGCGCAAGGGGGCCAGGCGTGTGCTTCCATGCTAGCTTAGCGGCAGCGCAATAATCATTAGCGATAAGGACATGCAATGAAGAAACTCTTTCTCGCGTTCCTGCTGCTCCTGGGCACCGGTGCCGGCGTACTCTATGCCGTTCCCGCCACGCTGCTGGCCAGCGTGCAATGGCTGGAGCAGCAGGCCGCTGGCCTGTCCCACGAGCGTACAGAAGTCGCGGATCTTAGCATTCATTACTACCGGGGCGGTCCGCCCGATGGCGAAACCCTGCTGATGATTCACGGCTTCGGCGCCGACAAGGACAACTGGTTGCGCTTCGCCCGCCACCTGACCGACCGCTACCAGGTGATCGCCATCGACCTGCCCGGTTTCGGCGACAGCAGCCGACCGAATGCCAGCTACGACGTCGGCACCCAGACCGAGCGGGTCGCCAGCTTCGTTCAGGCATTGAAGATCGACCGCTTGCACCTGATCGGCAATTCCATGGGCGGCCACATCGCCGCGCTCTATGCCGCCCGCTACCCGCAGCAGGTGATTTCGCTCGCCCTGCTCGACAATGCCGGTGTCAGCGCGCCGCAGAAAAGCGAATTGATCGAACGCCTGGAGCGCGGCGCCGCCAATCCGCTGGTGGTGGAGACAGCCGAGGACTACGACCGCCTGCTGGACTTCGTGTTCGTCGAGCCCCCGGCACTCCCCGCTCCGCTCAAGGCGCACCTGGCCGAGCGTGCCATCGCCCAGCGCGAACATTACCAGCGGATATTCGCGCAACTGGTCGAACGCTACATCCCGCTGGAGCCGGAGCTGCCGAAGATCCAGGCGCCGACTCTGCTGCTGTGGGGCGACCGGGACCGCGTGCTGGATGTCTCCAGCATCGAGGTGATGCGACCGCTGCTCCGGCAGCCAAGCGTGGTGATCATGAAAGACTGCGGCCACGCACCGATGATCGAACGCCCGCAGGAAACGGCCGAACACTACCAACGCTTTCTGGCAGACCTGCAGCACGTGGAAGGTCCGCAAACGCCGTAAAGAACGCAGCGACTAGCCGCTCGCAAATGGCCATGCTTTGGGCCTGGATCAGGACCAGGCCCAGCTGCTCGACTGCCCTTGGCTGCAAGGCTCGCTGAACACCCTTGGTTAGAGGGTCACGCGCATTTACGACCAGGGTGACCGCGACCACGCCAATTAGTCGTATGCCCGTTGACTGGCAAATCGCTACGCCGGCACTATCTGCTGCCGGCGCAGTTAAGCGAGCCCAAGCGCAGTACCGCAAGCATGGCTACGCTCAGTTCAGACGAAAGCAGATAACCAACGCAGAGGGGCAACGCCACCGCGCCAGCCGAGTAGTAGTCGACAGTGCAACGGGCCAGGAACCGACCAGCGACGGTCCATGAGCCATTGAACTTCGACGGCGGAGTCAAAATGAAACGAAGGACAATCTTGAACACTTTCTTGCGGACCGCTGTGACTGCAATCCTCGGCCTTGTCACTTATAGCGCTATAGCCCAAGACGCCCCCTTGCTCAGAGTGTCTGGCCCAGATGGCTCATCCATCGACTACGATCTGGCCGCGCTCGAGGCCATGGAGAGCGCCACCCTGCACACTCATACGTCCTGGACCGACGGCCCCCAGCAGTTCACCGGTGTGCGCGCCAGCCAGCTGCTCGCCCCATACGATGGGCAAGGCGCTTCCGTTCGGGCCGTGGCGCTCAATGACTATGAAAGTCGCATGGACTTGCAGAAACTGCAGCGCTATCCGGCAATCGTCGCCTACAAACGCAATGGCCAGTACATGACCACTCGCGACAAGGGGCCGCTGTGGATGATCTTTCCCCAGGACGATTTCCCCGAGCTTAGAACTGCGGAAACCGACCAGGAAATGGTCTGGCACCTGAAAGGACTGATCGTCGAGTGATGCTCTCCCTGGCCCAGCTCGGAGACGAACGCCACAAGCCTAACTGGTGGCGCCGCCCCTCATCGCTGCAACTGCTGCTGGCGCTGATGATATTCACGGCCTCCCTGTACTTTGCCTACCGCAATATCGAACAGACCCACAACCTTGCCGCCCTGCGCATGGGCCAACAGATTCACACCCTGTTCAAGACCTCCGAAGAGGTGAGCAGTCTCAGCCGCAGCCTGCGGCGCTATGTGCTCAAGGATCCGGTTGATAAAACGACGCTCGAACAAGTGCAGCTGAGCTTCGAGCTATTGGTTAGCCGCTATCAGTTATTCCGTGAAGGCGAAGCAAATCGCCCCCTGCTGCAGAACGAGCACGTGCAGCAAGCGGTCGAGGCGCTTGGCGATGCCCTCGATGCAATCGAACCGCTGCTGGCCGGTCTCAAGGCCGACCCCTACGACAAGCGCTACGGGCAAATCCAAGGCTTGCTAATGCCTTTGCAAGAGCAGTTCTTTGCACTGGGCAAAGAGATCACCTTGAGTGCCGATGTGCGCAGTGAGCAACTCATCAAGCAATACTCCGATACCCACAGCATCTGGGCGATAGCCGCACCCGTCATCAGCGGATTGCTGTTGTTGATACTGTTCTTCCTGCAGCTTCGGCGATCCGCACGACTGAATCAGTCCCTCAGGGCGAAATCGCACAAGCTTGCGCACCTGGCCTCTCACGACGCCTTGACGGCCCTGCCCAACAGAGCTCTGCTGAGCGATCGCCTGTCACAGGCGAGCCGCAACGCCCAGTTCGCGAACAAGGGCTTCGCGGTCATGTTCGTCGATCTGGATGGATTCAAGCCGATCAACGATTCCATGGGCCACGCGTTCGGCGACCTGGTTCTCGTCGAGGTCGCCCATCGTCTGACCCAACAGATGCGCCCCGACGACACCCTGGCGCGCCTGGGCGGCGACGAGTTCATCATCATCCTGCCGAACCTGGACCAGCCAGAGGACGCCGTAGCGCTGGCCGAGCGAGTCATCGGAACGACTTCCCGGCCCTTCAAGATTGGCAGCTACGAGATCCACATCACCGCAAGTCTGGGCATCAGCCTCAGCGGCCCCGGCGCCTCGAGCCCCGAACTGCTTATCCAGCAGGCCGACCTGGCAATGCGCCAAGCGAAGAAACAGGGGCGCAACAACTATCAGTGGTACACCCAGGACCTCGAGCAAAAGGTAGACGAGCGCGTCAACTTGCGCATTCAATTGCAGAGAGCCATCGAAAATGAAGCCTTCACGCTGAACTACCAGCCGCAGTTCGACCGCCAAAACGGTCGAGTAGTGGGTTACGAGGCCCTGCTGCGCTGGCAACACGCCGAACTGGGCTTCATCTCCCCCCTGCAGTTCATTCCGGTGGCCGAAAATACCGGACAGATCGTCCCGCTGAGTGAGTGGGTATTGAAAACCGCCTGCCGCGACGCCCGCTTGCTTCTCGATCAGGGCTACAAGGGAACCTTGATGGCGGTCAATATTTCGGGCACACACTTCCAGCGCAGCAACTTTGTCGAGCGCCTGCGCGTCATTCTGGAGCAGGCCCAGCTTCCTCCCGAGGCCCTGGAGCTGGAGATCACCGAGTCGGTACTGCTGGACAATCCAGACAAAGCGATCGAGACCATGCAGGCGCTCAAACGCCTTGGCGTGAGTCTGGCGATCGACGACTTCGGCACCGGTTTTTCCAGCCTCAGCTACCTCAAACGCCTGCCAATCGACAGGGTGAAAATCGACCGTTCCTTCGTTCAGGACATCATCAGCGACCAGAACGATGCGGCGATTGCCAAGGGCATCATTTCCATGGCCCACCACCTAAAGCTCAAGGTCATCGCCGAGGGGGTCGAAAACGAAGCGCAATTCGCCTTCCTGAAGAAGAACCACTGCAATGAGTTCCAGGGCTACTACTTCGCCAAACCCATGCCCTTGGCGCAACTGGAAGACTTTGTCAGCCAAAGGCAAACGCCGAAAGAACCGGTCGAAGCTCTGGGCAACGCACAGAAGATCCCTGAACAGACGCTGTTGCTGCTCGACGATGAAGAAAACGTCCTGCGCGCCCTGACCCGCCTGCTGCGCCGCGAGGGTTACCAAATACTCACCGCCAGCAACGCCCAAGACGCTTTCGCCCTGCTGGCCAAGCACGATGTACAGGTGATCCTCTCCGACCAGCGCATGCCGGAAATGAGCGGCACCGAGTTCCTCAGCAGGGTCAAGGAACTCTACCCGGAGACCATTCGCATCATCCTGTCCGGTTACACCGACCTGAAATCGGTCACCGACGCAGTCAACCGCGGATCAATCTACAAGTTCCTTACCAGACCCTGGGACGATGGGCAGTTGCGGGCCATCATCGCCCAAGCCTTTCAGCATCACCGGCTGGCCACCTCGGCAGTGGACGAGAACGGCCGGGTAGATGAAGGCGATGGGATTGCATCCATAGGCTAGAGTTCGCCGCAGGCCTACGGGGCCGCCTCAATCGACCAACCGGTGGAAGCAAAAACCCACTTTTCTCTCGATAGCCACTGCCCGTATGCCCTGGCTTCCCAGTGCATTTCCCCGCCCCATGCCCAGCTCCGCACCGGGTCGAGAAACGGCGGACAACAAAAAACCCGCTCAGTGAGCGGGCTTCTTGTGAAACGTCTAAACCGGGCTAGACCAGCTTTTCCAGCTCAGGAATGGCTTCGAACAGGTCAGCTACCAGGCCGTAGTCGGCCACCTGGAAGATCGGCGCCTCCTCGTCCTTGTTGATCGCCACGATCACCTTGGAGTCCTTCATGCCCGCCAGGTGCTGGATCGCGCCGGAAATACCGACGGCGATGTACAGCTGCGGCGCGACGATCTTGCCGGTCTGGCCGACCTGCATGTCGTTCGGCACGAAACCGGCGTCGACGGCCGCGCGGGAAGCGCCGACGGCCGCACCGAGCTTGTCAGCCAGGGCATAGAGGTGCTTGAAGTTGTCACCGTTCTGCATGCCGCGACCGCCGGAAATGACGATCTTGGCAGCGGTCAGCTCCGGACGGTCGGACTTGGCCAGCTCTTCGCCGACGAAGGCCGATTTGCCGGCGTCGCCGCCAACTGCCACGGACTCAACGGTTGCGGAACCGCCTTCGGCAGCCACCGGATCGAAACCAGTGGCGCGCACGGTGATCACCTTGACGGCGGCACTGGACTGCACGGTGGCAATGGCGTTGCCGGCATAGATCGGCCGTTTGAAGGTGTCTGCGCTTTCTACGGCGATAATCTCGGAGATCTGGTCGACGTCCAGCTGGGCAGCCACGCGCGGCAGAAAGTTCTTACCGTTGGTGGTCGCGGCAGCCAGGATGTGGCTGTAGCCGGCACCGAGTTCGGCGATCAGCGGCGCGACGTTTTCCGGCAGCTGATGGGCGAAGGCGGCGTTGTCGGCGACCAGGACCCTGGACACGCCCTCGACCTTGGCCGCGGCTTCAGCAGCGGCGCCGCAACCGGCACCGGCGACCAGGATATGGATGTCGCCACCGATGGCTTTGGCAGCCGCTACGGTATTGAGCGTGGCAGCAGCCAGGGCAGCGTTAGTGTGTTCTGCAACAACCAAGATAGCCATTTAGATTACCTTCGCCTCGTTCTTCAGTTTCTCGACCAGTTCAGCCACGGACTTGACCTTGATGCCGGCCTGGCGGGTCGCCGGGGCTTCGACTTTCAGGGTCTTCACGGTGGAGGTGGTGGCAACGCCCAGGGCGTCCGGAGTCACCACTTCCAGGGGCTTCTTCTTGGCCTTCATGATGTTCGGCAGCGACGCGTAGCGCGGCTCGTTCAGGCGCAGATCGGTGGTGACGATCGCCGGCAGGTTGAGCGCGACGGTCTGCAGGCCGCCATCGATCTCGCGGGTGACATTGACCTTGTCGCCGGCCACTTCCACCTGGGAGGCGAAGGTGCCCTGGGCGAAGCCGGTTAGGGCACCGAGCATCTGGCCGGTCTGGTTGTTGTCACTGTCGATGGCCTGCTTGCCGAGGATCACCAGTTGCGGCTGCTCCTTGTCGGCCACGGCCTTGAGCAACTTGGCCACGGCCAGGGAGTTCAGTTCTTCGGCGGACTCGACCAGGATGGCGCGATCGGCGCCCAGGGCCAGGGCAGTACGCAGCTGCTCTTGCGCAGCGGTCGGGCCGATCGACACGACGACGATCTCGCTCGCCACGCCCTTCTCTTTCAGGCGTACGGCTTCTTCCACGGCGATTTCGCAGAAGGGGTTCATCGACATCTTGACGTTGGCAAGATCAACGCCGCTGCTGTCCGCCTTGACGCGAACCTTGACGTTGTAGTCGACCACTCGTTTGACAGCTACAAGAACCTTCATGGATTCCTCGTTACTCTCCGGTGAATAAGGATGTCGCCAAAGCGAACATAGCGGGTGATGCTAGTCGGCCGGAACCGATTCCAGCCCAGACGGAGGGCGCAAAACCGCCCGTATCTTGACCGCACGCCCCAGCCCGGTCAATACGACGGGCCGGCCAGGCAACTGCGATGTAGTAAGATTCTACCAGTCCTACAGAAAATTCAAACAAACGTTTGTATTGGACCGATCAGAGGGTGTAGATATAATGCCCGCGCTTCGCCCGGGGAACGAGCCTGATCGTCAAATAAAATTAGAGAGCCTTTGAGTAGGAGATAGCCTGTGGAACGCGAATTTATGGAATTCGACGTCGTCATCGTCGGCGCCGGCCCTGCCGGATTGTCCGCCGCCTGCCGACTGAAGCAGAAAGCCGCCGAAGCGGGTAAGGAAATCAGCGTCTGCGTGGTCGAAAAAGGCTCGGAAGTCGGCGCCCACATTCTCTCCGGCGCAGTGTTCGAGCCGCGGGCACTGAACGAGCTGTTCCCGGACTGGAAGGAGCTCGGCGCTCCGCTGCACACGCCGGTCAAGCGCGACGATATCTACCTGCTGAAGAATGCCGAGAAAGCCAGCCGCATTCCTGACCTGTTCGTGCCCAAGACCATGCACAACCAGGGCAACTACATCATCTCCCTGGGCAACCTGTGCCGCTGGTTGGCCCAGCAGGCCGAAAACCTGGGCGTTGAGATCTATCCGGGCTTTGCCGCCCAGGAGGCGCTGATCGACGAATCCGGCGTGGTCCGCGGTATCGTCACCGGTGATCTGGGGGTCGACCGCGAGGGCAACCCGAAAGAGGGCTACTACACCCCTGGCATGGAGCTACGCGCCAAATACACCCTGTTCGCCGAGGGCTGCCGCGGTCATATCGGCAAGCAGCTGATCCAGAAGTACAACCTGGACAGCGAGGCCGACGCCCAGCATTACGGCATCGGCATCAAGGAAATCTGGGACGTCGACCCGGCCAAGCACGAGCAGGGCCTGGTGGTGCACACCGCCGGCTGGCCACTGTCGCTGGTGGACAGCGAAAACACCGGTGGTTCCTTCCTCTATCACCTGGAAAACAACCAGGTGGTGGTCGGCCTGATCGTCGACCTGTCCTACAGCAACCCGCACCTGTCGCCGTTCGACGAGTTCCAGCGCTACAAGCACCACCCGGTTATTGCCCAGTATCTGGAGGGCGGCAAGCGCGTGGCCTATGGCGCTCGCGCCATCTGCAAGGGCGGCCTGAACTCGCTGCCGAAGATGGTATTCGACGGCGGCGCACTGATTGGCTGCGACCTCGGCACTCTCAACTTCGCCAAGATCAAGGGCAGCCACACCGCGATGAAGTCCGGCATGCTCGCCGCCGATGCCGTGGCCGACGTGCTGCTGGCCGGCTCCGAGGGCGGCGACCAGCTGACCGGCTACGTCGAGGCGTTCAAGGCCAGCTGGCTGTATGACGAACTGTTCCGCAGCCGCAACTTCGGCCCGGCGATCCACAAGTTCGGCGTACTGGGCGGAGGCGCGTTCAACTATGTCGACCAGAACCTGTTCGGCGGCAAGATCCCGTTCACCCTGCACGACACCAAGCCGGACTACGCCTGCCTCAAGCCAGCCGCCGAGGCGCAGAAGATCGCCTACCCGAAACCGGACGGCAAACTCAGCTTCGACAAGCTCAGCTCGGTATTCCTCTCCAACACCAACCATGAAGAGGAACAACCCTGCCACCTGAAACTCAGCGATCCGAGCATCCCGATCGCCAAGAACCTGCCGCTGTATGACGAACCGGCCCAACGCTACTGCCCGGCCGGCGTGTACGAGGTGGTGACCCAGGAAGATGGTGAAAAGCGCTTCCAGATCAATGCGCAGAACTGCGTGCACTGCAAGACCTGCGACATCAAGGACCCGGCACAGAACATCACCTGGATCGCGCCTGAAGGCACAGGCGGCCCCAACTACCCCAACATGTAATGACGAAAAAAGGCTCCCTCGGGAGCCTTTTTTCTTGGCCCGCGATAGCCGGCCAGCACCTACCCGCCTAGGCCGGCAGCGGCCCGAGCGGAAAGAACTCGCCCGCGCTCCACACGCCAAGCCAGGTCTGGCCCTCGATCTCGCGCGGCACTGCCAGCTCGACCAGTTGATAGAACACGTTGCGATGGACCAGCGCCTCTAGGTTTGCCCGCACATGCACATAGGGCGCCGGCTCCTGGGTTGCCTCATCCAGCTCGACCCGCAGCGGATGATCGGCGCAAGCCGACACCTGATCCTCGACATTGGTGGTGAAGTGCAGCACCTGCGCCTCCCCCTCGCCCTCCACCCGCAAAACGACCGCCACGAAGGGCGCATCTTCGACCTGGATACCGACCTTCTCCACCGGTGTGACCAGAAAGTACTTGTCGCCATCGCGGCGGATGATGGTGGAGAACAGCCGGACCATCGGCTTGCGGCCGATCGGTGTGCCCATATAGAACCAGCTGCCATCGCGGGCGATGCGCATCTCGATATCGCCACAGAAGTCCGGATTCCACAGGTGCACCGGCGGCAGGCCCGACCGGGCGGCCTTGGGAATCTGCGCCAGCAGGTCGTTGGCTTTGCCTGAATCGCTCATTGACACTCCTTAGCGACCGACCCCGAGCAGGCTGCGCGCGTAATCGCGCAGCGGCGGGCCGATCAGGTCTGCGGGTTGCGCATCGTAGAAGGTCAGGAAACCACCACGACTGCGGATACGGGCAGTATCCACCAAATAGCGCGTATTGGTTTCGATCAGCATCAATTGAATCACACTGCGGTCGGTACCCAGCCGGTCCACCGCCTCTTGGTCAGCCCACTCATCCGCCGTGCCGATACGGTCGTCACTGTAGGCAAAGCGACTGTAAAGCAAATAGTGCGCACCCGCCGCTCGCGCCTGCGACATGGCCTCTTCCAGGCCAGCCGGAGCACGGGCTCGACGCACCAGAGGGAAGTACTCGACGAAACCGTCGAATGCCTCCTCGGCAACGACATTGGGGCGCGGATAGCCATGACCGGCCGGAACGAAATGCCCTTGGGCGATATAGATAAAGGAATCCTGCTGCAGGCGCCGCGAGGCCATGCGCTCGGTCCGGCCGTGATCGAGAACGCCGGCATCGCGCAGGTGATATTCGGCGCCGTCGGCCAGGTCGCTAACCTTCATGCAGCCTGCAATGGCCAGAAGCATCAACGTAAGCATCAAGATTCGCATCGCACCTCTCCCGTCGCCCGCGACGTAAAACCGGCAGTAGGCCCAAAGATGCAGAATCCGCGCCACAAGCGACCCCAAGGGAGTCGCCCGAGCATGAACGAACGCTAGCCGCCGATGATTTTCATCACCGTGGCACCACCGGAGAAGGCGACTTCCTGCTTGTCGCCCAAGGCCTTGACCAGCAACCGCTGCAACGCCGGCAACGCCTGGTGACGCGGCTTGTCCAGGAGGTCGCCGACATAGTGGCGGTTGCTCGACGACAGGCAGCCATGCAGCCAGCCGGTCGACGACAGGCGCAGGCGCGAGCAGGTACGACAGAAGGGCACGCTCTCGTTGGCGATCACGCCGAAGAACCCGAGTCCGGGAAGTTCGTAACGCAGCGCTGTCGCGTCTACCGGCGCATCGGCCTGGACGAAACCATGGCGCTCACCGATCAGCGCCAACAGCTCCGGCATGCCGACGAACTGCTGCAGGAAGCTGTTGCCGTCCCGCGCCAGATGCCCCATGCGCATCAACTCGATGAAGCGCAACTCGAAGCCACGCTCCAGGCAGTACTCGAGCAGCGGCAAGACCTGATCGAGATTCTGCCCGCGCAGCGGCACCATGTTGACCTTGACCTTCAGACCGGCTGCCCGCGCCTCGTCCATGCCCGCCAGCACGGTCGCCAGGTCGCCACCACGGGCGATGCCACGGAAGGCGTCGGCGTCGAGAGTATCCAGGGAAATGTTGAGTCGGCGGATGCCGCACTCCACCAGCAACGGCAGCTTGCGCGCCAGCAGCTGGCCGTTGCTGGTCAGGCTGATATCGGCCAGCCCCAGGTTGCTGACGCCGCGCAGAAAAGGCTCCAGCTTGGGGCTGACCAGGGGTTCGCCACCAGTCACGCGCAGCCGCTCGATGCCGGCGGCCTCGATCAGATAGGCCACCCCGCGCACCATCGCGTCGGAGCTCAGCTCATCCTGCGCCGCCACCAGGCGCTTGCCGTCCGGCACGCAGTAGGTGCAGGCGTAGTTACAGGCGGCGGTCAGACTGATGCGCAGGTTGCGAAAGCGTCTGCCTTGGCGATCAACGATCATGAACGACTCCGGCGATTGATAGCCTTGAGTATATCCCCGCTCGCCATGCTGCCATATGCACCACAAGCGCTGTTGACCAGCGGAATAACGTCAGGCTTGCGGAGGCTCGCCTTCGCGCTTGCGCTTGTTGCCCATGCGTACGCCGATATCCATGAGGAACTGGAAGAAGCCCTCCTGGTCCTCCAGCACATTGCTCCAGAACGGCGAGTGGTACAGCGCCACAGCGCCATGCACCAGCGCCCAGGCCGCGCAATAGTGGAAGTAAGGCGGCACGTCCTCCAGCTTGCCTTCGGCGATACGTCCCTTGATCAACAGGGTCAGACGCTCGAAGTTGGACGCACGGATAGTGTGCAGCTGCTCGACCATCTCCGGCACCTGATTGCCCTTGACCACCTTTTCCTCCAGGCGGTCGAACAAGCGGTAGCGTTGCGGATCGCGCATGCGGAACTCGAAGTAGGCGCGTGACAGCGCTTCCTTGTCCCGATCGACGTCGGCAGAGTGGAACAGCTCGTTCAGGTCGCGCTCATAGTCGAGCATCAGGCGCAGATAGATCTCCGCCTTGGACTTGAAGTGCTTGTAGATCGTGCCTTTGCCGATTCCGACCGCGTCGGCAATCATCTCGACGGTGACGCTGTCTTCGCCCTGCTCGAGGAACAATTTCAGCGCGGTATCGAGAATTTCCTGTTCGCGGCGGCGAAACTCACGGACCTTACGGGGTTCTTTCTGCATAAAAGGACTAAGAGGTCGAAAATCGAAGCCGGCTATTATGCCTATTTAGCGCCAGATTGCACGGATCATCCGACCATGTACGTCATTCAAGATGAATTCCCCCAGGTTGCCGAGCTGCGTTACCTCAACCACGCCGCCGTGTCGCCCTGGCCACAACGCGCCGTGACGGCCATCAATCGCTTCGCCGAACAGAATGCGCGAACCGGCGCCCGCGACTACCCGACCTGGCTCAAGGTCGAGGACACCCTGCGCGAGCGGCTGGCCAGGCTGCTCAACGCTCCGAGCAGCGCCGACATCGCACTGGTCAAGAACACCTCCGAGGCGCTGTCCTTCGTGGCGTTCGGCCTGGACTGGAAGCCAGGCGACCAGGTGGTGATCAGCGACGAAGAGTTCCCCTCCAACCGGGTCGTCTGGCAGGCCCTCGAGCCACTGGGCGTGAAGGTCATTCAGGTCGACCTGCACCAGGGTGATCCTGAGGCTGCCCTGCTCGCCGCCTGCGGCCCACGCACCCGGTTGCTGTCGATCAGCGCCGTACAATACGCCAGCGGTCTGCGCCTGGATCTGGAGCGGCTGGGCCATGGCTGCCGTCAGCGCGGAGTGCTGCTCTGCGTCGATGCGATTCAGCAGCTCGGCGCCCTGCCCTTCGACGTGCAGCGCTATCAGTGCGACTTCGCCATGGCCGATGGCCACAAGTGGCTGCTCGGCCCGGAGGGCCTTGGCGCCTTCTATTGCCGCGGCGAGCTGCGCGAGCAGCTCAAGCTCCATGAGTATGGCTGGCACATGCTCGAGCATCCCGGTGACTACCAGCGCAAAGACTGGCAAGCCGCGCGCACCGCCCGGCGCTTCGAGTGCGGCAGCCCGAACCTGCTTGGCGCCATGGCCCTGGAGGCCAGCCTGTCGCTGTTGGAGGAAGTCGGCATGGCACAGGTGGGGCACGCCGTGGAGGAGCGCGTGCAATGGCTGCTCGACGGCCTGGACACATTGCCCGGCGTCAGCCTGCACAGCCCGCGTAATCCGACGAGGCGCGCCGGCATCGTCACCTTCAGCCTGGCTGGCTGGAACAATCAGGCGCTTTACGAGCGCCTGCGGCGCGAACAGGTGATCTGCGCCCAGCGCGGTGGCGGCGTGCGCCTGTCGCCCCACTTCTACAGCGAGGCGCGAATAATCGAGGAAACGTTGCAGCTGCTGCACCAGCTGGCAGCGGGTTGAGGACTCAACAGTTGCCCGGGTATTCCAAATCTGTTTAAAAACGCTGCGATCGGTGGTGGACGATCGGGAATCTTCGCCAATACTTAGGAGTACTGGTGCGCGGCATCTCCCCCCAAGTGCCCCGCCAGGCAAGGTACCGTGGACCGCGTACCTTGATTTACTCCTAATGGTCTTAACCCGGATTCATCCCCCAGAAGCCGGGTTTTTTTTGCCTTGGATTTGACCACCCGCGACCATCGTAGGAACGCCTTAGGCCACGCGCGCCAGCGGGAACAGGCGCTTGAAATTGGCGGTGGTTTGCTCGGCCAGGGTCTCGAAACTCACCCCGCGCAACACCGCCAGGTATTCGGCCACGTCCCGCACATATTCCGGCAGGTTCGGCTTGCCGCGATGAGGTACAGGGGCCAGGTAGGGGGAGTCGGTCTCCACCAGCAGGCGATCCGCCGGCACCTGCCGGGCGACCTCGCGCAGCGCCTCCGCATTGCGGAAGGTAACGATGCCGGACAGGGAAATGTAGAAACCCAGATCCAGCGCCGCCCTGGCCATCTCCCAGTCTTCGGTGAAGCAGTGCAGCACCCCGGCTTGCGGCAAAGCGGCTTCGCGCAGCAGCGCCAGGGTGTCGGCGCGGGCCTCGCGGGTATGCACGATCACCGGCTTTCCGGTGACCTGGGCAGCCTGCAGATGCAGGCGAAAGGCCTGTTGCTGCGCCTGCGCGGCCTGCGGCTCGTAATGGTAATCCAGCCCGGTCTCGCCGATGGCCACCACCCGGGGATGGTTCAATTCGGCCAGCAACCACTCCAGGGCCGGCGCTGCGCCGGGCTCCAGGTCCAGCGGATGGACGCCCACCGAGCAATCGACATCGGCATAGCGCTCGGCCAATTCCTTGACCGTCGCAGCATTGTCGGCGCTCACACCGATGCAAAGGAAATGGCCAACGCCGCGCGCACGCGCCGCCGCCAGCGCCGAGTCGAGCGAGCCGTCGTGGGCGGCCAGGTCGAGGCGGTCGAGATGACAGTGGGAATCAACCAGCATGGAGAACAATCACTTGAGGGTCGGCGCCATCACCGGCACTGCGGGTCCGGACGCCCGGGTGGAATTAGCAGCAGGCTACATCGTGTGGGTCGGACGGTCCGACTTCAATGCGCCCGCCAGGTAGGTTTCGATCTTGTTGCGCGCGGTGTTGTCGCCCTCGTTGAACTGCACACCGACCCCCGCCGCCCGGTTACCCTGGGCGCCCTTGGGGGTGATCCACACCACCTTCCCCGCCACCGGAATCTTTTCCGGCTCATCCATCAGGTTGAGCAGCATGAACACTTCATCGCCGAGCTTGTAGCTCTTGTTGGTCGGGATGAACAGCCCACCATTCTTGATGAATGGCATGTAGGCGGCATAGAGCACGGACTTGTCCTTGATCGTCAGAGACAAGATTCCATTACGCGGACCCAAGTTAGGTGGCAAGCTCATGCGGCATTCCTGACTTCAATACTCAATGGCCGATTCTAGCCCGGTCCGGGCAGGCTTGCCCACTGCACCAGCAGTGCTTCGAGAAGCAACACACTGTTCAGGTTGGCCTTGCCGACCACTTTCTGGCGCTGCTGCAGCAACCAGTCCTGCATGCCCAGCACCCTGGCCTGCGGCGTCTTGTCCGCCAGGTACTGCACCACCTTGCGCATGTCGTCGAGCCCCAGCCCTTGCTCATCCCGGGTCATCTGGTAGCGCAACATCAACTGCGCCCAGTCGCAGAACCAGTCGAACAGCATCGGCAACGGCAGGGCTTTCCAGGCCTCGGCCAACTGGCTGGCAGCGGCCTGCTGCTTGAGCAGCTTCTTCACCCCGTCCACCACCAGCGCCCGCTGCTCCCGCACGCCTTGCTGCTGCAGGGCGCGGGCAGTCAGGGGCGAGCCTGCCGCCAGGATCAGCAGCTCTCGGCACTCATCCTCGCCACACTCCGGCAGCGCTTGCGCCAGCCAGGCCAGGCTGGTCGCCGAATCGGGCAGCGGGCAGGCCTGCTGCACGCAGCGACTCTTGATGGTGGGCAGCAGTCGGCTCGGCTGATGGCTGAGCAACAGCAGCACGGTATCGCCGGAGGGCTCCTCCAGACTCTTAAGCAAGGCGTTGGACGCGGCGAGGGTCATGTCTTCGGCAGGGGGCTCGGCGATCAGCACCACCTTGCGCCCGCTCAACTGCGCAGTCTTGTTGACGAAACCGATCAGCTCGCGGACATCGTCGACGCCGACGCTTTTCTTGTCCCCGCTCGGCTTCAGCTCGAACATATCCGGATGACTGCCGGCCGCCAGCAGATGGCAACCCTTGCACTGGCCGCAAGCCTCCAGGCCAGCCGGCTGCTGGCACAGCAGGCGCGCCATCAGGCGCTCGGCCAGGGCGCGCTTGCCGATTCCGGCGGGCCCCAGCAGCAGGTAGGCATGGGCATGCTGGGTGCGCCCGGCCAATTGCTGCCAGAGCGCGTCCTGCCACGGGTAGGCTTCAGCCACGGCACAGCTCCACGATTTGCGGCAGCAGATCATCCAGGGCTTGCTGGACCCGACTTAAGGGCTGTGCGGCATCGAGAATCCGGTAGCGCTGCGGCGCCGATTCGGCACGGCGCAGATAGGTCTGGCGTACCGCATCGAAGAAGATGCGCCCTTCCTGCTCGAAGCGGTCAAGGCGCCCCCGGGCCGCCGCCCGGGCCAGGCCAACCTCGATCGGCAGGTCGAAGACCAGGGTCAGGTCCGGACGCAGCTCACCCTGCACGAAATGCTCCAGCGCGGCGATCCGCGCCTCCGACACGCCGCGGCCGCCCCCCTGATAGGCGTAGGTGGCGTCGGTGAAGCGGTCGCAGAGCACCACGCAACCCCGTGCCAAGGCCGGCCGAATCACCTGAGCCAGGTGCTGGGCGCGCGCCGCGAACACCAGCAGCAACTCGGTATCGGCCGCCATGGTCTCGTCGCTCGGCGCGAGCAGGATTTCACGCACGCGCTCCGCCAGCGGCGTACCACCGGGCTCGCGGGTCAGCAGCACCTCGATGCCCTGTTCGGCCAGGCGTGCGGCCAGGTAATCGCGATTGGTACTCTTGCCTGCCCCTTCCGGACCTTCCAAGGTGATAAACAAGCCGCTCACGGGTCGTCCTTATGATTGCTCGACTGGATAGGGTTGGGGCTGGAGCGATAGTCGGCACGCCGATTGAGCTGGTAGGCACGCACCGCCCGGTTGTGCGCATCCAGATTGTCGGAGAAGACATGGCTGCCATCACCACGGGCCACGAAATAAAGGCTACTGCCCGCCACCGGATGCAAGGCCGCATGAATGGCCTCGCGACCGACCAGGGCGATTGGCGTCGGCGGCATGCCGTCGATCATATAGGTGTTGTAGGGTGTCGCCTCGCGCAGGTGAGCGCGCGATAGCTTGCCGTTGTAGCGCTCGCCCAAACCGTAGATCACCGTCGGGTCGGTCTGCAGGCGCATGCCAATGCGCAGGCGGCGGACGAACACGCCGGCGATGGCCCCACGCTCCTCCGGCACCCCGGTCTCCTTCTCGATCATCGAGGCCATGATCAGGGCGTCGTAGGGCTCGCGGTAAGGCAGGCCGTCGGCGCGCGCCTCCCACTCCTCGGCCAACACCTGCTTCAAGCGGGCATGGGCCTGCTTGAGCAGGTCCAGGTCAGTGGTGCCGCGCACGTAGCGGTAGGTATCGGGAAAGAAGCGCCCCTCTGGATTGACCCCGCCCAGCCCGAGACGCTCCATCAGCTGCGCATCGCTCAACCCACTCAGAACCGACTCAAGCTTGCTGGCGCGCTCCAACGCGGCGCGCACTTGGCGAAAATTCCAGCCCTCGACCAGGGTCAGGCTGTATTGCACCACCTCCCCACGGCGCCACTGCACCAGCATGTCATTCACGGTCTGGCCTGGCGCCAGACGGTATTCACCGCTGTGCAGCGGCTGCCCCCGGAGATTGAAACGCCAGTACAGCCGCAGCCAGAACGCATCCTCCAGCACCCCGTCGGCCTGCAGGCGATTGAGCACCCCGCCCGGGGTGGCGCCGGCCGGCACTTCCAGCAGGCGCTCCTCGGCCAATTGCAACGGTTGCTGCAATGCCGCGTGTTGCTGCCAGGCGGCAAAGACCACCAGCAACCCGGCCAGCAACACGCCACCTTCCAGCAGCAGTATCTTGCGTATCACAGATCAGCAGTCCAGTAGATCGCAGGCTATGGCCTGCAGTTTACGGGTGAGCGGCCCTACCGACCAGTCACGGTGCAGCAGTGCCCGCACCGGCCATACCCCGTAGAGGCTGTTGCAGAGAAAAACCTCATCAGCGTCCAGCAGCGCATCGAGGCCAAAATCGCCGACCTCGCAGGAGACGCCCAGCGTCTCGGCCTGTGCCAATAGCTCCGCGCGCATGACCCCGGCAACCCCGCAGCGGGACAGGTCCGGGGTCAGCAGGGCACCGCCCTTGACCAGAAACAGGTTGCTGAAGACCCCCTCGATCACCCGCCCCGCCCCATCCTGCATCAGGCCTTCGGCATGTTCGGAGTCCTGCCATTCGCTTCGCGCCAGTACCTGCTCCAGGCGATTGAGGTGCTTCATACCGGCCAGCAGGGGCTGCTCGGCCAGGCGCGTAGTGCACGGAAAAAGACGCACTCCAAGCTCGGCATGCTGGGTCGGGTAGGTCGGTTTCGGGCTGCCCTGCAGGATTCGCCGCACCATTGTCGGCTGCGGCGGCGCATAGCCGCGCAGGCCGTCGCCGCGCGTAAGGATAAGCTTGACCACGCCCTCGCCCAGCTGACGACTGAAGGCTTGCAGCTCCCCGCGCAGCAAGGGCGCGTCGAACGGCAGGCACAGGCGCGCGCAGCC
Source organism: Pseudomonas benzenivorans (assembly GCF_024397895.1). Lineage (NCBI taxonomy): Bacteria > Pseudomonadati > Pseudomonadota > Gammaproteobacteria > Pseudomonadales > Pseudomonadaceae > Pseudomonas > Pseudomonas benzenivorans. The sequence goes on from NZ_CP073346.1 coordinate 743,515, forward strand.
ATCGGCCAGGCGCGCCAGGTGACGATCCAGCAGTGTCGGCGCACCCTCTCGGACGGCGATGGTTTCGAACAGCCCATCACCGTACGCCAGGCCGCGATCCTTGACGGAAAGCTGCTCGGAAGGCCGACCGTCGACCCAGCTCAGCATCAACCGGCGAACCGACGGAATACCAGTGAGCCGTTGGTTCCACCGAAACCGAAAGAGTTGGAGAGCACCACGTCGATGGCCATTGCCTTGGCCTGGTGCGGCACGAAGTCGAGGTCACAGCCCTCGTCCGGCTGATCCAGATTGATGGTCGGCGGAGCCACTTGCTCGCGCAGCGCCAGCACGCTGAAGATCGCCTCCACCGCACCGGCAGCGCCGAGCAGGTGACCGGTCATCGACTTGGTCGAACTGACGGCAAGCTGGTAGGCATGTTCGCCGAACACCGACTTGATCGCCGCCACTTCGGCCTTGTCACCTGCCGAGGTCGAGGTGCCATGGGCGTTGATGTACTGCACCTGACTGGCGTCGAGCCCGGCATCGCGCAGGGCGTTGGCCATGCAGCGCGCGGCCCCTGCGCCGTCTTCCGGTGGCGAGGTCATGTGGAAGGCATCGCCGCTCATGCCGAAACCTATCAGCTCGGCATAGATGGTCGCACCGCGGGCCTTGGCATGCTCCAGCTCTTCCAGCACCAGGGTGCCGGCGCCGTCGGACAGGACGAAACCATCGCGATCCTTGTCCCACGGACGACTGGCCTTGGTCGGTTCATCGTTGCGGGTCGACAGCGCCCGCGCGGCCGCGAAGCCGCCGATGCCCAGACCGCAGGCGGCCATCTCGGCGCCACCGGCGACCATCACGTCCGCCTCGCCATAGGCGATGTTGCGGGCAGCCATGCCGATGCAATGGGTGCCGGTGGTACACGCCGTGGCGATGGCGTAGTTAGGCCCCTGCAGCCCCAGATGGATCGACAGGAAGCCGGAAATCATGTTGATGATCGAACCGGGCACGAAGAACGGCGAGATACGCCGCGGCCCCTGCTCATGCAGCGCCTTGCAGCTGTTCTCGATGTTGGTCAGGCCGCCGATACCGGAGCCAAGCGCCACGCCAATGCGTTCACGATTGGCATCGGTGACTTCCAATCCGGAATCGCGCACCGCCTGAAAGCTGGCGGCCAGGCCGTACTGGATAAACAGATCGAGCTTGCGCGCCTCTTTGGCCGACAAGTATTGCTCGACGTCAAAGCCCTTAACCGAACCGCCAAAGCGGGTGGAATAGGCCGACAGGTCCATGTGCTCGATCAGGCCGATGCCGCTGCGCCCGGCCAAAATGCCCTGCCAGCTGCTCAGCACATCGTTACCCAGCGGCGAAACCATGCCCATACCGGTAACCACGACGCGTCTACGCGACACAGCAATCTCCTCTTGTTCGGTTTTACAACGCTTGCAATGCGCTTAAAGAAAAGCCGCACGCCCGATGAAGGCGTGCGGCTTTTCCTAGTCGGGAATCGACGATTCGCTTACTGCGCGTTGGCAGTCACGTAATCGATGGCTTCCTGAACGGTGGTGATCTTCTCAGCTTTCTCGTCCGGGATCTCGGTCTCGAATTCCTCTTCGAGAGCCATCACCAGCTCAACGGTGTCAAGAGAGTCGGCACCCAGGTCTTCAACGAAGGAAGCGCTGTTGGTTACTTCGTCTTCTTTGACGCCAAGCTGCTCGGCAACGATTTTCTTGACGCGTTCTTCGATGGTGCTCATACCTTGTTCTCACTCCTAATGGGACAAATCCAGGCCACTGGTCGGCGGCCAAGTGTATAGAAAGGGTTTTTAGCATTTCAAGCTGAATGCCGGGGTGCCCCCAGGAACACTTCAACGATCTGTCTATAAACCAGTTGCAGCTTTATATCGGATTTTAGACAGCGTCTATGACAGTTTTCCGAAGGCATCCGTCACATTTAGCTCATGTACATACCGCCATTCACAGGGATAGTAGCTCCTGTGACGTAGGCTGCGCCATCGGAAGCAAGGAAAGCGACCACTTTTGCGATCTCTTCGGCCTGCCCCAAACGGCCCAGCGGAATCTGGTTCAGCAGCGCATCGCGCTGACCTTCCGGCAGTTCGCGGGTCATATCGGTATCGATAAAGCCCGGCGCCACGGCGTTCACGGTGATCGCCCGCGACCCGACTTCACGGGCCAGCGCACGACCAAAACCTTCCAGTCCGGCCTTGGCTGCGGCGTAGTTTACCTGCCCGGCGTTGCCCATGGCGCCGACCACCGATCCGATATTGATGATGCGACCGAAACGGGCCTTGGTCATGCCACGCAGCACGGCCTTGGACAGGCGATACAAGCTGTTCAGATTGGTGTTGATGACATCGAACCATTCGTCATCTTTCATCCGCAACATCAGATTATCGCGGGTGATGCCGGCATTATTGACCAGAATCAGCGGCTGACCCAGGTGCTGCTGGATATGTTCCAGGGTGCTCGACACCGACTCGTCGCTGCTGACATCCAGCACCAACCCCGCCCCCTCTATGCCGTTGGCTTTCAGGGTTTCGGCGATGCGCTCGGCACCGGAGGCCGAAGTGGCGGTGCCGATGACTACGGCGCCTTGACGCCCCAGCTCCAGCGCGATGGCCTGGCCAATGCCGCGGCTCGCGCCGGTGACCAGTGCAACCTTACCTTGCAGGCTCATAAAACCTCTCCTCAATCAGGCCAAGGCCGCACGGGTGGCGGCAAAGGCGTCCGGGGTATCCAGATTATGGGTATTGATGCCCTTCACGCAGCGCTTGTTCAGGCCGGACAACACCTTGCCGGGACCGCACTCGACCAGATCGGTCACGCCTTGCTCAGACAGGCAAACCATCGACTCGACCCAGCGCACCGGGCTGTAAAGCTGAGCCAGCAAATCGCGCTTGAGGGCGTCGAGATCGGCCACCACTGCCGCGCTGACGTTCTGCACCAGCCGAATCCGCGGCGCCTGCCAGGCAATTGCCGATACGGCGCCGGCGAAGCGCTCGGCCGCCGGGCGCATCAACGCGCAGTGCGAAGGCACGCTGACCGGCAGCGGCATGGCACGCTTGGCGCCACGCGCCTTGCAGGCATCGACTGCGCGCGCCACGGCGGCAGCGGAGCCGGCGATGACCACCTGCCCCGGGGCGTTGAAATTGACCGCGCTCACTACCTCACCCTGCGCGGCTTCGGCGCAGGCGGCCAGCACATCGGCGTCCTCCAGCCCCAGGATGGCGGCCATTCCGCCCTGCCCAGCCGGAACGGCCTGCTGCATCAGCTGACCACGATGTTCGACCAGCTTCACCGCAGCGGCAAACTCCAGGCAACCTGCCGCCACCAGCGCCGAGTATTCACCCAGGCTGTGACCGGCAACGAAAGCCGGGACCGCGCCGCCCTGCGCCTGCCACAGGCGCCACAGGGCAATGGAGGCTGCGAGGATCGCCGGCTGAGTCTTGTCGGTTTGATTCAGTTGCTCTTCCGGACCCTGCTGGGTCAACGACCACAGGTCGTAGCCGAGCGCGTCGGAGGCTTCAGCAAAGGTGTCGATGATCAGCTGCTGCTGTGCGCCATGTTCGGCCAGCATCGCCAGGGACTGGGAGCCTTGGCCAGGAAAGACAAATGCGTGGGATGCAGACATGTATAGGTTTCCCTAGTGGTCTTAGCGTCGGGGGAAGTCGCGACAAGGCATAGCCAAGCGAAACGAACTGACAGTTGGATGACAGGGCGTCGGCCGCGGTCACATCCTAGAGCAACAGATCCTCGAGGCGCCCATGGAGGCGTTGCGGCAGATTTTCCTCGATCTCCGTCAAAGCACGGCGAATAGCGCTCTTAAAGCCCTCCTCGCCGGCGGCACCATGACTCTTTACCACGATCCCCTGCAAACCGAGAAAGCTCGCGCCATTGTGCCGCGCTGGCGCCAGTTCGGCCCGCAGGCGCCGCAACAGCGGCAGGGCCAGCGCACCGACCAGGCGCGCCCCGGGCCCGCTGCTAAACAATGCCTCGATACGCGCCGAGATCATCGCCGCCAGGCCCTCGCTGGATTTGAGCAAGATGTTTCCGACGAATCCGTCACACACCACCACATCGGCCTCACCGCGATACAGGCCGTCACCCTCTACAAAACCACTGTAGTTCAACCCCGGAGCCTGCTGCAGCAGACTCGCGGCGAGCTTGACCTGCTGATTGCCCTTGATGTCTTCGGTACCGACATTGAGCAGCGCAATACGCGGCCTGACGACTCCCATGGCCTCTGCGGCCACCGAGCCCATCACGGCGAACTGGTACAGGTGCTCGGCGCTGCAATCAACGTTCGCGCCCAAGTCAAGCAACTGGCAATGCCCGGCGCGAGTCGGAACCGCCGTCATCATGGCTGGACGATCGATACCCGGAAGCGTCTTCAGCACATAGCGCGACAACGCCATCAGCGCCCCGGTATTACCGGCGCTTACACAAGCCTGCGCCCGCCCCGCACGCACCAGCTCCAGGGCCACCCGCATCGAGGCGTCGGGCTTGCTGCGCAGCGCCTGAGCCGGCCGCTCATCCATGGCGATCACTTCGCTGGCGTGCGCGACACGCAGGCGCGCACGATCGACACCGGGACTCCGGGCAATCAGCTCTTCAATCAGGGAGGCTTGGCCGACAAGGACCAGGTGCAGCGAGGGGAACTCAGCCAGACAGGCGATGCTGGCTGGAACAATGCAGTGGGGACCGAAGTCCCCACCCATTGCGTCAATCGCGATGATCGGAGCGGACAAGGATTACTCGTCGGCGCCCTTGTCGATCACCTTGCGACCACGGTAAACACCTTCCGGCGATACGTGGTGGCGCAGGTGTACTTCACCGGTGCTCTTCTCGACGGACAGAGCGTTGCCTTCGAGAGCGTCGTGGGAGCGACGCATGTCACGGGCGGAACGGGATTTTTTGTTCTGCTGAACAGCCATAACTAATTAACTCCTAAACGTTTGGGTCACGCTTTAACTGTGCCAATACACTGAACGGGTTGGACCGTGTTACCTCGTCCTCGCTCGACTCGGGCTCTTCGAGGCCGGCCGGCTGCTGGCAATCTTCAGGGCCATGAGCCGGAACGATGGGCAAGGCGAGCAACAGCTCATCCTCGACCAGCGCCAGCAGATCCAATGGCTCTTCACCCACTTCCAGCACGTCATAGCCTTTCGGCACAGACTGGGTATTCGCACCTTCTTTCACCACAGCGTAATCACATGCGCTTTGGATCGGCAGAGCGACCAGCTCCAGACAACGCTGGCAAACCATCTTGACCTCAACCTCGAGCTCGCTGTGCATTACCACAGCATTGCGCTCGTCGCGCTCGAAGACGAACTTCGCGCGCACCATGCCGTGGTTATCGGCAAGCGGGTCGCAGAGGCGCTGCAAATCGGCCAGCGGTACCACTCCTTCGAGAGCGGTGCCACGATCAGCCAGTTTGCGCGGATCAACGTGAGGTGGAATCGGACCATTTGACATAGGCGCCGCATTCTAGGGATGCGCCCACACCCTGTCAAAGGAAATTCAGCCTGTCCAGCATCCAGACCGACAGCTAGAATCGCCCTCCTTATATAAGGAGTCCACCATGCTGCCCCTGGTACTCGCATCCAGCTCCCCCTACCGGCGCGAGCTACTGACCCGCCTGCGCCTCCCCTTCACCTGGAGCGCCCCGGCGATCGATGAAAGCCGCCTGCCCGACGAAGACGCCAGCACCCTGGTTCGCCGTCTCGCCGAAGCAAAGGCCAGAGCCATTAGCAGCACCCACCCGAAGCACCTGATCATCGGTTCCGACCAGGTCGCCACCCTCGAGCAGGACATCCTCGGCAAGCCTCACACCTTCGAGCGCGCCCACGCCCAACTGCTCGCAGCCAGCGGCAAGAGCGTCACTTTCCTCACCGGCCTTGCCCTGCTCAACAGCGAAACCGGCCACTGCCAGGTGGACTGCATCCCCTTTACCGTGCACTTCCGCCCCCTCGGCGAAGCCCAGATCAGTCGCTACCTGCAGGCCGAGCAGCCGTACGACTGCGCCGGCAGCTTCAAGGCCGAAGGCCTGGGCATCAGCCTGATCCGCAGCACCGAGGGCGCCGACGCCAGCAGCCTGATCGGCCTGCCACTGATCCGCCTGGTGGACATGCTGCACCAGACCGGTATCGACATCCCCTAACCCCAGACATAAAGAAGCCCGACCGAGGCCGGGCTTCTTTCATGGCAGCAAGAACATCAACGCAAACTGGGCCCCTGGAACCCCATCCACAACGCCACCTGCCCGGCAACACCGGCGCCAAGCTGCTTCGCAAAGCGATCGAGAGGCGACTCCTGCACGGTAAAATCGACCAGCTTCTCCACCCCGACCACCTCCCGCGCCACGTAGCTGCTATTACCCAAGGCATCAACTAGCCCCAGCTCCAGCGCCTGCTCTCCCGACCAGACCAGCCCCGAGAACAGCTCAGGATACTCATCGACCTTGAGCCGCTCACCGCGCCCCAGCTTGACGCTGTCGATGAACTGGCGATGAGTCGTTTCGAGCACGCCCTGCCAGAAGCGCGCCTCCTCCTCCTTGGGCGGCTGGAACGGATCGAGAAACGTCTTGTGCTCACCCGAGGCATAGACCCGACGATCGACCCCCAGCTTCTCCATCACCCCAACAAAACCGAAGCCCGCCGCAGTGACACCGATGGACCCCACCAGGCTGGCCTTGTCGGCGTAGATCTGATCGGCAGCGCTGGCGATGTAATAGGCGCCGGACGCCCCCAGGTCGGTGATCACCGCATACAGCTTGATGGCCGGGTACTCGCCTCGCAGGCGGCGAATCTCGTCATAGATGTAGCCCGACTGGACCGGACTGCCACCCGGACTGTTGATCCGCAGTATCACACCCTTGGTATTGGCGTCCTCGAATGCGGCGCGCAGGCTGCCGACAATATTGTCGGCACTGGCAGCCTCCTTGTCGGCAATCATCCCCCGCACCTCGATGAGCGCGGTATGCGCACCACTCTTCGCAGCGCCCTTCTGCCAGTCGAGCAGCGGCGCAAACAGCGCCAGCGCCACGAACAGGTAGACGAAAGTCAGCAGCTTGAAAAAAATCCCCCAGCGCCGAGCGCGGCGCTGCTCCTGCACACCGGCCAACAGGGTTTTCTCCAACAGCTTCCAGCTCTTTTCATCGCCGCCACCACCAGCCGCCGACGCCTTCCATTCATCCGACATATAGACCCTCTCCACCCCTTTGCTCGGCTGCACGACACTCGAGCCAGTCGCGCAACTCCGTGAAATGCTCAATCGCCAGCGCCGGCCCATGCTCGCGCAACGCCGACAAGGGCTGGGCACCGTAGCCCACGGCCACCGAATCCACCCCCGCGCGCCGCGCCATCTGCAGATCGAATGCCGAATCCCCGACCATCAATGCCCGACTGGACGAAACACCGCAATGCGCCAGGATCTGCTCAAGCATAAGCGGATCCGGCTTGCTCGCCGACTCATCCGCACAGCGCGTGGTATCGAAATAATTCAGCCAACCACGCTGCTCAAGCACCCGCCGCAGGCCATTACGCCCCTTGCCCGTGGCCACGGCCAAGCGATAGCCCGCCACGCGGAACGCCTCCAGCGCCTCGGCCACCCCTGGAAACAGGGCCGAAGGCTCGGACTCCAGCGCCAGATAGTGCTCGCTATAGCAGCGCCGAAACCGCTCGATACGCTCCTGCTCGTCCAGTTGCGGATACAAAGAGCGGATAGCCTCCGGCAGCCCCAGGCCAATGATGCCCTTGACCTGAGCATCACTGCAGCGCATCAGACCACAGGCATCCGCAGCGAAGTGCATCGCCTCGACGATGCGACCGATGGAATCGACCAGCGTGCCATCCCAATCAAAGATCAGCAGCTGATAGTCAGGCACTCAAGCGCTCCAGCGTGCGCGCCCAGACCTCGTCGACCGGGGCCTCGAGCCGCAATTCGCCACCTTCGGGCAGCGGCACAACCAGGGCGTAGGCATGCAGGAACAGGCGCTTGCCGCCCAGGTCGCGAATCTCCCGGGTGAACTGTTCGTCGCCATACTTGCTGTCGCCGGCAATGCAATGACCGGCGTGCTTGCTGTGCACGCGAATCTGGTGAGTCCGCCCGGTCACCGGCTTGGCCTCGACCAGCGTGGCGAAATCGCCGAAGCGCCGCAGCACGCGAAACACGGTCAACGCCTCCTTGCCCTCGGCATTGACCTCTACCATGCGCTCGCCAGAACGCAGATTGCTCTTCTGCAGCGGCGCATTGACCTGCTTCTTCGCCGTCGCCCAGTGCCCGCGCACCAGGGCCATGTAACGCTTGTCCACGCCGTCGCCGCGCAGCGCTTCATGCAAGTGGCGCAACATGCTGCGCTTCTTGGCGATCATCAGCAGCCCGGAGGTATCGCGGTCGAGACGATGAACCAGCTCGAGATCCTTGGCGTCCGGCCGCAACTGACGGAAGGCCTCGATCACCCCGTAACTCAGGCCGCTGCCGCCGTGCACGGCAATGCCGGCCGGCTTGTTCAGCACGATCAGCCCCTTGTCCTCGTAGACGATCGCCGCCTCCAGCCGCTCGAGCAGCCCTTGCGCCAGAGGCTCAGGCTCGTCACGCTCAGCCAGCCGCAGCGGCGGCACGCGCACCACATCGCCCGCCTGCAGCTTGTATTCCGGCTTGATTCGCCCCTTGTTGACGCGCACTTCACCCTTGCGCAGGATGCGATAGATCAATGTCTTGGGCACACCCTTGAGCTGGGTGCGCAGGAAGTTGTCGATTCGTTGGCCGGCGAGTTCCGGTGCAACCTCGAGCAGCTGGACGCCGGAGGTTGGAGAGGCAGGAGTAGTCATCGCGCAATGATAACAATTTTTTATGGAATTGAAGCACTTAATCATTGCTGCTATAGTCGCGAACGCCGCCAAAAGCGGTCTGGTCTGCGGATGTTCGCCAAAACTGCCATCCCACACCGACGCAACCCATTCAGGACGTAAGGCCGTCCGACGGGACTTTCGCCGCAATGGCCGCGAATAACTCGGAAATAAAGCCTTAAGCCATGACGCGCGACCTTCCCCTTTGGATGGCCGCGGTAAATGCCAACCCGCTGCAGATTCTGCGCGCGGCACCCGATTTTCAGCGATACGTGTAGGGTGGAGATGTACAACTGTCGGTCTGCGTAGCACATAGCTTTACCAAGACGCCTTATCTCGTCCGCTACCGACAGCTGATTCCTCCTCCTGAGCAAGTGCTTTCTGTCACAACAGCAAGCAGGAGACGTCTGTCGCGGCCCAGCACAACTGGCTGACTGCCGCTTGACAATGAAACGATTTACGACCGTTTCTGACGCGCCTGACACCGACCCTGAGAGTCGTGTGTGCCGAACGCCGTTTCCGCCAGCACCGGAAACCGACGGTACTACATGAAAAGAATGCTGATTAACGCAACTCAACCCGAAGAGTTGCGTGTTGCCCTCGTCGACGGCCAACGCCTGTACGATCTGGACATCGAGTCGGGCGCCCGCCAGCAGAAGAAGGCCAACATCTATAAAGGCCGCATCACCCGCATCGAGCCCAGTCTCGAAGCGGCGTTCGTCGACTTCGGTTCCGAGCGCCACGGCTTCCTCCCCCTCAAAGAGATTTCCCGCGAATACTTCAGCAAGGCTCCCGAAGGCCGCGTCAACATCAAGGACGTGCTCAAGGAAGGCCAGGAAGTCATCGTTCAGGTCGAGAAAGAAGAGCGTGGCAACAAGGGCGCAGCCCTGACCACCTTCATCAGCCTGGCCGGCCGCTATCTGGTACTGATGCCGAACAACCCCCGTGCCGGTGGCATCTCCCGCCGCATCGAGGGCGAGGAGCGCAACGAGCTGCGCGAAGCCCTCAACGGCCTGAACGCGCCGGGCGACATGGGCCTGATCGTGCGCACCGCCGGCCTCGGCCGCTCCAGCGAAGAAATGCAGTGGGACCTGGACTACCTGCTGCAGCTGTGGAGCGCGATCAAGGAAGCCTCGCTGGATCGCGCCGCCCCCTTCCTGATCTACCAGGAAAGCAACGTCATCATCCGCGCCATCCGCGACTACCTGCGCCAGGACATCGGCGAAGTACTGGTCGACAGCGTCGAAGCCCAGGAAGAAGCCCTGACCTTCATCCGCCAGGTGATGCCGCAGTACGCCAGCAAGATCAAGCTGTACGAAGACAGCGTGCCGCTGTTCAACCGCTTCCAGATCGAAAGCCAGATCGAAACCGCCTTCCAGCGCGAAGTGAAGCTGCCGTCCGGTGGCGCCATCGTCATCGACCCGACCGAAGCCCTGGTGTCCATCGACATCAACTCGGCGCGCGCCACCAAAGGCAGCGACATCGAGGAGACTGCGCTGCAGACCAACCTCGAAGCGGCCGAAGAGATCGCCCGCCAGCTGCGCTTGCGCGACATCGGTGGCCTGATCGTCATCGACTTCATCGACATGACCCCGGCGAAGAACCAGCGCGCCGTGGAAGAAAAAGTCCGCGAGTGCCTGGAAGCCGACCGCGCCCGCGTCCAGGTCGGCCGCATCTCGCGCTTCGGCCTGCTGGAGATGTCCCGCCAGCGCCTGCGTCCGTCGCTCGGCGAGACCAGCGGCATTGTCTGCCCGCGCTGCAACGGCCAGGGGATTATCCGCGACGTCGAATCGCTGTCGCTGGCCATCCTGCGCCTGATCGAAGAAGAAGCCCTGAAGGACCGCACCGCCGAGGTCCGCGCCCAGGTGCCGATCCCGGTCGCCGCCTTCCTGCTCAACGAGAAGCGCAACTCGATCACCAAGATCGAACTGCGCACCCGCGCGCGTATCGTGATCCTGCCGAACGATCACCTGGAAACCCCGCACTTCGAAGTGCAGCGCCTGCGTGACGACAGCCCGGAAGCCCAGACCACCCAGTCCAGCTACGAAATAGCCCCGACCGAAGTGGAAGAAGAGAAGCCGACCGCCGCCACCCGCACCCTGGTTCGCCAGGAAGCCGCGATCAAGGCCGCACCGCCGCGCACCGCACCGACCCCGACAGCGGAACCGGCCGAGGAAGAGCCGGCAGCCAAGCCGGTCGCCAGCGAACCCAGCCTGTTCAGGGGCCTGGTGAAGTCGCTGGTCAGCCTGTTTGCCGGCAAGGAAGAGGAAAAGCCGGTCATCGAGAAGAAGAAGACCAGCGAACGCCCGCCACGCAGCGAAGAGCGCCGTAGCGGCCGTCAGCAGAACCGCAGCCGTGGCGGCCGCCGTGACGAGGAACGCAAACCGCGCGAAGAACGCAAGCCGCGTGAAGACCGTGCGCCGCGCGAAGAGCGCCAGGCTCGCGAAGAGCGCGCACCGCGTGAGGAGCGCGCCCCCCGCGAGGAGCGTCAGCCACGGGAAGCCGTCGAGGTCCGCGAGCCGCAGGAAGTCCGTCAGTCGCGCCCACCGCGTGAAGGCCAGGAGAACCGCCGTGAGCGCAAGCCACGTGAAGAACGCCAGCCCCGCGAACTGCGCGCACCGCTGGACGCGCCGGAAAGCGCCGGAGCTGAAGAAGAGACACGTGCCGAGCGTCCGCAGCGCGAGCCGCGCCAGCCTCGTCCGTCGCGCGAAGAGCGTCAGCCGCGTGCCGAGCAGGCGCCGGCCGACGAAGAAGTGCTGAGCAACGAAACTCAGGCAGCCGACGACGAGCAGGATGGCAACGAGGGCGGAGATCGCCCACGTCGTCGCTCGCGCGGTCAGCGCCGCCGCAGCAACCGTCGCGAGCGTCAGCGTGATGCCAGTGGCAACCTGATCGAAGGCAGCGAAGAAGCCGGCGAAGACAGCGGCGAAGTAGCCGCCGCACCGAGCGTGGCCGCAGCCGTGGTAGCCGCGGCCGAGGTGACTGAGCAGACCGCGAGCAGCGAAGCTGCTGCAGCCAGCGAGGAGGGCCGCAACAAGGCGCCGGCCGAGCAGCCGGAAAAAGCCGAGCTCCCGGCGACCGAGCCCGCACCGGAAGCTGAAGCCCCCGCGACCGAAGCAGCCGCTCCGGCCCCCGCCGAAGCCGAAGCAACCGTGGTAGCCGAGGCCCCAGCCGAAGCCGAATCTGCGGTGGTGACCGAAGAAGCTCCGATCGCCAGCGAAGAGAAGGCCGAAGTCGTCGTCGAGACCGCCACGGCCGAGCCTGTCGTAGAGCCCGCCCCCGCAGCCGAAGCGACGCAAGCGCCAAGTGCCGGCGGCCGTGCGCCGAACGACCCGCGCGAAGTGCGCCGCCGCAAGCGCGAGGCCGAGCGCCTGGCCCGTGAGGCAGCCGAGGCAGCAGCCAACGAGCCCGAAACCGTGCAGACCAGCAGCGACGAGCCAGCCGCTGCCGAGCCGGCACCCGTGAGCAACACCGTCGAAGCAGCCGAAACCCCAGTGGAGGCAACCGAAACGGTAGCGAACGAGGCCGCGCAGGCATCGGAAAAGCCAGCCGAGGAAAAGCCGGAGGCCAAGGCCGAGGACGCGGAAAAGCCTGAAGAAGAGCAGCCGGCAAAGCCACACGCCTGATGCTCTAGGCCGACATGAAAAAGGGGATGCTTCGGCATCCCCTTTTTTTATTCCTCCGCTACCGCGAAAGTCGCGCTGCCTGACGAACCGGACCTGGTCAGAGCACGTTGGGCTCGATCTCCAGAGTCACCGCAAAACGCTCGGCGATATCGGCCTGGATGCGCCGGGCCAGGCTCAGCAGCTGCTGCCCGCTTGCCTGGCCATAATTGACCAGCACCAGCGCCTGCAAGCGATGGACCCCGGCATCGCCTTCACGAAAGCCCTTCCAGCCGGCGCGCTCGATCAGCCAACCGGCCGCCAGCTTCACCAGGCCATCGGCCTGCGGGTAGGCCACCAGGTCTCCATGCTCGCTGCGCAGGCGCTGCGCCAGCTCGGCGGTCACCAGGGGGTTCTTGAAGAAACTGCCGGCATTGCCCAGCACCGCCGGATCCGGGAGCTTTTCACTGCGGATGGCGCAAATGGCCCGACTGACATCGACCGCAGTTGGCGCCTCGATGCCCTGCTCCGCCAGGCGCTGACGCACCGGCCCATAGTCCAGGTGCAGGGTCGCCGAACGACTGAGGGCGAAACGCACCCGCAAGATCACCCAGCGCCCCGTCTCGCGCTTGAACAGGCTGTCGCGATAGGCGAAACCGCAATCGGCCAGCTCGAACTCGCGCAGCTCGCCGCTCTGTCGATCCAGGGCAGTCAGGCCGGCGAACACATCCTTCAGTTCGACGCCATAGGCGCCGATGTTCTGCATGGGCGCGGCACCGACGGTACCGGGTATCAGGCTGAGATTCTCCAGCCCGGCGAAACCCTGCTGCAGTGTCCACTGCACGAACGGATGCCAGGGCTCCCCGGCCTCGGCCTCGATCAACAGGCGCTCACCATCATCCTCCAGCACGCGAATGCCGCGGCTGGCCATGCGCAGCACCAATGCCTCGACGTCGCCGGTCAGCAACAGGTTGCTACCGCCGCCCAGCAACATCAGCGGCAGGCCTCTCTCGGCGGCACAGGCCAGGGCCTGGCGCACCTGCTCATCGCTGTTCGCCTCGGCGAACTGGCGCGCGCTCGCCTCGACCGCGAAGCTGTTAAAGGGCTTGAGCGAGACGCCCTCGCGGATCTGCAGGCTCATAGGCGCCCCTTGAGTTCGCAGAGCAAGGCGTCACTGGCCTGCTCGATCAGGTCCAGAACCTGTTCGAAACCATCCTCGCCGCCGTAATAGGGGTCTGGCACCTCGTCCAGCGCCAACTGATAGCGACGCAAGAGCAGGTCCAGCTCCGCCGCCCCGCCGGGTGGGCGCAAGCGCTGGAGGTGACTGAGGTTGCTGCCGTCCATGGCCAGGATCAGGTCGAACCGACTGAAGTCGTCGAGCGCGACCTGACGTGCGCGCAGGGCCGACAGGTCATAGCCACGGCGTTGGGCCGCCAGGCGGGTGCGGGTATCGGGCGCCTTGCCGACATGCCAGTCGCCGGTGCCGGCGGAGTCGACCTCGACGCGGGCCTCGAGACCCGCCTCGCGCAACTTGTGGCGAAATACCCCTTCGGCGGTGGGCGAGCGGCAGATATTGCCCAGACAGACGAACAGAACGCGCATCAGGCCCCCAGTAGCCGACGGACCCGCTCGAGGTCTGCCGGGGTATCGACGCCGGCAGGCGGCGCTTGCACGGCATCGGCGACATGGATGCGCACGCCATGCCACAGCGCGCGCAGCTGCTCCAGGCACTCGGTGTTCTCCAGCCAGCAGGGACCCCAGGCAACGAAGTCGTGGAGGAACTGCGCGCGATAGGCGTAGATGCCGATATGCCGGCGGTAAGGCACACCGACCGGAAGCTGGCTGCGATCCACCGCGAAGGCATCCCGGGCCCAGGGCAGCGGCGCGCGGCTGAAGGTCAGCGCCAGGCCGTTGCTGTCGGTCGCCACCTTGACCACGTTGGGGTTGAACAGAGCGGCAGCCTCGTCGATCGGCTCGGCCAGGGTCGCGATGGCCGCCTGCGGGTTGGCCGCCAGGTTAGCCGCCACCTGATCGATGATCGCCGGGGGAATCAACGGCTCGTCGCCCTGCACGTTGACCACGATGGCGTCGGCCGCCAGACCCAGCGCGCTGGCGACCTCGGCCAGACGATCGGTCCCGGAATTATGCTCGGGTCGGGTCAGTTGCACGGCGGCGCCGAAACCGCGGCAGACCTCGACGATGCGCGCATCGTCGGTCGCCACCACCACCTGTTGCGCACTGCTCTTGCACGCCTGCTCCCAGACATGCTGGATCATCGGCTTGCCGGCGATATCCAGCAGCGGCTTGCCCGGCAAGCGGCTGGAGGCGTAGCGCGCCGGAATCACCACGGTAAAGGCTGTGCTCATCTACTTGTCCAGGCGCTCGTCGACGTTGAGGGTGCGGGCTTCGCTCTCCAGCATCACCGGGATGCCGTCACGCACCGGAAAGGCCAGGCCATCGGCCTTGCAGATCAGCTCGTGCTTGTCGGCGGTCAGCTTCAACGGGCCCTTGCACAGGGGGCAGGCCAAGATATCGAGAAGTTTCGGGTCCATGGAAGATCCTTGCTGTGGGGCTGCAGGAACTGCCGGCGCCCCGGATCACCACAAGGGACTAGGGTGCGAGTGGCAGCAAACGGGCCAGTTGCGCATCGAACCAGGTGACAAAGGCCGTGGAAGGCTCGGCATCCACGGCCAGGTACCACCAGTCGTCGGCGGCGAATGCCCGGCATTTCACCGCATCCTTCTCCGTCATCAACACAGGCAGGCGCGGGCTGAATTCCAGCAGCTCGGCGCTGTACTGCGCATGGTCGGCGAAGGCATGCGGAATGGGCCGCCAGTGTAGCGCCTCGAGCGTAGCGAAGAAACGCTGCGGATTGCCGATGCCGGCCACGGCATGCAGGCGCTGCTGCGGCGGGAAGAACTCCAACCCGCGGCGCTCCCCGCTGCGCAGGTTGACCAGGGTGCGCGGGCGCAGGCAGAAACCGTAGCCGCCCGCCGGATCGCCCTCGGCGCCATTGAACAGCAAGGCATCGACACTGCCCAGGCGCTCGACCGGCTCGCGCAGCGGCCCGGCCGGCAGGCAGCGGCGATTGCCCAGGCCCCGCGCGGCATCGATCAGCACCAGCTCCAGGTCGCGGGCCAGGCGGTAGTGCTGCAGGCCGTCATCGCTGAGGATCAGGTCGAGGTCTTCCTGTTCGAGCAGCGCCCGCACCGCCCGCCCACGGTCCGGGTCGATCATCAGCGCCACGCCGCTGCGCTGGACGATCAACAGGGGTTCGTCGCCGGCGACGCTGGCCGACTGCTGCGGGCGCACCCGCCAGGGGAATCGCGGTGGGACGGAGCCGTAGCCGCGACTGACCACCCCGACCCGCAGGCCGCGCTTGCGGCAATGCTCGATCAACCAGAGGATCAGCGGGGTCTTGCCGGTCCCGCCGACGGTGATATTGCCCACCACCAGCACGGGCACCGGGGCGCGATAGATCTCGCCCTCGCCGGCGAGAAAGCGCGCGCGGCGCCGTTGCGCCACCCGGCGGTACAGCGTTTCCAGGGGACGCAGCAGGCCGAGAGCCGGATGCCCGGCATACCAGGCGTCGACCAGGCGATCGGACCAGTCCATCAACAGCCGTCCATCACGGTACGGCCTGCGCCTCGACCGTGGTGATGCGCAGGTGGGCGAAGCCGAGCTTGCCGGCTGCATCCATCGCGGTGATCACCGCCTGGTGTGGCGTCTTGGCATCGGCGCTGATGGTCAACGGCAGGCTGTTGTCGCCGTCCGACTCCTTCTGCAACGCGGCGCTCAAGCCCGCCAGGTCACTCTTCAACAGCAGGCGGCCGTTCAGCGAATAGCTGCCGTCGGCGGCAATAAGCACCTCCAGCTGCTTGAGTTCGCTCTGCTCCGGCGGCGTGCCGCTGGCCGCCTCGGGCAGATCGACCTTGAGCTGGGTCTCGCGGGTAAAGGTAGTGGTGACCACGAAGAACAGCAGCAGGATGAACACCACGTCGATCAACGAAGCCAGGTTGATCTCAACGTTTTCCCGCGGTTTACGCCGGAACTTCACGCCTTGGCCTCGCTCAGGTCGACGTCACGGTCTCCTTGCACGACTTCCACCAGCTTGATCGCCTCCTGCTCCATGCCGACCACCAGCTCATCGACGCGGCGCTGCAGGTAGCGGTGGAAGAACAGCGCCGGAATGGCCACCATCAGGCCGGCGGCCGTGGTGATCAACGCCTTGGCGATACCCCCGGCCAGCACCGGCGCATTGGCCATGCCCGAACCCATGAAGGAGCTGAAAATCTCGATCATGCCCAACACGGTGCCGAGCAGGCCGAGCAGCGGTGCGATCCCGGCAATGGTGCCGAGCGCGTTTAGGTAGCGCTCCAGTTCGTGGATGACCCGCGCAGCTGCTTCCTCGATGCATTCCTTCATGATCTCGCGACCATGCTTGGAGTTGGCCAGGCCGGCCGCCAGGATCTGCCCCAGGGGCGAATCGGCGCGCAGCTCCTTGAGCTTCTGGTTGTTCAGCTTCTTGTCTTTGATCCAGCGCCACACCTGACCGAGCAGATTGGGCGGGGTGATGCGACTGGGTCGCAGAGTCCACAGGCGTTCGGCAATGATGCCGGCCGCGGCGATAGAGCACAGAACGATTGGCAGCATCATCCAGCCGCCAGCTTTGACCAGTTCCCACACGGTGGCAGATCCCCCTCACAAAAGTGGCGCCACTCTAGCATAGGGTCGTGGCCCCGCCGACCGCCGCCGTTCTCATTTTTGTCTCCAGAATCGGCGCTCGTCGCGCAGCCCGCGTGCCTCGCCGAAGGTGCCCAGGCGCAGTCGCAGGGCACCCTGCTCCACCGTGTCATGCAACTTCGCGGGCAACGCCCCATAGCGGGCCAGCACGATGGGGTGGGGATGGCCGAAGGCATTGTGCCGGCCGCGGGAAATCAGCACGGCGCTGGGCGCCACCGCGCGCACAAACGCGCTCGAGGAGGAGCTGCGACTGCCGTGGTGAGGCGCCAGCAGCCAGTCGGCACGCAGATTCATGCCACTGGCAAGCAGGGCCCGCTCGGCGTTGCTGTCGATATCGCCGGTGAGCAACAGCCGCTCGCCCGCGGCCTCGACCAGCAGTACGCAGGAGGCCTGGTTGCTGTCGCCGGCCCGGGCCCAGCGCCACAGGGTAAAGCGCACCCCATCCCACTGCCAGTTGCGCCCAGATTCACAGGGCTCGGCCCCCAGGCTGGCCGGCAAGGCGCCGGCCTCGCCGCTCCACACCTGCCGGACCGACAAGCCTTGCACGATCGCCTGCGCGCCGCCGGCATGGTCGTTGTCAGCATGGCTGAGCAGCATCAGGTCGAGGCGCCGCACATCCAGGGCACGCAGCGAAGGCAGTACCACGCGCTCGCCCATATCGAATTCGCCGAAACGCGGTCCGGCGTCATACAGCAAGGCATGTTCACGGGTGCGCAGCAGCACGGCCAGGCCCTGCCCCACATCCAGTACCCAGACCTCGGCCTGGCCGGCGGGTGGGCGCGGCTGCGGACTGCACAGCAAGGGCAGCAGCAGGAACCAACCGAGGCTGCGCATGGGGACACCGGCGGGCAACAGCAACAGCAAGGCCCCGAGCGCCACCAGCAGCCAGGACCAGACCGACAGCGTGCTGGGGAGCCAGGCCGGCAATCCGCTCGCGATCAGCGTCAGCAATCGAAACAGCAGCTCGAGGGCGCCGCCAGCCAGCCACAACAGCGCGCTGCCCAGCCAGGGCACAGGCAGCAGCAAGGTGCCGAGCAGGGCCAGCGGCACCACAAGAATGCCGACCCAGGGCACGGCAATCAGATTGGCCAGCGGCGCACTGGAACTGACCGGCAGGCCCAGCGCCAGCAGTACCGGCAGCAGACCGATCGCCATCCCCCACTGCGCCCGCCCCAGGCTATGCCACCAGGACCAGGCTCCCAGACGGCCGCCAAAGATCAGGATCAGCAGGCCAACTGCCGCGAACGACAACCAGAAGCCCGCCTGCAGGCTGGCCAGGGGCTCGACCAACAGCACCAGGGCCAGGGCGACCAACAGCGGCAACCAGACGCCCAGTTGGCGAAAGCGCCAGCGCCACAGCAACACCAGCCCGACCATCACACAGGCGCGGCGCACCGGCACCTCGAACCCGGCCAGCATCCCGTAGCCCAGGGCACCGGCAAAGGCCAGGCTGCAGGCGGCGGGCAACCAGGGCCAGCCTCGCGGCCAGCAACCCCAGCGCGCCAGCCCGGCGACCAGCCCGTAGAGCAGCCCGGCCATCAGGGCAATATGTTGGCCGGAGATCACCATCAGGTGAATGGTTCCGGTGTCCTGTAGTAGCCGCCAGTCCGCTGCCGACAATCCCGAACCGTCACCGAGCACCAGGGCCGCCAACGCGCCCGCCCGACCAAGGGCGTCGCTGCCCAGCAGGCGCTGACGCAAGGCATCGCGCCAGGCTGGCGGGCCGGCGGCCGCCTCTACCCGGCGCCCACTCTTCACCGTGCCGGTGGCGCCGATGCGCTGACCCAGCAGCCAGGCTTCGTAGTCGAAGGAGTGCGGGTTGACCAGGCCGTGGGGACGCTTGAGACGCACGGCCAGACGCCAGGTTTCGCCGCCGCGCACGGGCGGCCCGTCGTACCAGGCCAGGCGCATGCGCGTGGGCAACACGGCGCGGCGCGAGGCGGCGTGCTGCAGCTGGAAGCGCACCACGCCGTCACTCACCTCGGGCAAGCCGACGACCTGTCCCTCTAACCACAGCGTGCGGCCGTCCAGCTCAGGCGCCAGGCGGTCGTCCAGCGCCCACTGAGCCGAGGCACAGGCCCAGCCGAAGCCAATCAGAAAGAACCCGCACGGATAGGCGCGCGACGGCAGGCACAGGAGGCCCGCCAGCGCCAGCAGACAGGCCAGCCAGACCGGCGGCAGCGCCGGCAAGAAACGCAGCACGAGCAGGCCTGCGATCAGTGCGACCATCCCTAGGCGCATCGCCTTCACTCCTTGAGACCCTTCCATGGATCCCGGCTGACACCGACCTCGGCATACGTACTGTCACAAAGTCTAAAAGCAGCCGATTCCGAATCTGTGCATAATAAACGCGCTTTTCAGCCTGCCAGAGAGCCTCCATGCCGCGTCGTTTCTTCAAGCGCTACATGCCCCACCCGGATCGCATCAAGGGCAGCAAATCCCTGCGCTTCCTCGGCACGCTGATCCACGACCCCAACCTCTGGCACCTCAACCGCCACTCGGTCTCCCGCGCCATGGCCATCGGCCTGTTCTGGGCGATGATCCCCATGCCCCTGCAGATGATCGCCGCCGCCGTGGTCGCCATTCCGGCCCGCGCCAACCTGCCGATCTCGGTCGGCCTGGTCTGGCTGACCAACCCCATCACCATGCCGCCGGTGTTCTACTGCAGCTACAAATTCGGCGCCTGGATGACCAATACCCCGACCCTGCACCTGCCCGACCAGGTCACCCTGCGCTGGATCGGCCAGGTGCTGCAGAGCCACTGGCAGCCGCTGTACCTCGGTTCCCTGGTACTGGGCCTGCTGCTGGCGGTGATCGGTTACCTGGCCACCAACACCTATTGGCACTGGTGGGTGCGGCACAGCTGGCGTAAACGCCAGGAGCGCCGCCGCAAGGCAAAAGGCCAGGGCTGAAACGAAAAAGCCGTTACCCAGGTAACGGCTTTTTTCAGCCCGCAGCTTAGCTCACTCGTAGCGCAGCGCCTCGGCCGGCTGGATTTGCGCAGCGCGCCAGGATGGATAGAGGGTGGCGAGAAAGCTCAGGGCCAGGGCGGCGGCGCAGATCAACAGCACATCGGAGACCAACAACTCGGACGGCAGGTTGCTGATGAAATAGACGTCAGAGCTCAGCACCTGCTGGCCACTTAGCCGCTCGACCCAGCCGACCAGCTGGCTCACATTCAGCGCCGCGACGACGCCCAGCACGCCACCGATCAGGGTGCCGACCGAGCCGATCACCGTGCCCTGCACCATGAAGATGCCCATGATCTGCCGCGGCGTTGCGCCGAGGGTACGCAGAATGGCGATGTCGCCGCCCTTGTCGGCCACCACCATGATCAGGGTGGCGATGATATTGAACGCCGCCACAGCCACGATCAGCAGCAACAGCAGGCCGATCATGGTCTTTTCCATCTTCATGGCACTGAACAGACTGCCCTGGGTCTGGGTCCAGTCGCTGGCGCGGTACCCCTCGCCCAGCTGCCCGGCGATCTCGGCCGAGACCTGCGGCGCCTGGTACAGGTCCTTCAGTTTCAGGCGCACGCTCTGTACCTGACCCGGCGCCAGGCGCTGGATCTGCGCAGCATCGGCCACGTTGATCAGCGCCAGGGAGCTGTCCAGCTCGGCGCCGACCTTGAACACACCGACCACGTTGATGCGCTGCATCCGCGGCACGATGCCCCCCGGTACCGAGCTGAGCTCGGGCACGATCAGGGCCAGCCTGTCGCCGACATTGAGTTGGAAGCGCCGCGCGGTGATTTCGCCGATCACCACGCCGAACTCGCCGGGACGCAGGTCGCCCAGACGTCCCTGCACCATGTGCTGAGGCAGAATGGACACCTGCGACTCGAACTGCGGATCGATGCCCTGCAACTGGATCGGCTGCATCGCCCCGCGGTGTGACAGCATGCCCTCCAGCTCGGCAAAAGGCGCCGCCGCGAGAACCTCGGGGTGCTTGCCGGCTGTCGCGGCGAGCGCCTGCCAATCATCCAATCCCTGCTCGGCGGCGATACTGGCGTGGGGCACCATGCCGAGAATGCGCGAGCTCATTTCCTTCTGGAAGCCGTTCATCACCGACAACACCACGATCATTGCCAGCACGCCGAGGGCCAGACCGATCATCGAGGTCAGGGAAATGAAGGAGATGAAGTGATTGCGCCGCTTGGCCCGGGTATAGCGGCTGCCGATGAAGACACTCAGCGGACGGAACATCAGGCGGCCACCAGCTTGCCGTCTTCCAGACGCAGCACCCGATCCATCTGCAGGGCCAGCTGCATGTCATGGGTCACCACCAGGAAGGCGGTCCGGGACGAGACACTGAGCTCCTTCATCAACTCCTGAATACCCTGGGCGGTATGGTGATCCAGGTTGCCGGTCGGCTCATCAAGCAGCACCAGGCCCGGTCGATTGACCAGGGCGCGGGCAATCGCCACGCGCTGGCGCTCGCCGCCGGACAACTCCGCCGGCTTGTGCGCCAGGCGATGATCCAGGCCGACTCGCTCGAGCAGCGCGGTGGCCCGCTGCCGGGCCTCGGCGATGGCCGTGCGGCCGATCAGCAGCGGCATGCAGACGTTTTCCAGGGCGGTGAACTCGGCCAGCAGGTGATGGAACTGATAGACGAAACCCAGGGCCCGGTTGCGCAGCAGGCCGCGCTCCTTCTCGTTGAGCGCCGACAGCTCTTCGCCGGCCAGCCAGACGCTGCCCGTGCTCGGCGTGTCCAGGCCGCCGAGCATGTTCAGCAGGGTACTCTTGCCCGACCCCGAACTGCCGACTATCGCCACCCGTTCGCCGGGATGCAGCTCGAGGGCCAGGCCGTCGAGCACCACCACCGATTGCGGGCCTTCCTCATAGCTCTTGCCCAGGTTGCGGCAGCTCAGCACGGCCTGATCTTGCATGACGCGGTCACCCATCAGTTGATTATTCATAGCGCAGCGCCTCCGCCGGCTGGGTACGTGCCGCACGCCAGGCCGGATACAGGGTCGCGAGAAAACTCAGAACCAGCGCGGCGGCGCACACCAATAGCACATCGGCCCACATCAGCTGCGACGGCAGGTAATCGATGAAATACACGTCGGCACTGAGGAACTTGATCCCCAGCAGGCGCTCCAGGCCGGCGACCCCCGCACTGACATTGAGCGCCGCCCAGATTCCCAACAGTGCGCCGATGGCCGTGCCAAACACGCCGATCACCGTACCCTGGACCATGAAGATCGCCATGATCTGCCGCGGCGTCGAGCCCAGGGTGCGCAGGATGGCGATGTCGCCCTTCTTGTCGGTGACCACCATGACCAGGGTCGAGATGATGTTGAACGCGGCCACCGCGACGATCAGCAGCAGCAACAGGCCGATGATCGCCTTCTCCATGCGGATCGCCTGGTACAGGTTGCCGTGGGTGCGCGTCCAGTCGCGGGCGTAGTAGTCACCGTTGCCCAGGGTCTGCGCCAGTTCCCAGGCGGTGCGCGGCGCCTGGAACAGGTCGGCGAATTTCAGCCGCACGCCCTGCACCTGGCCGGGCTGCCAGCGCTGCAGACGCCCCAGGTCCTGAACGTGGGCCAGGGCCAGGTGACCGTCGATCTCGCCGGCGCCGACGTGGAAGATGCCGACCACGGTGAAACGCTTGAGGCGCGGGAACATCCCGGCTGGGGTGACCGTCACCTCCGGCGCGACGAAGGTCACCTTGTCGCCCAGGGCCACGCCCAACTTGGCCGCCGCCTTGTCGCCGATGACCATGCCGAACTCGCCGGGTGCCAGGTCCTGCAGGCGGCCCTGGCGGAAGAAGTCGCCGATGATCGACACCTTGGCTTCCTCCTGCGGGTCGATGGCGTTGATCAACACCTTCTGCACCTTGCCGTCGTTGCTCAGCAGGCCCTGCATCTGGCTGAAGGGCGCCGCGGCAACCACCTGCGGGTGTTTTAGCGCGCCGGCAGCAAGCTCGCGCCAGTCGGCGAGTGGCGTGGGACTCTCGATCGTGGCGTGGGGCACCATGCCCAGCACGCGGGTGCGCATCTCATGATCGAAGCCATTCATCACCGACAGCACCAGGATCATCACCAGCACGCCAAGTGCCAGCCCGATCATCGAGGTCAGGGAAATGAAGGAAACGAAATGGCTGCGGCGTTTGGCGCGCGTGTAGCGCGTGCCGATGAAGACGAACAGGGGTCTGAACATGTCGGGGGCTGTTTCGGGGGAAAGAAGAACGTCCTTGTGGCGGGGCTTGGCGAGCAGCCTTACACTCAGACCACTACTGCTGCCATGGGTTCGCCATGCCGTCTCAAGATGAAAAAGATCGCCGCGAATACTATCGTATCGACGACACGATCGCACTGGATTTCACCCCGCTGTCCGGCGCCGAAGCCCTCGCCAGTGACGCGCTGCACGACAGTTCGCCGCTGTTCAACCTGCTCAGCGACCTGCACCTGATGGATTTCGAGTCGCAGCACCTGTTGCGCCACATCAGCGAACGCGACCGCACCCTGGCCAACTACCTCAAGGTGATCAACAAGCGCATCGACCTGCTCGGCCAGGCCGTCGCCCAGACCCTGTTGCGCGATATCGGCGCGCCGAAGAAGGTCTGCCTGTCCGAAGGCGGGGTGAGCTTCAATCATGCGCGACCGGTCGCCATCGACACCCACCTGGCGATCAAGATGGTACTCATGCCCCAGGCCCTAGGGTTGCTGCTGCGGGCCAAGGTCGTCCACTGCCGCGAACAGGCCGACGGCCAGTTCGAACTCGGCACCGAGTTCGAAGCGATGACCGACGCACAGCGCCAACTGCTGGCCCGGCATATCCTGCAGAAGCAGGCCTGGGAGCGCCGCCAGGCCCGTGAACAGTCATGACCACAAGGATGAGCCCTATGCCCCGTCTTCTAGCCCTGCTCGCCCTGCTGCTGCCCCTGAGCGGCCATGCCGAGACCCTGCAGATCCCGCTCGGCCAGCAAGGTGCCGCGGCCATCGAACTGCCGCAGCGTGGCACCTCGCAGCGCGCGGTACTCGAGCGCTACGGCCTGGCCGACCAGGAGCATGCGCCGGTCGGGCAACCGCCGATCACCCGCTGGGACTATCGCGAGTTCAGCGTGTATTTCGAGTATGACCACGTGATCAACAGCGTGCGCCACCATCAGCCACGCACCGCCCCCAGCAAGGAGTAATCGTGACCCTGATTTACGGCCACCGCGGCGCCAAGGGCGAAGCACCGGAAAACACCCTCGCCAGTTTCCAGACCTGCCTTGACCATGGCGTGCGACGCTGCGAACTGGACCTGCACCTGTCGCGCGACGGCGAGCTGATGGTCATCCACGACCCGACCCTGAAGCGCACCACCGGCCACCGCGGCAAGGTGGTGGAACATGATGCCGCCGACCTGGTGCGCTACGACGCGCGCACCTGCGGTCCCGAGTGGCGCACGCCCTGCCCCATTCCGCGGCTGTCGGAGTTGTTCGAGCAATGCGACTTCGAACACTGGCAACTGGAGGTCAAGAGCGCCTCGAAGGTGCGCGCAGCGCGCATGGCCAAAGGCATTGCCGAACTGGCCAAGCACCACGGCCTGACCGACAGGATCAGCGTGACCTCGAGCTCGCGGGAGGTGCTGCGCGCGATGCAGAACCTGCACCCCGAGATTTCCCGCGGCCTGGTGGCCGAACACGCCTGGCTCGACCCGCTGAAAGTGGCGCAACACTATGGCTGCGACCTGCTCGCCCTGGACTGGACGCTGTGCAGCCCGGAACGCCTCAGCAAGGCGCAGAAGGCCGGCCTGCACGTATCGGTATGGACGGTCAACGATGCAGCGCTGATGCGCCGCCTCGCCGATTTTGGCGTGGACAGCCTGATCACCGACTTCCCCGGCCGGGCCGTGGCCACACTGTGGCGCTGAGCCTCCCGCGCAGAAGGCAGCACCCGACACGAAAAAACCGGCCTCAGGGGCCGGTTTCTTCTTGCTGCCTGGTCAGAAACTCTCCCGATTCGGCCACTGCCAGGATCGCGAGTCGCTGAACGGGTCCTCCCCGACCGGCTCAGGCCACCGGTCGGAGCCGCTCAAAAAAGCCGGTTGAGGCCGTCGAACGCGGCCACCCGATAGGCCTCGGCCATGGTCGGGTAGTTGAAGGTGGTGTTGACGAAGTACTTGATGCTGTTCGCCTCGCCCTTCTGGTTCATGATCGCCTGACCGATGTGCACGATCTCCGAGGCCTGGTAGCCGAAGCAATGCACACCGAGCACCTCGAGCGTCTCGCGGTGGAAGAGGATCTTCAGCATGCCCACCGGCTCGCTGGAGATCTGCGCCCGCGCCATGCTCTTGAAGAACGCCTTGCCCACCTCGTAGGGAATCTTCGCCTGGGTCAGCTCGCGCTCGTTCTTACCGATCGAGCTGATCTCCGGAATGGTGTAGATGCCGGTCGGCACGTCGTCGACGAAACGCCAGCTGTCATTCTCGACGATATTGCCGGAGGCCGAACGCCCCTGGTCGTAGGCCGCACTGGCCAGACTCGGCCAGCCGATCACGTCACCGGCGGCGAAGATATTGGCCAGCTCGGTACGGTAGTGCTCATCGACCTCGACCTGGCCACGGCTGTTGACCTCGATGCCGATGTTCTCCAGGCCCAGTTTGTCGGTATTGCCGGTGCGGCCGTTGCACCACAGCAGGGCATCGGCCTTGATCTTCTTGCCGGACTTGAGGTGCAGGATCACCCCGTTGTCCAGGCCCTCGATGCGCTCGTACTCTTCGTTATGACGGATCAGCACGTTGTTGTTGCGCAGGTGATAGCCGAGGGCATCGGAGATCTCCGCATCGAGGAAGCTCAGCAGCTGATCGCGGTTGTCGATCAGGTCGACCAGCACGCCCAGACCGCTGAAGATCGAGGCGTACTCGCAGCCGATGACCCCGGCGCCATAGATGATCAGCCGGCGCGGCGTGTGGCCGATGCTGAGGATGGTGTCGCTGTCGTAGACGCGCGGGTGGCGAAAATCGACATCCGCCGGGCGGTAGGGGCGCGAGCCGGTGGCGATGACGATCTGCTTGGCCACCAGGGTTTCCACCACGCCATTGGGACAGACCACTTCGACGGTCTGCTCGTCGGCGAAGCTGCCGGTGCCGTAGAACAGGTCGATGCGGTTACGCGCGTAGTAACCGGTGCGCGAGGTGACCTGCTTGCCGATGACCCGCTCGGCGCTCTTGAGTACGTCCGGGAAGGAGAACCAGCGCGGCTCGCCGATCTGGCGGAACATCGGGTTGGTGTTGAATTGCATGATCTGGCGCACCGAGTGGCGCAGCGCCTTGGAAGGAATAGTGCCCAGGTGGGTGCAGTTGCCGCCGACTTCGCGCCGGGTGTCGACCACCGCCACCTTGCGGCCGGCCTTGGCGGCATTCATTGCCGCGCCCTCACCTGCCGGGCCGGAGCCCAGCACCACTACGTCATAGTTGTAGACCGCCATGTTTACTCCTTCAGATCACACCGGGGCGCTTATGGCGCGCCCTCGGCAGGACCGGCACTGAAGTGCAGTGCCGGCAATCAATCTATCTGCCCACCATGCGTCCGCGCATCAACGCTTGGTCGCGTCGTAGGCCAGGTCGGCGCCCGCATCGCCCTCGGTGCGATTGACCTCCTCGCACTTCTCGCGACTGCCGCCGCAGATCGAGCACTCCTTCTCGATGCCCAGATTGGCGATGCCACCACAGGACCCGGCGATGGGCTTGCGGCCCATGATCACGCCGACGGCCATCAGACCCACCACCAGCAGCATTGTCAGAAAAACCACTACGAAAATCATTGCTCATCTCCTGCGGCAAACAGTTGCTCAAACGCCGCGGTAGTCTGTGTGACGAAACGCCCGTCATCGCGGATCACGAAAAAGGCGGCGATGTCGGCCTGCTCAGCGTAGGCCAATCCCCGCTCGGGCCCCAGCACCATCAATAATGTGGACAACCCATCGGCCCGTAAGGTCGATCGATCGGCCACCGTCACCGCTGCCAACTTGTGGCTGATGGGCGCGCCGGTCTGCGGATCCAGGGTATGGGAGTAGCGCTTGCCGTTCTCTTCGAAATAGTTGCGGTAGTCGCCGGAGGTGGAGATGCCGTAGCCATCCAGCTCCAGGACCCGCTGCGCCACCCGCTCGTCATCACGGGGCGCCTCGATGGCGATGCGCCACGGCTCGCCGCTGGGCTTGCGACCGGCCGCCTTCAGCTCCCCGGTGACATCCACCAGGTAACGACTGACGCCCAGCTCCCCGAAACGGGCGACGATGCGGTCGACCGTATAACCGGCGGCGATGCTGTTGAGGTCCAGTTGCAGGTCGACGTCCTTGCACAGCTGCCCGCCTTCAAGCCGCAGGTGCTGGTGACCGCTGCGCCGCCGCGCCTCGGCCAGCTGCTCGGCAGTCGGCACCTTCTCCACCCGCGCCTGGGGACCAAACCCCCAGAGATTGAGCAGCGGCTCCAGGGTCAGGTCGAAGGCCCCGCCACTCTGCTGCGCCAGATCCTGCCCGGCACCCACCAGCTGCAACATCGCAGCCGGCATCGCCAAGCAGCTGCCCGCCGGTGCCCGGTTGAACTGGGAAATCAGCGAATCGTCGCGGTAGGTGGACATCTGCTGGTCGACCTCGGCGAGGATCGCCTCGGTCTCGGCCTGCAGAGCAGCGACAGTCGGCGCCCCCTCGGTGCGTACATACTTGACCGTATAGGTACTGCCCATGGTCGGGCCGCCGAACTCTTCGACCCGCTCGGAAAACCAGCAGCCCGTTAAGGCGGCCGCCAGGGCGACCGCGATAACGGGCTGGAGTACAGCGTGCAGCACGCTTAGCCGCCGAAGTCGTCGAGCAGAATGTTTTCCTGCTCCACACCCAGGTCGACCAGCATCTTGATCACCGCGGCGTTCATCATGGGTGGGCCGCACATGTAGAACTCGCAATCCTCGGGGGCCGGATGGTCCTTGAGGTAGTTCTCGTACAGCACGTTGTGGATGAAGCCCTTGAGGCCGGTCCAGTTGTCTTCCGGCTGCGGGTCGGACAAGGCCAGATGCCACTGGAAGTTCGGGTTCTCGGCCTGCAGTTGATCGTACTCTTCGTTGTAGAAGGCCTCGCGCATGGAGCGCGCGCCGTACCAGAAGCTGATCTTGCGCGTGGACTTCAGGCGCTTGAGCTGGTCGAAGAT
The DNA here is from genome assembly GCF_024397895.1 of Pseudomonas benzenivorans. Taxonomy (NCBI): domain Bacteria; kingdom Pseudomonadati; phylum Pseudomonadota; class Gammaproteobacteria; order Pseudomonadales; family Pseudomonadaceae; genus Pseudomonas; species Pseudomonas benzenivorans. The sequence continues at coordinate 771,843 of NZ_CP073346.1, forward strand.
GTGCGAGCGCATCGGCGCCATGCCGGCACCACCACCGATGAAGACCATCTCGGCATCGGTTTCCTTGGCGAAAAACTCGCCGAAGGGTCCGTACACCGTGACCTTGTCACCCGGCTTGAGGCTGAACACCCAGGAGGACATCTGGCCTGGCGGCAGGTGATCCTTGCCCGGTGGCGGCGAAGCGATACGGATGTTGAACTTCACCAGACCGACTTCTTCCGGGTAGTTGGCCATGGAGTAGGCACGGATCACGGTCTCCTCGACCTTGGACACGTACTTCCACTGGTTGAACTTGTCCCAGTCGCCGCGGTACTCCTCCTGGATGTCGAAGTCCTTGTAGTGGACGGTGTGCGGCGGGCACTCGAGCTGCACGTAGCCGCCGGCGCGGAAGTCGACGTTCTCGCCCTCGGGCAGCTTGAGGGTCAGCTCCTTGATGAAGGTCGCGACGTTGGGGTTGGACGCCACCGTGCATTCCCACTTCTTCACGCCGAAGACTTCTTCCGGCACTTCGATCTTCATGTCCTGCTTGACCGGGGTCTGGCAGGACAGGCGCCAGCCCTCGCGGGCCTCGCGCTTGGTGAAGTGCGACTCTTCGGTGGACAGCATCTCGCCGCCACCGGTTTCGACGATGCACTTGCACTGGGCACAGGTGCCGCCGCCGCCGCAGGCCGAGGACAGGAAGATGTTGTTTTCGGCCAAGGTCTGCAGCAGCTTGCCGCCGGCCGGCACGGTGATGGTTTTCTCGCCGTTGATCTCGATGCTGACGTCACCGCTGGAGACCAGCTTGGCGCGCGCCGCGAGAATGATCAGCACCAGCGCCAACACAATGGCGGTGAACATGCCGATCGCCAGGAATATCTCGAAATTGATCATCTGTTCATCCCTTCCTTACAACTGCACGCCAGAGAAGGACATGAAGCCCAGTGACATCAGGCCGATGGTGATGAAGGTGATGCCCAACCCCTGCAGCCCGGCTGGAACGTCGCTGTACTTGAGCTTCTCGCGGATCCCCGCCAGGGCGGCGATCGCCAAGGCCCAGGAAACACCGGCACCGATACCGTAGACAGTGCTTTCCGCCAGGTTGTAGTCCCGCTCCACCATGAACAGCGAGCCGCCCATGATGGCGCAGTTCACCGTGATCAGCGGCAGGAACACGCCGAGGGCGTTGTACAAGGCCGGCACGTACTTATCCAGGGTCATCTCGAGGATCTGCACGATCGCCGCGATGACGCCGATGAAGGTCAGCAGGCCGAGAAAGCTCAGGTCGACCTCAGGCATGCCGGCCCAGGCCAGCGCGCCATCCTTGAGGATATTGGTGTAGATCAGGTTATTGACCGGCATGGTGATACCCAGCACCACCACCACGGCGATACCCAGGCCGATCGCCGTCTCGACCTTCTTCGAGATGGCGATAAAGGTGCACATGCCCAGGAAGAACGCCAGCGCCATGTTCTCAACGAACACCGCCCGGACGAACAGGCTGATGTAATGCTCCATTAGTAAGCCTCCTTATTCGAGACCTGTGGGGCCATCTTGTAGGCGTTGCTCTCGACCTGGTCGGTTTTCCAGCTGCGGATGGCCCAGATGAACAGGCCGATCAGGAAGAAGGCCGAAGGTGGCAGCAGCAGCATGCCGTTGGGCTGGTACCAGCCACCGTCGTTGACCACCGGAATGATCTCGTAGCCCATCAGCTTACCGGCGCCGAACAGCTCGCGGATGATGCCCAGGGCAATCAGGAATGCGCTGTAGCCCAGGCCGTTGCCGATGCCGTCGAAGAACGACAAGACCGGCGGGTTCTGCATGGCGAAGGCTTCGGCGCGGCCCATCACGATGCAGTTGGTGATGATCAGGCCGACGAACACCGACAGCTGTTTGGACAGACTGAAGGCGTAGGCCTTGAGCACCTGATCCACCACGATCACCAAGGAGGCGATGATCACCATCTGCACGATCATGCGGATCGAGCTGGGGATCTGGCTGCGGATCATCGAGATGAACAGGTTGGAGAAACCGGTCACCAGGGTCAGCGCCGCGGACATCACCAGGGCGGTCTGCAGGTTCGAGGTCACCGCCAGGGCCGAACAGATCCCGAGGATCTGCAGGCCGATGGGGTTGTTGTTGAAAATCGGATTGAGCAGGACTTCTTTAATAGTCGGCTGCGACATGATCAAGCCTCCCCTGCGCGAAGATTAGCGATAAACGGACCGAAGCCGTTCTGACCGAGCCAGAACTTCAGCAGGTTATCCACCCCTTTGCTGGTCAGGGTGGCGCCGGCCAAACCGTCGACCTGATGCTCGGCTTGCGAACTCTGCGGATCGACGCCGCCCTTGACGATTTCCACGGCCAGATCGCCGCTTTCATCAAACAGCGTCTTGCCCGGCCATTGCCCCTTCCACTTGGGATTGTCGACTTCGCCGCCCAGCCCTGGCGTTTCGCCATGCTGATAGAAGCCCATGCCGACCACGGTATTGAGGTCGCCCTTGACGGCGATGAAACCGTGCAGGGTCGACCACAGGCCGTAGCCACGCACCGGCAGGATCAGCGTCTGCACCTGACCGTCCTGCTCCACCATGTACACAGTGGAGAAACGCTCCTGACGCTTGATCCCGGCGATGTCCTCACTGGCTGGCAGCGCGCTGGACAGTTTCGGGTCCTTGGACGCCTTGAGTGGATCGAAGGTGATCGGATCATGGGCATCGGAGAAACTGCCGCTCTCCAGATCGACCAGTTTCGCGGTGATGGTACTGGCAAACAGCTCCTTGACCTGCTTGCCGCTCATCGAAGGATCGCCCAGACCGGCGATGGCCAGGATGCTGCGCTGCTTGTCCAGCAGGCGATTGTCGACCTGGGTCGGCTTCAGTGCGATGGCGGCGCCGGCGACGAACACCGAGCACACCAGGCACACCAGCAGGGCCACCGTCAGCGTACGGACGGTAGATTCTTTTTGACTAGACATTGCGTGCCAGCCTCCGCTTGATATTGGCCTGAACGACGAAGTGGTCGATCAGCGGTGCGAACAAGTTGGCGAACAGAATCGCCAGCATCATGCCTTCCGGGAATGCCGGGTTGACCACACGGATCAGCACGACCATCACGCCGATCAGGGCGCCGAAGATCCACTTGCCGGTGTTGGTCATGGACGCCGACACCGGGTCGGTGGCCATGTAGAACATGCCGAAGGCGAAGCCGCCGACCACCAGGTGCCAATGCCAGGGCATGGCGAACATCGGGTTGGTGTCCGAACCGATGGCGTTGAACAGCAGGGTCAGGCCGACCATGCCGAGCATCACGCCCGAGACGATGCGCCAGGAGGCGATCTTGGTCAGCACCAGCACGCCGCCGCCGATCAGGATGGCCAGGGTGCTGGTCTCGCCCAGGGAGCCGTGAATGGTGCCGACGAAGGCGTCCATCCAGGTGACACCCTGGTTGATGACGTTCTCGATGCCACCGGAAGCCGCCAGACTCAGGGCCGTGGCGCCGGCAAAGCCGTCCACGGTGGTCCACACCGCGTCGCCGGACATCTGCGCCGGGTAGGCGAAGAACAGGAAGGCACGACCGGTCAGGGCCGGGTTGAGGAAGTTCTTGCCGGTGCCGCCGAACACTTCCTTGCCGATCACCACGCCGAAGCTGATGCCCAGAGCCACCTGCCACAGCGGAATGCTCGGCGGCAGGATCAGGGCGAACAGCACGGAAGTCACGAAGAAGCCTTCGTTGACCTCATGCTTGCGGATCGACGCGAACAGCACTTCCCAGAAACCGCCGACGATGAAGGTCACCGCATAGACAGGCAGGAACCAGGCCGCGCCCTGGATGAAGTTATCCCACAGGCTGTTCGGGTCGAACCCGGCCAGCGAGCCGATCAGGGCGAAGCGCCAGCCCTCCTGAGCGGCCAGCAGCTCGGGGCTATTGGCGAAGATCAGGTTGGCCTGATAGCCGGCGTTCCACATGCCGAAGAACATCGCCGGAAAGGTGCACAGCCAGACCGTGATCATCATGCGCTTGAGGTCGATGCCGTCGCGCACGTGGGCGGTGGTCTTGGTCACGCTGCCCGGGCGGTAGAAGAAGGTGTCGATGGCTTCGTACAAGGCATACCAGTTCTCGTACTTGCCGCCCTTCTCGAAGTTGTGCTCGATCTTGTCGAGGAAATCGCGAATACCCATGGATTAACCCTCCTTCTCGATACGGGCGAGGTTATCCCGCAGGATCGGGCCGTATTCATACTTGCCCGCGCACACATAGGTGCACAGGGCCAGGTCTTCTTCGTCGAGCTCCAGGCAACCCAGTTTCTGGGCCATCTCGGTGTCGCCGACGATCAGGTAGCGGAGCAACTGGGTCGGCAGGATGTCCAGCGGCATCACGGCTTCGTAGTTGCCGACCGGGACCATGGCCCGCGGACTGCCGTTGGTGGTGGTCGAGAAGGCGAACTTCTTCGCCGCCATCAGCTTGGAGACGAAGATGTTCAGCACCGAATGCTTGTTGACCCCGGCGCGCAGGTAGTGCATCAGCTCGCGATCGGCACCCTCGGCCAGGCAGGACACCTGCACGTGGTAGCGACCCAGGAACGCGAAGGCGCCCTGCGCCGTGCGGCCGCCGAGCACGGAACCGGAAATCACCCGGTTGTAGCCGGATTGCAGCTGGCCCGCGGTCAGCTCTTCCAGATTGGCGCCCAGGCGGGTGCGCAGCAGACGTGGCTGCTCGACCACCGGACCGGCCAGGGCAACGACGCGCTCGACCCACAGCTGACCGCTGGTGAACAGCTTGCCGGCGGCAATCACGTCCTGATAGCCGATCGACCAGACGCTCTTCTGGGCGCTGACCGGATCGAGGAAGTGGATATGGGTGCCGGTCAGGCCGGCCGGATGCGGGCCGGCAAACGCCTCGGCCTGCACGTTGGCCTGCTGCTCACCCGGCAGGCTCGCGCCCTCGGCCTTGCACAGGAAGACCTTGCCGAGACGACTCAGCACCTTCAGGCCGTTCTCGAAGTCGCTGGCGTACTCGCCGATCACCACAGCCGGATCAGCCGCCAGCGGATGAGTGTCGATGGCGGTGACGAAGATCGAGCTGGGCACCGCATCGATGGCCGGCACCTTGCTGAACGGGCGCGTACGCAAGGCGGTCCAGAGGCCGGACTGCTGCAGGTTCTCGCGCACCTGGTCGGCGCTCAGGCTGTCCAGCTGAGCCACCGGATACTGGGCGAAGGTCAGTTGGTCGTCGCCATCGAGGTCGATCACCACCGACTGCAGCACCCGCTTCTCGCCGCGGTGGATCGCACTGACCACCCCAGCGCCCGGCGCGGTGTAGGTCACACCCGGCGTCTTCTTGTCGGAGAACAGCACCTGACCGAGTTTGACCCGGTCACCGACCTGAACCTCCATCGTCGGCTTCATCCCGTGATAATCGAAGCCTATGACGGCGACGCTACGCACCGGCCTGGCGGCCTCTATGCGTTGCGCCGGCGCGCCCGTCATGGGCAAGTCGAGCCCATCTTTTATTTTGATCATAGGTTTGCCTAACCACTGATTTATAAGCTTTTTTTAGAATACGAACGGCAGGTGGCGAGCTAATAGCCGAGCTCACGCCGATAGCATTATGGGCGTGAGTGATGATGCCGGACGCGGGTAAAAAATCCGCTTGATTATAAAGACGCCCCCACTGGCTTACTACCCAAGCGCTTGCTTTTTTTGGCCTTTCGCAACAGCACGCAACACTCGGCGGCTTGACCCCGAGCACCGTGCAGACGAAAACAGACCACCCAGCCACTCAGGCGCCCGCCATGCTCAGACCACTCGCCCTGTCCGCCCTGCTTCTGCTGAGCCCCACGCTCTTCGCCAGCGACCAGGAACGCCTGCGCCAGGCCGATTTCCCGGCACAAAGGGCGCTGGAGCAGACGCGACTGGAGCTGAAGAACCAGGCTGTACTCAACTACCTGTGGCTGGACGTGTACGCAGCGGCCCTCTATACCGAGCCCCGACTGCGCCCCGCCCAGGCAACCGCCAGCCAGAGCAGCAAACGCCTGGAGCTGTACTATTTTCGCGACATCGAGCGCGATGACCTGATCGAAGCGGCCTGGGTCACCCTGCGCAGACAGCACGCCGCAGCCACCCTCGAGCGCTTGCGCCCAGGACTCGACGCACTCCACAGCAACTTCCGCGACATCCGCCCCGGCGACCGCTACGCCCTGAACTACAGCCCCCGCGCCGGCCTCAGCCTGGAGCACAACGGCGTGACCGTCTTCACCAGCGACGACGCGGAACTCGCCAGCGCCTACCTGGGCATCTGGCTGGCCCCCAACGGCCTGTCCGAGCAACTGCGCGACACGCTGCTGGCAAATCCTGGGCAATAAAAAACGGGAGCCGAAGCTCCCGTTTCCGAGTGACCGTGAAAGGCTTAGCTCGGGAAGGCCGGCGGGTTGACCCCGACCATGTCTTCCATCACGCGCACCACCTGGCAGCTGTAGCCGAACTCGTTGTCGTACCACACGTACAGGACGACCCGATTGTCGTTGGCGATGGTCGCATCGGCGTCCACCACACCAGCATGACGCGAGCCGACGAAGTCGGTCGACACAACTTCCTGGGAATTGACGAAGTCAATCTGCTTGTGCAGATCAGAGTGCAGCGCCATGTAGCGCAGGTACTCGTTGACCTCTTCGCGACCGACCGACTTCTCCAGGTTGAGGTTGAGGATCGCCATGGACACGTTGGGCGTCGGCACGCGAATCGCGTTACCGGTCAGCTTGCCCTTGAGCACCGGCAGCGCCTTGGCCGCCGCGGTGGCCGCGCCAGTCTCGGTGATCACCATGTTCAACGCCGCGCTGCGGCCGCGACGGCTGCCCTTGTGGAAGTTGTCGATCAGGTTCTGATCGTTGGTGTAGGAGTGCACGGTCTCGACGTGACCATTGATGATGCCGTACTTGTCGTTCATCGCCTTGAGCACCGGCACGATGGCGTTGGTGGTGCAGGAGGCGGCAGACACGATCCTGTCATCGGCAGTGATGTCGAGATGGTTGATACCATGCACGATGTTCTTCAGCTCACCCTTGCCCGGCGCGGTCAGCACCACGCGATCGATGCCCGGGCACTTGAGGTGCTGGCCCAGGCCTTCGGCATCACGCCACTTGCCGGTATTGTCGACCAGCAGGGCATCCTGGATGCCGTACTGGGTGTAGTCGATGGACGCCGGATCGTTGGAGTAGATGATCTGAATCAGGTTGCCATTGGCGGTCAGGGTGCTGTTTTCCTCGTCGATGGTGATGGTGCCGTCGAAGGGGCCGTGCACCGAGTCGCGACGCAGCAGACTGGCACGCTTGACCAGGTCGTTCTCCGCGCCCTTGCGCACGACGATGGCGCGCAGGCGCAGGCCATCGCCACCACCGATCTTCTCGATCAGGATGCGCGCCAGCAGGCGACCGATGCGACCGAAGCCATACAGCACCACGTCGGTACCCTTGCGCGCCACGGCATTCTGCTGACCGGCGACCGGCGCCAGCTCATCGCGCACGAATTCCTCGATGCTACGGCCGTTGGCCTCTTGCAGGAACTTGGCCATCATCCGGCCCAGGTCCACGGAGGCGGCACCCAGCTTGAGCTCGCTCATGGTCTTGAGCATGGGGAACGTGTCATGCACCGACAGCTCGGCGTCGCCGTCCAGGCGATGACGGGCATAGCGGTGGGCTTTGAGAATCTGGATGACGGAGCGGTTGATCAGGCTACGACCGTAGATCGAGGTGACCACGTTGTTGTTGCGATAGAGCTGACCAATCATCGGAATCATCGCTTCCGCAAGGGCTTCTCGATCGATCCACTCACCAAGACACTGGTCGGGCTTCTGAGTCACGGGCAATACCTTCCACATGTAGGGGCTGAAAAAAGGGGCTACATTATGACGGCGTGCGCAGGCAGGAGCAATGCACAGCTGTCGCAACTGACACGATGCGCCCTCGCCCGCTACAATCGCCGGCCTTGTACCACGACCGTGAGCCGCCCGTGCCTTTACCGACCGTGTCCGTACTGCGCCTGCCGCCCCTGCCGGCCACCGCCGGAAAACAGCACTGGGGCAACCTGCCCGGCGCCGCCCTGAGCCTGGCCATTGCCGAAGCCGCCAGCGCCGTCCAGCGCTTCACCCTGCTGCTGACCGCCGACAGCCAGAGCGCCGAGCGCCTGGAGCAGGAGCTGAGTTTCTTCGCCCCGTCGTTGCCGGTGCTGCATTTCCCCGATTGGGAAACCCTGCCCTACGACCTGTTTTCGCCGCACCAGGACATCATTTCCCAGCGTATCGCCGCGCTCTACCGCCTGCCGGAGTTGAAGCATGGCGTGCTGGTAGTGCCCATCACCACCGCCCTACACCGCCTGGCGCCGAAGCGCTTCCTGCTCGGCAGCAGCCTGGTCCTGGATGTCGGCCAGAAACTCGACGTCGACGAGATGCGCCTGCGCCTGGAAGCGGCCGGCTACCGCTGCGTCGACACCGTCTACGAGCATGGCGAGTTCGCCGTGCGCGGGGCGCTGATCGACCTGTTCCCGATGGGCAGCGAGCTGCCCTACCGCATCGACCTGTTCGACGACGAGATCGAAACCCTGCGCACCTTCGATCCGGAGACCCAGCGTTCGATCGACAAGGTCGAATCGATCAAGCTGCTGCCGGCCCGGGAGTTCCCCCTCGAGAAGAAGGCCGTCACCGATTTTCGCGGGCGCTTTCGCGAGCGCTTCGACGTCGACTTCCGCCGCTGCCCGATCTACCAGGACCTCGCCACCGGCATCACCCCGGCCGGCATCGAGTACTACCTGCCGCTGTTCTTCGAGGAGTCGGCCACCCTGTTCGACTACCTGCCCCAGGACACCCAGGTGTTCTCCCTGCCCGGCATCGAGAAGGCCGCCGAACACTTCTGGGTCGACGCGCGCAACCGCTACGAGGAACGCCGGGTCGACCCCGAGCGTCCGCTGCTGCCGCCGGCCGACATCTTCCTGCCGGTGGAGGAGTGTTTCGCCCGCTTGAAGGACTGGCCGCGGGTGGTGATCAGCCAGGAGGATATCGAGCCGGGCGTCGGCCGCCAGCGCTTCAACGCCCAGCCACTGCCGGAACTGGCCATCGAGGCCAAGGCCAACGAACCGCTGGCCGCCCTGCGCCGTTTCATCGAGGCCCATCCCGGGCGCATCCTGTTCTGCGCCGAATCCGCCGGCCGCCGCGAGGTGCTGCTGGAACTGCTCGCCCGCCTCAAGCTCAAGCCCCGGGAAGTCGAAGGCTGGGAGGCGTTCAGCGCCAGCAGCGAGCGCCTGGCCATCTGCATCGCCCCCTTGGACGAGGGCCTGCTGCTCGATGAACTGGCGCTGATCGCCGAGAGCCCGCTGTTTGGCCAACGGGTCATGCAGCGCCGCCGCCGGGAGAAGACCCGCGATGGTGGCGACAATGTGATCAAGAACCTCACCGAGCTGCGCGAAGGCGCGCCGGTGGTGCACATCGACCACGGCGTCGGCCGCTACCAGGGGCTGATCACCCTGGAGATCGAAGGCCAGAGCGCCGAATTCCTCGCCCTGCAGTACGCCGAGGAGGCCAAGCTCTACGTGCCGGTGGCCAGCCTGCACCTGATCGCCCGCTACACCGGCAGCGACGACGCCCTGGCGCCGCTGCATCGACTCGGCTCGGAGACCTGGCAGAAGGCCAAGCGCAAGGCCGCCGAGCAGGTGCGCGATGTGGCCGCCGAGCTGCTCGACATCTATGCCCGTCGCGCCGCCCGCGAGGGTTACGCCTTCGCCGACCCGCAGCTCGACTACGCCACCTTCAGCGCCGGCTTCCCCTTCGAGGAAACCCCGGACCAGCAGGCCGCGATCGACGCGGTGCGCGATGACATGCTGGCGCCCAAGCCGATGGACCGCCTGGTCTGTGGCGACGTCGGCTTCGGCAAGACCGAGGTGGCCATGCGGGCCGCCTTCATCGCCGTGCACAGCGGCCGCCAGGTGGCGGTCTTGGTGCCCACCACCCTGCTCGCCCAACAGCACTACAACAGTTTCCGCGATCGCTTCGCCGACTGGCCGGTCAAAGTCGAGGTCATGAGCCGCTTCAAGAGCGCCAAGGAAGTCGGCGAGGCCATGCAGCAGTTGGCCGAAGGCAAGGTCGACATCGTCATCGGCACCCACAAGCTGCTGCAGGACGACGTCAAGTTCAACAACCTGGGCCTGGTGATCATCGACGAGGAACACCGCTTCGGCGTGCGCCAGAAGGAACAGCTCAAGGCCCTGCGCAGCGAGGTGGACATCCTCACCCTCACCGCCACGCCGATTCCGCGCACCCTGAACATGGCGGTGGCGGGCATGCGCGACCTGTCGATCATCGCCACCCCGCCGGCGCGCCGCCTGTCGGTGCGCACCTTCGTCATGGAACAGCAGAACGGCGTGGTCAAGGAAGCCCTGCTGCGCGAGCTGCTGCGCGGCGGCCAGGTCTACTACCTGCACAACGACGTGAAGACCATCGAGAAGTGCGCCGCCGACCTGGCCGTCCTGGTACCAGAGGCACGCATCGGCATCGGCCATGGGCAGATGCGCGAGCGCGATCTGGAACAGGTCATGAGTGATTTCTATCACAAGCGCTTCAACGTGCTGATTGCCTCGACCATCATCGAGACCGGCATCGACGTCCCCAGCGCCAATACCATCATCATCGAGCGTGCCGACAAGTTCGGCCTGGCGCAGCTGCACCAGCTGCGCGGCCGCGTCGGTCGCAGCCACCACCAGGCCTACGCCTATCTGCTGACGCCGCCGCGCAAGCAGGTGACCGACGATGCGCAGAAGCGCCTGGAGGCCATCGCCAACGCCCAGGACCTGGGTGCCGGCTTCGTCCTGGCCACCCACGACCTGGAGATCCGCGGCGCCGGCGAACTGCTCGGCGACGGCCAGAGCGGGCAGATCCAGGCGGTCGGCTTCACCCTCTACATGGAAATGCTCGAGCGCGCGGTCAAAGCCATCCGCAAGGGCGAACAGCCCAACCTCGAACAACCGCTGGGCGGTGGCCCGGAAATCAACCTGCGGCTCCCGGCCCTGATCCCCGAAGATTACTTGCCGGACGTGCACGCCCGGTTGATCCTCTACAAGCGCATTGCCTCGGCCACCGATGAGGACGGCCTCAAGGAGCTGCAGGTGGAGATGATCGACCGTTTCGGCCTGCTGCCGGAGCCGACCAAGAACCTGGTACGCCTGACCCTGCTCAAGCTGCAGGCCGAGCGCCTGGGCATCAAGAAGGTCGATGCCGGTCCCCAGGGCGGGCGCGTGGAGTTCGCCGCCGACACCTGCGTCGACCCGCTGACCCTGATCAAGCTGATCCAGAGCCAGCCCAACCGCTACAAGTTCGAAGGCGCCACCCTGCTCAAGTTCCTGGCGCCGATGGAGCGCCCGGAACTTCGTTTCAACACCCTGGAAGCGCTCTTCGAGCGCCTGACCCCCGCCGCTTAAGGACTCAACCATGCGCGCACTCCGCACCCTGGCCCTGCTGCCGCTCACCCTGCTCCTATTGCTCGCGCCCCCCGCGTTCGCCGACGGCCTGTATCAGGTCGAGGTCATCGTCTTCCGCCAGTCCGGCGAACCGGTTCCCGCCAGCCAGCCGGCGCCGGACGACTGGGCCCAGGGCGCCCTGCCGATCGACGTGGGCGGCGAGCGCGCCACTGCACTGAACAGCGAAGCCGCCAAGCTCAAGGCCGCCAACGGCTACCAGGTGCTGCTGCACAAGGCCTGGTCGCAGAACCTGTCCGGCTCGGCCAGTCGCGTGGCGCTGAGTACCGGCGGCGAGCAGTTCGGTCATTTCCCCGTGGAAGGCACCCTCAGCCTCAAGCAGGCGCGCTTCATCGACGTGGAGGCCGACCTCTGGGTCAATCAGTTCGACGCCAGCGGCCTGCTGCAGGGCAGCGAGCGCATCAGGCAGGACAGCCGCCTCAAGACCGGCGAACTGACCTACCTGGACCACGGCAGCCTCGGCCTGCTGATCCGCGTCAGCCCGCTGTAAAGCCAGCGCAACAAAAAAGGGCCGCGCAATGCGGCCCTTTTAATGTGGGCGAAAAAACTCTATCCGACCAGCACGCGCGCCAGCACGGCCTTGACCTGGCCCATCCCCTCATCCAGAGCCCGCTCGATCTCCGCCATGGAGATCAATGCCGTGGACTTGCCGGCCGCCGGATTGACCACCAGCGACAGGCAGGCGTAGGGCAGCGACAGCTCGCGGGCCAGCACGGCCTCGGGCATGCCGGTCATGCCGACGATATCGCAGCCGTCGCGCTCCAGGCGGGCGATTTCCGCCACTGTCTCCAGGCGCGGCCCCTGGGTGCAGCCGTAGACACCGTGGCCGCTGAACGCGCAGCTTTCGGCGGCCAGGGCGGTGCACAGTTTGTCGCGCAAGTCCGCGTCGTAGGGGTGACTGAAGTCGACATGGGTGACATGTTCGAGCTCGCCTTCATAGAAAGTGTGCCCACGCCCCGAGGTGTAATCGATAAGCTGGTGCGGCACGCAGAAATGTCCGGTGCCCATGGCCGCATGGATGCCGCCCACCGCATTGACGGCGATGATCGCCTGGGCGCCTGCCTCCTTCAGCGCCCAGAGGTTGGCGCGGTAGTTCACCTGGTGCGGCGGAATGCGGTGCGGATGGCCGTGACGGGCTAGGAACAGCACCTCGCGCCCGGCATAGTCGCCACGCAGCACCGGCGCCGAAGGCTGACCGAAGGGCGAGTCGAGATTCAATGCCGAATTGATGGTCAGGCCATCCAGCTGGGTCAGGCCGGTGCCGCCGATAATGGCGTAAACAGTCATCAAAGCTTCCTCAGTCTATCAATTGAGCCGCACGCAGGGCGGCCAGGGCTTTAAGCCAGCGCGGGTCCTGGCGGTACTCGACGCCCGGAAAGGTCCGCCGACGCATGCGCGCCAGCCTCGGCGAAGGGGAGACCTTGAGGCGCTGCAAGGCACTCAGGGCCAGCTCCGCAGCCGCCCGGTCGTTGCACACCAGGCCCATGTCGCAACCCGCCGCCAAAGCCGCCTCGATGCGCCCGGCCGCATCGCCGGCCACATGGGCGCCGGCCATCGACAGGTCATCGCTGAAGATCACCCCGTCAAACCGCAGCTCGCCGCGCAGGATCTCCTGCAGCCAGCGCCGCGAGAAACCGGCCGGCTGGCTGTCGACCTGGGGATAGATGACATGGGCCGGCATCACCGCATCCAGCTGGCCACTGAGCTGCACGAAGGGCTGCAGATCGCTGGCGCGAATCTCGGCCAGGCTGCGCTCATCCAGCGGGATCGCTACGTGGGAGTCTGCCTCGGCCCAACCATGACCCGGAAAGTGCTTGCCGGTGGCGGCCATCCCGGCCGTATTCATACCGCGAATAAAGGCGCCGGCCAAAAGAGTGGCACGCTGCGCATCGCCCTCGAAGGCGCGACTGCCGACCACCGCGCTGCGCTGGTGGTCGAGGTCCAGTACCGGGGCGAAACTCAGGTCCAGCCCGGCCGCTAGCACTTCGCTGGCCATGACCCAGCCGCACTGTTCGGCCAACGCCTCGGCGTTCTGATTGTCAGCCACCGCACGCATCGCCGGCAGACGCACGAAGCCCTGGCGCAGGCGCTGCACGCGCCCGCCCTCCTGATCCACCGCCAGCAGCAGGTCGGGACGAACCGCGCGGATCGCCGCGCACAACTCGCGCACCTGGCGCGGGTGCTCGATATTGCGGGCAAACAGAATCAACCCGCCGACCTCGGGCTGGCTGAGCAACCGACGATCCCCAGCGGTCAGCCAGGTGCCGGCGATATCCAGCATCAGCGAACCTTGCATGCTTGAACTCACTCGAAATCCTTAATTGAGGGGCGTTGCCGCCCATTCCGGACAGGGCGCTTCCTCGATGCGCACCGGACACTGCCGGGGCACAAGGGGAAACAGCGCGATCAGGTCGTCATTGCGCAGTCGGATACAGCCATGGGAACGCGGCACGCCCATGGGCTCGCTGTCCGGCGTACCGTGCAGGTAGATGTAGCGTCGAAAGGTATCCACCTTGCCGAGCCTGTTGCGCCCCGGCTCGCAGCCGCTGAGCCAGAGGATGCGCGAGAGTATCCAGTCACGTTCGGGAAACTGCGCAGCCAGCTCGGCCGACCACAGCTCGCCAGTCCAGCGCCGCCCACGCAGCACCGCCCCCAGCGGCAGCCCCTCGCCGATCTTCGCCCGTACCTGATGCAGGCCGCGGGGCGTGCAGCCCGAGCCGTTGAGCTCGCCCGGACCATTGAGCGCAGTAGACACCGCTAGACGCAGCAACAGCTGCCCGTCGGCAAAGCCGTACAGGCACTGATCGGCGAGTGAGATGTGGAGAAAATCGAGGGCGCGCATGGGCGGCTAGCTTAGCGGATCACGCCCGCCAAGCCCACCCGTGGGGCATCAAACCTTGGCGGGCGCGACCGGACTCTTGCTCCGAGGCTTGTGCTGGGCGTTGGCCAGGGCCTCATCGACCAGCCCACTCTCGGACCGCATGCCGGCGGCCAGAAACGGCACCATCAGGCGCATCACCTGCTCGATCGAGGTATTGACCCCGAAATCCGTCTCGGCCATCGCCCGCAGTGCCTTGATCCCGGACATGCTGAACGCCGCGGCACCCAGCATGAAGTGCACCCGCCAGAACAACTCCAGCGGCGGAATGCGCGGCGCCGCTTCGTGCACCAGGAGCATGTAGCGACGAAACACCTTGCCGTACACTTCTTCCAGATACTTGCGCAGGTGACCCTGGCTCTGGCTGAACGCCAGGCCCAGCAGGCGCATGAAGATCGACAGGTCGTTACCGCTGCGCGGCTTTACCGCCAGGGCCTGCTCCACCAGCAGCTCAAGCAACTCCTCGAGACTGACCTTAGCCTCGGGCTTGGCCTGGCGGCGGTCCAGTTCACGCTCGAGACTGGCGCAGAACGGCCCGAGAAAGCGCGAGAAGACCGCCTGAATCAGCGCCTTCTTCGAACCGAAATGGTAATTTACCGCGGCCAGGTTGACCCCGGCCTTGCTGGTAATAAGCCGCAACGAAGTCTCGGCAAAGCCCTTCTCCGCGAACAGCTGTTCCGCTGCATCGAGAATGCGTTCAACGGTTTCCGATTGGGCCATGACCTTTCACCTGACAAACACTCGTTTGAAACATACGTTTCAGGCCACCCGCTTGTCAAGCCGCGCGAGCCGTCTTTTGGCCGGGCAGTCACATTTGCACAATAGCGAGCTTCGCCAGCAGATCAAGACGCCCCGAACGCCCTTCGAGTAACACGCTGACGCCCACAAACTACAGGGTCGAATACGCCTCGGCGCAATAAAGGTGGATTGCCAAGCCGATCGCACTGTATATAATCCCAGTCACTGTATAAAAAAACAGAGTCCTGACATGCTTAAGCTGACGCCGCGCCAAACCGAGATTCTCGCCTTCATCAAGCAGTGCCTGGAAGACAACGGCTATCCGCCGACTCGCGCGGAGATCGCGCAGGCGCTCGGCTTCAAGTCACCCAATGCCGCCGAAGAACATCTCAAGGCCCTGGCTCGCAAGGGCGCCATAGAAATGACCCCGGGGGCCTCCCGTGGCATCCGCATTCCCGGCTTCGAGCCGAACAACAACGAAGAGGAAGGCCTGCCGGTCATCGGCCGCGTCGCCGCCGGTGCGCCAATACTGGCACAGCAGCACGTGGAAGAATCCTGCCGGATCAACCCGGAGTTCTTCCACCCCCGCGCCGACTACCTGCTGCGTGTGCGCGGCATGAGCATGAAGGACATCGGCATTTTCGACGGCGACCTGCTCGCCGTGCACACCACCCGCGAAGCGCGCAACGGTCAGGTGGTGGTTGCCCGTATAGATGACGAGGTGACGGTCAAACGCTTCAAGCGTGAGGGCAACCGGGTATGGCTGATTGCCGAGAACCCCGAATTCGCCCCGATCGAGGTGAACCTGGAAGAACAGGACTTGGTCATCGAAGGCTTGAGCGTCGGCGTCATTCGCCGCTAAAGGAGGATTTATGCAGTCCCCGCAGCCACTGAACCGATCGCAACTCCCGCTATTCGATGCGTTTCTCGCCGCGCCGACTCCGGCGCTACTGGCCGAGGCGTCACCGCCGGCCTGGCTGGAGGAGCCGGAAGCATTCAGCGAGCTGTCGCTGCGCGGCGCTGCGGGACACTGTCTCAGCCTGCTGGCTCCAATTCTCCGGGAGCTAAGCGATAACAATGATGCGCGCTGGCTGACCCTGATAGCACCGCCGGTCACGCTGACCACCAGCTGGCTGCGCGACGCCGGCTTGAATCGCGAGCGCATCCTGCTGCTGCAACCGGGCGACAGGCAGAGCGCCCTGCAGTTAGCCGAACAGGCCTTGAAGCTGGGGCGCAGTCATACCGTGATCAGCTGGCTGCACCCACTCGAGCAGGCGGCTCGATCAAGACTCGAGCAAGCCGCCCGCCAGGGAAAGGCGCAGAGCCTGAATATCAGCCTGGGATAGGCACATGAAGAGCAGCCCCGAAAGCACACAGGAGCGAGTTCATTCGAGGTCAGGTTAGGCGAGAGTAAAGAGGAGCTAGAAAACTGACAGGCAGTGCGACCCTGCCCCGGCGGCTCAATGCAGAACGCGCGCCTCTTCCTCATGCTGAAAGTCGCCTTCGGCCAACCTGCCCGCCATCTGCACACCAACGTTCAGCATGGCCTTGGCCACTTCAATGTGCTGCCCCTGCAGGAAGGCCTTGGCATCGGCAGAGAAATCCAGCACCACCAGCGCCTCCTCATCCTCCGCTCGACGCAGGGCTATTCGCCCATCGGGCAACTCGACAATTTCCAGGAAGGATGTAGGCATTGGTTAGGCTCTCCACGAAAGGCCGGCATTGTAACAGCCGACCAGGCTTCACCCTAGTCCGCCCATCCAGAGCCGTATCACCACTCGGTGAGCGACTCGCGAAAACGCTGGGCCAAGCCCTTGAGCTGCTGCCGCCAATCCTCAAGGGTTGCCCGTGCCAGCGGCGGCGATTCGCGATCCAGGCTGACGGCCTCGATCAACGGCGTGGTCGGGTCGACCTTGGCTTTCTGCTCCGCCTGAGGAGGCTGAAACAGCTCGGCATAGGCGCGCAATAGCTGCGCCAGCCAGGTTTCCGGCTGCTGCGCCAACTCGATCAGCTCCGCCAGCTCCGGACTCGGCGCCGCTTCGAGCACGGCACTACTCAGTAACTGTTCGGCACGCGGCGCCGTGCGCTCCGGCAAGCGGTAGTAGCCGGCGATCTCGTGACACAAGCCAAGCAATGCGCCATACAGGTGGAACAACGCCGCCTCGCGCTCGGCCTGAATCAGGCCCTGGGCGTTCATCGCCTGCCCCTCTTCCGCCTTGCGCCAGGACTCAAGCGCCAGACCGGCATAGAACATTTTCTGATTGGTGCGGGTATAGAGTTCATTGGCCATGCGAGCACCCTCCACAACGTATCAGATCACTATACGCGCGCCAGCCTGGACCGGCGCGCGAACTACGTGATCAGCGCTTGTCTTCGACCTTCCACTTGCCGCCATCGTAGAAAGCCCGCCAGCCGGTAGGCTTGCCCTCGACCTCGGACTGCACGTACTGCTCCTTGGTCTTGCGGCTGAAGCGGATCACTGCGGGACGGCCTTCCGGGTCCTTCTTCGGCGCCTCGAGCAGGAAGTGATACTTGGGATCGATCTCGTCCTTGTGCGGAAGCAATTCCAGCACCAGAGGCGCGCGGGTCTCGCGGTTCTTCGGGAACTGGCTGGCGGCCAGGAACAGACCGGATGCGCCGTCGCGCAGCACGTAAGTGTCGTTGACCTTCTCGCACTTGAGCTCGGGCATCTTCACCGCATCCATCTTCGGCGGTGCCGGCTCGCCACTCTTGAGCAGCTTGCGGGTGTTCTTGCACTCGCTGTTGGTGCAGCCGAAGAACTTGCCGAAACGGCCGGTCTTGAGCTGCATCTGACTGCCGCACTTGTCGCACTCCAGACTCGGCCCTTCGTAGCCCTTGATACGGTACTGACCCTGCTCGACCTCATAACCCGCACAGTCCGGGTTGTTGCCGCAGACATGCAGCTTGCGCGTCTCGTCCAGCAGGTAGGCATCCATGGCGGTGCCGCACTTCTGGCAGCGATGCTTGCCCAGCAACACCAGGGACTCCGACTCGCCCTCATCATCGGCGGCGATCTCGTCACCCGGAATCAGGTTGATGGTCGACTTGCAGCGCTCCTTCGGCGGCAGGCTGTAACCGGAGCAGCCGAGGAACACCCCGGTGGAGGCGGTGCGAATCATCATCGGCCGGCCGCATTCGCGACAGGGGATGTCGGTGGGCGTCGGCATGTTGGCGCGCATGCCGTTTTCGCTGGCCTCGGCCACCTCGAGCTTGCCCTTGAAGTCGCCGTAGAACTCATCGAGCAGGTGCTTCCACTCGCGCTCGCCCTGGGCGACGTCATCCAGGTGCTCTTCCATACCGGCGGTGAAGCCGTAGTCCATCAGGTTGGCAAAACTCTCGGACAGGCGCTCGGTGACGATCTCGCCCATCTTCTCGGAATAGAAGCGACGATTGTGCAAGGCGACGTAACCGCGATCCTGAATGGTCGAGATGATCGCCGCATAGGTCGAGGGCCGGCCGATACCGCGCTTCTCCATCTCCTTGACCAGGCTGGCCTCGGAGAAGCGTGCCGGCGGCTTGGTGAAATGCTGGCTGGGATCGAGCTGGAGCAACTTGAGCACTTCGCCTTCACTCATCTCCGGCAGTACATCGTCCTCACCCGGCTTGCTCTGCTGCGGCAGTGCCCGGGTATAACCGTCGAACTTGAGAATGCGGCCCTTGGCGCGCAGCTCGAACTGGGCCGCGGCCACGGTGACCGTGGTGGACAGGTACTCCGCCGGCGGCATCTGGCAGGCGACGAACTGACGCCAGATCAGCTCATAGAGGCGTTCGGCGTCGCGCTCCATGCCCGACAGCTGGGTCGGCTTGAGGTTGACGTCGGAGGGGCGAATCGCCTCGTGGGCCTCCTGGGCGCCTTCCTTGCTGCTGTACGCGTTGGCCTTGGCCGGCAGGTACTGCTTGCCGTACTCGTTCTCGATGAAGTCGCGGACCATGCCCACGGCGTCCGCCGAGAGGTTGGTCGAATCGGTACGCATGTAGGTGATGTAGCCGGCCTCGTAAAGGCGCTGCGCCATCATCATGGTCTTCTTCACGCCGAAGCCCAGGCGATTGCTCGCGGCCTGCTGCAGCGTGGAGGTGATGAACGGGGCCGAGGGCTTGCTGCTGGTCGGCTTGTCTTCACGCTTGGCGATGCTGTAGCTGGAGTCCTTCAGCGTCGCCAGGGCGGCCATGGCCTGGGCTTCGTTCAGTGGCTTGAAGGCGGCGCCGTTCTCCCGGGCGACCTCGAAGCGCACGGTAGCGCCCTTGCCGGTGCCGAGGTCGGCATGCACTTCCCAATATTCTTCCGGAACAAAGGCGCGGATTTCCTTCTCGCGCTCGACCACCAGCTTCACCGCCACCGACTGCACCCGTCCGGCGGAAAGGCCGCGGGCGATCTTCGCCCACAGCAGCGGCGAAACCATGTAGCCGACCACGCGATCGAGAAAGCGTCGCGCCTGCTGGGCATTGACCCGATTGATATCGAGCTCGCCCGGTTCGGCGAAGGCTTCCTGGATCGCCTTCTTGGTGATCTCGTTGAACACCACGCGCTTGTAGCGGCTGTCGTCGCCACCGATCGACTCGCGCAGGTGCCAGGCGATAGCTTCCCCCTCGCGATCCAAGTCGGTTGCGAGATAGATGGTGTCGGCATCCTTGGCCAAGCGGCGCAGCTCTTCGACCACCTTCTCCTTACCGGGAAGGATCTCGTACTTGGCTTTCCACCCCTGCTCGGGGTCGACGCCCATGCGGGAGAACAGTTGGCGCTTGGCCTTCTCCTTGGGCGACAGGGCCGGCGCCTCGCCGGCCGCGGCCTTGCCGCGCTTGGCCGGTTCCTTGGCGGCGCTTGCCGAGCCACTGGTAGGCAGGTCACGGATATGGCCGATGCTCGACTTCACCACGTACTGGCTGCCCAAGTACTTGTTGATGGTCTTGGCCTTGGCCGGGGATTCCACGATGACCAGCGATTTACCCATGGATCAGAAAATTCCTGAATTCTAAATAATGAAGGGCGACCGGCGCCCGACGCGGCACCGCTATATATAGTGGCGCCAAAGGTGAGGTCAAGCGAAGGCGTGACCCGCGAACGGCTCAGACCCCGCCAATTACCGGTGTTTCAGCCTGAACCAGGGCAAAACGCGGCACCGTTTCACCCTCGACCACGACCTCCCCGCAGAACATCTCCAGCGGCCGCACCCACAGCCCGAAATCGCCGTATAGCGCCTGGTAGACGACCATCTGCTGTTCGGTCTCGGAGTGGCGGGCGACGCCGAATACGCGGTATTCGGGCCCCTTGTAATGACGATAAAGACCGGTTTGTAACTGCATCGCACAATTCCTTGAAAAAACTTATCGCCAACAAACAAAAACCGGGGCACAGGGCCCCGGTTTCTTGTCCACCAACGCTTAAATGCGTTCGAAGACCGTGGTGATGCCCTGGCCGAGGCCCACACACATGGTGGACACGCCAAAAGTCCCACCGTTCTGCTTCATGACGTTCAGCAGGGTACCGGAGATACGGGCACCGGAACAACCGAAGGGGTGCCCCAGGGCGATGGCGCCGCCGTGCAGGTTGACCTTCTCCTCCATCTTGTCGAGCAGCTTGAGGTCCTTCAGCACCGGCAGGGCTTGGGCGGCGAAGGCTTCGTTGAGCTCGACGAAATCGATGTCGGCCATGCTCAGGCCGGCGCGCTTGAGGGCCTTCTGCGTGGACGGCACAGGGCCGTAACCCATGATCGCCGGGTCGACACCGGCCACGGCCATGGCGCGAACCACCGCCATCGGCTGGATGCCCAGGTCCTGGGCACGCTGAGCGGACATCACGATCATGCAGGAGGCACCGTCGGTGATCTGCGAGGACGTACCCGCGGTCACGGTACCGCCCTTGGGATTGAACGCCGGCTTGAGGGCCGCCAGGCTCTCCAGGGTGGTCTCAGGACGAATGGTTTCGTCGTAGTCGAACACCTTGAGGAAACCGTTCTCGTCGTAGCCCTGCATCGGGATGATCTCATCCTTGAACTTGCCTTCGACGGTGGCCTTGTGGGCCAGGCGGTGCGAACGCTCACCGAAGGCGTCCTGCTGCTCGCGGCCGATGCCATGCATCTTGCCGAGCATCTCGGCGGTCAGCCCCATCATGCCCGAGGCCTTGGCCGCGTACAGCGACAAGTGCGGGTTCGGGTCGACCCCGTGCATCATGCCGACGTGACCCATGTGCTCGACGCCACCGACCACGAAGACGTCGCCGTTGCCGGTCTGGATCGCCTGCACGGCGGTGTGCAGGGCGCTCATCGACGAGCCACACAGGCGGCTGACAGTCTGCCCGGCACTGGTGTGCGGGATCTGGGTCATCAGCGACGCCATGCGCGCGATGTTCCAGCCCTGCTCCAGGGTCTGATTGACGCAGCCCCAGATGACATCCTCCACTTCGGCCGGGTCGACCTTGGTGTTGCGTGCCAGCAAGCCGCTGATCAGGTTGGCCGACATGGTCTCGGCGCGGGTATTGCGGTGCATGCCGCCCTTGGAACGACCCATCGGGGTACGACCGAAGTCGACGATCACTGCATCTCTAGGATTCAGGCTCATAAATTCACTCTCGCTCTAGTCGTTGCGCGCTTAACCGAAAAACTTCTGACCGTTGGCGGCCATTTCGCGAAGCTTGGCGGTCGGGTGGTACAACGCGCCCAGATCGGCGTACTTGTCGGCCAGGGCGACGAACTCGGCGACTCCGACGCTGTCGATGTAGCGCAGCGCGCCACCGCGGAAGGGCGGGAATCCGATGCCGTAGATCAAGCCCATATCGGCCTCGGCGGCGGTGTCGACGATGCCGTCTTCCAGGCAGCGTACGGTTTCCATGCACAGCGGGATCATCATGAAGTTGATGATGTCCTCATCGGTCACTTCACGCTGCTCTCGGACGATGGACTTGAGCAGCTCGTAGGCCTGCGGGTCGATGACCTTCTTCGGCTTGCCGCGCTTGTCGGTCTCGTAGACATAGAAGCCCTTGCCGTTCTTCTGGCCCAGGCGGTTGGCTTCGTACATCACGTCGACCGCCGTGCGGCCTTCGACTGCCATGCGATCCGGGAAACCCTCGGCCATGACGTCGCGACCATGGTGGCCGGTGTCGATACCGACCACGTCGGACAGGTAGGCCGGGCCCATGGGCCAGCCGAACTTCTCCATGACCTTGTCGATGCGTACGAAGTCCACACCCAGCTCGAGCAGCTTGGAGAAGCCGCCGAAGTACGGGAACAGCACGCGGTTGACCAGGAAACCCGGGCAGTCGTTTACCACGACCGGCGTCTTGCCCATCTTCTTGGCGTAGGCCACGGTGGTGGCCACGGCCACTTCACTGGACTTCTCGCCACGAATGACTTCGACCAGCGGCATCATGTGCACCGGATTGAAGAAGTGCATGCCGACGAAGTTTTCCGGGCGCTTGAGCGCCTTGGCCAGCAGGCTGATGGAGATGGTCGAGGTGTTGGACGCGAGGATCGCGTTCTCGCCGACGGCCGCTTCCACTTCGGCCAGCACGGCCTGCTTGACCTTCGGGTTCTCGACCACGGCTTCGACGACGATATCGACGTTACCGAAGTCGCCATAGGTCATGGTCGGACGGATGGCATTGAGTGCCTCGGCCATCTTCGCCGGCGTCAGTCGACCCTTCTCGACGCGCTTGCCGAGCAGCTTGGAGGCCTCGTTCAGGCCCATCTGGATACCCTCTTCACGGATATCCTTCATCAGGATCGGTGTACCTTTTACCGCCGACTGATAGGCGATACCGCCACCCATGATGCCGGCGCCGAGTACGGCGGCCAGTTTCACGTCCTGGGCGATTTCGTCGTGGTGCTTGGCCTTCTTCTTCAGCTCCTGATCATTCAGGAACAGGCCGATCAGGCTCTCTGCGACCGAGGTCTTGGCCAGCTTGACGAAGCCGGCGGCCTCGACTTCCAGGGCCTTGTCGCGGGTGAAGTTGGCGGCCTTCTGGATGGTCTTGATAGCCTCGACCGGCGCCGGGTAGTTCGGACCGGCCTGGCCGGCCACGAAACCCTTGGCGGTCTCGAAGCACATCATCTGTTCGATGGCATTGAGCTTGAGCTTGTCCAGCTTGGGCTGGCGCTTGGCCTTGTAGTCCAGCTCGCCGGAAATGGCACGCTTGACCAGGTCCAGGGCGGCGGCCTGGAGCTTCTCGGCACCGACCACGACGTCGACGGCACCCACTTTCAGGGCGTCGGCAGCGGCGTTTTCCTTGCCCGCGGCGATCCACTCCACCGCGTTGTCGGTACCGATCAGGCGCGGCAGACGAACGGTGCCGCCGAAGCCCGGGTAGATGCCCAGTTTGACTTCCGGCAGGCCCACTTTGGCCCGCTCAGCCATGACCCGGTAATCCGCCGCCAGGCACATTTCAAAACCACCGCCCAAGGCGATGCCGTTGATCACGGCTACGGTCGGAACGCCGAGGTCTTCGAAGTCGCTGAAGATCTTGTTGGCTTCGAGGTTGCCGGCTACCAGCTCTTCATCAGGCAACTTGAAGTTGTCGACGAATTCGGTGATATCGGCGCCGACGATGAATACGTCCTTGCCACTGGTGACAATCACGCCCTTGATCGACCCATCGGCCTTGATCGCATCAACCGACTGACGCAGCTCGTTCAGGGTTAGACGGTTGAACTTGTTGACGGATTCACCCTTGAGGTCGAACTTCAGTTCGACGATGCCACTTTCAAGAGCCTTAACCGTGATGGCTTTACCTTCGTAAATCATCAACTGATCTCCACGGTATGGAAGCTGAACTGTACACATCGGAGCCAACCAGCAAGCTAACCCTCGGCACAACCGCCGAACATAGCTCCAAGGAACCTGGCACACCCACCGACGCGATATTCGGACTGTAAAGGCGCTGCCGTTTTAGGCAAACACTCAATTCATACGCCCGTTTGATTTGGGTGTGCACACCTTCGTTGAAAAATTTTGACTTGTCAATCGGCCTGGCTCACTCCGCCCCCCCGAGCGCCATCACCTACCTCTAAAGGCAGTCCAAGAGCGCGCCGTAGCGCGGCAGAAGGGCGATTTTCGCCATCGCATTTCGGCAATCTGGCCGACTCAGAGCCGGACAAACGTGATCCAGCGCATGCCTAGCAAATTTATTTTGCTCCGGGTACAGTCGTCTCAAATACGCCATGGCATGGCCAGGCGATACAACAACAAAAATAATAGATGCCCCCTCAAGGGGACACGGAGTAGCCATGTCGAGCCGACTGCTTGCCATATCCCTAGGCGCCCTGCTCGCCCTGTTCAGTGCCACCAGCCACGCCGCCGACCCCGCCAACAACCTGCTCGAGCTGCACCAGTTGCGACTGGCGGCGCAGAAGAGCCTGGGCGATTTCTACATGTACAACGGCATGGAAGGCGACCAGCGTTATGCGCGAATGATTGGCCAGTCGCTGATCGAAGCCAACGAGCGTCTGGCGGCGCTGACCGACATGCCCGGTGAAGGCTCGAAGGCTCTGCGCGCGCAACTCACCCAGCAGTGGACCGGCTACCGGAACGACCTCGAGGGGCTGATCGTCACCCTCAAGACTCAGGGCTACACCGACCTGCAACCGGTGGCTGACCTGGCCGCCGACAACCGTCAATTGATGGCCCTGTGCCTGGAGCTGTACAACAAGATTCAGCAGGAAAGCGGCCACCAGGTTCTCGCCCTCACCCAGCAGAGTCGCGAACAGAGCCTGCTGATGCAGGAGATTGCGGTGGATTACGCCTTGCGCAGCGCCTCGGTCGGCGCGACGTTCATGGGCGGCGGAGAGGTCCGCCCTATCGAGGAGATGGTCGGCCAGTTCGCCGAGCAGCTGGCGCAGCTGGAGAAGGCGGCTCAGAACACGTCGCAGATCAAGCAGACTCTCAGCGGCATCAGCACCAAATGGCGCTATATCGAGAAATCGCTGAAGAACTACAACGAGAACAGCGTGCCCTTCCTGGTCAACAAATATTCAGACAGCATCATCGAAGGACTGGAGCAGGTATCCGCTCAGTATGCGGCCACCCAGTCCTAGCTCCACCGGCGTGCCCCATTCGCTTTTTCCGGCCTGCCTGGCCGCCCTTCCAGCCCGACGCTTGCGCCGGGCCTTTCTTTGTCCGTCAGGCGTGGGCCCGCAGAAAATCGACGATTCTTTGCAGACCGTCGTCCTGCCCGCGCTCGCCCCAGCACAGGGCAACCATCTGCGGCGTGGCCTCGGCCTTGAAAACATCGGCCGGCAACCTCGCCAATTGCTCGGCCAGAGGCCCTTGCGCCACCGGCTCACGCCATTGATTCACCCACTGACCCGGCACGGCCTGCCAGTAGCACCAGCTGTCCCGGTGGCCACGGCGGCGGCCCAGATGATATTGGGCGCAGGCGCCCGGCGGCTCCGTCGCCAGCCAATGCGGCCACTTCTGACGCGACAACTGCATAGCCAGCCCCATTCGCCGCGCCTGCAGGCGCACGTCCATCTGCCCGCGCTGGCGCCGCGAAGGAATCAACCAGGTCAGCGGACTGAGGATGCAGGCCAGGAGCAACAACAGGAGCCACAGGGACATAAGCGCTATCTCGCAGGCAAAAGCCTGTCATCAGGGTTCAATACAGTCATACTTACTCTCATCGCCTGACCTTTTAAGGAGTCACCCATGCCCTATCAGCACATCTTGGTCGCCGTCGATCTGACCGAGGAATGCGACCCGGTCATGCAGCGTGCACAGAAACTGGCCGCCAACAGTCACGCCAAGCTGTCCGTGGTGCATGTCGTCGAACCTATGGCCATGGCCTTTGGCGGTGATGTGCCGATGGACCTGTCGATGCTGCAGCAGCAGCAATTCGATCAGGCGCGTGAGCGGCTGGACAGCTTTGCCGGCAAATACCCGAAGCTCGGCACCGACCAGCGTCATCTGGCCTACGGCCAGCCGCGCCAGGAAATTCACCGCCTGGCCGAGGAACAAGGCTGCGACCTGATCATGGTCGGCAGCCACGGCCGCCACGGCCTGGCGTTGCTGCTGGGCTCCACCGCCAACGACGTGCTGCACGGCGCGCCCTGCGACGTGCTGGCCGTTCGCCTGAACAAGCCGGAATAGCCATGAGGCCGGTGAATGACGCCCCCGCGTCATTCACCGCGCCGGCTACTCGAAGCTGTCGCCGGCACTCATCACCAGCGGGCGAATCTTCTGCAACTGGGTTTCCAGCGAGTAGGTCATGCTCGACGACATCGAGAAGAAGGTCAGGAACGCCTTCAGGTTCGAGTCGCCCTCGCAGGTGGCATGTATGCGCTGCCAGAACGCCTGATTGACCAGTTGCAGTTGCTGAAACGTGCGCACCAGTCCTTTAAGCTCCCAATCGGCATGGCGCCCCTCGCGGAAATTGAAATACTGGCGCGCCAGGTACAGCGAGAAGGCGCGCAGGATGAACTCCTGGTTACTGGCGAATGGCAGGTGGTTCTGCGCCATCGGCCGCAGCTTGCCCAGCACAGGGCAGGCGCTGGTCGCCATGATCACCCCCAGCAACGCGCGCAGGCCCTCTTCGAGTCCCGCGTGCTTGGTGTATTCGCGCTCCGGCGTGCGCACCCAGACCATGGCCTTCTTGAAGGCCGGCAAGCCCTGAAAGTCCTCGATAACCTTATGCAGGTCCACCGCCGCCGGACAATGGCTGAAGGTGTTGCGGCTCAACGGGCAGTTGCTGCACTGCTGATGCTCCAGGCGCGTCCAGCTCGGCGCCGCGCTGGCCTGCTCCGGGTCATATGCGCGTTCCAGCTCGATGCGATAGCTGAACTCATGATTGTCGTCGAGAGTGAACCGGTACTCGATGGCCATGCCTTGCTCCGCCAGACTTCTAAAGGTTCTGTTTGAGGGTTTTCGACCGTATTGTGAACGGTTTCAGCCTTCCAGTTCCGCCCAACGCTCCAAAACCTGATCCAGTTCATGTTGCAGCGCCTGCAGCTGGGCCAAGGCTGCGGCCGTCTCCTCCGCCGGCTGCTGATAGAACGCCGGGTCACCCACGCGCGCTTGCAGGGCGGCGATCTGCGCCTCCAGCGCATCGATCTGGGCGGGAAGCGCTTCCAGCTCACGCTGCAGCTTGTAACTTAGCTTCTTTTTCCCCGCCGCCGGCGTGGCCGGCTCTGCTGCCGCCGGCTCGGGCGCGGGCGCAACCACCGCCGAGGCCAGCTCGGCCTTGCCCGCCTTGCTTTCGCCCACGCCGAGCAATCGCGCCGAACCACCCTGGCGCAGCCAGTCCTGGTAGCCGCCGACATACTCGCGCACACGCCCTTCACCCTCGAACACCAGGGTGCTGGTGACCACGTTGTCGAGGAAGGCCCGGTCGTGGCTGACCATCAGCACGGTGCCGGGGAAGGTCAGCAACACCTCCTCCAGCAACTCCAGGGTTTCCACGTCGAGGTCATTGGTCGGTTCGTCCAGCACTAGTAGGTTGGCCGGCTTGCTGAACAGCTTGGCCAGCAGCAGGCGTGCCCGCTCGCCGCCGGAAAGGGCCTTGACCGGCGTACGTGCACGCTGGGGACTGAACAGGAAGTCGCCCAGATAGCTCAGCACGTGACGGCTCTGACCATCGATGGTGATGAAGTCGCGGCCTTCGGCAACGTTGTCGATAACCGTCTTCTCCGGCTCCAGCTGATGGCGCAACTGGTCGAAATAGGCCACTTCCAGGCGAGTGCCGACCTCGATCTTGCCCGCGGTGGGTTGCAGATCGCCGAGCAGCAGCTTGAGCAGCGTGGTCTTGCCGGTGCCGTTGGCACCGAGCAGACCGATACGGTCGGAACGCTGCAGCACCATGGAAAAATCATCGACCAGCTTGGGACCGCCCGGGTGGGCGAAGCCGACGTGCTCGACCACCATCACCTGCTTGCCGGACTTCTCCGCCACATCCAGCTGGATATTCGCCTTGCCCTGACGCTCACGCCGCTCGCTGCGCTCGGCACGCATGGCCTTGAGCGCGCGCACGCGACCTTCGTTGCGGGTCCGGCGGGCCTTGATGCCCTGGCGAATCCACACTTCCTCCTGGGCCAGGCGCTTGTCGAACAGGGCGTTGGCGGTCTCCTCGGCGGCCAGTTGCTGCTCCTTGTGCACCAGGAAGCTGGCGTAGTCGCCGTTCCAGTCGATCAGACCGCCACGGTCCAGCTCGAGGATGCGCGTGGCCAGGTTCTGCAGGAAGGCGCGGTCGTGGGTGATGAACAGCACCGCGCCGTTGAACCCGAGCAGCGCCTCTTCCAGCCAGGCAATGGCGCCGATGTCCAGGTGGTTGGTCGGCTCGTCCAGCAGCAGCAGGTCCGGCTCCGAGACCAGCGCCTGGGCCAGCAGCACGCGGCGACGCCAGCCTCCGGACAGCTCGGCCAGGGTCTTGTCGGCCGGCAGCTGCAGGCGGCTCAGGGTGCTATCGACCAATTGCTGCAGACGCCAGCCGTCGCGCGCCTCGAGGTCCTGCTGGACGTGCATCAGCTTGTCCAGGTCGGCATCGCTGTGGATGTTCTGGCTCAGGTGGTGGTACTCGGCCAGCAGCGCACCGACACCGTCGAGGCCCTCGGCCACCACGTCGAACACGGTGCGCTCGTCGGCACGCGGCAACTCCTGCGGCAGTTCGCCGATCTTCAGCCCCGGCGCCCGCCAGATCTCGCCGTCATCGGCGTGCTGGTCGCCCTTGACCAAACGCAGCAGACTGGATTTGCCGGTGCCATTACGGCCGATGATGCACACCCGCTCGCCACGGGCGATCTGCCAGGACACCTTGTCCAGCAGCGGCATGGCGCCATAGGCCAGGGAAACATCGGTGAACTTGAGCAGGGTCATCACACGCCTCGACGATACGACTGGTGCTGCGCGGGCGGAGAAGGTCGGAGGAGCGCAGCGACTGCTTGTCGACTTGCGCTTCAGTTCTCGACTTTTCATCCCGTTTTCAGCACAAACTGACTTGCCGAGGCCCTGGGCCGCGACAAAAACTGGGCGCGCATTCTAACCGAGATAGGCCGCGGAATTGCGGGCAATTTGCATTGACCCGCCAGTCGGCGGTCACGCTTTCGCCGCCGGGGGGCAAAAGGCTAAGCTAACCGCACTCAGCGCCAGCACCCTTGGCGCCCACTCACACCACCTTCCCGGAAGTGTCATGCGCGGTCGCCTGCTTTTCTTGTTGTCCTGCTTCTGTCTTTCCGCCACTACAGTCGCCTCGGCCCAGGCGACCAGCCTGGACCAGCAGCGCCAATACTACGACGAGGCCAAGCGTGCGCTGGCCAAAGGCAACAGCGAACCCTACCGACGCTACGCCAATGCCTTGCGCGATTACCCGCTGGAACCGTACCTGGCCTACGACGAGCTGACCGCCCGCCTGAAGTCGGCGAGCAATGGCGAGATCGAAAAGTTCCTCGCCGAACACGGCGACCTGCCACAGGCCGGCTGGATGAAATTGCGCTGGCTGCGCTGGCTGGCCGAGCGCGGCGAATGGCAAACCTTCGTCAACCATTACGACCCGGCGCTGAACTTCACCGAACTCGATTGCCTGTATGGCCAGTACCAACTCCGCCACGGTCAGACCGAGGCCGGGTACGCCACCGCAGAAAAGCTCTGGCTGGTCGGCAAATCCCAACCCGAGGCGTGCGACCCCCTGTTCGAGCGTTGGGACGCAGCCGGTCAGCTCACCGAGAAGAGGCGCTGGCAACGCATCAAGCTGGCCGCCGAGGCGCGCAACTATGGCTTGGCCAAGTACCTGGCCAAGACCCTGCCGAGCCTGGACAGGCAGGGGCAGCTGCTGATCGAGGTGGCGCAGAAGCCGCAACTGCTCAGTCAAACGGCCCGGTTCGCCCCGGCCGACTGGGCCATGGCCGACGTAGTCGGCCTGGGCTTGCGCCGCCTCGCCCGGCAGGACCCGGAGAAGGCACTGAGCCTGCTCGACGGCTATGCCCAGCGCATGCGCTTCTCCAGCGAGGAGAAGGTGGCGATTGCCCGCGAGATCGGCCTGACCCTGGCCAAACGCTTCGATGCCCGCGCCCTCGAGGTGATGGCCAAATACGATCCGGAGCTGCGCGACAACACCGTCAGCGAGTGGCGCGCCCGTCTGCTGCTGCGCCTGGGCCGCTGGAACGAGGTACACCAGCTGACCCGGCAGATGCCCGCCGACCTGGCGCAGAGCAGCCGCTGGCGCTACTGGCAGGCGCGCAGCCTGCAGCTGGCCCAGCCCAACAGCCAGGAGCCCCAAGCCCTCTATCAGGGGCTGGCGAAGGAACGCGACTTCTACGGCTTCATGGCCGCCGACCAGGTCAAGGCGCCCTACCATTTGAACAACAAGCCCCTGGCCCTCGACAGCAAGACGCTGGCGAAAGTGCGTAATGCCGCCGGTATCCGCCGCGCCCTGGAATTCCATGCGCGCGGCCAGATCGTCGATGGGCGCCGCGAGTGGTACCACGTCAGCCGCCTGTTCAGCCGCGAGGAGCTGGTCGCCCAGGCCCGCCTGGCCTACGACAAGGGCTGGTACTTCCCGGCCATCCGCACCATCAGCCAGGCCCAGTACTGGGATGACCTCGAAGTGCGCTTCCCCATGGCCCACCGCTCAGAGCTGACCAGCGAAGCGAAGAAGCGCGGCCTGCATTCCAGCTGGGTGTTCGCCATCACCCGTCAGGAAAGCGCCTTCATGGCCGACGCCCGGTCGCCGGTCGGGGCCATGGGCCTGATGCAGTTGATGCCGGCCACGGCCAAGGAAACCGCGCGACGCTTCGGCATAAGCCTGCCGTCGACGCAATTGGCTTACCGGCCGGAGGTCAATATCCAGCTGGGCGCGGCCTACCTGAGCCAGATCTACGGCCAGTTCAAGGGTAACCGCGTGCTCGCCTCCGCCGCCTACAACGCCGGCCCAGGCCGCGTGCGCCAGTGGCTGCGTGGCGCCGACCACCTGGCCTACGACGTCTGGATCGAAAACATCCCCTTCGATGAAACCCGGCAATACGTGCAGAACGTGCTGTCGTATTCGGTGATCTACGGCCAGAAGCTCAACGCACCACAGCCGCTGATCGGCTGGCACGAGCGTTATTTCGACGACCAGTGATGTTCAGGCGCCCAGGATAGGGGGCATTCCCCCAGACCTATTCGATGACCTCGACCGGCATGCCCAGTAGCAGTTCACCGGCGCCACCGGCGATCAGGTTCTGCCCGAAATACACCTCGCCCTCGCGCTGGCGATAGCCCTGCAGGGTCGCCAGCGGTTCGCGATCGGCGTTTCGTTCGCCACTGTGGGGATCGAGGGTGGTCATGATGCAGCGCGAGCAGCCCTTGACCAGACAAAACTCCAGGTCGCCGATACGGATGCGCTTCCAACTGTCTTCGGCATAGGGCTCCGCGCCCTCGACCACCAGGTTGGGGCGAAAGCGCAACATCTCCAGTGGCCGGCCAACCCGCGCCGACAGGTCGTCCAACGAGCCCTGGCCGATCAGTAACAGCGGATAACCGTCGGCAAACGCCACCTTGTCGCCGACTTCGGCATAGGCGGTATCGACCTGCCGAGCGCGCGCCTCGGGCACCTGCACCAGGCGACAAGGACGCCCGAGAAACTGGCTCAGCCAGCGCGCCGCCTCATCGCCGGCATCCGGCACCTGCAGGCTGTCGCGCCAGATGGTCACGCCCCGCAGCTCGGCCTGCACGCCGGGCAGCGCCACCTTCAGGTCGCTCATGCCCGGTGCGCCAAGCAGCAGTTGCTCGTCCCCCTGCCAGCGGGCCGTCAGTTGAGTCATCTGCGGCAATAGCCGCTGGGTCAGAAAGCGTCCGCTGGCCGCATCGACTACCATCCAGCGGCGGTCACCCGACAGCCCCAGGGCGTCCAGCTGCGCGTGCGCAAGGGGCTCGGCGATGGCCGATTTCAACGGATAACGGTACAACCCAGAGAGGCGGAGCATGAGCCTGTTTTCCCTTCGGCAAAGCGCCCTTATACGAGCAAGGCGACGCGGCTTCAAGCCTGCGGCCGGTCTGGCACTGTCGGTTTTGCTCGCTGCCTGCAGTGGCAGCCCGCCGGCCAACCTCGGCGTGCACGATGGCCGCCTGGCGCCATGCCCCGACTCGCCGAACTGCGTCAACAGCCAGGCCAGCGACGCGCAGCAGCGGGTCGAACCACTGCCCCTGCTGGGTGACGCGGAGCAGACCCGGGCACGCCTGGTTGCCATGCTTGCAAGCGAGCCGCGGGCACAATTGGTGGAGCAGGACACTCGCTATCTGCGCGCCGAATTCAGCAGCCGGGTGTTTCGCTTCGTCGACGATGTGGAGTTTCTGATCGGCGAGCAGGCGGTCGAGGTGCGCTCGGCTTCACGCCTCGGCTATGGGGACTTCGGCGTCAACCGGCAACGCATCGAACGGCTGCGGCAGCGCCTCGGGCAGAGGCCCTAGGCGCTCACCTGGTCGAGCAGCAAGCGCTCTCGGATGACCTCGACCAGTTTGTCCGGCTGGAACTTGGAGAGGAAGTTGTCGCAACCGACCTTCTTCACCATGGCCTCGTTGAAACTGCCGGACAACGAGGTGTGCAGCACCACGTACAGCTCCTTCAGGCGCGGGTCCTGGCGGATCTCGGTGGTCAGGCGGTAGCCGTCCATCTCCGGCATTTCCGCATCGGTGAACACCATCAGCAACTTGTCGGTCAGGACCTCCCCGGCATCCGCCCACTGCTTGAGCAGGCGCAACCCTTTCAGGCCATCGGTCGCCACGTGCATCTTCATACCCAGTTGCGACAGGGTATCGCGCAGCTGAGCCACCGCCACGCTCGAGTCATCCACCAGCAACACCTCACGGCCTCGCGCATGCTCCAGCAGCGGGTCGTTCAACCGCTCGCTGGAGATCTTCACGCTGTAGGGCACGATCTCCGCCAGCACCTTCTCGACGTCGATGATTTCGACCAGCTGCTCCTCGACCTTGGTGATTGCGGTCAGGTAGTGCTGGCGCCCGGCGCCACCGGGTGGCGGCAGAATGGACTCCCAGTTGAGGTTGAGGATGCGGTCGACACCGCCCACCAGGAAGGCCTGCACGGTGCGGTTGTACTCGGTGACGATGATGGTGCTGCGCTCATCCGGGACCAGCGGGCGCATGCCAATGGCCTGGGACAGGTCGATCACCGGCAGGGTCTGACCACGCAGGTTGATGACCCCGCAGACGCAGCGATGGCGGTGCGGCATCAGGGTCAGCTTGGGCATCTGCAGGACCTCCTGCACCTTGAACACGTTGATCGCGAACAGCTGCCGGCCGGCCAGGCGGAACATCAGAATTTCCAGGCGGTTCTCACCCACCAGCTGGGTGCGTTGATCGACCGTGTCGAGAATGCCGGCCATTGCGTACTCCTAAGGGTTGTCGTGCCAAGCTGCAGGTGGGGTATCGGCCGGAGCCGGCACAACTGAAGTCACCGCAGACGCCTGCCATGATGCTCAGCTGTGCAATGCGAAATCAGAGGTGCTCAGCGCCGCTATACGGGCGACGGAGAACCGGCAGCCCTGCGTCCAGACATCAGGGTGCGGACGCTTCGCTGACACTCTCTGGCTGCGGCTGACGCAGCGGCAGCCAGACCGTGAATGCGGTTCCTTTGCCCACTTCGCTTTCGACCTCCAGCCTGCCGTTGTGCTTGTCGACGATGCTGTAGGAAACGGACAGGCCAAGCCCAGTGCCCTGCCCTACCGGCTTGGTGGTGAAGAACGGCTCGAACAGCCGGCTGAGGTGCTGGGGCGCAATACCGCCGCCGTTGTCGCGCACCCGCACGAACACCAGCTCGCCCTGACGACCGGTCTCCAGCCAGATCATGCCCTGCTTCTCGATGGCATGGGCGGCATTGACGATCAGGTTCATGAACACCTGGTTGAGCTGCGAACCCAGGCACTCCACCATCGGCAAGTCGCCGTAGTCCTTGACCACCTCGGCTTTGAACTTGATCTCGTTCCAGATCACGTTGAGCGTACTGTCGAGCCCCTTGTGCAGATCGGCGAGCTGCCAGTCACCTGAGTCGATATGGGAGAAGTCGCGCAGGTCCTGCACGATCTGTTTGACCCGCTCCAAGCCCTGGCGCGATTCCTTCACCAGGTCCGCCATGTCGTCGCGCACAAACTCGTAGTCGAGCCTGCGATTGATGCCCTCCAGCACCGAGCGGAAAGCGGCATCCTGCTGCTCGGCGGCCTTCTGATAGGCGTCGATCAGGCTGAACAGGTCGCCGACGTAGTTCTGCAGGCTGCTGAAGTTGGAGTAGACGTAGCCCACCGGGTTGTTGATCTCGTGCGCCACACCGGCGGCCAGCTGGCCGATTGCGGCCATTTTTTCCGACTGCAGCAACTGCGCCTGGGTATCTTCAAGCTTGCGAATCAGGCGGGCCTGCTCGTCTTTCTCAGACTGCAGCAACTGGTTGAGCCGCTCCAGCTGCAGGTGCTGGGTCGCGGTCTCGGTGGCATCGGCAACCGTCAGACAAACGTACTTGACGTTGTCCTCGGCATCCAGCACCGGCGAGAAGGTGCAGTTCTGGTACATCGCTTCGGCCTGCCCGGTGATGGGCCGACTGCCGGAGAAGTTGAACAACGAAGGGCGCTGCTGCCAGGAGGTGAAGGCCAGGTTCTGCAAGGCAAAGACCGAATCGACCTTCTTCTGCACCCACAGCTTCGGCAGTTCGGGACAGACCTCGAACAGCGACTTGCCGACGACATCCGCAATGTCCCGACCGCTATTGAGGACCATGAACTCGTTCCAGAACATCACCCGGCACTCGCCGTCGAGCAGCAGCACGCCCAGGTTGATGTTCTGCAGCACCGCCTGCAGATCCGACTGCAGCAAACCCTCGGTCTCAACCGTCATCGACAAACCTTTCCTGAACAGCTTCAGATATCGCTGAGCATCTGGTCGAGCGCCGCGATCACGGTATCGACCGTGTCCTCGGTGATGCACACCAGCAAGTCGCAATAGAAGCTATGAGTCGCCACCTCGAAGTGGATTTCCAGCACCAGGGCCTGGTGGTCGCGCAACTCCTGGCCGCCCAGGACCTCCTGCAGCGAGCGTCCGCGGGAAAACAGCGAGGGCGAGCCGAAGCTGACCTTCATGTCCACCTGCTGCGCCAGTCCGTTGATACAGGCCCCGGAAAGGATGTTGGTGACGTCCAGCACCAGCTCATCCTGCATGCCGCCCTTGTCGGCGCCTTCATAGCCCATGAGGCCGGCGAGCTGATCGGCACCGTTCTCGCCGAAGCACACGATGACTTCGCCGCGCAGGCGACCGAGAAAGGACTGACGGGTAATGATCACCGGCTGGCTGGCGAGCATCAGCTGCTCCAGCAGCGCGGAATTGGCCACGCCGACCGGATGAATGCGCGGCACGGACAAGGTGACGAACGTCTCGGTCAGGCGTGCCAGGCGATCGGCGCCCTGCCCCATTGCCACGTTCATCAGCTCTTGCAGGGCATCGCGCTGATCTTCATTCAAACCCGACAGTCGATTGGTCATCTTAGATCAACCCTATTTGGCGCAGTGCCGCCTGCATGGCTTCAGGCGTGATGGGTTTCTTGACGAAGGCCGCGGCGCCGAGTTCGCGCACCCGCTGCTGCGCCTGCGGCTGGATATCCGCACTGATGACGATAACCACGGCATTGGCATCCTCACGCTTGAGCAACTCCAGCGTGCGGAAACCGTCCATCACCGGCATCGTCAAATCGAGGAAGATCACCTCGGCATGCCCGGCGTGGTAGGCGTCCAGCGCCTCCTGACCATTGGCAGCCTGGGTGACCACGGCGTTGAGCTCATCAGGCAGCGCCTTCATCACCAGCTTTCTCGACATGGCCGAGTCGTCGACAATCAATACTTTCAAACGGACCTTCCTTTCGATCACTTTTTATTGTTGCGCGCGCCCTTCGCTAAGGGGCGACTTTCAAACCAGGACCCGCGAATCGGCGCGTCATTTGCCCCTGAAACCTTAGACCAGCAGAACGCGCTCGCCAGGACGCTGCCCGCCGGGCAAACCTGGGTTTGTCCAGCGACCAACTTCCGTGTCATTCGGGATGATGTGTGCGCTAGCGAGCGGGATGCGACGCGTCCGCGCGCTTAACCCGGGTATCCGGTGATGGCACGGATGCGAAGGTACAACGGCCTGAGCCGCTTGTACATCTGCAGATAGACCTCCCGATAAAGGCGCTCATAGAGTCGACGAGCCGGGGGGTTGGGCTGGAAAATCCGGCCCACTCGGGTCATCGCCTGGATCGCCGAAGGGAAGTCTGAATACAACCCCAGGCCCACTGCACAGTCGATGGCAGCGCCCAGCCCGGAGGTCTCGTAGGTATGCGGGCGCTCGGCAGGCAGGCCGAAGATGTCGGCGGTCAGCTGCATCGCCGCATCGCTTTGCGAGCCACCGCCCGAGACCCGCAGACAGGTGATCTTGCTGCCCGAGCGCTTCTCGATCCGTTCTTTGCCCTGGCGCAGGGCGTAGGCCAGGCCTTCGAGAATGGCGCGATAGAGATGGGCCCGGGTGTGCACGTCGCCGAAGCCGATGATCGAGCCCTTGGCCTCCAGGCCAGGGTCGCGCACGCCTGGCGACCAGTAGGGTTGCAGCATCAAGCCCATGGAGCCCGGCGGCACCGAATTGACCAGCTCGTCGAACAGCGCCTCGGGTTCGACGCCCAACGCCCCGGCTCGCTGCAGCTCATGCAGGCCGAACTCCTGCTTGAACCAGCTGACCATCCAGAAACCGCGGAAGATCATCACCTCGGTGTTGAAGTGCCCGGGAATCGCCGCGGGATAAGGCGGAATCAGCGGCGTGGTCTCCAGGTAGCTGCGTCGCGTGGTGTTGATGGTCGCAGTGGTGCCGTACGACAGGCAGGCGATATGCGGCTCGACCCCGCCGGCGCCGAGCACCTCGCAGGCCTTGTCGGCGCCAGCGGCGATCAGCGGCAGCCCCTCGGGGATGCCGGTGTGGCGGCTGGCTTCGGCGCTGATGCGGCCCAGTTGCTCGCCCGGCTCGTAGAGGTCCGGCAATTGCTCCCGGCGCACCGGCATCGCCT
Source organism: Pseudomonas benzenivorans (assembly GCF_024397895.1). NCBI lineage: Bacteria > Pseudomonadati > Pseudomonadota > Gammaproteobacteria > Pseudomonadales > Pseudomonadaceae > Pseudomonas > Pseudomonas benzenivorans. The sequence continues at coordinate 808,954 of NZ_CP073346.1, forward strand.
GCCACTTCCAGTCGCCCGGCGCGGCCCATTTCAGCCGCTTGTAGTCGAACGGCAGATAGGCGACGCAACTGGCCAGCGAGTCGACGAAACGACCGCAAAGCCGGTGACTGAGAAAGCCGGACAGCAGCAGCACCTTGTGGGTCCTGGCCCAGACCTCCGGCTGCTGCTGGGCGATCCAGTTGACCTCGGCCTGGGCGCGAAAGTGCGCCACCGCGTCCTCGGCCCGGGCCAGCTTGAGCAGCCAGCCCCAAGGCCCCTTGATCCTGCCCCGCACCTCGGCACGACGCTGGTCGAGCCAGAGCATGGCCGGGCGCAGCGGCTGCCCTGCCTCGTCGACGTTGATCAGGGTGCCGCGCTGGGTGGTCAGGGACACACCCTTGATGCGGCTGCGGTCGATATCGACCTGCTGCCACAGCCGCTGACAGGCTTCGCCCAGGCTGGTCCAGTAATACTCGGGATCCTGCTCGGCCCAGCCCGGCTCCTTGGAATAGTAGGCCTGCAGCTCCACCTTGCCCTTGCCGACCAGGTTGCCCTGCAGGTCGAACAGCAGGGCACGCACGCTCTGGGTGCCGTTATCGATGGCCAGCAGATAGCTTTGTTCGCTCAAGGTGCAGCCCCTGGTTTATGGATTTTCGGTCGGTTGCGGCAGGCTGTAGCACTGGCGCCAGAGCGCCAGGTAGTCGCGCTCCTCCTGCGTCCAGCGGCCATCGTCCCAGCCCAGACGCCCCTGACACAGCTGACGAATGCGAGGCATCTGCGCCTCACCGCCCCCCGCCAGCAGCAGCCCGATGCGTGTGCGCCGCAGCAGCAGGTCGTCGAGATGCAGGACCAGCTCATGCTGCGCCGCCCAGGCCAGCTCGGCCCAGTGGGTATCGGTGCCGGCCAGGCGCGTGGCGCCGAGCTGATCCAGCAGCGCCAGCACGCCCGGCAGATCGCGGCCGTAGCGGCCACCCAGGCGCCGCAGCTGGGCCGGGCTCAGCTGCGGCATCGGCGGCGCAGCGCAGGGGCGGAACAGGCTGCCGTCACCCTCGTCCAGAGGCCGGCCGACGAAGGCGGCGCAGGCCCGCAGCACCTCCAGGGCCAGCAGGCGAAAGGTGGTCAGCTTGCCGCCGGCCAGGGTCACGCAGCCAGGCTCGACCCAGAGCGCATGCTCGCGCGTCTCGTCGGAGGGCTCGCGGCCGGGCGCGCCATCGCTGACCACCGGGCGCACCCCCGCCCAGGTGGACAGCACGTCTTCAGCGCCGATGGCTGCGCCCGGGAACTGCTGGGCGCAGGCGGCCAGCAGGTAGTTCAGCTCCTCGACGCTGATGCGCGCCTCCCGGTCCAGCGACTCGCGATGATCCAGGTCGGTGGTGCCGACCACCGTCGCGCCTTCCCAAGGGAAGACGAACACCGGACGGCGATCCGCGGCGTGCATGAAGCTGAAGGCATGGGCCACCGGCAGGCGCCAGGCTGGCACCAGCAGGTGGCTGCCACGCAAGGGACGGACATGTTCCTGGCCGCGTTTGCCGCGCAGGCGGTCGGCCCAGGCCCCGGTGGCCAGGGTCACGGCGCGGGCTCGAAAATCGAAGTTCCGGCCACTTTCCCGGTCCTGCGCGCGCAGACCGACCACCCGCGCCTGTTCGCGCACCAGATCGATCACCCGCAGTCCATTGAGCGCCTCGCCCCCCTCGCCGCGAGCTTCACTCAATACCCGCATGACCAGGCGGGCATCGTCAGTCACCGCGTCGAAGAAGCACGTGGCGCCGAGCAGCCCCTCTTCCTTCAGGCCCGGCGCCAGGTAGCGCAACTGCTGCAGCGGGTAGTACAGGTGGTTGCGCTTGCCGGCCAGGGCGTCGTACAGCGCCAGCAGCCCACCGAAGACCTTGGGCCCGGGAAAGGCGCCGCGATAATGGGCCATCAGAAAACTCAGCGGCTCGACCAGGCCCGGGGCCTCGCGCAACAGGCGCTGGCGTTCGCGAACCGAGTCGCGGGTCAGGCCCAGCCGCCCCTTGGCGATGTAGCGCAGGCCGCCGTGGACCATCTTCGACGATCGGCTGGAGGTGCCCCAGGCGAAGTCGCGCTGCTCCAGCAGCAGGCACTTCCAGCCGCGTCGCGCCGCCTCATGCAGGATGCCCGCTCCGCAGATACCGCCGCCCACCACGATCAGGTCCCAGTCGCGGGCGGCCAGCTCGGGCAGCGCGGCCTCGCGCCAGGCGGCATTCCAGGCGCTCATACTCAGTCCTCGAGCAACACGCCGGGCGCCAGGCGACGCTCCGGGTCGAAATGCACAGACAGCGCCTGCAGCGCCGCCAGACCCAGCTCGCCCTTTTCCGCCACCAGGTAAGGCGCGTGATCGCGGCCGACGCCATGCTGATGACTGATGGTGCCGCGGTTCTCGGCGATGGTCCGGCTGGCGGCCTGCTTCAGCCGCTGCCAGCGACTCATGGCCTGCTGGTAGCTGGCGCCGGGGCGGAACACGTAGGTGGTATAGATGCTCGAACCCTCGCCATATACGTGGGACAGGTGAGTGAACACATGCACCCGCTCCCCCTCTGCGGCCAGCTCCTCGCGCAGGCTGGCCTCGACCTTGTTCAGCAGGCTGTCGACATTGCTCCAGTCGGTGGCGGTTTCCAGGGTGTCCACCGCGTAGCCGGCGCTCCACAGGCCGTGACGCAGATAGGGAAAGCGAAAGCGGTTCTCTGCCCACTTCTTGCCCAGCCGGGTGCCGGTGAACACCCCGCCAAAGCCCTTGAGCAGGCGCTTGGCCTGTTTCAGTGAGGCGGCGTTCTGCCCACCGCTACCAGTGACGCCGAAGGTCAGCATGCACTTGCCATCGCCCGCGCCGCGCAGGGCCAGGTACTTTTCCAGCCAGGCGATCTGCCGCGGATGACCGGCCAGGGCCAGCTGGGTGCGGGTCTCGATGGCGTTGGACAGGCGCAGCATGGACAGCGGCACGCGGGCCTGCGCCAGGGTGCGAATGCCCTGCAGGGCTTGCTGCCAGTCGGGCATGAACACCGAATAGAAACGCTCCTGCTCGGCCAGGCGGCTGATACGCACCTTGACCTCGGAGATGATGCCGAAGCGCCCCTCCGAGCCCATCACCATCTCGCGCAGATCAGGGCCGGCGGCGGAGGCCGGGAAACAGGGGATTTCCAGGGTGCCGGCGAAGGTCTCCACCCGGCCGCCGGCGAACAGCTGTTCGATGCGTCCGTAACGCAGGGACTGCTGGCCACTGGAGCGGCTGGCGACCCAACCACCGAGGGTGGACAGCTCCCAGGATTGCGGAAAGTGACCCAGGGTGTAGCCCCGGGCGCGCAACTGGCTCTCGACCTGGGGCCCGTTGGCGCCGGGACCGAAGGTGGCGATCAGGCTGTCCTCGTCGATGTCCAGCAGACGGTTCATGCGCGCCAGCGACACCGTCAGCACCGGTCTGTCACCGGCCTGTGGGTTGATGTGACCGGCCACCGAGGTGCCGCCGCCGTAGGGAATGACCACCGCATCCTGCTGACGGGCCCAGTCCAGCAGCTGGCGAATGTGCTCGGCGCTTTCCGGGAAGGCAACGCCATCGGGGAATATGCCGAACTCGCCGGAGCGCATCGCCAGCCAGTCCGGCAGGCTCTGGCCGCGGGCGTGGCGCAGGCGTTCCTCGGGATCCAGGCTGATCAGCGGATGGGCCGGCAGGCGGGTCGCCGGCACGCGGGCCAGCGCCTGATCGAGACTCGCATCGACCAGCACCTGGCCCGGCCCCACCCGCTCGGCGAGGAATCCCTGGCCATGGGCCGGCAACGCCACCTCGGTACTCTCCTCGCCCCAGCCGTTCCAACGTCGCATGCGCCTCTCCCCGTGGATATTCCGAACACCCTCACTGGCTGCCTATACTAGCCAGCCGCCGCAAGGGGTCACTGTCGAATCGGGACAGTGCCTATCGCCAATCAAGACAGACCGCACCAGAAGGCGCCATGGAAAACCTCGGTTACACCTCGGTCCCCGCCCTGCTCAAGTACCTGCGCTACGCCGAACAGCTCGAGCTGGATGTCGCGCCAGCGCTGGCAGCAGCGGGCATCAGCGCCGAGGCGCTGCGTGACAACGGCAAGCGCCTGCCCGGCGAAAGCCATGAGCAGTTGCTGGCACAGCTGCTGCGTCTGTCCGGTGACCCGCTGTTCGGCCTGCGCTCGGCGCGCTTCGTGCAGCCGGGTTCATGGAGCGTACTCGGCTACATCGCCATGAACTGCGCCACCCTCGGCGAAGCCATGGGCCGTATCGTGCCCTACGAGAAACTGGTGGGCGACATGGGCGTGAGCCGGCTGGAAGAGGTTGGCGAGCAGGTTCGTCTGATCTGGAGCTGCCGCCACCAGAGCGCGGAGATCCGCCGGCACATGGTGGAGAACGTGCTGGCCTCCTGGCTGCTGTACGCGCGCTGGATGGCCGATGCCGATTACTCGCCCCATGAGGTCTGGTTCGAACATGGGCTGCCGTCCGAGGCGCCCCTGGCCGAGTATCAGGCCGTATTCGGCTGCCCGGTGCGTTTCCAGCAAGCGTGCAACGCGCTGATCGTGCCGCAGGAATACCTGCAGGTGCCGCTGCGCCAGGCCGACGCCAATCTGCTGCGCACCCTCGAGGAGCATGCCCTGACCCTGATGGCTGGGCTGAACGACGACGAGCCCCTGCCGCTGCGGGTGAAGAACGCGTTGCGTCTGCTGCTCAAGGACGGGCTGCCGCGCAAGGAACGGGTGGCGGAGAAGTTCCACATGACGGTGCGTACCCTGCAGCGCCACCTGCAGCTTGCCGGCACCAGCTACCAGCAGATTCTCGATCAGCTGCGCCAGGAGCTGGCCGAGCACTACTTGCTGCGCAGCGAACTGACGATTCAGGACATCGCCAGCTACCTGGGCTTCACCGAGTCACGCTCCTTCCACCGCTGCTTCAAGGGCTGGACCGGGCAGACACCCGGCGAGTACCGCGCGGCCGGACGCGCCGCGGCGAAGCCTTAGCCAGGCTTGGCCGCGGCGCGGCGCGCCACACATCACTACCCGAGGATCTCGCTCAGGGGGATAAAGCGCAGGCTGTCGCCCTCGACCAGGGTGCTTCCCTCCAGGACCTCGGCAATGCCTTCGGCCCAGGCGGCGCTGCGCAGCACCCCGGAACTCTGGTTCGGATAGGGCACCACCCGCCCGCCCTCGAGACGCGCACGCAAGTATTCGCGCCGCTTGCCCGGCTTGCTCCAGGTGAAGCCAGCAGGCATGGCGAAGCCCAAGGGCTCGACCCGCTGCACGCCGAGGCGGCGCAGCAGATAGGGCCGTGCCAGCAGACCGAAGGTGACCAGAGTGGAGGCCGGATTGCCCGGCAAACCGAGTACCGGCACGCCGCGAAACTGCCCGAAGGTCAAGGGTTTGCCCGGCTTGATCGCCAGCTTCCACAGGGTCAGTTCGCCTTCCTCGCGCAGCGCCACGCCGAGAAAGTCCGCCTCGCCCACCGAGACACCACCGGTGGACAGGATCAGATCGACGTCGCTCAGCGCGGACAAGGCGGCACGGGTTTGCGCGAGGTCGTCGGCCAGGATGCCCCCGTCCACCACCGCACAGCCCAGGCGCTGCAGCCAGGTGATCAACAGGCGGCGGTTGCTGTTGTAGATCTGCCCCGGCCCCAGCGGCAGCCCCGGCTCGACCAGCTCATCGCCGGTGGACACCACCGCCACCCGCGGACGGCGTCGCACCTGCAGTTCGGCCATGCCGAGCGAGGCGGCCAGACCCAACTCGATCGGCCCCAGGCGGGTGCCGGCCGGCAGCACATGGTCGCCGACGCGGGTTTCCTGGCCCTGCGGCCGGACGTTCTGCCCGAGCTTCAGTGGCTCGCGAAAACGCACCCGACCCACGCCATCGACCTCGACGTTCTCCTGCATTTCCACGGTATCGGCGCCGGCCGGCAGCGGCGCACCGGTGAAGATGCGCGCACAGCTGCCCGGCTGCAGCGGCTTCGGCGCACTGCCGGCCTGGATACGCTGACTCACCGCCATGGGCTCGCCGCGCCATTCGGCCAGGCACAGGGCATAGCCGTCCATCGCGCTGTTGGCCCAGGGCGGCAGATCCAGCCCGGCGATCAGCGGGGCAGCCAGCACACGGCCATCGGCGTCGGCCAGGGCGACCCGCTCGACCTCGGTGATCGGCGCCGATTCGGCCAGACTCATCAACTTCGCCAGCGCCTCCTCGACCGGCAGCAGGCCGGGCCGATCGCCGGCACTCATCCGCGGCTCTCGCAGGCGTCCGCCTGCTTCAGGTGGGCAACGAAATTGCAGGGCCGGTGACGGGCATCCAGTTGCTCGGCAAGGATGCCATCCCAGGCGGTGCGGCAGGCATTGGTCGAACCCGGCAGGCAGCACACCAGGGTGCCGTTGGCCATGCCGGCCAGGGCGCGGGACTGCACGGTCGAGGTGCCGATATCGGCCACTGAAATCTGCCGGAACAGCTCGCCGAAGCCGTCCACCTGCTTGTCCAGCAAGCAGCTGACCGCTTCCGGGGTGCTATCGCGACCGGTGAAACCGGTGCCTCCGGTGATCAGCACCACCTGCACGCCGTCCTCGGCGATCCAGGTGGCGACCTGGGCGCGGATCTTGTACAGATCGTCCTTCAGCAACTGGCGGGCGGCCAGTCGATGTCCGGCTTCCTGCAAACGGTCGACGAACAGCTGACCGGAGGTATCGGTGTCCAGATTGCGCGTGTCGCTGACGGTCAGCACGGCAATATTCAGCGGCACGAATACCGCCTCGGCCTTGTGATTCATGGCAGGTTTCCAGTTATCGGGGATAATGCCGGAAGTTATATCACAGGCCCGCCTCTGGAGGCTTCGCCATGCCCGCCATTACTGCCCCGCCGCCCTGTTCCGTGCTGCTGCTCGCCGGCGGCCGCGGAAGCCGCATGGGCGGTCGCGACAAAGGCCTGCTGGACTGGCAGGGTCGCCCGTTGATCGCCTGGCTGCATGAACTGGTGCGCCCGCTGACGGACGACCTGATCATCTCGTGCAACCGCAACGCCGAACGCTATGCCAGCTTCGCCGATCGCCTGGTGCAGGACGACGACCAGGACTTCCAGGGCCCCTTGGCCGGCATTCGTGCCGGCCTTAAAGCGGCCCGCCATTCCTATTTACTGGTGTTGCCCTGCGACGCTCCGCGCCTCGATCGCGCCTTGCTCGAGGCCCTGCTGAGCAGCGCCGGCGCTCATCCGGTCATCGTGCGCCAAGGCGGCTACTGGGAACCGCTGTTCTGCCTGATTCCCACCAGCCTGACCGAGTCACTGGAGTCTGCCTGGCAGGCGGGCGAACGCAGCCCCCAGCGCTGGATGCGTGAACTCGGGCCGGTGGCGATCGACTGCCCACCGGACGACCCGCGCCTGGCTAACCTGAACACGCCGACGATGCTGTCCGGCTGACACGCCGGTCGCGCCATTCTCGGGAACCTTAGCGGTGTTCTTTCGTCTGAGGCAGGGTAGACACCCCCTCAGCCAAGGAGCACTTCCATGACCCGACGGACCCTTCCGGTGATCCTCCTGACCTTGGGCCTGGCCACGCTGGTCGGTTGCGCATCGCCTTCGGTGATCACCCTGAACGATGGTCGCGAGCTTCAGACCCGGGATCAGCCACGCTACAACGCGGCATCGGGTTTCTACGAGTTCGAGCAGCTCGACGGTACGCGCGCCCAGGTGAACAAGGACCAAGTGAGCACCATCCACGAACGCTGAGCGCTCATTGCACCCGGCCGATTCGGCCTTGGCGAGCTGCCGTATGAGGTGAAACCGCTGGTCGCTTCGTCTCTTCAGCCAAAAAAAAACAGCCTAACCCCTTGTGCAGCAAAAGTTTTTCAGTACAATTTCCACCTATCGGAGTGTAGCGCAGCTTGGTAGCGCGTCTCGTTCGGGACGAGAAGGTCGCAGGTTCGAATCCTGTCTCTCCGACCAAATCCCAGTTTCTAGCAGTCTCAAACACTCTACGAAACACCCCAAGAAGCCCGCCTAGTGCGGGCTTTCTTGTGTCCGCAGAAACAAGGCCGAGCCCCGCCAAGGCGAGGCCCGAATAGCGGACAGAACGATCAGGCCAGGCGCTGAAAAGCGCGCAGCATGGCTTGGCTCAAGTCCACCGTGGAAAATTTGGTGAGCACATCATTGGCACCGACCGCTCGCGCTTTCTCGGTGTTCATGGTGCTGTCCAGCGAGGTATGCAGCAGCACGTAGGTCTGACCTATCTCGGGGTTGCGACGGATTTCCCGCACCAGGCTGTAGCCATCCATTTCCGGCATTTCGATATCCGAGACCAGCACTTCGATCGGCTGCCCCGCTGCCTGCTGGGTGAGCAGCAAGTCCATGGCCGCAGCGGCGCTGCGCACTGCCTGGCAGTCCAGATCAAGCTTGCGCAAGGTGACCAGGGTCTGCTGCAACGCCACGTGGGAGTCGTCCACCACCAGCACGCGGCGGCCTGCCAGCAACTGGCGCTCGGTATCCGGGAGCACTTGCACGTCGAGTTCTGCCGGGGTCACAGGCGCGAGTTCGTGGAGCACCTTCTCGACATCGAGAATCTGCACGATGGCGCCGTCGATCTGGGTCACACCGGTGATAAAGGCTCTGGCGCCCGTACCCGCCGGTGGCGGTCGCACATCGCCGGTCGAGCACTGGACGATACGTTCGACCCGCTGCACGTGCAGTCCCTGGCGGGAGCGGCTGAGCTCGGTGAGGATCAGGCAACCGTCCTGACTATCACTGCGGCCCGGCTCGCCGATCGCGCGAGCCAGGTCGATGACGGTCAGCGCCGCGCCGCGCAGCGTCGCGATACCGCGCACATGAGGATGACGATTGGGCAATTTGGTCAGTGGCGGGCACTCGATGACCTCATTGACCTTTAGCAGGTTGATACCCAGCAACCGGCCACTGTGCAGTCGAAACAACAGCAGCGAAAACGCATCCCCCATCACCCCACTCATTCGTGGCTCCACCCCTTCTGATTCTGTTCATTTATCCGCTTTACGGTGCGGTTTTGATTCTGCTTGTCTCGCCCCGGCTGCCGGCCGCCGACGACTCAACGCAGAAAGGCCACGACCTGCTCGCCGTCGAATGGCCAATCGAGTTCGGCACCGGTATCGCAGCGGCGCAACACCGGTATGCGCAGGCCGTACTGCTCGACCCACTCTTCCTGCTCGGCGATGTCGACCAGTTCCACCAGCAAACCATGCTCGACGAACGGCATCAGCAGCGCTTCCGCCACTTCACATAGATGGCAGCCAAGGGTGCCGAATAGTTGGCATTCAGGGAGCATCCGCACACATCCAGAAAACACGAGAAAAGCAGTCTAGCACCAGGCTACCGCAGCCGCTCCCCGAGGCCAAAGCGCCTGTGCGATCCCTGGCACAATCGACCGTCACCTGGCAGGCATCCACAATCCTTCTGGACGGCCTCACGCTTGAGTCAATCCGGCGCAGGCGCCCTCAAACGCCGGCAGCGGCCAGCAGCCGCTCGGCAGCCGCCTTCGCCTGCAGGGCCTGGTCGCCTGGTCCATAGATGTGCGCCATGCTGATCGCGCCCTCGACCAGAAACTGCAACTGCGCAGCCAGGGCCTCGGCTTCAGCCTCGCCCACTCCCAGGGACTCCAGGGCGGTGCGAAAGTAAGTCAGCACAAAGCGTTTCTGTTCGGCGGCCTGCAGGTGAATCGGGTTGCTGCGGTCGTGAAACTCCGCCGCTGCATGCAGGAACAGACAGCCGCAGAAGCCCTGCTCATGTAACCAGCGATGCACGCCATCGAAAGCCCCCAGTATGGCCTCGCGCGGCGTCAGGCGCTGCTGGGCGCGACGCATCCGCTCGCTGATCTCTTCATGCTGCGTCTGCAAGGCGGCGAGAATCAGCTCGTCCTTGGACTTGAAATGCTTGTACAGGGTCATCTTCGCCACCCCGGACTCGGCCAGGATGCGGTCGATGCCGGTGCTGTGGTAACCCTCGCGATAGAACAGCTCCAGCGCGGTGTTGAGCAGCTGCTCGCGTTTAGTCGATGCCATCTACTACCTCCATGAGTCGCCATTATGCGCAGGCCATGCGCGGACCGGAAAGCAACGAACCGGGAGTCCGGGACAGAAGACACTTGAACTATACAGACCTGTCTGTTTATTATTCAAGCCGTCACCTCACTCCGCAGGAGTAGCGCAATGAACCCGTTCGAGCTGAACCAGCCTGCCGATCGCGCCAACCCGCACCAGTCGTTCAACCTGCACAGTTCACACGCCCGGCAAGCCCGGACACTGCTTCCGAGGAGTGCCGTGATGGGCATGGTCAATCTGCTGATCGCCCTGACGCTTGGCCTCACCAGCCTGATCAGCGAAGCCGGCGGCGTGCGCTTCAGCCTGGTGAAGACGGCCGAGACCCGCCCCCTGGATGCATTCAGCTTGGCGAGGAGTCAGGAAAGCCAGGGAGCGGTGGCTGACCATGTGGCGGTGCTGATCGAGCACCATGCCGCGACCCTATTGTTCGACACCTCGCTGGGACGTCAGATCGACAGCCAGTTCGCCAACGAGATGCCCTGGTACAACAAGCCGCTGCTGAAGGGTGTCGAGGTCGCGCCGGTGCGCGATCAACTCGAACGTCACGGGGTTCGGGTCGATCGCATCCTGCTATCTCATGTGCATTGGCATAGCGCTTCCGGTCTGGCGGACTTTCCAGAGGTGCCGGTCTGGGCCCCCTATGAGGAGATCGAGTTCAGCCAGACGGGCGGTGCTCCGGCAGTTCTGTCCGGTCAGTTCCGCCACGGGGTCAAGTGGCGGCCCTACGACTTCCTCCCCAGGCCTTTTATGGGATTCGAGCAAAGCCATGACCTGTTCGGCGATGGCAGCCTGGTGCTGGTACCGCTAAAGGGCCACACCCCCGGCTCGGTCGGCCTGTTCGTCACCCTTGAGGACGGTCGCCGTTTCTTCTTTCCCGGTGATATCGGCGGGCTCCCGGAGAGCGCTGAAGAGTCGCCAAAGCAGCGCTTGATCCGCAGCCGAATGCTCGACCACGACCGCGCGGCGGCTCGCTCGACACTTGCGCGATTGCAGCAACTGCTTAGCCAAGAAAGCGCACTGACGCTGGTCCCGGCCCACGACGCGATCGCCCACGAAAAGTTGGGTTATTACCCTAATTGGACCCGGTAGTCACAGGCCCATTTCCAGGCGGTAAGACCAGCCTACCAAAGTCTAAAAGCTATCCGTTTACGACCATGGTTTATTTCACAGCGCCGTACTGGGCCGGCCATTTGCCGGCCCGCACCACAACGAGGAAAGAAGAACAATGAGCATGACCCCTATTGCCCGCGCTGTGGCATTTGCCGCATTGGGCACCAGCCTGGCCCTGCCATCCCTGGCCCAGGCCGAGTTCATCAAGGACAGCAAGGCCAGCCTGGAAGCGCGCAACTTCTACTTCAACCGGGATTTCCGCCAGGATTCCCGGCCGACCCCGAGCCAGGCCAAGCAGGAAGAGTGGGCGCAAGGTTTCATCCTGCGCCTGGACTCCGGCTATACCGAAGGCACCGTGGGCTTCGGCCTCGACGCCATCGGCATGCTCGGCTTCAAGCTGGACTCCGGCGACGGCACCGCCGGTAGTGGCCTGCTGGTTCCCGATCGCTCGTCGGGCGGCTCCCAGGACTACTCCTCCGACCTGGCCGTCGCCGCCAAGGTCAAGGCCTCCAAGAGCACCCTGCGCGTCGGCAGCATGCAGTTCAAGAACATGGCCATCGCCTCCAGCGACAGCCGCCTGACCCCGCAGGTGTTCCAGGGCGGCCACCTGCTGTCCCAGGAAATCGATGGGCTGACCCTGGACGGCGGCTACCTGCGCGAAGTCAACCATCGCAACTCCGGCGACTTCGAGGACATCGCCATCACCAGCGGCGGCCGGCGCGGCATCACCACCAGCGGTGGCACCACCACCGATTCCTTCCAGTTCCTCGGCGGCAGCTACAAGCTCAGTCAGGACCTGACCGCGGCCTACTACCACTCCGAGCTGGAGGACCTGTACAAGCAGAACTCCTTCAACCTGGTGCACGTGCTGCCGATCGCCGACAAGCAGAGCCTGAAGACCGACCTGCGCTACACCCGCTCCACCGACGACGGTTCGCGCAGCAACGTCGACAACAAGGCGCTGAATGCGATGGTCACCTACAGCCTGGCAGGCCACAGCTTCGGCCTGGGCTACCAGAAGATGAGCGGCGACACCGGCTATGCCTACGTCAACGGCACCGACCCGTACCTGGTCAACTATGTGCAGATCAGCGACTTCGCCAACAAGGACGAGAAGTCCTGGCAGGCGCGCTACGACTTCAACTTCGCCTCCATCGGCGTTCCCGGCCTGACCTTCATGACCCGCTACCTGACCGGTGACAACGTCGAGCTGGGTGCCAATCGCTCCGAGGGCAAGGAGTGGGAGCGCGATACCGAGCTGATGTACGTGTTCCAGGCAGGTGCGCTGAAGAACCTCGGCGTGCGCTGGCGCAACGCGGCAGTGCGCTCCAACTTCGCCAACGACATCGACGAGAATCGCCTGATCGTCAGCTACACCCTGCCGCTGCTCTGATCTCCACCCCGTCCTTGACGGGCAGTGGGCATGACCAGGTAGTTGCATCCTGCCCGGTCGTGACCAGGCACAAAAAAGCCCGGACACTGTCCGGGCTATTTACTTGCCGAGAGGGATGATCAGTCCTGGTTGACCGCACCGATCTTGTGCACCGACAGGTCGGCGCCGTAGTACTCCTCCTCCTGGCTCAGGCGGATGCCCAGCAGGGCCTTCAGCAGACCGTAGACCAGGAATCCGCCAACCAGGGCCACCAGCACGCCCAGTGCGGTACCGATCAACTGGCTGGCCAGGCTGACGCCACCCAGACCACCCAGCGCCTGCTGACCGAAGATGCCACAGGCGATCCCACCCCATACGCCGCACAGACCGTGCAGGGGCCAGACGCCCAGCACGTCGTCGATCTTCCACTTCACCTGGGTTGCGGTGAACGCCCAGACAAACAGCGCCCCGGCGATCGCGCCGGTCACCAGGGCACCGATCGGATGCATCAGGTCGGAACCGGCGCATACCGCCACCAGGCCGGCCAGCGGACCGTTGTGCAGGAAACCGGGGTCGTTGCGACCGACCAGCAGGGCCGCCACGGTTCCGCCGACCATCGCCATCAAGGAATTGACCGCCACCAGGCCGCTGACGCTGCCCAGGGTCTGCGCGCTCATCACGTTGAAGCCGAACCAGCCGATGATCAGGATCCAAGAGCCCAGGGCCAGAAAGGGAATGTTGGACGGCGCGAACGCGACCAGGCGCCCGTCCCGGTAGCGCCCGTCCCGACGGCCCAGCAGCACCACCGCGCCGAAGGCCAGCCAGCCACCGACCGCGTGCACCACCACCGAACCGGCGAAGTCATGGAAGCTCGCGCCGAACGCGCCTTCCAGCCACGCCTGCACGCCGTAGTTGCCGTTCCAGATCATGCCCTCGAAGAACGGATAAACGAAGGCTACGATCAATACGGTGGCGCACAGTTGCGGGCCGAACCTGGCCCGCTCGGCAATGCCACCGGAAATGATCGCCGGAATGGCCGCCGCGAAGGTCAGCAGGAAGAAGAACTTCACCAGGGCATAGCCGTTCTCCTGGGTCAGCACGCTGGCCGGCTCGAGGAAGGTCACCCCATAGGCAATCCAGTAGCCGATAAAGAAGTAGGCCAGGGCCGAGACGGCGAAGTCGGAGATGATCTTCGACAAGGCATTGACCTGGTTCTTTTGCCGCACGGTGCCGACTTCGAGGAAGGCGAAACCGGCATGCATGGCCAGCACCATCACCGCACCGAGCAGGATGAACAGGGTATTGGAGCCGTGAATCAGGGTTTCGACGGCGCTATTGATGTCTTCCATCAGCGAAGGACACTCCGAGGTTAGGGAAAAAGCACCAAACTGGATCAAGCTCAGTGCAGATCGCACCATATAGAGGCAGAACGACCGAACCACTCCAGTCACAGCGGTTCGGAGCGGCGCCAGAATGGCGCGCACACAAACCAAAAGCAGGAGCTAATTTCTTATTAATTAATAACTTAACCATGCACCCCGGCATCCCAGCCAAATGCTTGACGGCTCCATAAAGGAGCACCCAACAGAGGGCGCGCACCAACACATTGCAAAGGCTGTACCAGCAATTGAAACTCCGGCACCAACTGGCCAATCCAGCCGACAAAGGAGGAACCTGCTCCCGCAACAGCACTCGAACCCCTACACTCATCAGTCAACGGAGAGACCCATGCCCCGCAAGAGCGCTAATTCATCCAGCCAAGACGAGCTACTCGACGAGTTCCAGGCCCTGGTTCGCGACACCGAGAAGCTGCTGCAACACTCGGCCAGCCTGGCTGGCGAGCAAGCCGAGGAACTGCGCGAACAGATTCGCACCAGCCTGGGGCGCGCCCGCAGCACCCTGCACGATGCCGAAGACTCGCTGCGCGAACGCGGCAAGGCGGCCGTGGAGGCCACCGAAGGCTATGTACAGACCCACCCCTGGCAGACACTCGGCATAGCCGCCGCCATCGGCCTGCTGCTCGGCATGCTGATCTCGCGCCGCTGATGAGAGACACGATGGACGACGCCCCACCCACCACGCCCGGCCGCGGCCCCTCGCCGCGGCGCTTTGGCGCCGCCCTGCTGGGATTGCTGCATGGTCATCTGGCCCTGTTCGGTGAAGAACTCAAGGAGCAGCGAAGCCTCAGCCTGCAGCTGCTGGTGCTGGCCGGACTGAGCCTGGTTTTCGGCCTTCTGCTGCTGATCGGCCTGTCGGCGGCATTGCTCATCGGATTCTGGGACAGTCATCGCGTAGGGGTAATCATTGCCCTGTGCGCGTTCTACGGCCTCGGTCTGCTGGCCAGCCTGGTCGGCCTGCTGCACCGCCTGCACAACGCACCACCGCCCTTCAGCGCCAGCCTCGAAGAGCTGGCCCGCGACCGCGAGCAACTACTGCCATGAGCCTGACCGAACTGCCCGCCAAGGCCTCGCGCAGCGAACTGCGCAAGGCCATGCTGCGTTTGCGCCTGGAAATGCATCGCCAGGAACTGCGCCATGAGACCCTGGTGCTGCTGCAACCCGTACGCCAGGCGCACTACTTCGGCCAGCACTGGCGCGAAGAGTTGCGCAACAGCAATGCGCCGCTCTGGGTGGCAGGCGGCGCCCTGTTGCTGGCGACCCTGGGTGTGCGTCGTGGCAACTGGCGGCGCTGGCTGCGTGTTGCCCTGGTCGCCTTTCCCCTGCTGCGTCGCCAGCCGCCGCGCCAACCGAGAAGTACGCCGGACGGCCCGGCGTAAGCCGTTCCGCCCATCGTCTGGGCGCAGGCCGGGCATCGTTGCGACTAGGCTTGGGGTATCGCCGCGTCCCCGCGAGGCCAGGTGCCATGTCCGCTCAAACGACCCGCACGGTGGCGCTCGTCCTGCTGCTCACGCTGGCGGCCGCCACCCCGTCGCAAGTGGCGGCAGAGGATGCCGCCGCAGCGGCCGCCGACGCCGACACCGCAGTGGACTACCGCCAGGTTCAGGGGATTCTGCTCGGGCACTGCGCCAGGTGCCATGCCGAACAAGGGCTGATGGGCCCGGCGCCGGAGGGCTATGTGCTGACCTCCTATGCCGCGACCCTGGCCTTTGACGAGCGCGCCCGCGTGGTGCCGGGCGCAGCTGAGGCCAGCGAACTGGTGCGGCGTATCAGGGGCCAGGCGCGACCACGCATGCCCCATGACGGCCCGCCCTATCTGGATGAACAGGCGATCGCCCTGATCGTCGCCTGGATCAACCAGGGCGCCCGTGATGCCCAGGGCAATCGCCCGCCCCTGCCAGTCGGCGCCAAGGTGCGACTGCACGGCACCCTGCAAGCCGACTGGCACCTCGACGAACTCGCGCTCAGGGTCAATGCGGCGACCCGCCTGGAGCACGCCCCCCAACCCGGCGATTACGTGCAGGTGCGCGGGCGCCTGCTGAATGACGGCAGCCTGCGGGTCGAACGCATCAGGCCGCGCTAAGGACGACCCGCCCATGGATAAGGCTCTACAGGATGAGCACAGCCGGCGCCTGAGGTGGCCGCAAGCCGAGCGCGCTGGCGGCGTCTTAACACCTCAATCGCGCTGGTGATTGCGCCTGAAGGTCTCCTCGCCCATGGCCGCGATCTGCCCCTCGATCAGCGCCTCGAACGGCCTGAGCAAAGCGTCGAAACGGGCCGGCGCCTCGACAATATCCAGCGCGTGGACCACAGCCTCGATGGTCGACAAGGCCCCGGGCATCGGCGCCTTGCGCAGGCGATAGCGCGAGTGGAGGCCCTCGGGCAAGGTCACTCTTGGCAGCGCCGCCAGCTGCGGGTTCAGGTGCAGCAGCTTGCGCGCCTTGCGCCAGGTGCCGTCGGGCACCACCAGCAGCAACGCTGAATCCCCGTTCTCGGCCGCAAGCTGCGCCAGGGGTTGGGCAGCCTCCCCGGGGAACAGCAGGCAGGCCCGGTAGCCCGGCTGGGCGAGCAGCGCAGGCAAGTCGTCGAACCGCTCGCCCACCCGCAACTCGGCATTGCACAGGCCCAGCGCGGCCAGACGCGCCGTGTTCAGCGCGTGCCTGACTTCGCTGGGGTGCTGCAGAATCAGCACGCGGGTACGGCTGTCGAGTCGCGGGATCAATGCGCATAGGCAGCGTTCAAGCGGGCGACTGCAGCGGGGGCAATGGGGGCGTGGCATCGGCATCTCCTCGGCCGCGCAGTTTGCCATAAGGCCACCGCCGATGATCGCCTGCATCTCCAGCCGCATGCAGGTTCACGGTTGAGCCCGACCAGCCCGTCCCCCAGCCAAAGCCGGCATCAGCGCCCGGCGGCCTCAATCGTGCGGATCAGCTCCTGTTTGTCGATCGGCTTGGTGATAAAGCCATCCATACCCGTTGCCAGGTAGCGCTCGCGGTCACCGGCCATGGAATGCGCCGTCACCGCCACCACCACCGGGCAGGCCTCGCCAAGCAGTTGGCGAATCCGCCGGGTCGCCTCGACGCCATCCATTCCCGGCATCGAGATATCCATCAGGATCAGGTCGAAGTCTTGCTCCTGGACCCGCTCGATGGCTTGTTCGCCGCCATCGACATAGTGCAGTTCATAGCCCGTGCCATCGAGCAGGCAATCGATGACCAGCTGGTTGGTCGGCGAGTCGTCGACCGTCAGCACGCGCCGCGGGCTGAGCGTGGCAATGCGCTGGCTGCCGCTTGCCGGCAGGTCACGCTCGCTGGCGCCTGACTCGAGCACCAGGCTCAGGGTGAAGCGCGCGCCGCCGAGCGGCGAGTCGGCGGCTTCGATATCCCCGCCCATCATCAGGGCCAGGCGCTTGGACAGCGCGAGCCCCAGGCCGGCGCCACCGTGCTGGCGCACCAGCGACGCATCGCCCTGGGCGAACGCCTTGTACAGCAGCGGCTTCATGTTCTCCGCCACCCCCGGCCCCGTGTCATCCACGCAGAACCACAGCGCCAGTCGGCCATCGGCCTGGGTGCGGGCTTCGACCGCCAGTTGCACTGTCCCCGAGGGGGTGAACTTGATGGCGTTGGACAGCAGGTTGAACAGCACCTGGCGGACCCGCACGCTGTCGCCCCGACAGTGCACCGGCACGCCGACGCCCTCGTCGTAGACAAAGGTCAGGCCCTTCTGTTCGCAACCCGTGCGGGCAAAGTCCAGCACCGGCTTGATCAGCTCGGCGAAGTCGAAGGCGCAACGCTGCAGCTCCAGCTTGCCGGACTCGACCCGCGAAAGATCGAGGATCTCGTTGACCAGCGCCAGCAGGTGCTTGCCGGAACGATTGGCCACCGTGACCCGCTCCCGCTCCAGCGCTTCCAGGGTGTCGGACGACTGCAGCGCCGTCAGCACACCGATGACCACGTTGAGCGGCGTCCGCAGCTCGTGGCTGACCGTGGCCAGGAAGGTGTTCTTCGCCTCGTTGGATGCGTCGGCCTGGCGCTTGGCGTCGGTGAGCTCGCGCTCCTTGTTCTTGAGGTCGCTGATGTCGACCCGGATGCCCGCCAGACCGCCGTCGCGCATGCGTCGCTGGATGACCCGCAGCACCCGGCCGTCGCTCAGGTGCTCCTCGTAATGGGATTCCGCCTTGCCGTGCAGCTCCAGCTTGGTCTTGAGCAGCTCGGACAGGGCCTGGTCGCCATCGCCGTCCCCATACTGACCATGCTCGATGCCGTATTCGATCAACCGCCGCGCCGTGGTGCCGGGCTGGATAGCCGGCTCCGTGCGCTGGTAGACGCGGCGGAAGTTGGCGTTGCACAGCACCAGGCGATCGCTGGCATCGAAGATGGCAAAGGCATCCGGGATCGCCTCGATGGCATCGACCAGGCGATTCTCGCTCTGGCGCAGGCTGTCGGTGGCCTCCTCCACCATGCGACGCAAGCGCACCGGCAGGCGCAAGAGCGCGTAGAGCCCGCCCGCCAGGAGGATCGCCAGGGCGAAGGCGAACATACGCGGCCCTGCCTTGTACCCGGCCGCGGTGATCCAGCCCCGCGCGGGCACCCCGGCCAGCTGCCAGACACCGCCCGGCAAGACCACATCCATGGTGATCGGCGAGTCGGCGAACACCTCCGACTTGCCATAGAGCTGTTCGCCCTGGGCGCCGAGGCCGTCCTTGCCGCGGATGGCGATCTCGATGGCGCTGGCATCGCCCGCGGCCTGCTGGGCCCGCAGCACCACCGAATTCCAGTCGATCAGTACGGTGGCGAACCCCCAGAAACGTTCGCCGCCGCGCAGAGGATCATCGACGAAGATCGGATAGCGACCGATGATCGCCGTGCCGCCCTGAATCAGGTTGACCGGACCCGCCACCCAGAGCTGGCGGGTCTCGATGGCGCGGCTGGCAGCCAGGCGCCGCTGCGGATCGGCCAGCAGGTCGTGACCGATGGCACCCTTGTTCTGCTCATAGGGCCAGACGTGGGTGACGATCCCATCGGGTGCCAGTTGCAGGCTCTTGATCCGCAGATCGTCGCCGGCCAGCTCCGAGGCGATACGACTGAACAGCTGCTCGTCGATTTCCTGATTGGCCATCGGCAAACCGATCAGCCCCTTGACCTGATAGAGGTCGCCGTTGAGATACGACTCGAGCTGGGCGCGCACGATGGACAGCTGCTGCAACACGGCCTGTTGCTGAGCCAGATGATTGGCGCGGAAATCCTCGTCGTAGTAAGCATTCAGGGCAACCAGGTTGCCGCCGCCGAACAGCACCGCCAACAGGGCGGCCACCGTCCACTGCTGCCACCAGCGCCGACGCTTTACACCGGCAGGCAAGTTGGCTGACGCCTGGGAGCTATCTTCGGTCATGAGCTTGGTCTCCTTTCTCTCGGGTAGACCATCGCAAGATGCGGGCCAGCGTGCGACGCAGGAGCAGGATCAGATGCCGATGAACAGGCGTTCGCGGCGAGGCGCCGGCCCGGGCCCCTTAATACGTCCCAAGTCACTGCTTCAGTTGATTTTTATACTGAGATCCGCCTCGGCCATGGGCGAGTCCCCAGCCGGCGCGGTGCGGTCGGCTATTGCTACCCAGCCGCACCTATTCCCAATTTGCTTCGCAATTTGCAATGCAAATTGCCTGACTTAGACGGGCGCGTCCTCGACCGGGGATTTCTCCCAGGCCTGGCGCTTGCGATACAGGGTCGAGGCACTGACCTCCAGCAGCGCCGCTGCCTTGGGCAGATTACCGCCGCACAGGGCAATGGCACGCTCGATGATGCGTTTTTCCTCCAGCCACAGGGGCCGGATCTCGGAGTCAGCCTGCCTGCGGTCGAATGAAGCGCCGCTCGCTGAGCCTGCGCGCTCCGGCTCCGGTCCAGAGGCGCTGGGCGGAGCAGCTGGCAGGATCCGGTGCAGCGACTCCGGCAACATGGCCTGGGTAATCTCCGTGCCCTCCCCCAGCACCACCATGTTCATGATGACGTTTTCCAGCTCCCGCACATTGCCCGGCCACGGGTAGGCCTGCATGATCGCCTCCACGTCCCTGGCGAACCCTTCGAACGCCTTGCCTTCGCGGGCGCTGATGTCCTGCAGCAGCTTGCGGGCGATCTGCAGGCAGTCGCCGCCGCGTTCGCGCAGTGGCGGCAGGCGCAGCGGAATCACATGCAGGCGATAGTAGAGGTCCTCGCGAAAGCGCCCGGCACGCACCTCGTCCAGGGGGTCACGGTTGGTCGCGCAGACGAAACGGATATCGACCTGCTGGCTGACGCTCGAACCGACCTTCTGAAAGGTGCCGGACTGGATGAAGCGCAGCAGCTTGCTCTGCAGATCGAGGTCCATTTCACAGAGCTCGTCGAGGAACAGGGTGCCACCGTCGGCCAGGGTCGCCGCGCCGTCGCGCTCGGCATGGGCGCCGGTGAAAGCGCCCTTCATGTGCCCGAAGATCTCGCTCTCCATCAGGTCGCGCGGAATGGCCGCACAGTTGATGGTGATCAACGGCTTGTCGCTGCGATCGCTGCGCCGGTGAATGGCTTCGGCGCACAGTTCCTTGCCGGTGCCGCTCTCGCCGGTGATGAAAATGCTGGCGCGGCTGCTCGCCGCGCTCTCGATGACCCGGTAGACCCCCTGCATCACCGGGGAGGCGCCAATCAAGTCCTCGAAACCGTCGCGTTCATAGCGCTGCTGATAGCTGTCGAGCAGATCGGCCAGGTGGTGCTGCTTGAGCACGTTGTTGACGGTGACCAGCAGGCGGCTGGCGTCGATCGGTTTGGTCAGGAAGTCCACGGCGCCCAGGTGCACGGCATCCATGGCCACCTCGGCCGAATCATTGGCCGTGACCACCACCACCGAGACGTCGATGGCCTGCTGCTTGATGTGCCGCAGTACGTCGAAACCGTGCATATCCGGCAGGCTGAGGTCCAGCAGCACCAGGTGAAAGCGTTGGCTCTCCAGCGCCTGCAGTGCCTGCTGGCCGTCGGCCGCCAGCACCACCTGATGCCCCTGCGCCTCCAGGTACTGCTGGTACAGAGTGGCCAGAGGCAGGCTGTCCTCGACCAGCAAAATTGAGGTGTTTCCTACACGCTCGCGCATTCGCCTTCTCCATCAAGCCGGCTGGGGAATATTGAAGCGCTGGCGGTAAGCCTCCAGCGTATCGCGCAATATCTGATTGATCTCGGGCATCAGGTCCACAACGCGCTGCCTGTCCATGCGCTTGCAGGCCGACTCGATTTCCCGGGCCAGGGCCGAAAGCTGACTGGCGCCGAAGGTGGCCGCGTTGCTCTTGAGGGTATGGGCCTCGTCTTCGACGCCGTGACAATCCATGCTGGCCAACTTCAGGTTGATCGTATCCATGCGGCGCTGAGCCTCGCTGACAAACAGGCCGATCATGCGCTCGAGCATGGCGTCCGACGTTTCGCCCGCCAGACGCGTGAGCACGGCCTCGTCCATTAGTTTCAGTAGCGTCATGAGTTCTGCCTCTCTGTCGCAAGGGTTGGCTCGGGCCAGGGGCTGGACCCAACACAACCCGGGTTGTCGGGACGTTGAGCGGACTCAGGCTGCCTGGGTCCTATCGCCATTGCGCAAAATGCGCCTGGCAAAAAGTAGAAAGCAATTTAGGGACCAGATTCGAAAACAGACACCACGGCGCCAATCCAGGCGCGTTCCCATGAGTTAGTCGCATATTGCTTTGCAAATTGCAAAAAAACACCCAGCAAAGATTCATTTTGCAACGCGTAAGGCACCTACTAGCCTCGTAGGCAGGCGGCCAAGGCGTATGCGGCCTTCGCATACGGCGTCCAGGGGGACTCTGGCACGTTTCTAGCTGAGTACTCAGGCAATAGATCCAGCCACGGGAGACGGTCATGGACGAAGTGAACGAACTGACGACACTGCTCGAACAGGAGTGTGAGTCCGAAGAGCGCCTCTGCGTCCTGGTGGTCGACGACGATGAACTCATCCGCATGCACATGCAGCTGTCCTTGACCCACGAGGGCCTGGAGATCACCGAGGCATGCGACGGGGCCCAAGCCCTGGCGCTGGGACAGCAGCGGACCTTCGACATCGTGCTGATGGACGTGCGCATGCCCGGCATGGACGGTTTCACCGCCTGCAAGAAATTCAAGCAGCTGCCGGCGCAGCGACAAACACCCGTGGTGATGCTCACCGGCATGGAGGATCTGGACTCGATCAACCGGGCGACCGAAGCCGGGGCCACCGATTATGTGACCAAGCCATTGAGCGCCCGGGTACTGGCCAAGCGCCTGCGCCATATCGTCCAGGCACAACGCGACCAGGCCGCCCTGGAACAGGAGCGCGCCAGCCAGGCCGCGCTGTTGCATGCCATTCCGGACTGCATCTTGCGCTTTGACGCGGGCGGCATCCTGCAGGCGGCCAAAATTCCCGAGCGCATGCCCCAGCTGCTCAATGGACGCTTGCGCCTGGGCAGACCGATTCACGAGGTATTCGCCGGCGTCGCCCAGTTCGACCCCTGCCAGGCGTTGCAAATGGCCCTGGAAGGCGACACCCTGCCCCTGCAGCTCAATGGAAGCGATGACAGCGTGTTCGAAGTGCGCTTCGCCGCCAGCGGCAGCAATGACGTGATCTGCATGCTGCGCGACACCACCAACCAAGCCCGCCAGCAGCGCCATATCGAGCGTCTTTCGCTGATCGACAGCCTCACCGGCCTGCCCAATCGCGCCTGCTTCCTGCAAGTCGCCCAACGTCACCTCGACGCGACCATGGACAATGCCCTGTGCCTGCTGCAGCTGAGTTTCGACAGCTACCCCGGGATCAGGAACAACGTCGGCGCCAAGATTGCCGACCGGCTCATGAAGACCATCGCCGACCAGCTGCTGGCCGCTCTTGATGGCAGCCAGCAGTACGGCGAGCACCGCCCCAAGCGCCTGCCGTTCATTGCCCGCACCTCTGACGCGGACTTCCATGTCCTGCTCAATGACGCGGTGGGCCACCTGGAACTCAAGCGCGTGATGGCGCGCGTCGGCGCTGCCTTCGAGCAGCCAATCCAGGTCGACAAGTACGAGTTCCGTCTGCCCCTCTACTCCGGCGCCGCGATCCAGGGCGCCGGTCAAGGCAACGTCGAGCAACTGTTCAACATGAGCGGGCTGGCCGCGCACAAGGCCAGCCAGCTGCGAAGCCGGGAAACCCTGCTGTATTCGCCGGAGCTCGAACAGCAAAGCCAACGCGCCCTGTACCTGGAGGCCGCGCTACGGCGGGCGATCAGCCATGGCGAGCTGGAACTGCTGTATCAGCCCAAGGTGTCGGCAATCAGCGGCAGGCTCATGGGCGTGGAGGCCCTGGCACGCTGGCAGGACCCGGAACTGGGCGCCATCTCCCCTGCCGAGTTCATTCCCCTGGCCGAGGACACCGGGCTGATCCTGCCCCTGGGCGATCTGGTGCTGGAGAAAGCCTGCCAGCAGAGCCGCCGCTGGCAGCTCGATGGCCACGGGGAGATTCCCATCGCCGTCAACGTCTCGGCGCACCAGTTCAACCAACGCAACATCGAGCAACGCCTGTTCCGCCTGCTCGAGCGCATGCACGTGGCGCCCAGCGCCATCGAACTGGAGATCACCGAGAGCGTGCTGATCGAACAGCAGCATGTGCTGGCGACCCTGCAGCGCATGCGGGAACGGGGCGTGAAGATCGCCATCGACGACTTCGGCACCGGCTACTCGTCATTGAGCATGCTCAAGACCTTTCCCATCGACATCCTGAAGATCGACCGGGCCTTCGTCATGGATATCACCGACGCCACGCGGGCACACAGCATCGTCGATGCCATCATCGCCCTGGGCCATTCCCTCGACTTGGTCCTGGTGGCCGAGGGCATCGAGACCGAGGCCCAGTTGCGCTACCTGCGAGAGCGCAACTGCCAGCTGATCCAGGGTTACCTGACCGGACGACCAATGAGCGCCAGCGATATCCAGGCCCACTACCTCGACTGAGCCCGTGGCAGTTTCAAACCACGACCGAGGCCATGCGACGACTCACCCAGGCGCTTTTTCCCCCACTCGGCCGCCGTGAATCCACCCAGTGCCAAGTCCGAAAGGCCAGCATCGAATTGACCATGTGACCACAAGTATTGATAATGACCGCCGGTCACGATCTTGCGCTGATTAGCCCCAATGACAGTTCCGAGCAGAAAATCGCGTCAATTCGAACTCCGCGGACAGGAAATCCTCGATGCGGCCTTGGCGCTCTTCCAGTCGGACACCTGGGAAGAGGTGACGGTTGCGGAAATCGCCCAGCAGGCCGAGGTGGGCAAGGGCACGATCTACAAGCACTTTTCAAGCAAGGACGAGATCTACGCCCAATTGGCGATGAATTTTCAACGTCAGATTCTCGTCCAGTTCGCCAAGGTGGACACGCGACTGCCGGTCATCGACCGGTTTCGCCAGTACCTCAAGGCGGCTTGGGAAGTGCACCTGTCGAGCCAGGAATTGCACCGCGTGTTCCTGTATTGCAGCCGCGCCGGTTTCCGCTCGCGGCTGCAGGCCACCACCCTGACGGAACTGGAGGGGATCGAGTACCAGCTGTCACTGCCGACTCAGCAACTGGTGGCGCTCGGCATGGAACAGGGCATTTTTCCACGCAAGCCGTTGCCACTGTTGCTCTTCGGCGCGCAGTCGGCGTTCTGGGGCGCGATTCAACTGGTCTGGAGCGGCTACCTGGGCGATATCGACCAGTCCGACTACCTGGAAGAGCTGACGACCTTCATCCTGGCGGGGCTCATCTATCACGACCAGCCCATCGATGCGCAGCGGCTCCCGAGCCGCCCGCCGAGCTGACTTTTTTTGGCCGAGCGTGACCATCGGTCACAGTTTGACCCGAAAAAGAAAAATTGCACATCAAGCGTCTCCCGAGGCCGCTCCACGGGGCCTCAGGCGCCACTCAGCCCGCAGCACGCGGGGCCACTCTTTCGCCAACAGGTATTCGAATGCTGCCATCGAGCCTTTCCGCCCTGCCCTACTGCGCACGCGTCTGGCTGCTGAGCCTGGCGACCCTGCCGTTTATCGCAGCCTGTGCCACGGGAACCCCGCCGCGCGCACCAGCGTCGGCGCCGCCGCCGGCCTATCAGAGCGCCCCCTCGGGTGCGCCTGCCCAAGCCCTGGATCAATGGTGGAAGCTCTATCGGGACCCCCAGCTGAGCGCCCTGACCAGCCGTGCCCTGGCGCAGGGCTTCAGTGTCCGCGAAGCCCTCGCGCGCCTGGAGGAATCCCGTGCCCTCAACGCCGTGAGCCTGTCGCGATTCGACCTGCAGGGCGACCTGCAGGGCAACGCGGAGCATCGACAGACGCGCGACCTCGAGGGCGGCAACGCGGCGGGTGGTGCCGGCCCGGGTATCGGTTCGGGCGCGGATAGAACCAGCACCAGCAGGACCGCCAGCCTGAGCCTACCGGTGAGCTGGGAGCTGGATTTCGTCGGCCGCCGGAGCGTGACGCAGCGCGGCGCAGAGGCCGACTTGGAAGCCGCCCGCTTCGATGTGCAGGCGGCTCGCGCCGCCATTGCCGCCGAGGTTGCCCGCGCGCTGTTTCAGGCCCGCGGCCTGCACGTGCAGCGGGACGAGGCCCGCGAGACCGTGCGCATCCAGCAGGACTTGATGGCGGTCGTTACCGAGCGGGTCAAACGCGGGCTGGCGCCCTCCAGCGAAGTCGACCGGGTTGCCGGCGACCTGGCCCAGGCCGAGGCCCAGGCCGCAGACCTCGCTGCCGCCCTCTTGGCCGCGCGGCGGGCTTTATTGGCGGTGGTCGGCGATGGCACCGCGGCGCTGACAGAACTGGAAACCTCCGCGACCCTCGGCGCGGCGCCAGCCATACCCGTTGCCCTGCCCGGCGAGCTGCTCACGCGCCGCCCCGACGTTCGCACCAGCCTGGCCAGCATTGAAAAGGCCGCCAGCCAGGTACGCCTGGCCGAGCTCGAGTTCTACCCACGCCTGACGCTCACCCCCGGCATCGGGCTCTCCGCCCAGGGCGGCTCGATCGACAGCAGATCGGCCTTCTGGTCAGTGGGGGCCGGCCTGGTTGTACCCATGCTCGATCGCCCCCGGCTCATGGCACAACTGGCCATCGAAGGCGCACGCGCCGAGCAGGCGGTGCTCGCCTACGAGCGCAGCGTGCAGAACGCTTTCTCGGAAGCCGACCAGGCACTGACACGGCTGCAGGCCGATCAGCGACGGGTAGTCACCCTGGCCGGAGGCGAAGTCCGCGCCCGCGCAGCCTACGACGCCGCGCTGAGGCGCTACCAGCTGGGCTTCGCCGACCTTCAGGAACTGCTCGACGGTGAGCGCTCCTGGCGCGCAGCACGCTCCACCCTGACCGTCGCGAAAGTCGATGCACTGCAACGCTCGGTACAGGTCTTCCAAGCCCTAGGTGGCGGCTGGAATGCCAGTCAAACGCAATGAACCTGAAAGGTGGCACGTTATGAACCCTATTCGATGGGCACTGCCCTTGAGCGCTGCACTGGTGCTCGCGACCGGCTGCTCCAAGGCGCCTGAATCCAGTGCCGCACCGACCGTAATGGCGGAGGCGCGGGCGGTCAGCGTGACGCAAGTGGTGCTCCGTCCCATGGCCGGCACACTGACCGCCTCCGGCCTGCTGGTACCGCGCGAAGAAGCGGCGGTCGGCTCCGAGCTATCAGGATTCAGAGTTGCCCAGGTCCTGGTCGAGGAAGGCGCCTCGGTCGAACAGGGACAGACCCTGGCCAAGCTCGACCCCGGGCTGTTGCAGGCCCGAATCGCCCAAGCCGTCGCTGCCCTCGCCCAGTCCCGGGCCCAGGCGAAACAGGCGCAAGGCGAGGCGGCACGGGTCGCCGGGCTCGATGGCACCGGCATACTGTCCGATGAGCAGATCCACAGCCGCCGGGCCCAGGCACAAGGCGCCAATGCCGCGGTCCAGGTCGCCGAGGCGCAGCTCAACGACCTGCGTGCCCAGGAGCGTCGCCTGCTTATCCGCGCCCCGGTTGCCGGCACCGTGTTGGAGCGCATGGTCCGTCCGGGGGATGTCGCGTTGCCCAGTCAGCCCATGTTCCGCATTGCCCGCGATGGCCTGATCGAGCTCGATGCCGAGGTGCCGGAGGCGGCCCTCGCGAAGATCGCCGTCGGCCAACGGGCCCAGGTCGAACTGGCGTCCGGCGCCAAGTTCGACGGCACGGCGCGCCTGCTGTCGCCGCGCGTAGATGCGCAGACCAAGCTCGGCCGCGTGCGTGTTCGCCTGCCATTGGACCCCGCCCTGCGCGCTGGCGGCTATGCGAGCGTGGTGTTCAGCCGCGAGGCGAGCCCGGTCCCCGCGGTTCCGGAGAAAGCCATCCAGTTCGAAGCCAGCGGCCCACTGGTCATCGTGATCGACGAACAGCGCCGGGCCCAGCGCATGCCCGTGCAGACGGCCGGCCGCGCCGATGGTTTTGTGGCCATCGAGCAGGGCCCACCGGTAGGCACCTCGGTTGCCCTGGGCGGCGGTGCGTTTCTCCTCGACGGGGATCTGGTCGATCCCGTCGAAGCCAGGCCAACGGCCAGCCACGCCCAAGCGAGGAACTAGGCCATGGACTTGCGCATATCCGCCTGGGCCATCCGCAATCCGATACCGGTTGCGGTGTTGTTCCTGGCCCTGATGATCGCCGGCCTGGCCGGCTACCGCTCGCTGCCCATCAAGCTCTACCCTGATGTGTCCTTTCCCATTGTGCAGGTCACGGTCAGCCTGCCCGGCGCCGCGGCCAGCGAGGTCGAAACGCAGATCACCCGCGAAGTCGAGGCCGCACTGTCGAACGTGGCGGGCGTCGACCACGTCCAGTCGAGCATTTCCCAGGGGCTTTCGAGCACCACCGTGGAGTTCGAGATCGGCGAAGATCCGCAGAAGGCGACCGACGAAGCCCGCTCGGCGATCGACCGCATTCGTGGCAACCTGCCGCGCGGCATCGAGGAGCCGATCGTGCAGCGCTTCGATGTCGATTCGGCCCCCATCGTGACCTATGCGGTGGCCACCGACAGCCTGTCGGATGTCGAGCTCAGCTGGTTCGTCGACGACACCGTGGCCCGCCGGCTGATTAGCGAACAGGGCGTCGCGCAGGTGGTGCGGGTCGGTGGCGTCGAACGGGAAATCAACGTCACCCTCGAGCCGGCAAAGCTCGAGGCCCTGGGGCTGACCGCCTCCCAGGTGAACAACGCCCTGCGCAGCTCCAGCACCGATGTGCCGGGGGGCCGCGCCGAGATCGGCAGCCGCGAACAGACCGTGCGCGTACTCGCTGCGGCGGAAACCACCACGGCCCTGGCCGACCTGATGATTTCCACCGGCACGCATCGCCAGGTCCGCCTCGCCGACGTCGCCACAGTGGCCAGCGGCGCGGCCGAGCGACGTGGCTTCGCCGAACTGGATGGACGCTCGGTGGTCGGCTTTCAGGTCAAGAAGACCAAGACCTCCTCCGATGTCTCGGTCGCCGAGGCGGTGGCGCGCGCTACCCAGGAACTGGCCAGGAGTCACCCGGAGGTGCAGTTCGAACGCATTGTCTCGACGGCCAGCAGCACCCAGAACAGCTTCTCCGCCACCCTCGACGCCCTGGTCGAAGGCATGTTTCTCGCTGCGCTGGTGGTGTTCATTTTCCTGCGTAACTGGCGCGCCACCGTGATCGCCGCGCTGGCCATGCCCATCTCGCTGATCCCAACCTTCGCCGCCATGCATTACATGGGCTTCAGCCTCAACATGATCACCCTGCTGGCGCTGACCCTGGTCATCGGCATCCTGGTCGACGACGCCATAGTCGAAATCGAGAACATTCAAAAGCGTATCGAGTCCGGGCAGAGCCCTTATCAGGCTGCCTTGCTGGGCGCCGACGAGATCGGTCTCGCCGTGGTCGCCACTACCCTGACGATCGTCGTGGTGTTCCTCCCGGTCTCGCTGATGGGCGGCTTCGCCGGCCAGTTCTTCAAGGAATTCGGCTTCACCGTGGCCTTGTCGGTGCTGTTCTCCCTGCTCGTCGCGCGACTGCTGACCCCGCTGCTGGCCGCCTACTTCATCAAGCCCTCGAGCGGGACCCACGAGCCGAAACCGTTCGATGGTTTCTATCGGCGCGCACTGGATTTCGCCCTGGCCCACCGCTGGATCTCCCTTGGCCTGGGGGGCCTGCTGCTCGCCGGTTCGCTGGTCCTGGCGGCCATGCTGCCGGCCGGCTTTTCACCGCCGCAGGACAACGGCATCGTCGAGCTGAGCCTCGAAGGCGCACCGGGCGCGACCCTGACTGACATGCGCCGCAGCAGCGAAACCCTGACGCGCAAACTGAAGGGCCTCGAGGACGTGGAGCGGGTCTTCACCATCGTCGGTTCGGGCGGCAGTGACGGCGACGTCCGTTCCGGCCGCGTCACGGTGCTGCTGAAGGAAGCGCGTGCGATCACCACCCAGGAGTTCCAGGCGGCGCTCAAGCCCCTGCTGCTGAGTATCCCGGATGTGCGCCTGGGCTTTGCCGCCAGCGGCGGCGGCGGCAGCACCACCGTGCAGGTGATCCTGGCAAGCGAGGATGCCACCCTGCTTGGCCAGACCGCCCTGGCACTGGAGC
Organism: Pseudomonas benzenivorans; assembly: GCF_024397895.1. Classification (NCBI taxonomy): domain Bacteria; kingdom Pseudomonadati; phylum Pseudomonadota; class Gammaproteobacteria; order Pseudomonadales; family Pseudomonadaceae; genus Pseudomonas; species Pseudomonas benzenivorans. The sequence goes on from NZ_CP073346.1 coordinate 838,457, forward strand.
AGCAGATGCGTGGCCTGACGCAGCTCAGCAATGTTCACCAGATCACCCCGCGCCCGGGTTCGGAACTGATCATTTCGCCCAAGCCGGCGCAAGCGGCGCGCCTCGGTGTGACGGCGGAGACACTGGGCGCGACGGCGCGCGTCGCGACCCTTGGCGAAATCGACGCCAACACCGCGAAGTTCAACACTGGCGAGCAGCGCCTGCCGATTCGCGTGCGCCTGCCCGATGCCGCGCGCGCCGACCTGGACATCCTGGGCAACCTCCGGGTACCCACGGCCAGCGGCATCACGGTGCCCCTATCGAGTGTCGCCGACATCCGCTTCCAGCCAGGCGCAGCCCGGATCGAGCGCTTCGACCGCAAGCGCCGCGCGACCATCGAAGGGCAACTCAATGGCGTGTCCCTGGGCGAGGCGAACGAGGCGATCAACAGCCTGCCAATCATGCGTGCGCTACCCGAGGGCGTCAGCCAGCCCGCCTATGGCCAGAGCGAGAACATGGCCGAACTGTTCGGCAGTTTCGGCGCGGCCATGCTGGCCGGGATCGGCCTGATCTTTGCCGTGCTGGTGCTGTTGTTCAAGAGCTTCTTCAAGCCGATCACCATCCTCGCCGCATTGCCACTGTCCCTGGCCGGCGCCTTCTTCGGGCTTCTGGTGGCGGGCAGTGAACTCGACCTGCCGGCGCTGATCGGCCTGCTGATGCTGATGGGCCTGGCGGCGAAGAACTCGATCCTGCTGGTGGAGCTGACCATCGAACTCGAACGCTCCGGCGTCGCCCAGCAGGAGGCGCTGATCCGCGCCTGCCGCGAACGCAGCCGACCCATCGTGATGACCACGGTCGCGATGGCCGCCGGCATGCTGCCCACCGCCCTGGCCCTCGGCGAGGGCTCGGAGTTCCGTGCCCCGATGGCCATTGCGGTGATTGGCGGATTGATCAGCTCGACCCTGCTGTCGCTGGTGCTTGTGCCGGTGGTCTACGAGTTGATCGACGACTTCGAGCTGTGGCTCAAACCCAAGCTTGGGCGCCTCGTGGTCGCCCGCGACGACGCGGAGAGCGAGCCCGAACAGGCCGTTTAGCCGGGCCAGTTGGCCCGGGCCCACCGGGGCATCACACGCCGCCGAACAGCTAGGGGGCGAAGGTCCCCTCACCAGTCGGCGGAACGCTGCGCCAGGCGCTGTCGCCGGCGGCCGGCGGCAGGTTAACCCGGAACGGAGCGGTGAAGGCGTCCAGGGCATTCTGGCTGGGGTCGCTGGGGTCGGTGACCGGCTCGGCGGCCTTCAGTTGCACGAACGCCCCACACACGAGGTCGCGCTGCAGCGGCGCCAGCAGCTCGTCGAGGGTCCGCCGCACAGCCCCGTTGACGTTGGCGCGTTCCAGCACCTGGGTGATCGCCGAGTACACCGCGGCATCGACCAGATCGGACTCCTGCAGCGACATCGCCTGGGGGCAGCACAGGGTGCCCACCTCGATTGGCTCCAGTTGCAGGCCGGGCACCAGCAACGAGTTGACGGTGCTGAGGGTGGCGTCCAGGGCGACGTTGATCTGCGGCAGGTAGCTGGCTAGCACATCGCCCTCGTCCTCGTAGCCGGCCGGGCAATCGCAAGGCTCGAGGCCAGTGACCAGGCAGGCACTGTAGGCCGGCTCGGTAGCCGTATCGTCGAGGCTGACCGCCTCGCAGGGCGCCCCCTGCGCGACCTTCTGCGAAATCCAGCGCGAGCCGATATCGGCGGCTTCGACCGGGCAGCTCTGCGCCGTCTCGCGAAACAGGGCGCCGGGCAAACCGCTCGCGCCCTGGCCGACCCCATAGTTCGGCTGGCCCTGCAAGGCATTGAAATAGCTGACGCTGCCCGAGCCGGACAGGCCGTCGACGCCGCTGTTGTCGGTCAGCTCGTTGCTGACACTCTTGATGCAGGGGTCGCCTTCGCAGCTGTTGCCGGCATAGTAGAGCGGCTCGCGGCTGGTGAAGCGATCATCGCGGATGCCGATCAGGGTGCGGTAGCTGCTCGCCTGGCTGCGGTCGATATAGAACAGGCGCGGCGCATCGTGCTCGTCGAAATCGGCCGCCTCGCCCAGCACCTTGCCCTGGGCATCGACCACGATCACCTTCTGCGATTGCTGGCTGACGTAGCGCTTAACCAGGGCATCGCGAATCGCGACTATGCCCACCAGGGTGCCGAACACCAGGATGGTGATCAGCAACAGCAACTCGACGGTGATGACGAAGCCGCCCTGGTTCTTTCTCGGCCCCCGCGGCGCGGCGCCGCCTGCCTGAGTTTTCGCAGTCTTTGGGCTCAACATGGCATTCCTCCTTTCCCTCGTTCGGCAGGCGCGACGGCGCGCCCTTCACAGCAGGTGCTTGAGAATCTGCACGGTGTCGTAGAGCTGCACGCCTGCCGGAAAGATCACCAGCAGCAGAAACATCGGCAGGCACACCAGGCCCAGCGGAAACAGCATCTCCATGCTCTTGCGGTTGAGCACCTGGGCGGCTTGCGCCCGTTGTTTCTCCAGCAGAATCTGCGACTGCTTCTCCAGGGTCTGCAGGATCGGCGCGCCGACCTGGGCGCCCACCTCGAAGACCGCGGCCAGGCGCTGCAACTCCTCTACCCCGGTGCGCTCGCTCATGCCCTGCAGGGCCTTGCGCAGCGACTGCCCGGCATTCAGCTCGGCGCACACCAGCATGGCCTCGCGGGCCAGGGGGTGGTCGGCCTTGAATCCGAAGCGCGCGGCATGCTCGAAGGCCTGGCCCAGAGACGAGCCGGAACACAGGTAGGCGCGCAGCAGGTCGACGAAGAAGCTCAGGGCTTGCTGGATGCGCGCCCGCCGGCGCAGGCGGCGGCGGACCAGCCACAGGTCGAAGGCGAAGAAGCCGAACGCCGCGGCGGCCAGCAACGCCAGCCAATGATTCCAGGGGCCTCGCCACTCCAGCAGCACCAGCGGCAGAAGGATTGCCAGAGCCAGCTTGCACGGCCAGTACAGCAGGCGAAGCGGGCCGGGCATGATCCCGGCCTGGCGCATCAGCCGGACCGGAAACAGCCAGCGGGACAACAGCCCGGGCTGGCGCTCGGCCTCCAGCAGCAGGGCCTCCTCGCTCAGGGTCAGCTCCTGGCGCTGCAGCACGAACACCAGGCCCAGGCAGATCATCAGCGCCACCAGCAGGGTCACATCGAACCAGAGTCCGGTCATAAGTCGTCACTCCTCAGAATTCGCCGCATCCACAGGAAACCGAGGATCTGGCAGAGCACCGCCGCCAGCACAAAGGCCGGCCCCTGGGCGTGCTCGCTGAGCGGGGCCAGCCAGCTCGGCTCCTTCCACAGGAAGAAGGGAATCAGGATGTAGGGAAAGAAGGCGGCGAACAGCAGCGCATAGCGGGCGCCGGAGAGCTGGCCCTGGAGGCGCTGGCGATAGAAGCTGCGCTCGCGCAGGATGCCGCCCAACGCCTGCAGCAGGCCCTCGAAGTCGCCGCCGGCATGCCAGCGCGACGACAGGGTGTTGGCGAACAGCCTGACCCCCTCGCTGCTGTACAGACCGAGCAGCGGCTTGCAGGCTTCATCGACCGTGGCACCGAGCCTGATCCGCCGCACGATGTCCTCCAGGGCCTGGCGCACGTAGCCCCGGGAGGCTTGCGCCGCGACCTGCAGGGCCAGCAAGGGTGGCGTTCCACCCGCGGCGGCGGCATGCATCAGGTCCACCACATCGACCAGCGCCGTCTCGAACAGCCGCGAGCGCCAGGCCACCAGGTCGCTCATCGTCAACAGCGTCACCGGCACGAAGGCCAGGCCGGCGATGATGGCCAGCACCCGCTGCGCCGGAAACAGGCTGAGGAAGATGATCCACACCGCGACACTGCTCAGCAGCAGGCCGGCGATAAAGAGCAGCGGGCGCAGCTGGATGTTGAGGATGCGCAACTTCACCTGCAGGCCGGCAAAGCCCTGCTCCGGCGGCGCCAGCAGGGCCGCCTCCGGGCCCTGAGCCGGGCCACCCAGGCGCCGCCACAGCAGGCTGCCGGAAACCAATAGGCCGACGCCGGCCAGCGACCAGAGGAAGAGTTCAGTCATCTGCGCCCTCCTCGCCCGCCGCCGCATACAACGCCTGCAGACTGCCCGGCACGGCATAGCCGCGCTGGCCCAGGGTGGCCAGAAAACTCGGACGCTGCGCGCCCGGCAGGTGCCGGCCGTGTCGATTCAGCGCCAGCTCGTGGGCGGCGCCGTGGGCATCGAGCGAATCGGGCCGAAAGCGGAAGACTTCGTGCACCCGCAGGCTGCCCTGGTCCGCGAACACCTCGCCGATGCTGGTGACGCAGCGGCTGCCATCGCGAAATCGCGCAACCTGGACGACCAGCTGAATGGCCGAGCCGATGATCTCGCGAATCGCCTCGCGAGGCAGGCCGACATCGGCCAGCAGGGCCAGGGACTCCAGGCGCTTGAGGGCGTCCTCGGGGCTGTTGGCGTGCACGGTGGAGAGGCTGCCGTCGTGCCCCACGGTCATGGCCTGGAGCATCTCGAACACCTCGTGACCGCGCACCTCGCCGACGATGATGCGGTCGGCCCGCATGCGCAGGGCGTTGCGCAGGAGCATGCGCAGGTCCACCTGGCCGCGCCCCTCGCTGTTGCCCTGGCGCGCCTCCAGGGTCACCACATGGGGGTGACGCAGCTGAAGTTCCGCCGACTCCTCGATGGTGATCACCCGCTCTCCCGCCGGGATGAACTGCGAGATGCCGTTGAGCAGGGTGGTCTTGCCCGCCGCCGCGCCGCCGGCGATCAGGATGTTCAGCCCGGCGTTGACCGCCAGGCCCAGCAGGTCGAGCATCGCCCGGCTGAGCATGGCGTTGTCGACCAGGGCCTCGGCCGAGTCCTGGGCCTCGATGAAGCGGCGGATCGACACCACCGGTCCCTTGGCGCAGAGCGGCGGAATCATCGCGTGCAGGCGGCTGCCGTCGGGCAGGCGGGCGTCCACGGCCGGGCAGTTGCTGTCCAGGTGCTTGCCCTGGGCGGCCACCAGGCGATCGAGAAAGCGCCGCAGATGCGCCTCGTTGTCAAACTCCAGCTCGGTGCGGCTGAGCTGGCCGCGACGGTCGACCCAGACGTCATGGGGGCCGTTGATCAGAATGTCCGAGACGCTGGGGTCGATCATCAGCGGCGCCAGTGGCCCCAACCCCTGCACCTCCTGCAGCACCTGCTCGCCGAGCACCAGGCGAGTGGGCGCCTCGATAGCGCGGCCCAGATCCTCCTCGAGCCGCTCGATCAGCCCCTCTATCCTCCCGCGCAGCGCCGCGCTGTCGGCGAGCGTCTCGCTCTCGCCCAGCTCGATCGACTCGATCAGGCGCTGGTGGAGCAGCTGGCGCAGGCGGCGCAGGTCGATGCCGGGCACTTCCGCTTCGCTGACTGACATGGCGCTAACCTCCCAGGGCCGCGGCATTCGGGTTGCAGGCCGCGCCGCCGGAGAGACTGACCAGACGACTCTCGGGGGCGAGAAACTGCGGGTTGCCCGCGGCGGCCAGGCGATATTGCTGGCAAGCGGCAGCGTTGCGGTTCTGCTGCTCGTAGATCAGCCCGCGGTGGTAGGCCGCGCGCCAGCCGGGCGCGCCCACCCGCTCGGACATACTCAGGCTGTGCAAGGCGGCGGCGTAGTTGCGATCCAGGTAATGCACCGCCGCCAGGGTCTCGTACAGGTGAGGGTGACGGGGGTTGAGGCGGATCTGCTGCTTGAGCAGGGTCCGCGCCAGGGCCAGATTGCCCTCCTCCATGGCGATCCGGCTGCGCAGTACGGCGGCCTCCGGGCGCGGCTTGTGGCCGCCGAGCAGCTGGTCCAGCAGGTAGGCGGCCTGGGGCGACCGGCCGGATTGCTCGGCCAGCACCGCCGCCAGCATGATCACCCGCTCGTTGTGCGGGAAGGCTGCGTACAGCTGCATCACTTCGCGCAGCAGGCCGTCACAGTCGACCGGCTCGCTCCAGCCCTCGGTCGCGGTCTGACAGGCCAGACCGCTGGCCAGGGTGGCGCGGTAGTGGGCCAGGACCCGGTCGACCTGGACGTTCGGGTCCTCGGTGGCCTGGGTGCGCTGCTGGCCGAAGGTGCCACAACCGCCGAGCAGGATCAGCGCCAGGGCCAGGGCTAGCCGTAGTGTGGAGTTCATCTTATTGCTCCTCTTGGCGGGCCAGCGGCAGGCCGGGCTGCAAGGCCCGCTGCGCCAGATCGAGGGGGGACGGGAAGGCCCACAGGTGCACGTCACTCTGGGTTTCGCGCACCAGGGTGGGGGTCACCACGATGATCAGCTCGCGGTCCTGGCCGCTGTCGCTGGAGGATTCGGCCAGGCGCCCGAGCAGGGGAATCTCGTTGATCCCGGGGGTGAAGTCTTCCTGGGTCGACTGCTCGCTGGAGACCAGGCCGCCAAGGATCAGCGGCTGGCCGTCGCGCAGGCGGGTGGTGGTGCTGATGCTGCGGGTGTTGAAGGCGGTGCTGTTGAGGTTGCTGCCGGTGCTGCCGGAGATCTGCCGGGTCAGCAGGGTATCGGGGGCCGACACGGTCGGGTTGACGTCCAGGGTGATGCGGTCGTTCTCGTCGACCATGGCGCGCACCTTCAGCTGCACCCCGAAGGACTTGAAGCTGGTGCCGCTGAACACCCCCGGGGTGTTGTTGCCGACTTCATCGCCACTCCTCAGCCCGGTCGGGGCGAACGCCGTGGGCACCGGCACCTCGCCGCCGACGCTGAACACCGCGGACTCGCCGGCCAGCACCATCAGGGTCGGGCGCGACAGGGTCTTGGAGATGCCCTCCTGCTCCATCAGCGAGAACAGCAGGTCGAAGGCCAGGCGGCTGCTACCGATCTGCAGGTTGTTGGTCAGCGAGCCGCCGATGATCTGCAGGGCATTCTCCACGGTGGAGCTGTCCGGCTGGATCTGGCCCAGGCCACCCAGGCCGAACAGGCCCTCGGTGTTGTAGCCCTGGGTGACCAGGCTCAGGTCAGGGCGCCAGCTGTGCAGGCGATTGCGGTTGACCTCGTGGATCTGCACCGAGACCCGGACCTGGGGCAGGTCACGCACCTCGATCACCGACAGCAGGCGGCCGTTGGCCAGCGACAGCAGCTTGGCCCGGCCCACATTGGCGCGCAGGTCGTTGTCGTGAATGCCGCTGCTACCACCGTCCAGGCCGCTGATCAGCGAGGCCGCGGCCTTGGTCGAACCGCGCTGGTCGAGCAGGCCGCCGGACTCGTCGGCGATCACCGCCACGTCCGACAGCCCGGCGGGCAACGCCTGATCGCCGAGGAACAGGCGCGAGGCCACGTTGAGCACCCGGGTCAGGGTCACCTGGTCGCGTACCTCGCCCTCGAGGATCAGGGTGTCGGCGTAGTCGTCGGCGATATCGCCCTGCATCACCCGGCGGACCCGCACGCCTCCGCCGCCGAGGGGGGCGATGGCATCGCGGATCTTCGCCTCCATGGCCTTGGGCAGGGTCTCGACCTGGATCAGGTTGATCACCGCCACCCGGCTATCGGCGTTGAGGCTCTGCGCCCCGAGGCGGAAGCCGCTGTCGGCGGCGCGGCTGCCGTCCTGGGCCGCCACCACCATCTGCAGGGCGGCGGACAGGTTCTGCGCCGGGTCCTGCGCCGTCACGCCGCTACCGTTCGGCTGGCGCACCCCCAGGTAGTGGCGGGCGGCCGCTTCGGCGGCGAGCTTGTACTCGACCGTGGGCACCTTGCCGCGCAACACCAGGGCCGGCCGATCCGGCGCCGGCTCCAGACGGATGCCGGAATGGATGTCGCGCAGGGCGCTGCGCAGCACCGACAGGTCCTCGGTGACGCTGAACAGGTAGGTCTCGCTGCTGCCATCGGCATACCACACGATCAGGGTGGTACGTCCGACGCTCTTGGCCAGCACCAGCAGTTCGCGGCCGCCGAGGATCTCCACCTCCAGGGTCTTCTCCTGGCCGATCGCCACGCGCTTGAGTTCCTTGTCGAACAGCAGCCGCGAATGGGTCCACTGGATCAGGTCGCGGAACGCCGCGGAACGGCGCCCGCTGGCATCCTCGACGAAGGTCAGGCCGGCCTGCACGGGAGCAGGCATAAGCAATCCGAACACGGCTGCGGCGCAGGCCAGCAGCAAACAGCTTCGTGTGCTTTTCATTTCGTCACCTCGGCGCTAGTGGGCACGGCCGTGGGTAGCGCACCGATGCGCTGCACGGCCTGCAGGCAAGGCGCGGAGGCCTCACGGGAGGACTGGAGCGGCAGGTAGCTGAAGATCTCCACCCGCCGGTTCAAAGGGGCCACATCGCTAACCAGCAGCGGATGCATGGGCGCGTGCTCACCGAAGCCCAGGGTTTGCAGGCGGGTCCGGGGCAGGCCCTGGCGCTCCAGCTCACGGGCCACGGCCTGGGCGCGCCGCTCGGACAAGCGCTGGTTGTAGGCCGCGCTGCCGGCGGAGTCGGTGTGGCCGGCCACCAGCACGCTGGGGCCGAAGGGCTGGCGCAACAGCGCCTGGGCGAGCGCTGCCAGTTCACCGCGCACCGCGCCGGGCAGCTTCCCCTCGGCGTGCTCGAAGGGGCTGAGGCGAGCGATCAGCTGATAGTGGCCGGGTTGCCCCGCGCAGCTGCGCATTGTGCTGGCGGCCCGGTCGAGCGACCGGCCAGACGGCCAGTGTCGGGGCTGCAGCAACTCGCGCGGGTCACGGTCGTGGGCATAGGCGCCCAGGGTCGCCAGGGCATGGCTGCGAGGGGCCGGCTCATGGACAGGATCGGCGCTCGGCGAGACCGGTTCCTGCCCGGCGCACCCGGCGAGTAAGACGCCTATTAACAGACTGGCGGTTCTCATTGCAGGGCCTCTCTGTGTGGTGACGGCTTGGCACGCCCGTTGGTGCCAGCCCTACCCGTCGACGTCCCGGAGCAGTGGAGAGTGGGCATTGGCGACGGTCTCATAGGGGATAAAGCACAGCCCGTACCAAGTCCTGCACTCTTGTTTTTATTGTTTAATTACAAACACTTATGAATCAACTTCGAGAACCGGTCCAAAACCGGAAGCAATTGGCCTCCGCGTATTCGCAAAATGCAAAGCAATACAGGAATGCTTTGGCAAAGCGCCCCGAGGCGTTGCCGCCGACGATCAGGGCACGCACCGACGACCGGGGTCTGCAGGTTGCAGACAGCGAATTGCAGGTGGACGAGGCGGCTGATCCAGGGGCGGGCGCCCACCACGCGCTCAGACGCAGGGCGAGCCGATCAGCAGGGCAGAAGGACAACGCAGGCCCCACGCAGCGGCTGCGCGGCGGCTCGGCATAGGCAGGGTATGGATGGGCCTGGGCGCTGCAGGCATCGCAAGGGGCGACGCTACGCCGGGCAGGATGCCCGGGCTTGGCGCCGCTCAGGGGCGCCACTTAGGAAAATGGCTGCTCAGGGGCTGAGCGAGGCGCCGTACTTCAGAGCTCCACGGTCACATTGCGGCGCTTGAGGCCGGACAACAACTCGACCTGTCGATGGGTCGGTTGCGGCTCGATTCGCTGGCGCTCGGCCTCGGCATCGCCAGCGCCATGCAGCACGATGGTGACCTTCTCCCGAGGGCCAATGCTGGCCAGCGGATAGACTTCCTCGGGCGCGATGGCGATCACCAGCGGCGCGCTGTCCGCTTTCCGTTCGCGCGTCTGGGGCGCCAGCGTCAAGCTGCGCAGCCCTGTCGGTGCGCTGACTGTGGCCGTTCGTTGCGCCAGGGCGCCGATCAGCCGGGCATCGCGGGCCACCGTCCTGACCCCGTTGCGACCGGTGACCAGCACATCGAAGCGGTCGCCGTTGCGCAGCTGGGTATGGGGGATCGAGCCCTTGCGCGGAGTGAAGGTATAGAGCACCTTGCTCTCGGGTATCTGCTGAGCCAGCCAGGATTTGACCGGACGCAGCAGCTCGGCGGGCGAAATGGCCTCGCCATCCTGTTTGTCGGTGGCCAACTGCTTGCCGATCAGCAGGCGCGGGTCATCGACCCCCGGCTGCTCCTTGTCGACCCGCACCTTGCGCAGCAGCTCGGGGCGAAGCAGGGTACCGACCGGCCAGTTGCCGTTGATGCCCCAGACTTCCTGGGTGTTGTGGCGCTCGACCTGGCGTGCGCCGAGCACGCTGACCAATACCCCCGAAACCAGGAACATGGCCATGGCCGCCGTGGTACTTCCGGAATATTTGCGTTTCATGCTGTGCTCCCCTGGTTATGGCGCGCCTTTCTCAGCGGGCGCGAGCCCGGCACGGGTGGCCGGGCCTACGCTGCATCACAGGGCTGGCATCAAGGGGCAGAGACAGTACCGACCGCCTGTGCCGACTGCCCGCCGCTGGAATTGACGATCACCCCGCCGCCCTCGATCGGCGCAGCCGCGACGAAGGTGAAGACATCGCCGTCGCCGGCCGCCGTATCGACGTTGTCACCGAAGACGGAGCCCGATACCGCTGCGGTCTCCTCGAAGTTGGTGATGCCGTTGAACTCGTAGGATTGATCGAGCTGGCCGATCGCCTCGGCGACATCCTCCATCTCGGCGGTGATGGCATCGCGCATGGTGACCATACCCGCTACCAGGCCAATGACCATGGTCGTGGTGATCAGCACCAGCTCGCTGGTCATCACGAAACCACCTTGCTTCTTGCTGGCTTGAGCGCTCTTCATTGTTTTCATGGTGCACACCTCGAAGGTCAGGAAAGTTGTGTCCTAGCTAAGCGAGAAGCTGTTCTCGCTTGCTCTCTCCCTATCAAGAGCCGTGCCAATATTTTTTAATCTTATATTTCAATAACTTAACTATACCGACCGAATTTTATCGGGCCTCCAGGCAGCGCCCTGTCCCGAACTGCATTGCAGATTGCGAAGCAGCACGGGAATCCACCCGGCCCGACTTCGGCAGAACAGATGCACCGGCGGCCTTGGCCGCACGCTCGCGCTTATTGGCTGTTGAGCTGGGCCTTGAGCAGGTCGCGGAAGGTCTGGATAAGCGCGTCCCGGGAACGCCCGCGGCGCAGGATCAGGGAGAACGGCGCCTGGTAGCCGAAGGTCGTGGGCTGCAGTACGCGCAAGCGCTCGCGTTCGACCCAGTGCTGCGCATAGTGCTCCGGCAGGTAGCCGATATAGGCGCCGGAGAGCACCAGGATCAACTGTGCCTCCATCGACTCCACCGTCGCCGCGCTGTGCTTGAAACCGTGACGGGCCAGTTCAGTCTGGCTCCAGTAGCCACGGCCGACCATCCGCTGCTGGGTCACTACTTCCTCAGGAATGCGCCGTTCGCCGAACAACGGGTGGCGATCGCTGCAATACAGCCAGTGCTGCTCACGGTAAAGCGGCTGATAGACCAGGCCGTTCATACGCGTCGGGCAGGCGCTGATGGCCAGGTCCAGGCGGTTCTCCAGCACCGCCAGCTGCAATTCGTAGGGGCTCATCACCGACAGGTGCAGGTGCACGGCCGGGTGCTCCTGGCTGTATGCACCAATCACCTCGGCCAGCGGTAGCGCCGGATCGCTGACCGTAGTGTCCAGCACGCCCAGGTTGAGGGTGCCGCGCAGCTCGCCCTTGAGCGCCGCGGAATAGCGCTCGAAACCTTCCAGCTCGCCGAGCAGGCGCAGGGTTTCCTGGTAGAACAGCTCGCCCTTGCTGGTCAGGCTGAAGCCGCCGCGGCCGCGATGGCAGAGGCTCAGGCCGAGCTGTCCTTCGAGCTGGCCCATATAGGTGCTGATCGCCGAAGTCGACAGGTTCAACTCCTGCTGCGCCGCGGCGAACCCCTGGTGGCGCACCACGCTGACGAAGATGCGCAGCAATTTGAGGTCGGGCAAGGTGTGGCTCATCGAGACTCCAGGGGCGGGATGGCTGCGCGCTGTCGGGGCCTCGCGCAGGTGCGCGGCCAGTCTAGCGCCGCGCCTTTAGTTTAGAAATCTCTGAACTAAGTATTTGCCCAGGGCGATTTTTCCCCTGCCCATCCTGTCCAACAATCCGGCCCAACGTTTTCTACAACCACAAGAACCCTGAGGCCATCCCATGGACAAGATTCTGCACCAGCCCCTGGGCGGCAACGAAATGCCCCGCTTCGGCGGCATCGCCACCATGATGCGTCTGCCCCATATCCAGAACGACGAGGAAATGCGCCAGCTGGATGCCGCCTTCGTCGGCGTGCCGCTGGACATCGGCACCTCGCTGCGCTCCGGCACCCGCTTCGGTCCCCGCGAGATCCGCGCCCAGTCGGTGATGATCCGCCCCTACAACATGGCCACCGGCGCCGCGCCGTTCGACTCCCTGAACATCGCCGACATCGGCGATGTGGCGATCAATACCTTCAACCTGCTGGACGCGGTGCGCATCATCGAGGAGTCCTACGACAAGATCGTCGAGCTCGGCATTATTCCGCTGACCCTGGGTGGCGACCACACCATCACCCTGCCGATCCTCCGCGCGCTGAAGAAGAAGCACGGCAAGATCGGTCTGGTGCACATCGATGCGCATGCCGATGTGAATGACCATATGTTCGGCGAGAAGATCGCCCACGGCACCACCTTCCGCCGCGCCGTCGAGGAAGACCTGCTCGATTGCGACCGCGTGGTGCAGATCGGCCTGCGCGCACAGGGCTACACCGCCGAGGACTTCAACTGGAGCCGCAAGCAGGGCTTCCGCGTGGTCCAGGCCGAAGAGTGCTGGCACAAGTCCCTGGCCCCGCTGATGGAAGAAGTCCGTGCCAAGGTCGACGGTGGTCCGGTCTACCTGAGTTTCGACATCGACGGCATCGACCCGGCCTGGGCACCCGGCACCGGCACGCCGGAGATCGGCGGCCTGACCACCATCCAGGCGATGGAGATCATCCGTGGCTGCCAGGATCTGCAGCTGATCGGCTGCGACGTGGTGGAAGTCTCCCCGCCCTACGACACCACCGGCAACACCTCGTTGCTGGGTGCCAACCTGCTGTACGAAATGCTCTGCGTGTTGCCCGGCGTGCAGCGTCGCTGACCGTTCGGGCCTTTTGTTCCACACTGGGCGCCGAGCGGCGCCCAGGCACTGCACAACAACAATTAAGGTGCTGCGATGAATAATGAAGAAACCCTGATCGCCGGCGATGAGCCACAACCCACCACCCACGCCTTCAACATGCGCCAGCTGCTGATCTTCCTGATCCCCTCGCTGCTCGGCGTGCTGCTGTTCCTCACCCCCATCGTCTACGACGGCAAGGTCACCATCGGCCTGGGCGTCATGGCCGATGCACTGAAGGCAGCCTTCGCCGCCTCGCTACCGGCCATCGCCGTCGCCCTGCTGGGCTTCTCGGCCGTTGTCGGCCTGTTCGCCAGCCTGTTCAAGCCGCGCTGGATCACCGAACGCCACGCGCTCAACGAGCTGTTCAACCTGCATCCGTTCTGGCTGGCCCTGCGGGTGGTCGGCGCGCTGTTCGCCGCCATGACCTTCTGGGAGTTCGGCCCGGAATGGATCTGGAGCGCCTACACCGGCGGCGTGGTGCTCAAGGACCTGGCCCCGGTGCTGATCACCTTCTTCCTGGTCGCCGGCCTGATCCTGCCGCTGCTCACCGACTTCGGCCTGATGGAATTCTGCGGCACCCTGGTGCGCAACGTCTTCCGCAAGGTGTTCGGCCTGCCCGGCCGTTCGGCCATCGACGCCATTGCCTCCTGGCTCGGCTCCGGCACCGTCGGCGTGCTGATCACCGCCCAGCAGTACCAGAAAGGCTTCTACAGCGCCCGGGAAGCGGCGGTGATCGCCACCAACTTCTCCATCGCCTCGATCGCCTTCAGCCTGCTTATCACCAGCTTCATGAAGCTCGACCACCTGTTCGTGCCCTTCTACCTGACGGTGGTGGTAGCCGGTCTGGCGGCGGCGATCATCACCCCGCGCATCCCGCCGCTGTCGTGGAAGAAGGACGAGTACGTCGCCGGCGTCGGCAAGCAGATCAAGGAAGACGTGCCCGCCGGCACCTCGCTGCTGCGCTGGGGTGTGCTGCAGGCGGTGAAACGCGCCAACAGCAACCCGTCACCGGCACAGATGGTCAAGGTCGGCGTGCACAACGTGGTGGACATCTGGCTCGGCCTGCTGCCGCTGGTCATGGCCATCGGCACCGTCTCCCTGGCGATCGCCGAGTACACGCCGATCTTCAACTGGCTGTCCGCCCCCATAGTGCCGTTGCTGGAGCTGCTGCAGCTGCCGGAAGCGGCCAAGGCGGCGCCGGCGATGCTGGTGGGCTTTGCCGACATGTTCCTGCCGGCGGTACTGGGCAAGGGCATCGAGAGCGAGCTGACCCGCTTCGTGGTGGCCTGCGTGTCGCTGACCCAGCTGATCTACATGTCGGAAGTGGGCGTGCTGATCATCAAGGCCAAGCTGCCGCTGAACCTGCTGGAGCTGTTCGTGATCTTCATCCTCCGCACCCTGATCACCCTGCCGATCATCGCGCTGATGGCGCACTGGATCGTCGGCTGATGCCGCGCCCTCTCCCCGAAAAGGGAGAGGGCCTCGCGGCCTGACATAAAGGAAGGACCATGACTACCTGCGGCGAATTTCTCGTCAAGCAACTCGAAGCCTGGGGCGTCGACACCGTGTTCGGCATCCCCGGCGTGCATACCGTCGAGCTCTACCGCGGCCTGCCCCACAGCGGCATTCGCCATATCACCCCGCGCCACGAGCAAGGCGCCGGCTTCATGGCCGACGGCTACGCCCGGGTCAGCGGCAAGCCCGGGGTGTGCTTCATCATCACCGGCCCGGGCATGACCAATATCCTCACCGCCATGGCCCAGGCCTATGCCGACTCGATCCCGATGCTGGTGATTTCCAGCGTCAACGAGCGCGAACGCCTCGGCCTCGGCAAGGGCTACCTGCACGAGCTGCCCAATCAGCGCGCGCTGGTGGCCGGCGTTAGCGCCTTCAGCCATACCCTGATGAGTGTCGAGGAACTGCCGAGCGTGCTGGCCCGCGCCTTCGCCGTGTTCGAGGGCGAGCGGCCGCGGCCGGTGCATATCGAGCTGCCGCTGGACATCATCACCGCCAGCGCCGAACAGATGCGCGTGCTGCCCAAGCCCAGGGTGTCCCGGGCGACGCCATGCATAGAGCAACTGCGCGAAGCGGCGGCCCGGCTGCGCGCTGCCCAGCGCCCGCTGCTGCTGCTCGGCGGCGGCTGCACCGATGCCCAGGCCGAGGCCCGCGCCCTGGCCGCCGCCCTGGATGCGCCGACCGCCCTGACCATCAACGCCAAGGGCCTGCTGCCGCCCGGCCACCCCCTGCTGCTGGGCAGCAACCAGTCCCTGGTGCCGGTGCGCCAGTTGGCCCTGGAGGCCGACGTGGTGCTGGCCATCGGCACCGAGCTGGGCGAAACCGACTACGACGTGGTGTTCGACGGCAACTTCAGGATCGCCGGCGAGCTGATCCGCATCGACATCGACGCCCAGCAACTGCTGCGCAACCATGCCCCGAGCCTGGCGATCCAGGGCGACGCGCGCCTGGCCATGCAGCAGCTGCTGGCCGAACTGCCGGCGCGCCCAGCCGACCCGCACAGCGCCGGCGCCCGCCGCACTGCAGCCGTGCAGGCGCAGCTGGCCGAGGACTTCACCGGCTGGGCGCACTACCGCCAGCTGTTCGACAGCGTGCTGAGCGCCCTGCCCGAGGCGCGCTTCGTCGGCGACTCGACCCAGACGGTGTACAGCGGCAATCACCTGGTCGAACTGGACGGCGCGCGCCGCTGGTTCAATTCCTCCACCGGCTACGGCACCCTCGGCTACGGCCTGCCGGCGGCCATCGGCGCCAAGCTGGCGGAGCCCGAGCGGCCGGTGATCTGCCTGATCGGCGACGGCGGCTTGCAGTTCACCCTGCCCGAGCTGGCCAGCGCAGTGGAGGCCGGGGTCGGCATCATCGTGCTGCTGTGGAACAACGCCGGCTACGGCGAGATCAAGCGCTACATGGAGAAGCGCGCCATCCCCCCCCTCGGCGTCGACATCTACACCCCGGACTTCCTCGCCCTGGCCCGCGGCTTCGGCTGCGCCGCCGAGCGCGCCCGCGACCACGCCCATCTGCAGCAGTTGCTGCGCGAGGCCCCGGAGGACCGCCCTCTGCTGATCGAGATCGCCGAGGCGCCGCCCTTCCACCCCTGACCGGAACGGCCAAATGGCGTAGTTTGGCAAAGGGCTGCACCGGCCTAGACTCAAGCTACGCCATCAGCCGAGGGCCACCGCCATGAAGATCGTCAGCCGTGAACGCTGGTTCGAGGTGCAACGGCGCGACCTTGGCATCAGCCTGATCCACGAGCCCTATATCCGGCCCTTCTACCGCTGCAACCTGTGGCATGTGCGGGGCAGCGCGCGCGACCTGCTGATCGACTCCGGCTCCGGCCTGGTCAGCCTGCGCGAGCAGTTGCCCTGGTTGACGGAGAGGCCCTTGCTGGCGGTGGCCAGCCATACCCACTTCGACCATATCGCCGGTCACCACGAATTCCCCGAACGCCTGGTGCACCCGGCCGAAGCCGACATCCTCGCCGCGCCAACCGCCGCCAGCACCCTGGCGGCGGACTGTGTCGGCGACGCGATGTTCGAGGCCCACCCGGACTGCCCGCTGTGCTACGCCGAATACCGGGTCAAGGCGGCGCCGGCAACGCGGCTGATCGAGGAAGGCGATGTGCTGGACCTGGGCGACCGGGTGCTGGAGGTGCTGCATACCCCGGGCCATTCGCCGGGGGGCATCAGTTTGTGGGAGAAGGCGACGCAGACGCTGTTTTCCGGCGACATCCTCTATGACGGCCCACTGGTGGAAAACGCCTACCACTCCAACCTGGAGGATTACGCCCGTAGCCTGCTACGCCTGCGCGACCTGCCGGTGCGAATCGTGCGTGGCGGGCACTTCCCGAGCTTTTCCGGCGAGCGCATGGTCGAGCTGATCGACCGCTGGCTGCGGGAACATCCGGGGCTGCGTTAGCCTCCAGCCGCACAGCCGGCGCCCCTACCCTCGAGGGCCGGCGGGGCTGTGACTAGCGGCGTTTGCGCGGCGCTTGCGGGCTGCGCGGCGGGCTGCTGGGGATCGGGACGGGCTGGGGCCGTTCGAGCAGCCCCCAGGCGACCAGCAGGTCTTCAAGAGCGTTAAGCAGCTTGGCGATCATGAGACTTCCTCCTGCCAAGGGTGACGACGAGGCGCAATTCGCACCTGATTTCAGCGTAGATGAGCGGCGCCCCGGCTGCTGCTCCTTCGCGCCACGCCAGCCCATGACGAGCGCCTCGTGATGGGCCCTGAACACGCCAGCAACGGGCTGTGGGGCCAGACAGGCCGGGCCTCGCGGCCTGGTCCTGCCGTTGGTCGCCGAGCGCCTCAGCGGCGGCGCTCGCCAGGCTCGGGCGAGCGCCGATACGGGAACACGTCGATCACCTTGCCGGCGCGGATCGCCTCCTGCAGCCCTTTCCAATAGTCGGCGTCGTACAGCTCGCCGTGCAGTTGGCTGAACAGGCGGCGCTGCTTGATATCGGCGAACAGGAAGGGCGGGAACTCCTCGGGGAACACATCCATGGGCGCCACCGAATACCAGGGCTCGGACGCCATCTCGTCCTCCGGGTAACGCGGCGGAGGAATGTGGCGGAAGTTCACCTCGGTGAGAAAGCAGATCTCGTCGTAGTCGTAGAACACCACGCGGCCATGGCGGGTGACACCGAAGTTCTTCAGCAGCATGTCGCCGGGGAAGATATTGGCCGCCGCCAGCTGCTTGATCGCCAGGCCGTAGTCGTCCAGCGCCTCGCGCACCTGGGCCTCGCTGGCGTTCTCGACATAGAGGTTGAGCGGGGTCATGCGCCGCTCGGTCCAGCAGTGGCGCACCAGCACCGTGTCACCCTCCAGCACCACGGTGGACGGCGCCACCTCCAGCAGTTCGGCCAGGCATTCGGGGGCGAACTTGGCCTTCGGGAAGCGGAAATCGGCGAACTCCTGGGTATCGGCCATGCGCCCGACCCGATCGACGCTCTTCACCAGGCGGTACTTCTGAATCACCGTCGAACGGTCGACGTTCTTCACCGGCGAGAAACGGTCCTTGATGATCTTGAACACCGTGTTGAAGCCCGGCAGGGTGAACACGCTCATGACCATGCCGCGCACCCCCGGGGCCATGATGAACTGGTCGTCGGTGTTCGCCAGGTGGTTGATCAGCGCCCGGTAGAACTCCGACTTGCCGTGTTTGTAGAAGCCGATCGAGGTGTACAGCTCGGCGATGTGCTTGCCCGGCAGGATGCGCCGCAGAAAGCCGATGAACTCCGCCGGAATATCCACCCGCACCATGAAGTAGGAACGGGTGAAGGAAAAGATGATCGACACCTCGGCCTCGTCGGTGATCAGCGCATCGATCTGGATGCCCTGACCCTCGCGGTGCAGCAGCGGGAAAACCAGCGGCCATTGCTCGTCGCGGGTATAGATGCGCCCGACCAGGTAGGCGCCCTTGTTGCGAAAGAGCACAGTGGAGAACAGCTCGATGCACAGCTCCGGATCCTTGCACACCCAGTCCGGCAGGCTGTCCCGCAGTTGCCCCTCCAGGCGCTTGAGGTCGCGGGGCAGGTCCTCGAACGGCACGTCGAAGCTGTAGTCCTGGAAGATCGCCTCGAGCATGCTCGCCAGACCGCCGTTGGGCCGATAGCTGCGGGTCTGCGCGGCACGCTGGCGACTGTGCAGGGACGGCCGGGTGGTATGGATGAACATGCAGCCGTCGCTGATCTGGTCATGGTTGAACAGGCCGCAGAAGATCGAGTTGAACCAGGTTTCCGCCAGCTCGTCGTCGTAACGCAAGTCGATCAGGGCAATGTAGGCGCTCTTCACCAGCGGCCACTGGCACACGTCGCGCAAGTCGTCGCCGAAGCGCTCGTCCAGGCGCTCGACCACCTCGCCGACCTTTTCCTCATACAGGTTGATGCGCGCGGCCGAGGCCTGCTGCGCCTCCTGCCAGAGCGCCTGCTCGAAGCGCTCACGGGCGCCTTCGGTGATCTGGCGGAAGTGCTCGCGGTAGTCGTCGAAGCCCTCGAGAATCCGACGGGCGATGTCGGCGGCCGGCCATTGCTGCGCCATGGGGCTGTCCTCTGCTGAAACGATCGGAGTGGAGTGGCGAGCTTAGTCAGTGGGCGGCGCCCGGGAAAGCCCGACGCCGGGCCGTCGTGGTCAGCAGAGCATACTGCGCGGCCGCCTGGACCGGGCACCCCCACCGCAACTGTGCCGGTTATTTGAAAGCCAGTTGTGGATTGCGCCGCCGCACGGGCAGCGTAAGCTGGCCGCCTCCACTTTCGAGACTCTCAGTGATGCGCCTCGCCGACCTGCTCCGCCTGCTGCTGCTCGCCGCCATCTGGGGCGCCAGTTTCCTGTTCATGCGGATCATCGCCCCGGTGCTCGGCAGCATGCCTACCGCCTTCTTTCGCGCCAGCCTGGGCGCCCTCGGGCTGCTGGCGATCCTGCTGCTGATGCGGGTGCGCTGGGACTTTCGCGGCAAGCTCAGGCAGTGCCTGCTGCTCGGGGTGATCAACGCCGGGCTGCCGTCGGCCATGTACTGCCTGGCGGCCCTGGTGCTGCCGGCCGGCTATTCGGCGATCCTCAACGCCACCACGCCGATGATGGGCGTGTTGATCGGCATGCTGTTCTTCGCCGAGGCCCTGACCCTGAGCAAGGCTGCCGGCGTGGCGATTGGCCTGTTCGGCGTGGCGGTGCTGACCCGCACCGGCCCGGTGCAGTTCGACCTGGAGCTGCTGCTGGGCGCCGGCGCCTGCCTGGTTGCCACCACCTGCTACGGCTTCGCCGGCTTTCTCGCCCGCAGCTGGATCGCCGAGCGCGGCGGCCTGGACAATCGCCTGACGGCCTTCAGCAGCCTGTGCGGCGCCAGCCTGTTCCTGCTGCCCTGGTTCGCCGGCTCGCTGCTGCTGCAACCGCCGGTCAGCTGGGGCGGCACGGAAGTCTGGCTGTCCCTGGCCGGCCTCGGCCTGCTCTGTACCGCCTTCGCCTACGTGCTGTACTTCCGCCTGCTGGCCGACATCGGCCCGATCAAGGCCTCCACCACCACCTTCCTGATCCCGCCCTTCGGCGTCCTATGGGGCGCGTTGCTGCTGGATGAACCGCTGTCCCTGGCCTACCTGTACGGCGGCGCCCTGATCGCCGTGGCCTTGTGGCTGGTGGTGCGCCCTACTGCCGCGGCGGTGCAACCGAGCGTCGCCCCTCAGACCCGATAGGCGCGCTGCGCCGCGCGACCTATTCGGGCGCCTGCGCGGCACCGGCCGGCAAGCCAACCGGCCCGCCCCCGCATCTGGACTAGACTTAAGCCTTGGGCAAGAAGCAGAGCGGGACCGGGAAGGTCGGCGCAGGCATGTTCATTTCGTTGGTGTCTGTATCGCCCGGACCTTGCGTCTCGAACTCCCCGACTGATCCATAAGCCGCGTGCGCTCGCAGCGACTTGCGAGGGTAAGCGCCAGGAGCCGTACGGATGACAAGCAAGGCCGATGCCGACAGCCGCGCCGAGGACCCGATGCTGAACTCCATCTTTGGCAGATCCGGGACGGGAACGCAAAGCCCGCACCAGCCCTCACCCTGGTGGCACAAAATCAGACAGCCCTTGCGTCGCCTGAGCCGTTCGACCCAGTTCGTGATCGCCGCCACGGTCATCCTTGGCCTGACCATGGCCTTCGTCGGCAACCTGGTCAGCAAGACCATCGAGCGCTCGGCCGTGCAGACCGCGGCCAACGTGGTCGGCCTGTACATGACCACTTTCCTCGAACCCTACGTCCAGGAGCTGACCACCGCCGACCGACTTTCGGTAGCATCCGCCGGGGCCATCGACCGCCTGATGACCAGCCCGACCTTAACCGAGCATGTGGTCTCGGTGAAGATCTGGGCC
Source organism: Pseudomonas benzenivorans (assembly GCF_024397895.1). NCBI lineage: Bacteria > Pseudomonadati > Pseudomonadota > Gammaproteobacteria > Pseudomonadales > Pseudomonadaceae > Pseudomonas > Pseudomonas benzenivorans. Next base: position 859,261 of record NZ_CP073346.1, read on the forward strand.
CCTGATGGCACCATCCTCTACGCCACCAACAAGGACATGATCGGCAAGCGCTATGCGGCTGAAGACCTGACTCAGGCGCTGCAGGGTAATACGGTCACCGAATGGGGTGCGCTGGATGCCGAAGAGAACCGATACGAGCGCAGCCTGGGCATCCCCCTGTATGAAATCTATGCGCCGCTGCGCGAATTCGGCACGGAGAGAATCATCGCGGTCGGCGAATTCTACGAAAAGGCCGAAATGCTCGAGCAGGAGATTGCCGTCATCCGCCAGGAAGTCTGGATCGTGGTCGGTACGGCGACCCTGTCCATGCTATTGCTGCTGTTCGCCATCGTCCGCCGCGGCGAGCGCATCATCCTGCGTCAAGAGCTGGCCCTCAGCCGACAAATGCAGGAACAGGCGCGCCTGAACAACCAGAACATCAACCTGCAGCGCAAGATCACCAGCGCCAACCAGTCTTTCTCCCGGGTCAATGAACTCATCCTGCGCCGCCTCGGCGCCGACCTGCATGACGGCCCGGCACAGCTGCTGACCCTGATTCTGGTGCGCCTGGACGAACTCGCCGTACTGCAGGAGCGCTATAGGGAGAACGGCGGTGAGTTTGAGATGGACGCGCTGGAGTCCCTGAGACACGCGGCCAAGGATGCACTGGGGGAAATTCGCGACATCTCCCGCGGCCTGGCCCTGCCGGAAATCAACGGCATGCCCCTGGGCCAGGAACTGGAGCTGGTGGTGCAGCGCCATGAGCTGCGCACCGAAACCCAGGTCAAGCTCAGCTGCTCGGATCTACCGGAGAAGGTACCGCTGGCGCACAAGACCTGCATCTACCGTTTCGTCCAGGAGGCCCTGAACAATGCCTATCACCATGCCGACGGCGAGGGGCAGGAGGTCAGCGCCACCTTTGTCCAGGGCGTGCTGGAAGTGCGAGTTTCCGACTCGGGCGACGGCTTCGACGTTGAGCATCCGGTCCTGGTCAAGCATCACGAACGAGCCCGCCTGGGACTGGCGGGCATGCGCTACCGGGTGGAATCACTCGGCGGCCAGTTCAACGTAATATCCAACCCGAATGACGGCACCACGGTGAGCGCCAAGTTCAGGCTTTAATTGACGCGGGTCAGTCAACTTCTCCATGGGAGGCGAGTTCCGTTTCCCGGTGCGTGGCGAACTGACTTCTGATCCGGGCGGCCTGACGATTCTTCCAATACGCCATGACCGCAGTGACCGCCTCCACCCGGTTACGCACCTGGAGCTTCTGCATGATGCTGGTCATGTAGTGTTTGACGGTCTTCTCGCTCAGCTCCAGCTTGTCGGCGACCTCCCGGTTGGTCAGCCCATTGGCCACCTCGCGGATGATCTGCTCCTCGCGGTGGGTCAGCTCTTGAACCGATTTTTCATCGCTGCTGTGCTTCTGCAGGTCGCTGATCAACTTGCCGGCAAAGCCCGGGGTGATAAAGGTCTGCCCCATCGCCACGTTACGGATCGCCTGAGCCAGGTCCGGCCCACTTACACCTTTGAGCACATAACCCCTGGCCCCGGCCTCCAGCGCGGCGTAGGCGTCCTCTTCCGACTCGGACACGGTCAGCATCAGCACCTTGGTCGATGGGCAGCTTTCAACGATGGCACGCACCGCGGCGAAACTGTCGCCCGGCATATGCACGTCCATCAGCATCACATCCGGTTTGTACTTCTCAGCAATGCGTTCAGCCTCCTCGGCCGACCCGCCCTGCTCAACCACCTCGAAGTCGGCAATACGCTTTAACGCTGCCGCGACCCCCTGCCTTAGAAGCGGGTGATCATCGACTATGCCTATCCTGATTTTGCCACTCATGCACCATCCCTCCCCAACTACCAGCGCCCAATCGGCGCGAGCACCTCAAGCAGGCGCCCGAAACTCCATTCAGTGTAGTAAAGCCCGGAATTACCACAGGCCACCCGTCCCTTTTCTGCGTGAGAATCAGCGAGCCGGCGTCCCAGCAAAGCAGACTAAAGTCCAAAACAACATTAAGACCATGGTGGCGCAATTTAGCTGGACCTATGCATCTTTGGCTTTACGCGAAACCAATCAATCCTGTAAGCCTCATAGGACTTTTTGAGTTGTGACTATGACTTACGCATTCAGATCCACCCTCGATGCCGATACGCGCCAACAAGTTGACCCAACTGTTGAGACCGCTATCCGCCAGGTTCTGAAGGTTGCCCAATCTGTCGCCCCGGAACCCGCAGCGAAAGCCGAGAAGGCAGGTGCGAAGGCTGTGCCCAAGTCCACCGGCGCCGCGAAACACCACAGGTCCACGGACTACAACCAGGCGCTGGATGCCACCCGCCTGTATCTGAACGAGATCGGCTTCTCGCCGCTGTTGTCCCGCGAGGAAGAACTGCATTTCGCGCGCCTGACCGTCCAGGGCGACCCGCTGGCGCGCAAGCGCATGATCGAAAGCAACCTGCGTCTGGTGGTGAAGATTGCCCGCGGCTATCTCAACCGGGGCCTGTCGCTGCTGGACCTGGTCGAGGAAGGCAACCTCGGGCTGATCCGCGCGGTGGACAAGTTCGATCCCGAGCTGGGCTATCGCTTCTCCACCTACGGTACCTGGTGGATTCGCGAAACCATGGAACGGGGGCTGATGAACCAGACCCGCACCATCCGCCTGCCCATTCATGTGGTGAAAAAGCTCAACAGCTACCTGACCGCCGCTCGCGAACTGACCCGCAAGCTCGACCATGACCCCTCGAGCGAGGAGATCGCCTCCTTGCTGGAGAAAGACGTCGGCGAGGTGGAGCGCCTGCGCGACCTGAACGTCAGGGTTACCTCGCTGGACAGCTGCTTCGGCGAGGAGTCCGACAAACGGAGCCTGCTCGACACCGTGACCGGCGATCAGCCGAATGACCCCTGCGAACTGCTGCAGGACAGCGAGATGGCCGAGAGCATCCGGGAATGGTTGTCGGAACTCACCGAGCGCCAGTGTGACGTGGTGACCCGCCGCTTCGGCCTATGTGGCGACGAGGGCTGCACTCTGGAGGAAATGGGCCAGTCCATCGGCCTGACCCGCGAACGGGTCCGACAGATCCAGGCCGAGGCCCTCAAGCGGCTGCGCCGCATCCTCGAGCGCAACGGCCTGTCCAGCAATACCCTGCTCGAATAAGCCCATTGGCAGGCGCACCGGCGAAGGTTCCGCTGCGGACCTTCGCTCAGCTTTTTCCCACCGCTATCGAGCCGCCGCGCAGGCGGCGCGGTCCTCGAGCAACCTCGCCCGTCTCCTACTGGACCAGTTCCTGTTCACTGAACAGGTCGCTGAACAGCATGCTCGACAGATAGCGCTCACCGGAGTCCGGCAGGATCACCACCAGGGTCTTGCCCTGCATCGCCGGCTCCTCGGCGATGCGCGCGGCCACGGCCATGGCCGCACCGCAGGAAATGCCGGCCAGAATCCCCTCCTCACGCATCAGGCGCAGGGCCATGGCCTTGGCCTCCTCGTCCGTCACCTGCTCGATCCGGTCGACCATTGCCAGGTCCAGGTTCTTCGGTACGAAGCCGGCGCCAATGCCCTGGATCTTGTGGGGGCTGGGCTTGACCTCTTCGCCGGCCACCGTCTGGCTGATCACCGGCGAGCTGACCGGCTCGACCGCCACCGAGACGATCGGCTTGCCCTGGGTCTTCTTGATATAGCGCGACACGCCGGTGAGGGTGCCGCCGGTACCCACGCCGGAGACCAGCACATCGACGGCGCCGTCGGTGTCGTTCCAGATTTCCGGACCGGTGGTCTTCTCGTGAATCGCCGGGTTGGCCGGGTTGTCGAACTGCTGCGGCATGAAGTAGGTGGCCGGATCGGAGGCGGCGATTTCTGCGGCCTTCTCGATGGCCCCCTTCATGCCCTTGGCCGGTTCGGTCAGCACCAGCTCGGCGCCCAGGGCCTTGAGCACCTTGCGCCGCTCCAGACTCATCGACGCCGGCATGGTCAGCAGCAGCTTGTAGCCGCGGGCGGCGGCGACGAACGCCAGGCCGATGCCGGTGTTGCCCGAGGTCGGCTCGACCAGGGTCATGCCGGGCTTGAGCACGCCGCGCTCCTCCGCATCCCAGACCATGCTGGCGCCGATCCGGCATTTGACCGAATAGGCCGGATTGCGCCCTTCGATCTTGGCCAGGATGGTCACCCCGGCCGGGCCCAGGCGGTTGATCATCACCAGCGGGGTATTACCGATGGCTTGGGCGTTGTCCGCAAAGATGCGACTCATGGCAGGCTCCTTGTGCATGTCCGTCGAAAAGCCTGCCAGCCTAAGACCCACAGCGCCGAGCGTCCAGCCGCACGGCCACCGGCTGCGCGGCTGACGCTGGGCCCGCGCGGTTGATACAGCCCGTCCGTGACCCGCCATTCAGTGACTGAATGGTGCGTCCGCGTTCACAGTCGACGGGGCGCCGCGTTATAGTCGCCCTTTCAATTACTGAACCCGCGGGTACTGCCCCGGCCGTTACCGTTCGAGGATTAACTGATGAAGTTCGAAGGCACCCAGTCGTACGTCGCCACCGACGACCTCAAGCTCGCGGTCAATGCCGCCATCACCCTGCAGCGCCCGCTGCTGGTCAAGGGCGAGCCGGGTACCGGCAAGACCATGCTCGCCGAACAGCTGGCCGAGTCCTTCGGTGCCCGGCTGATCACCTGGCACATCAAGTCCACCACCAAGGCCCACCAGGGCCTCTACGAGTACGACGCGGTCAGCCGCCTGCGTGACTCCCAGCTGGATTCGGACAAGGTCCACGACGTTCGCAACTACATCAAGAAGGGCAAGCTGTGGGAGGCCTTCGAATCCGAGGAGCGGGTGATCCTGCTGATCGACGAAATCGACAAGGCCGACATCGAGTTTCCCAACGACCTGCTGCAGGAACTCGACAAGATGGAGTTCTACGTTTACGAGACCAACGAGACCATCAAGGCCAAGCAGCGGCCGATCATCATCATCACCTCGAACAACGAGAAGGAACTGCCGGACGCCTTCCTGCGCCGCTGCTTCTTCCACTACATCGCCTTCCCCGATCGCGCCACCCTGCAGAAGATCGTCGACGTGCACTACCCGGACATCAAGAAGGACCTGGTCGCCGAGGCCCTCGACGTGTTCTTCGATGTGCGCAAGGTCCCCGGCCTGAAGAAGAAGCCCTCGACCAGCGAGCTGGTCGACTGGCTCAAGCTGCTGATGGCCGACAACATCGGCGAAGCGGTGCTGCGCGAGCGCGATCCGACCAAGGCCATCCCGCCTTTGGCCGGCGCCCTGGTCAAGAACGAGCAGGACGTGCAGCTGCTCGAGCGCCTGGCCTTCATGAGCCGCCGCGCCAGCCGCTGAAGAATCGCCCCAGGGACCGCTGCGCGTCGGCCATGCTGCATTGAGGCCAGTCTCGGAATGCTCATTTACAGCCGTAAACTCCGCTTCCTCGTCTGCCCTCGCCTTGCCTGGCTCTAGCTCGCAGCCCCTGGAACGATTTTTGGAGTCATCGATTACACGAGGATGCAGCCATGCTGCTCAACCTGTTCAACGAAATGCGCGCGGCCAAGGTGCCGGTGTCGGTGCGCGAGTTGCTCGATCTGATCAACGCGCTCAAGCACAACGTGGTGTTCGCCGACATGGACGAGTTCTACTTCCTCGCCCGCACCATCCTAGTCAAGGACGAACGCCACTTCGACAAGTTCGACCGGGCCTTCGGCGCCTATTTCAAGGGCCTGGAGAACCTCAACCAGCACATCGAGGCACTGATTCCCGATGAGTGGCTGCGCAAGGAATTCGAACGCTCGCTCACCGACGAGGAGCGCGCCAGGATCGAATCCCTGGGTGGCCTGGACAAGCTGATCGAGGAGTTCAAGAAGCGCCTGGAGGAGCAGAAGGAGCGCCACGCCGGCGGCAACAAGTGGATCGGCACCGGCGGCACCAGCCCGTTCGGCTCAGGCGGTTTCAACCCCGAAGGCATTCGCGTCGGCGAAGCCGGCCAGCGCCAGGGCAAGGCGGTCAAGGTGTGGGACCAGCGCGAGTACAAGAACCTCGACGATCAGGTCGAGCTGGGCACGCGCAACATCAAGGTCGCCCTGCGTCGCCTGCGCAAGTTCGCCCGTCAGGGCGCCCAGGACGAGCTGGACCTGGACGGCACCATCGACCACACGGCCAAGGACGGCGGCCTGCTGAACATCCAGATGCGCCCGGAGCGGCGCAATGCGGTCAAGCTGCTGCTGCTGTTCGACATCGGCGGTTCGATGGACGCCCACGTCAAGGTCTGCGAGGAACTGTTCTCGGCCTGCAAGACCGAGTTCAAGCACCTGGAGTACTTCTACTTCCACAACTGCGTGTACGAATCGGTGTGGAAGAACAACCTGCGCCGCACCTCCGAGCGCTTCGCCACCCTGGACCTGCTGCACAAGTACGGCCCGGACTACAAGGTGGTGTTCGTCGGTGACGCGGCGATGGCGCCTTACGAGATCACTCAGCCGGGCGGCAGCGTCGAGCACTGGAACGAGGAAGCCGGCTACGTCTGGATCAAGCGCTTCATGGATAAGTACAAGAAGCTCATCTGGATCAACCCCTACCCCAAGGACAGCTGGAACTACACCGCCTCGACCCAGCTGATCCGTGAACTGGTGCAGGAGCAGATGTACCCGCTGACCCTGCAGGGTCTGGAAGACGGCATGAAGTTCCTGTCGAAATAGCTCGTTGATACCACGCTTCGACGCCTGGCACTTGGCGCCAGGGCACCGCGGACGCCTTGGTGGCGGCTCGCGGTGTCGCAGGCATGGGACCTGCCCTCGCCCCCGCCCCATCCTCGAAAAGCGCTTGCCGACCGCTTTCACGTGATGCCCATGGCCATCACGCCGCCCCCAGTGGCGCCGCACTGCCGATAGAGCAGCCTCCTCGCTAAGACTTAGGTCTCACGATTTGCCCTCGTCAATAAACCAACAGAACTCCCTGTAAAAACCCTTAAAAATCATAAGTCGCTGCTTCAAAAGAGAATTAATACGCTCCATGCCCTCCCATGCCGGCTGATTCGCGCCTTGCGTGAAGCTTGGAAGTGCACCTATACCTAGGTGGCAAGGGCCCCTTTTGCGTGTGGCGAGAATATTTTTGCACAACAACTTCACCGCCAGGGACGGACGGTAAACGGCCATCCGCCACGGCTGAGCAATCAGCAAGCAGCAGTATTGGAGGAACGTCATGGGCATGCCGCAGTCCCCCCGCTCCGAATTGGCAGAAGTGTTGTTTCGCTTGCGCCGAACCTTCATCGCCCTGGCGTGTTTCAGCGGCGTGATCAACTTGCTGATGCTGACGCCTGCGGTCTACATGCTGCAGGTCTACGACCGGGCATTGGTGAGCAGCAACGTCACTACCCTGCTGATGCTGACCTTGCTGGTGGTCGGCCTCTACGTGCTGATGGGGCTGCTGGAGATGGTGCGCTCGACGGTGCTGATCCGGGTCGGCAACCGCCTGGACATGATGCTCAATAAACGCGTGTTCACCGCCGCCTTCGAGCGCAACCTGAACCGTGCCGGCGGCAACCCGGCCCAGGCGCTGCAAGACATGGCCCAGGTCCGCCAGTTTCTCACCGGCAATGGCCTGTTCGCTTTCTTCGACTCGCCCTGGACGCCGATCTACCTGTTCGTCATCTATCTGGTCCACCCGCTGCTGGGGTTGATCACCCTGATCGGCTCGCTGCTGCTGGTGGCGTTGGCCTACCTGACCGAAGTCAGCACTCGCAAGCCGCTGGCCGAAGCCAACCAGGCGTCGGTAGCGTCCGGCACCTATGCCAACAACAACCTGCGTAACGCCGAAGTCATCGAGGCCATGGGCATGCTCCCGGCCATCCGCGAGCGCTGGTTCGGCAACCATCAGAAGATTCTCGAGAAGCAGACCCTGGCCTCGGACCGCGCGGCCTACATCAACGGCACCACGCGCTTCCTGCGCGTGACCCTGCAGTCGCTGATTCTCGGCACCGGTGCACTGCTGGCGATCGAGGGCAAGATCACCCCCGGGATGATGATCGCCTGCTCGATCCTCGCCGGCCGCGCCCTGGCTCCGGTCGAACTGGCGATCTCCACCTGGAAGCAGCTGCTCGCCAGCCGGGCCTCCTGGGGACGCCTGTCCGGGCTGCTGAGCGACTTCCCCGAGCGCAAACCCTCCATGCCACTGCCCAAGCCAGAGGGCCAGGTCAGCGTGGAAGGCGCCTTCGCCAATGCCCCCGGCACGCCCCTGAACATTCTGCGCAACATCAGCTTCAGCCTCGTTCCAGGCGAAACCCTGGGCATCATCGGCCCTTCGGCAGCCGGCAAGTCGACCCTGGCGCGGCTGCTGGTGGGCGTCTGGCCGGCCCACGCCGGCAAGGTGCGCCTGGACGGCGCGGACATCTTCCAGTGGAACAAGGACGAACTGGGGCCGTGGCTGGGCTACCTGCCCCAGGACGTCGAACTGTTCGAAGGCACTATCGCCGAGAACATCGCCCGCTTTGGCGAGGTCGATGGCGAGGCGGTCATCCTGGCAGCCCAGCAGGCCGGGGTTCACGAGATGATCCTGCGCCTGCCCCAGGGCTACGACACCCCCCTGAGCCTCGACGGCAACTCGCTGTCCGGCGGCCAGAAGCAGCGCATAGGCCTGGCCCGCGCGCTCTACGGCGACCCCTCGCTGATCGTCCTCGACGAACCCAATGCCAGCCTCGACGACGTCGGCGAGGCGGCCCTGGTGAAAGCCCTCGCCGAGCTCAAGCAGCGCGGCAAGACCCTGGTGCTGATCTCCCACCGGCCGACGATCCTCAACATCGTCGACAAGGTGCTGGTGCTGCGCGAAGGCACGGTGCACATGTTCGGCAGCCGCGACGAGGTGTTCAACGCCCTACGCCAGGCCAGCGTGATGCCGACCGCATCCGGTGGCGCGAGCCTGGCCTCGGTCAAGACCAAGGAGTGATGAGCCATGTCGAATCTCGAGTTCGAAAGCAAGAAACTCACCCCTGGCAATAGCCAGGACGCCGTCGATGTCGACGACAAGCGCCCCGGCCGCTGGGGGCTGCTGCTGGTGCTCGCCGGCTTCGGCGGTTTCGTCCTCTGGTCCATTCTGGCGCCCCTGGATGCCGGGGTGGTGGCCAACGCCACGGTCAATGTCACCGACAACCGCAAGACCATCCAGCACCTGGACGGCGGCTCGATCAAGACCATCGCGGTGCGCGAAGGCCAGATGGTCAAGAGCGGCCAGATGCTGGTCGAGCTCGATTCGACCCGCGCCGTGGCCGAACAGGGTGTGGTCAGCGCCCAGTACATCTCGGTGAGGACGGTGGAGAACCGCCTGCAGGCCGAGCGCGACGGCGCGCCCGCGATCACCTACGACGCGGCGCTGCTCGAGCGTTTCGCCGACGACCCGCGCCTGAGCGCCTCGATGGCCCTGCAGAACCGCCTGTTCGCCACCCGCCGGTCGGCCCTGACCGGCGAGGCCGGCATCCTCGAGGAAAACATCCTGGGCGCCGAGCAGCAACTCAAGGGCCTGCGTCAGGTACAGGGCTCGCGCTATGCCCAGATCAAGTTCCTGCGCCAGGAGCTCGAGGGCGTGCGCAGCCTGGCCGCGGAAGGCTATGTCGCCCGCAACCGCATGCTCGAACTGGAGCGCAACGCCGCCGAACTGAACGCCGCGCTGGCGCAGAACATCGCCGACATCGGCCGCACCCGCAACCAGATCGCCGAACTCAAGCTGCGCATCCTGCAGCTCGAACAGGACTTCCAGAAGGAGGTGCAGTCGCAGCTGACGGAGGCGCAGAAGGAAGCCTCAGCCTTGGCCGACCGCCTGCACTCGCTGGACCATGAGGTCGCCAACACGGTAATCCGCTCGCCGATCGACGGCGTGGTGCTGGGCCTGAATGTCTCGACCATTGGCGGGGTGATCCAGCCGGGCTCGACCATCATGGACGTGGTGCCGGCCAACGAGCCGCTGCAGGTCGACGCGCGGGTGCCGGTGCAGGCCATCGACAGGATGACCCAGGGGCTGCCGGTGGACATCACCTTCCCCGCCTTCAATCACGCACAGACGCCCAACATCCCGGGGCGGGTGCTGACCATCTCCGCCGACCGCCTGGTTGATGAGGTCGACAAGCAGCCCTACTACCTGGCGCAGGTCGAAGTCACCCAGGAGGGCATGGACAGGCTCGGCAGCAACCGCATTCGCCCGGGCATGCCGGCCACCGTGACGATTAAAACCGGCGAGCGAAACCTGATGAGCTACCTGATGAAGCCTATGCTTGATCGGATCGACAGTGCCTTCAAGGAACAGTGACATGGTGATCCGTTTAGCCTTCGTCTGTCTGGCCGGCATGGCCAGCCTGCCCGCGGCCGCTCTGGACCTGCAGGAAGCCTGGAACACCTTGCGCCTGCAGGGTCCGGTCTATCGATCGGCGACTCACGAGCGCGATGCCGGCGCGGAGAACCGCGCGTTGGGGCGTGCCGGCCTGCTGCCGCAGATCAGCGCCAGTGCCAGCAAGAGCAAGATCAAGGGCTCCCAGGAGTTCGGCAATTCGACCGATGCCGATCTGGACTACGACTCGCAGAACCTGGGCGTGCAGCTGCGCCAGCCGCTGTTCAACCGCCAGAAGATGGCCGAGTACCGCCAGGGCAAGCAGCGCGCCGAGTACAGCGAGGCGGTATTCGATGCCAAGACCCAGAACGTCGCGGTGCGCCTGGCCAGTCGCTACTTCGACGTGTTGCTGACCCGCGAGACCATCGAGTTGGCCAACGCCAAGCTCAAGGCCTTCGAGCAGCAGGTGGCGGCCTCCAAGCGGCGTTTCGACCTGGGCGACGGCACCATCACCGATGTCGATCAGGCCACCGCGCGGCGCGACCTGGCCCTGGCCGAGCAGATCGAGGCGCAGGACAACCTGGCGATCGCCCTGCGCCTGCTGCAGGAAATGCTCGGCGAAATGCCGCAGCAGGTCGCCACCCTGCACAGCGACTTCCCCACCCCCGGTCTGCATCCGAACAATTTGCAGGACTGGTTGAGCAAGGCGCGGGCGAACAACCCGGCCCTGCGCGCCCGTCACTACAACCACCGACTCGCCGAAGAGGAGGTCAATCGCGCCAGCGGCGGGCACTGGCCGACCCTCGACTTCGTCCTGGGCTATACCGACAGCGAAAGCGACTCGGTCACCACCATCAACCAGAAGAACCGCTACGCCTCAGTCGGCCTGGAGTTCAACATGCCGCTGTACTCCGGCGGCGCGGTAAGCGCCCGGGTCCGCCAGGCCACGTCCAGCCGCGAGCAGGCCGGGGAAGACCTCAACGCCACCCGCGAGGAGGTGTACTCCGCCACCACCCGCGAATTTCGCGGGGTACAGAGCGGCCCGGCGCGGATCAGGGCGCTGGAGCAGGCGGTCGCCTCCAGCGAGCGGGCCCAGGATTCGGCGAAGAAGGGATTTCTGGCGGGCTCCAGCACCAACGTCGACATCCTCAACGCGGAGGAGCAGGTGTTTCTCGCCCGGCGCGACCTGCTGGAAGCCAAGTTGCGCTACCTGATCTCACGCCTGCAACTGGCCGCCGCCGTGGGCCTGCTGGGCGACGACGATATCCGTCAGGTCAACGCCTATCTCGGTCCGCAACTGGTGCTGAATTACTGAGTGAACCAGGCGCGCGCACCTAGCGCCAGTGACGCTCCCGCGCGCGGCGGTCCTGACCGGCGCCGAACACCCAGGCCAGCATCAGCAGCAATCCCTCGATCGACCAGGCCAGCAACAGGGCGCTGCTGATACCCCAGGCAATGGCCTCCGGCGCCAACAGCACCTGATAGCGATAGGCCGCGAAGGTCTCTTCCAGCATCGCTCGATCCGCCGTCACGGTCAGGTGCCACACCTGGCCGTACCAGGGACCTTGCATCGCCTGCCATTCCTGCTCGAGCAAAGCCGAGCGCTCGACCAGTTCGCCGACGCTCTGGGCGTCGCTGCGCATCACCGGATCGTCGCTCACACGGTAGTGGGCCACCAGGGCCTGCAGGTCCGCCTTGAAGAAACGCCGGGCGGTGTCCCGGAACCCCTTCAGGCCCAGCTCCGACTCCAGGCGGTGGGCCTCGACACGCTTGCCGTAATCATCGATAAAGCCGGGCACCTGGACCCCGATCAGCAGGCCCAGGGCGAACAGCGCCAGACGCAGATAGCTTCTCAGCATTCCCTTCCCCCAATGCCCCGTATGAGCCCGGCTCAGGCGATGCCCTGTGCCAGGCACTCGCCACCGCGCCACAGGCGCCATTCGCCAGGTTGGTAGCGACTCCAGTTCTCGTTATCGGTGAGCGGCTCGGTGACCAGCACGGTGACCACGTCGTTGGGTGTGGTTTCCGCCTGGAAATCCACCTTCAGGTCGGCGTCCTTCAACTGTGCCGGCCCGAACGGCGCACGCCGGGTGATGTGCGCCAGCTTGGTCGAGCAGAAGCTAAATAGCCAGTCGCCATCACTGAGCAGGCAATTGAATACCCCGAGCTGACGGTATGCCGCACACGCCTCCACCAGGCTCGGCAGCAACTGCTCGAAGGGCGCGGGTTCGGGAAACGCCAGGCGCAGGCGGTTGAGCAGATCGCAGAAGGCCGCCTCGCTGTCGGTGTCGCCGATGGGGCGATAGAACCCCGGCGCCGGACGGAAGTCCGCCAGCTGGCCATTGTGGGCGAAGCACCAGTTGCGCCCCCACATTTCCCGCACGAAGGGGTGGGTATTGGCCAGGCAGACGCGGCCGACATTGGCCTGGCGAATGTGACCGATCACCACCTCGCTCTTGATCGGGTAGCGCTGCACCAGTTGCGCCACTTCCGACTCGCTGCTGGCCCGCGGGTCCTGGAACAGGCGCAGGCCGCGCCCCTCGTAGAAGCCGATGCCCCAGCCGTCGCGATGGGGGCCGGTGCGGCCGCCGCGCTGCATCAGCCCGGTGAAGCTGAAGACGATATCGGTGGGCACATTGGCGCTCATACCGAGCAGCTCGCACATGACTAGCGGCCTCCAGCCAGTTTCGAGCGGATCAGAGCCGCGGCTCGATGCGCAGGCGACGCTCGCCGCGCGAGTCGCGCTGGGCCGCGGGCTGCTCCCCGGCGTCCTGTTCCATCAGCTCGCGCAGGGTCGGTCCATCCTCTTCGCGAGCCGCCGGCGCCGCACCGCCGCGGCGCTTCCACCAGCGCTCGATCGGCCAGCGGATGGCCACGAACAGCAGGTAGAGGGCCAATGCGATCAGGCCGTAGAGCGCCAGGTCCGCCACCGCCCGCCAGGCGTTGTTGCCGACCTTGAACAGCAGGTCCAGGGCGGTGATGGCAATGGCGGGGGCGAACAGCTCCCTGGCCGGATCGACTATGGTCGGGGACAGCAGCAGCACCGCCACCAGCAGGCGCAGCGGCTCGCGCAGGTAGCGCCACATCCAGCGGGTCAGGCGGCACCAGACCAGCAGGCAGCCAAGCGCGGCGACACCATAGGCGCTCCAGGCAAGTAGGTAATCGCTTTCGATCATAACTCCGGGGGTCCCTGGCGTGGCGGGGCTTACAAAGGGGGGCTTATGATAGCGACTTTTCACCGGCCCGGCGCCCCTGCCGTCAGCCGTACCTGTTTTCGGAGTTGCCCCATGCCGCACGCCCCCATCGCCCGCACCGAACCCGGCGCCGATCCGTACCGCTGGCTGGAGCAGCGCGACGCCGCCGAGGTACTCGAGCACCTCGAGGCCGAGAATGCCTACCTGGAGGCGCAATTGTCCGAGCAGGGCGAACTGCGCGAGGCACTGTTCCAGGAGATCAAGGGGCGCATCCGCGAAACCGACCTGTCGCTGCCTTCGCCCTGGGGCCCCCACCTCTACTACCAGCGCACCACCGCCGGCGACGAGTACCCGCGGCACTACCGCTGCCCGCGCCCGACCGATGACTCGTTGCAGGTCGACGCGGACGCCGAACAGCTGCTACTCGACCCCAATGCCCTGGCGAACGGCGGCTATCTGTCCCTGGGCGCGTTCAGCATCAGCCCCGATCATCAGCGCCTGGCCTACAGCCTGGACACCAGCGGCGACGAAACCTACCGGCTGTTCGTCAAGGAGCTGGCCGACGGCAGCATCCGTGAGCTGCCGTTCGCCGACTGCGACGGCAGCATGACCTGGGCCAACGACAGCCAGACCCTGTTCTTCGGCGAACTGGACGAGACCCACCGGCCGCACAAGCTCTTTCGTCACCGCCTTGGGGACGACGACGCCGAGCTGGTGTTCCATGAACGCGACGGGCGTTTCTTCCTGCACTGCTACCGCACCAGTTCGGAACGCCAGCTGGTCTTGGCGCTGGGCAGCAAGACCACCAGCGAGGTCTGGGTGCTGGATGCCGAAACGCCACAGGGCGCCTTCCGCTGCCTGGCCCCGCGCGAGGACGACCACGAATACTATGTCGATCATGGCCAGCTCGACGGCCACTGGAGCTGGCTGATCCGCAGCAACCAGAGCGGCATCAACTTCGCCCTGTTCGGCGCCCCTGAGCAGGCGCCGACCCGCGAGCACTGGCGCCAGCTGCGCGCCCACGACGAGCAGGTGATGCTCGAAGGCGTCAGCCTCAACCAGCGCGGCCTGGTCCTCAGCCTGCGCGAATCCGGCCTGCCGGTGATCGAGGTGCAGCCTCAGGGGCAGAACGCCTACCGCGTGCAGCTGCCGGACGCGGCCTACAGCCTGCATGTACAGGACGCCCTGGAATTCGACAGCCCGGTGATCCGCCTGCGCTACGAGGCCCTCAACCGGCCGGCGCAGATTCGCCAACTGGACCTGGCCAGCGACGAGCAGCGGGTGCTCAAGGAAACCCCGGTGGAGGGTCCCTTCGACGCCGACGCCTATGTCAGCCAGCGCCTGTGGGCCGAGGCGGCGGACGGCACCCGGGTGCCCATCAGCCTGGTGGCCCGCCGCGAGGTGCTCCAGGCCGGGCAGCCTGCCCCGCTCTACCTCTACGGCTACGGCGCCTATGGCGAGAGCCTCGACCCCTGGTTTTCCCATGCCCGTCTGAGCCTGCTCGAGCGCGGCTTCGTCTTCGCCATCGCCCATGTGCGCGGCGGCGGCGAGCTGGGCGAGGCCTGGTACCGCGCCGGCAAGCTGGAGCACAAGCACAACAGCTTCGACGACTTCATCGCCTGCGCCGAGCACCTGATCGGCGCAGGCTATACCAGCGCCGAGCGGCTCGCCATCAGTGGCGGCAGCGCCGGCGGCCTGCTGATCGGCGCGGTGCTCAACCTGCGTCCGCAGCTGTTCGCCGCCGCCATCGCCGAGGTGCCTTTCGTCGATGTGCTCAACACCATGCAGAACCCCGAGCTGCCGCTGACCGTCACCGAATACGACGAGTGGGGCGATCCCCATGAGCCCCAGGTGTTCGAGCGGATCAAGGGCTACGCCCCCTACGAGAACGTCAAGGCCCAGGCCTACCCGGCGATTCTCGCGGTGGCCGGCTACAACGACAGCCGCGTGCAGTACTGGGAGGCGGCCAAGTGGGTGGCCAAGCTGCGCGCCCACAAGACCGACGACCGGCTGCTGCTGCTCAAAACCGACCTCGGCGCAGGTCATGGCGGCATGAGCGGCCGCTACCAGGCCCTGCGCGACGTGGCCCTGGAGTATGCTTTCCTGCTCAAGGTGCTCGAACCGCGCGCCGCCTGAATGAGCGCACGGTCACAGCTTCTGGCGCACGGCCGTTGGCAAGGGCGCGCCGGCCAGCTAACGTCAGTTATGCACCCCTTTTATCTTGCCGGACAGCCTTAGAGTTCCCATGCCCGACAGCTCCTACCTGATCGATGAAATCCGCGACATGCTGCTCGACTGCGGCATGTTCAACAATCTGCTGCCTGCCGAACTGCTGCACGCCGCCGGCTACTTCAACATCAGCAAATTCGACCCGGACGCGGTCATCTGCAACGAGGGCGATGCCGGCACCTTCATGTGCATCATCCACTTCGGCGCGGTGTCGGTGCGCAAGACCAACTCAAGCGGCGAGATCGTCGAGATCGCCAAGCTGCGCAAGGGCCGCGCCTTCGGCGAGATGGCGGTGCTGGACGGGGAAAGGCGCTCGGCCAGTTGCGTGGCCGTCAGCGACTGCACCCTGCTGGTGCTGGCCAAGGACTCCCTGGAAAAGATGCTGCAGGAAGCCCCCAAGTCGGCCGCCAAGATCATCCGCGCCATCGCGGTGGCCATGTCCAAGCGTCTGCGCATGGTCGATGGCCAGCTGGTCGAAAAGCAGGTCTGATCAGTCGCTCCGCCCCCCTTCAAGGTTGCGCTGCAGCTGCTGCTCCAGCAGCGGTAGTCTGCCGTCCGCCGGCAGCGGCTTGCCGGGCTGCGGGTTCAGCCGCCCGCCCCGGTTACCGCTGCCGTCGTTGAGCAACGGCAAGTGGTTCGGCGCGGTGCCGGGCAGCCCGCGCGTCGGCGGCAGGGCGAAGGGCTGGGGCGTGGCGGTACCCGGCGAGCCGGCTACAGGGGCCGGCAGCCGATCGCCCTGCGCCGACAGTGTTGCCGCCCAGAATGCGCTCAGACCGGCCAGGATCAGCACGGACACCGGCATTGTCGCCCTCCTTTCGTGGTACTCACTAGTTGGGCCGCGGCGGACACCATTAATGCCCGGCCGGCGGTTCTCCGCGACTGCCGGCGGGATTACACTGCAGACAAGCCCCGAATCACACGATGGAACAGACCATGAGCACTGACAAATCGCCCTCGCCCACCGCCAAGCTCGACCGCATCCTCGCCGAGGCCCAACGCAGTCGCGAGGAAGGTTACCGGCAGAAGGCCCTGAAGATGTACCCGCACGTCTGCGGTCGCTGTGGCCGCGAATTCGCCGGCAAGCGCCTGAGCGAGCTGACGGTGCACCACCGCGACCACAACCACGACAACAATCCCCAGGACGGCTCCAACTGGGAGCTGCTGTGCCTGTACTGCCACGACAACGAGCATTCGCGCTACACCGACCAGCAGTACTTCAGCGAAGGCTCCACCGCCACGCCCCAGGGCCCCAAGGTGACCCACAAGGCCTTCGCCGACCTCGCCGCGCTGCTGAAGAACAAAGAATAAGCCAGTCCGAAGCGCGCCCCGTATACTGGCGCCCTTTGCACAAGGGGCCCGTTTCGTGGCGAACAAGAGATACAGCTGCATCGGCCTGTTCAACCCCAAGTCACCGGAGAACGTCGGCGCGGTGATGCGCGCCGCCGGCTGCTACGGGGTCAGCTCGGTGTTCTATACCGGCAAGCGCTACGAACGGGCCCGGGACTTCGTCACCGACACCAAGCAGGTGCACCTGGACATTCCGCTGATCGCCATCGACGACCTGCAGAAGATCATCCCCCTGGGCTGTACCCCGGTCGCCGTGGAGCTGGTGGAGGGCGCCCGGCCCTTGCCGGAGTACACCCACCCGGATCGGGCCATCTACATCTTCGGCCCGGAAGACGGCTCACTGGACAAGCAGATCCGCAGCTGGTGCGAAGACGTGGTCTACATCCCGACCCAGGGCTGCATGAACCTCGCCGCGACGGTCAACGTGGTGCTCTACGATCGCCTGGCCAAGGGCAACAACACCAAGTCCGGCCCACTCTTCTAGCGCCGCTCGGTGAGCGCCAGGCCGATGCCCATGGCCATGATCAGCACGCCCGCGGCGCTCTGCTGCCAGCGGCGCCAGGCCGGGCGATCGCCCAGGCGACTGCCGAAGTGCCCGCACAGCGCCGCAACGGCGGCATTCACCAGGGTGCCGCTGAGGCTGAAGATCACCCCGAGCAGGAGCATCTGCCAGACGAAGCTCGGCGATTCGGGGCTGGCGAACTGCGGCAGAAAGGCGAGGAAGAACAGCGCCACCTTGGGGTTGAAGACGTTCACCAGCACCCCCTGCCAGAGCACCTGGGGCAGCCGCGCCGGCACCAGCGCCTGGCTCTTCGCCTCGCGCCAGCCCGCACGGATCAGCTGCACCCCCAGCCAGACCAGATAGAGCACCCCGGCCCACTTCACCAGGGTGAAGGCCAGCGCCGACATCATCAGCAGCGCCGACAGGCCGAAGGCGGCCGCCAGGGCATGCACCAGGCAGCCGACGCCTATCCCCAGGCTCGACACCAGCCCGGCGGGCGCGCCCTGGGCGCTGGCGCGCGAGGCGATATACAGCATGTCCGGCCCGGGGGTCAGGTTCAACGCCAGGGTCGCGGCGAGAAACAGGCCGAAATGTTCGATGCCGAGCATGGTCTTCCTCCGTTGAGTGCTGCGGTGGCCGTAAGCCGAGGCGTGCGAGTCCCGGCCGCCAGCGATCAGCGCAGCAGCTTGGTATCCAGCACCTCGGACGGCGCGCCCATGATGCTTTCGCTGATCTCGACCAGATCCTGGGTACTGACCTTGTTCAGGCGCATCAGGCCGCGGGTGACGTCATCCAGCGAGCGCGGCTGGCTGTCCTTGGTGGCCTGGCGGATTTCCCGGTCCAGCTCCTGCAGCAGCAGCACCGCGCGGGCAGTGACCGGGCCGGTGGATCGGGCGCCGCGCAGGCTCTTGACTGGCTTGCTCCACTTGCTCAGCTGCTGGCGAATCTTCTGGTAACGCTCCTCGCTCAATCCGCCGGCGCGGCGCATCAGCTCGATGGCGTAATACTCGGCCAGCCCCTCTACGACCCAGTCACTGCGATCGCGCTGACTGATGCGACTGAACACGTGCACCAGCTCATGCACCAGAGAACTGGTGCCGTTCTCGCTGACCAGCGGACGATCGGTGTGCATGTAGTAGGAGTTGGTCGCCGACAGGCCGCCGCGCCACATCGGGTCGCCGGCGCCGACGATCAGCAGCTTGGCCGGATCGCGCGGGAACACCGCCTGCATCTGCGGCCAGATGAAGGTCAGCAGGGTGAGGATGTCCATCCGCCGCATTCCCTCGCCGACCGGTGCGGCGACCGTGACATCGGTATCGCCCAGCTGGGCGCGCCGGGTCCCGATCTTGCCGGCGACTATCCAGCCGGTCGGGCGGTCGAACTTGCGCAGCGGATTGTCGATGCGGAATTTGTTCTTGCCGATCCGTGGCCAGCCGGTCTCGACCCCGCGCCAGCCCTTGGGCAGCTCGAACTGCAGGCGCGAGACCAGCACGGTGTCGTCTTCCTGGCGCAGGCGGGCGCTGGGCACCAGGTCGTCGCCACGCAGCAGCGCCCAGTCCTCGGTCATGCGCGCGTCGTAATGCTGGTCGCCGCGCAGATGGTTGATGCGCACGCGATAACTCAACTTCGCCCGTCCCTTGGCCGGTTGCCACAGGCCCCGCCCGGGGCTGTCCTGGGTCCACTGGCCGTCGGCGGCGAAATCGCTGTACATCCCCTCCTCGCCCAGGTCGAAATCCAGGCTCAGCACCCGCTCACCCTTCTCCAGGGTCAGGCTGACTTCGGCCTGATCACTGTCTGGGAGGAAACGTACCTGATAGTCCAGGTCAACGTTCTTGGCGGCCCACAGCGGGGCACTGAAGATCAGCGCTGCGGCGGACAACAAGCTACGGCGAATCGGCATACGAGGCACTTCCTAGGCAGGACGATACGAAGAAACCATAGACCGGTTGCGCGTCGAACGATTCCCGGTCGCTGGCGGCTACGCTTGCACAAAGCCGGCAGCGCTGCAATGGCGCTTAGCCAGCGCGGAAGATCAGGTGCTCTTCCCAGTCATCCTCGGCGACGCTGTTCTCGCTGAGCATGCGTCCGGCCTGGGAGATGCGTTCGACATGCACCGCTTGCGGGTCGCCACAGACCAGGTGGTGCCAAAGCGGCAGGTCCTTGCCCTCGCTGACCAGACGGTAGGCGCAGGTCGGCGGCAGCCACTGGAACTGGTCGGCCTGGGCCGGGGTGAGCTGGATGCAGTCGGGAACGAAACGGGCGCGATTGGCGTAATCGGTGCACCGACAACTGTCCAGATCGAGCAGTTTGCAGGCGATACGCGTGTAGTAGACGCTGCCGTCGTCCTCGTCCTCGAGTTTCTGCAGGCAGCACAGACCGCAGCCGTCGCACAGCGACTCCCACTCGTCCTGGTCGAGCTGGGCGAGGGTCTTGCGTTTCCAGAAGGGTTCGACTTTGGCGGCCATGGCGAGCGGTATGGGTACGGGCGAAAGGGCCGGCAGTCTAGCGTGGAGGCCGCGCCCGGCCAAGGGCGCATCGCCGAACGGCGCTGGCTAGTAACCGCGCACGAAATCCACCTGACCGCGCAGCTCATGGCCTGTGCGCCAGCGCGTCAGGTTGTCGAGGAACAACTGCGCCATCAGGTGCGGCTCGGTCGGGGCCGACGTGTGACCGGTGAGCAGCAGGTGCGGCGCGGTCCAGAACGGATGACCCGCAGGCAGCGGCTCTTGGCGGCAGACGTCGATCACCGCGCCGGCCAGCTGCCCCTGCTCCAAGGCGGCGACCAGGTCGGCATCGACCACCGCCACCCCGCGACCGGCATTGATCAGCACGGCGCTGGACTTGAGCCGGGCCAGCAAGGTGGCGTCGTAGATATCGCGGGTGGCCGGCGTATCCGGCAGCAGGTTGACCAGGTAATCGGCGCTGGCGGCCAGGCGAGGCAGCGCATCCATGCCGGCCACCTCGACGAAGGGCGCCTGCACCCGCGCCTGGCTGGCGATTCCCAGCAGTTCGACGCCGAAGGGGGCGAGGAACTGCGCCACACTCTGGCCGATATCGCCACAGCCGACGATCAGCACCCGGCGACCGACCAGACTGCGCGGCAGGCGGTTGTCCCAGTGCTGCTCCACCTGCGCGGCCAGGCGCGCGAACAGCCGGCGCTCATGGGCCAGGAGGTAACCGAGCACATACTCGGCCATTACCTGGCCGAAGATGCCCACGGCGCGACTGAGTCGGTAATCGCGTGGCAACTGCGGCGCCAGCAACGGGGTGATGCCGGCCCAGGTGGACTGCAGCCACTGCGGCTTGTGTCCCTGCTCCAGCAGCCCGGCGAGCAGGTCCGGCTGGCCCAACCAGAGCGGGCAACGGGCGGCCAACTGGGCCAGTTCAGCGGGATCATCGCTGCCGTGCAGCACCAGCTCGGGGGAGGCCTGGTGCAGCAACTCGGCATAGGTGACGTGGTCGGCTTCGGCGATCAGCAGGTGCATGTTGGATCCTTGGCCTGGTGGGTTCAGACGGGGTCGTTGCGGCGCAGCAGCTCGTCCGGCAGGTGCTCGATATACTCATCTTCCGGCGGCGGCATCTGCAAGTGAAAGCCCTGCTGCTCGAGGTTGTCGAGCACCTTGTGGATATCCTCGCGGGCCAGCTGGCGTTCCGGGCTGAGCACCATGTCGAAGGTGTGGATGGGCGGGCCGAAGGCGACCAGCAGGTTCTCGGGCACACGCTTGAGCGCGTCGCTCTTGAGCACGTAGAGGTACATCTCGTTCTTGCGCGGACTTTTGTAGATCGAGCAAATGCGCTTCACGCGGGGTCTCCTTCAGCGGCCAGGCAGTCGAGCAGGGCCTGGCCCATCAATTCACGGCGCCAGCCACGCAGGGCGTCTGGCAACTGGTAGGGGCCATCGGGGTAGCCGCTTTTCAGCAGGGCTTCGAGGGTTTTCTTGCGCAGCATCAGTTCCGGCGCGATGTCCAGGCGCTCGGCCTGGCGCTGGCCGATGGCGCGCAGCTTCTTCAGCAGTGCCGAGGCCTCCACCGGCAGCGGCTCGGGCAGGGCCTCGGGCCAGTCGGCCGGCGGCGTGGCGGCGGCGTCCTTGATCAGCTGCAACAGGGTCTCGCCGTCCTGGCGTACGGTCTTGGGGTGCATGTCGTCGATGCGCGCCAGGGCCACCAGGTTGTCCGGCTGGCTGCGCGCCAGCGGCCACAGCGAATGCTCGCGAATGATGCGGTTGCGCGGCTGGTTGCGCGCCCGCGCCTCACGCTCGCGCCAGGCGCACAGGGCGCGCAGCACCGCCAGTTGCTGGCGCGACAGCTTCCAGGCCAGCTTGGCCTCGCGGTAGAGCTCCTGCGGGTCGACTTCGCGGCGCAGGTTGGCCACCAGCTCGGCACCGTCCTCCAGCACCCAGGCGTTCTTCTCCTCGGACAGCTGCCGCTGCTGGGCCTGGTACACCTCGGCCAGGTGCAGCACGTCCTCGGCGGCGTAGCTGACCTGGGTCTCGGACAACGGGCGCTGCAGCCAATCGGAGCGGGTCTCGCCCTTGGGCAGCTCGATGTTAAGCACCGCCTGGACCAGGCGCGAATAACCCATGGAGAAGCCGAGGTTGAGATAGCCGGCGGCCAGTTGAGTGTCGAACAGCGGCGTCGGCAGGCTGCCGGCCAGGCGCAGGAAGACCTCCAGATCCTCGCTGCAGGCGTGCAGCACCTTGACCACCGTAGCGTCTTCAAGCAATGCAGCGAAGGGCGTCCAGTCGCTGATCTGCAGGGGGTCGATCAGGTAGGCCCGCTCGCCCTCGCTGACCTGCAGCAGGCCGGCGATCGGGTAGAAGGTGTCGACCCGCATGAACTCGGTGTCCAGGGCCACGAACGGCAACCGATGCCAGTCGGCGCAATGCTGAGCCAGGCTGGCATCGTCAAGAATCCAATGAATATCGATAGCCACGCGGCACTCCCGTCAAGAATACCGCGCAGTATATATCGCCAATGCCCCTTGCCGGGCATCGAGACCGGCAAAGGATCGTGGACTTCGAACGGCTGGACGGTCGGCTGCTCGTAGGCATCGGCGATGGCCCGGGCGGCTGGTCCACCGACGTACACGCACAGTGCGCCCGCAACACCTCCACGTCCACAGCGGCGGACAAAGACGCTACCCTGATAGCTTTTGCCCACCCGGAACGCTTCAACACAAGGAATGATTGCGATGAACAAACTGCTTGGCCTACTCGTGCTGGGGCTTGTCGCCACGGCGCTCTACCTGGCGATCACCCCCAGCCCGATCGAGCCGCTGGCCTGGCAGGCACCGCCCGCTCCGGTCATGACCGGCGTACTGGAACCCAACGACACGCTGATGAAAGCCGAGTTGCTCGGCAAGGGACACGTGCAGGGGCCGGAGGACAGCGCGGTGGACGCCCAAGGCCTGGTCTACAGCGGCCTGCACGACGGGCGCATCGTGCGCATCGCAGCCGACGGTCGGGTCGAGCCTTTCGCCTACACCGGCGGACGCCCCCTGGGCATGGATTTCGACGCCGCCGGCAACCTGATCGTGGCCGATGCCTACAAGGGCCTGCTGTCGATCGATCCCCAGGGGCAGATCCGGGTACTCGCAACCGAAGCCGCAGGCGTCCCGTTCCGCTTCACCGACGACCTGGATATCGCCGCCGACGGCACTATCTATTTCAGCGACGCCTCTTCGCGCTTCGCGCAGCCCGACTACCTGCTCGACCTGCTCGAGGCCCGCCCCCACGGCCGCCTGCTCAGCTATCGGCCGGCCAGCGGCGAGACCCGCGTGCTGCTCGAGGACCTGTACTTCGCCAACGGCGTGGCGCTATCGGCCGACGAGGACTTCGTGCTGGTCAACGAGACCTACCGCTACCGCATCACCCGCTACTGGCTCAAAGGCGATAAGGCCGGCAGCGCCGACACCTTCATCGACAACCTGCCGGGCCTGCCGGACAACCTGCAGGGTGACGGCGCGGGCACCTTCTGGGTCGCCCTGCCGACCCCGCGCAAGGCCGACGCCGACTTTCTCCATCGCCACCCCTGGCTCAAGGCCCAGTTGGCCAAGCTGCCGCGCGCCCTGTGGCCCAAGCCGATTGACTACGGCCTGGTCATCGCCCTCAACGAGCGGGGCGAGATCGTCCGCAGCCTGCACGACGCCAGCGGCAGCCACCTGCGCATGGTCACCTCGGCCAAGCCGGTGGGCGACTACCTGTACCTCGGCAGCCTGGACAACGACCGCATCGGCAAGCTGAGAATTCGCTGAGTCAACCAAACCAGCCCGCCAGCGGTTCCCCCTGGTGGGCGCTGAGCGCGGACTGAAGCCTTACTTGAGCTTTTCGGCGATCCAGATGGTGTGCCGGGTGCCACGGTTGCCATGGGCATACACCTGCACCTCTTCGACCTTGAACCCGCTGCGGCGCACCTTGTCGGCAAACGCGCGATCGGCGCTGGCCGACCACACCGCCAGCATGCCCTTGGGCCGCAGCGCCTGATGACACTGGCGCAGGCCCTCGGCGGAATACAGCCAGCTGTTGCCCTTCTGGGTCAGCCCCTCGGGGCCATTGTCGACATCCAGCATGATCGCGTCATAGGCCTGGGTAGATGCCTTGAGCTGCTTGGCGACATCCTCCTGCACCACCCGGGTGCGCGGGTCCAGCAGCGGGTAGTCGGACTTGGCGCCCAGCGGGCCGCGGTTCCACGCCACCACCCCGGGCACCAGTTCGGCCACCGTCACCTCGGCATCCGCCCCCAGGTGCTGCAGCGCCGAGGCCAGGGTAAAGCCCATGCCCAGTCCGCCGATCAGCGCCCGCGCCTGCGGCCGGCCGGCCACCTTCTTGCAGGGAATCGCCGCCAGGGCGTCTTCGGAGCCGTGCATGCGCGTGTTCATCAGCTGGCCACCGTCGCCGCCGGCGATCTTGATGACGAAATCCTCGCCGTACTCGAACAGGCACAGGGCGCCGCCGCCGGGAATTTCCGCCGTGTCCAGCAGTACGAAGCGCTTCATATCGATCGACGAACCTGTGTAAGGAAAGGAGCCGGCACAATACAGCAGCCCGGCGAAGGCCACAGCCACTGTGTGCCCGACCATCCCCAGTCAAACCCGCCTGGGCCCTGACCGCAGAGCTCAGGTTGGTCCTGAAGGGCCCCGTAGGGGTTGGTGGCGTTGACGTCCTGCCGACAGGCGCTGAAAGCCGACCAGCGCGGCCAGCAAGGTAGTGGCCGTCATCAGTTTCAAGCGATGCCCGGACGCCTCCGAAAGTATCAACAGGCGTCGTCCCCCAGCGGCAACAGAGGGCGACCGATGATGCAGCAGCGGGATCAATCGGCCAGCATCGCGGTCGAACCACCCTCGGCCTTCCACTGCTCGATGCCGCCGAGCAGATAGCGCGCACGCAAGCCCAGGCCAGCCAGCTGAACCGTGACACCCTGGCTGACCTCATGCCCGTGCACGCAATACACCACGACCTCACCCTGGGCCTGCAGCTGGCTGCCCCAGCTGGCAACCTCCTCGGGCAGGCGGCGCACGGCCCCGGGAATAACCGCGGGACTATCCAGGTAGGCCGGTTGCCGACGCACATCGCACAGCATCGGCGGCGTGGTCGATGCCAGCAAGGCCCGAAGCTGCGCGACTGTGATCGCTTCAGGCATGACACCCTCCTGACGCCCGGACTGCATCCGGGGTTTCGTTCAGATTCACCATCGCCTCACTCCGTTGTGCGTTTGCCCACCGCCCCTGCCAGCCTAGCCCACACCCTTGTCCTGCGCCGCCGGGCTGGGTTTATCATGCCTAGCCCCCACATGGACACAGGACGCCCACCATGCCCCTCGCCCAGCTGATGACCTCAGCGGCGCTCGCCGCCCGCCTGCAACAACCCGACCTGCTGATACTCGATTGCCGCTTCGCCCTCGATGACCCGCGCTATGGTCAGCGCAGCTTTGCCAGCGGCCACATTCCCGGCGCCCAGTTCGCCGATCTGGAGCAGGACCTTTCCGGGCCCGTGCAGACGGGTGTCACCGGCCGCCACCCGCTGCCGGCGCCGGACGCCCTGCTCGAGCGCCTGCGTCAATGGGGCCTGAACCAGAACAGCGAGGTGGTGCTGTACGACGACGGCCCCGGTGCCTTTGCCGCCCGCGCCTGGTGGCTGCTGGCCTGGCTGGGCAAGCGTGACGGCGTCTACCTGCTCGACGGCGGCCTCAAGGCCTGGCGCACCGCCGGCCAGGCCCTGAGCCAGGATCAGCCAAGCCGTCCCCGCGGCGATTTCAGCGGCGAGCCCGATGAGCACCTGGTGATCAGCGCCGAGCAGCTGCAGCAACGCCTCGGTCAGCCCCAGCTGACCCTGCTCGACGCCCGCGCCCTGCCGCGCTTTCGTGGCGATGTGGAGCCACTGGACCCGGTGGCCGGGCACATCCCGGGCGCCCAATGCGCGGCCTTCAACGACAACCTGGACGGCGACGGCCACTTTCTGCGGAGCGAACCGCTGCGCCAGCGCTTCGCCGCGCAGCTGGGCCCGCGACCGGCCAGCGAACTGGTGGCCTACTGCGGTTCCGGCGTCACCGCCTGCCACAACCTGTTTGCCCTGTGCCTCGCCGGCTACCCGCTGGCACCGCTCTACGCCGGTTCCTGGAGCGAATGGATCACCGATCCCGCGCGCCCCGTGGCGACTGGCGACTGAGCCCGCACGACCGCTCGGCGCAGCACGTTAGTAGCTCGGAAGCCTTCGCAGCAAACCAAAGCCCGCTAAGCACAAAGGGGAATATGGGTTATGACCGAAAGCTGAAAACAATTTAAAAACATATCTTTACGGCTCAAAGGTCGCACTAGACTTGAACATGAGCGGCTAACCCCGCTCCCGGTGGGGCCTTTATAGAACAAACAGAAGCTGCCATGCGCCCCGGCCCCACCGGACACTTTTCGCGAGGGCTCTATGGGTATCGCCGCCTGCGAGTTGCGCCAGCACGTCATTCGCCCCACCCTGCTCTACCTGGGGCGCCACTCAGACACCGCCGAAGCCCTGCTGCTGGGCGCCGCCGCCAGCCAGTCCGGCCTCGGCAGCGCCCTCGATGACCGTCGCGGCCACGGCCTGTATCGCATCGCCGAGCGCCGCCATCAGCGCCTGTGGGACCTGCACCTGGCCCGCGATCCGGACCTGGCCAGCCAGGTCCGTGGCCTGGCCAGCCAGCACGCCTTTCTCGCCGCCCCGCACCTGGAACTGACGGTCAACCTGCGCTATGCCACCGCCATCGCCTGGCTGCTGATCGAGGTGGAGCACATCGTGCTGCCGGCCGCCGATGACCTGCTCGGCCTGGCGCTCATCTGGCGCCAGGTGTTTCACCCCCACGGCCAGCCCGGCGCGTTCATATCGGCCTGGCAGCGCTGCGTCGGCAACCTCAGCCAGGTCGCCTGAGCGATTTCGCCTTCCATCCCGCCGCCTGCAGCGGTCGAACGCCACACAAGCAAGGGGCCTAGCGTTCCACCTATCGGAACAGCGCTCACGCTTTGGTCGCACAAGTGACCAAGCGCCTCTAATTTGACGACAGGTTTGCGTTACACTCGCCCGGCATCGACAACTACAAGAAAAAGCCGCGTGGGACTGCCATGACCACACTCTGCACTGCCTTGCCAGAACAACTGAACCTGTTGCTGGTGGACGACCACCGCATCTTCCTCGACGGCCTGAGCCTGGCCCTCACCCCGCTCTGCGCCGACCTGCGCGTGCAAGCCGCGCACAACGCCGCCGAGGCCGAAGACTGCCTGAGCCGGCAGGATTTCGACCTGATCCTGCTGGACCTGCGGCTGCCCGACCTGCCCGGCCTGGATCTGCTGCAGCGCTGGCAGCAGCAGGGACGCCTGACCCCGGTGGCCATCCTCAGCGCCAGCGACTCCAGCCTGGATGCCCAGGCCGCCCTGGCCGCCGGCGCCCTGGGCTTCATTCCGAAAAGCGCCAATGGCGACGACCTGCGCCAGGCCGTGACCCGCGTGCTGCTGGGCGAGACCTTGCCGTCGCCCGTGGCCGACAAACCCCAGCTCACGCCGCGACAGCAGGAGATTCTCCGTTTGCTGGCCGACGGTTTGCCGAACAAAGCCATCAGCCGCCAGCTGGGGGTCGCCGAGGACACCGTCAAGACGCACCTCAAAGCGCTGTTCCAGGAGCTCGAGGTGCATACCCGCACCGCCTGCGTCAGCGCGGCGCGCCAACGCGGCTGGCTCTGAGCGCTCAAGCAGCGCGCCGCCCTGGGCGCTAGATTTCCGGAGTTGCCAGCCGCGCTGCTGGCTCGTGCGCTGACGCCTGCGGCATTAGCACGGCCAGAGCCTGACGCAGCCGCGCCGGCAACAGGGGTTTGCCCAGCAGGGTGACATGGGCCGGCACGCAGCGCTCCTGCAACTCCGGACTGATGTCGGCGCTGATCAACAGCGCCGGCAGCATGCGACCGGCCGCCTCGCGCACGCGCTCGATGGCGCGCAGGCCATCCTCCACGGCGGCCAGGCGGTAATCGCTGATCAGCAGTTGCGGTTGCGCCTCATCCAGACAGCCGAGCGCCTCTTCCAGTCCGGCGCAGGCCCATACTTCGCACCCCCAGCGCTGCAGCAGCCCGCTCAGGGCCTCGCGTCCCGCGCCATCGTCCTCCAGCACCAGGATGCGTCCACGCAAGACCGCCGCGACCGCAGGCGGTGCTGACTGCTGCCCTGGGGCGGCCAGCGGCACCTGCACGCTGAAACGGGCCCCCTGCCCGGGGATGGAGTGCAGGCGCAACGGGTGCTCCAGCAGCGCGGTCAGCTGCTGCACGATGGCCAGCCCCAAGCCCAGGCCCTGCTCGGCATTGCGCCCGGGATTGTCCAGTTGGCGAAACTCCTCGAACACCTGGGCCTGTTCCTCCGGAGACAGACCGCGGCCGTCGTCGGCCACCTCCAGCAGCACTGAGCCGCCCTCCTCCCGAGCGGCGACCCAGACCCGCCGCGCCTGGGCATGGCGCAAGGCGTTGACCAGCAGGTTGCGCAGCACCCGCTCGAGCAGCAATGGATCGCTGCGCACCCAGAGCTCGGCGCAGCGCAATTGCAGGTCCACGCCCTGGGCCCTGGCCTCGTCTCGCGTTTCGCCCGCCAGACGCTCGAGCAGCGGGCGCAGGGCGAAGGCTTGCGGTTTGACCGGCACCCCGCCCGGCAGAGTCAGGCGGCTGTAATCCAGCAGTGACTGCAGCAGGCGGCTGAGCTGCTCCACCGAGACTGCCAGACGCCCACTGACCTGGCGAATCGCCGGTTCCTGGCTCTGCTCGAGCAGATGCTGGGCGTACAGGCCCATGGCGTTGAGCGGCTGGCGCAGGTCATGGCTGGCGGCGGCGAGCAGGCGCAGCTTACGCGCATCGTCGGCCACGGCGCGCTGCCGGGCCAGGTCGAGCAGACGCATGTTCAACCAGGCGCTGCGCTGGCCATGCTCCTGCAGATAGGCGCCACCACTGCCGAGCAAGTTGGCGCAGGTCAGAAACAGCCCCTGGAAGGCCAGCGTTGCCCCTGGCTCGGTCAACAACAATCCGAGCAACACATAGAGCAGGCAGAAGCCCCAGGCCGCCACACTGATGGCGCGAAACGACACCCCCAGCAGCACATAGCCGAACAGCAGGATTAGGAACAGTCCGTCGTAGGGCATGCTCTGCCCCAGGGCCTCGCTCAGGTAGATCAGGGCCACCACGCAGGCGGCGTTGAGGGCATAGGCGCCGGTATAGGCGAGTTGAGTGCCGAACAAGGGGCTTTGCGCGCGGGCGCAGTAGGAGCAGGCCAGCAGGACGCCGCCAATCCCCAGCAGGCGCAGCGGTACGATCGACAGGCTGACGTGCGGCGGCAGCAGGGCCAGGTCCAGGCCCACATAGATCAGCTGGAAGGCAATCGCGACGCCGCCGATCAGCCACAGGCGCCGGCGAATGCGCTGCACCCGGTGCTCGATGAAGCCCTGTTCCAGCGCCGCCATGAAGCGCAAGCGGTTGTGGCCGCGGCGCTGTTGCGCCAGCAGCAGGCGTTCCTCCTCCTGCAGATTCACAGGCAGCACCTTCGGCCTGCTGGCCTGAATTCAAGGTTGAGAGCCGGCGCCTTCCTGCTCTTTGGCGGCAATCGCGTCATAGGTATCCACCCGGTGCAGTTCTGCTGCGCTGAACAGGCGCTGGCGCAAGCGCTGCTGCTCCTGTTGCCGATCCGCCGAACTCAGGCCGCTGTCCTGTAGGCCCGCCAGTTCCTGGCGATAGGCCCCGTAGCGCTGCCGCCAGGCGCGATCGTTGCGTTGTTCGGTGAGCACCCGCTCGACCGTGGGCGGATCATAGGCCAAGGCGAGCGACTGGCGCACCTGTTCCTCGCTGGCACCCTCGCGCCACAGCCGATCGCTCTCGGCCTGCTGGGCCAACGCCTGCTGCTGCCGTTCCTCGCTGGCGCGCAACGCTTCGGGCAGCTGGCTGCGCAAGCGTTCCTGGGCCTGGGCCTTGGCCTGATCGCCCAGGTCGTCGCGCGCGAGCAGCGCCAGGTTGTCCAGGGTATAGCGGGCATAGGCCTCTTCAGCGCCGAACAGGGCTTCCACCGCTGCGCTGGAAAAATGCGCACGGCGCAGTTGCGCAAGGCTATCAAACGCCTGCTGCAGGGTCGCCAACTGGGCCTGCGGTTGACTCTGCTGTTGCGCGCTCAGGGGCTGCTGCATCAAGGCCAGGCTGGCGCGTTTGTAGTCCAGGTAGTCGCCCAGCAACCCGATCAGCTGACCCAGTGCCGGCTCCTGCAAGCGGCTGCCGGCATCGGCCAGCAGCGCCTCCACCGAGCGGTCCAGCCCCACCTGGTCGACGGCACTGAGGAAATAATCGAAGTAGTCGCGCACCCCCAACCCCAACTGCAGGTTGCCGGCGCGGTCGGTCTTCAGCTCACCATCGACCTCGGTGTCGGCCATGCCCGGCACCAGCGGCTGCGCCTGTGCTGGCAGCGGCTGCACAGCCACGGGCGCTGGCAGCGCGACGGCAGCAGGCGCCGCCACGGCGCTGCGCTCGGCCATGGGCGCGACCGGCGGCGACGCAGGAATGGCCGGCCATTGCCAATACAGCACCAGCCCGGCAAGCGCGAGCATCAGGAGGACCAGCGGAGCGATATAACGCACAGGCAGCGGCATGGAAACTCCGGATGCGGGCGGTCGAGGCCGCCCGCGATGGTTTGCTGGATCAGATGCCCTTGTTCTTCAGGCGGTTGGCGTGCTGGCGGTACAGCGACACCGGCTCCGTCCAGCCGCGAATACCGAACAGATGGTTGATCGCATCGACGTGGTTCATGCTGTAGCTGTCGCCAAGCACCTGGCCCAGGTAGGTGGAGCAGACGCCGACCAGGCCGTCGTTCTTCTCGCTGCCGAACACCAGGCCGGTGATGGCCAGGAATGGGTCGACCACGTCGAGGACGTTGGTGTAGCTGGTGTTGCCAGTCCAGGAGTAGTAACGGATGTTGTTGCCGCGCACGTTGTGCACTTCGGTCGACTTGGCGCAGTAGCTGGCGTTGTTCACGCCCCAGGGGTGGCGGCCGTTGAGGGCGGCGGTGCCCGGCGTGGTCAGGGTGCCGAGCGCGGCCACGCCGTTCTGCGGATTGCTGCTACCGGACAACAGGTTGATCACCGTGCCGAGCGCCACGGCGATGGCATTGGCACCGCCTTCGATGAGGCCGTTCGCCGGGATTACCCCACGGATCACGTCGGCAACCTTGGAGCCCTTGTTGACGCCGTTGATCGAGGTTACCGAGGCCACCAGGTCGGGACGCAGCGAGGCGGCCACACGGGAGGTCGGCGAACCCTGGCTGTGGCCCATCAGGTTGACCTTGCCGCCATTGGCCGTGGCCCACGGCACGATCTGCCGGGCCAGTTCGGCGCCGCGCTGCTCGCTGTCGTTGAGCGCCGCGACACTGGCGACATAGACCTTGGCGCCGTCGCGCTCGAGGTTCCAGGGAATGGTGTGGAAGTAATTGATAAGACCGCCGATGGTGTCGAAACCAGTGACGCCGTGCACCAGCACGATCGGGTACTTGGTCTTGGTGTAGTTGGCCTGGGCCTCGACGGCTCCGGCCAGGGCCAGTGCGGCCAGGGTAGTAGTGATGGCGCGACGCATGGGTGCCTCCTTTATTTTTCTTGTGGGCATGCCGGGGGACTGCGTCCGGCGTCACGAGAGTCTATGAAGGAGAGGAACCGCGCCCCATCGCCCAGATGGGTGAGAAACGGCTCGGCGAAACTTCAAGGGCTGGAGGCGATGGCCTTCTCGACCGCGGCGATGAGTGCGGGATCATCGGGCTCGGTCTCGCTGGAGAAGCGGGCGAGCACCCTGCCCCGGCGATCGACCACGTACTTGGTAAAGTTCCAGCGCGGCTCGCGGCTCTGCACGGCCAGCTCCCTGAACAACGCAACGGCGCGCTCGCCCGTGACCGGCTGGGTTTCGCTCATGCTGAAGGTTACGCCGTAATTCACGTAACAAACCTTGGCGGTTTCCTGGGCGTCATCGGCTTCCTGGCGGAAGTCGTCCGACGGTACGCCGAGCACCTCGAAGCCCTGCCCCTTGAAGCGCTGGTACAGCGCCTCGAGGCCCTTGAATTGTGGCGTGAAGCCGCAGTAGCTGGCGGTATTGACGACCAGCAGCGGCTTGCCGGCGAACTGCCCGCACAGATCGATGCTGTCCTTGCTGCGCAATTTCGGCAGCTCGCCCTGCAGCAGGGCAGGACACTGCTCGGCCAGCACGGGCGAAGCCAGGGTGCCGGGCATCAGCACGATGACAAGGGGACGCAGCAGCATGATCGTGGCCTCGAACCCAGATGGGGCGTTTAGGAACGCTACGCCCCAGGGCGGGTTCCGGCAACCGATTGCGCATCGCCCATTGCCGCGGGCCGGCGACTCAGCAGATGCCCACGCCCAGCTGCAGGAACGCCAGGCCGCCCTGATGCCAGCCCCACCAGATCAGCGCCAGCAGACCGCCGCCGAGCAGGGCCAGGCCGCCGCCGAGCCAGAGTCGCATGCTCACGCACCAACTCCGGCGCCCTGCAGGCGCGCCACCGGTTGCTCACGCACCGGCCAGTTCAGCGCCGCGGCCATCAGGCTGAGCCCAATGGAAATCTGCCAGACCAGGTCGTAGCTGCCGGTCTGGTCGTACAGGTAGCCACCCAGCCAGCCGCCGAGGAAGGCGCCGAGCTGGTGGAAGAGGAAGACGATGCCGCCGAGCATCGACAGGTTGCGCACGCCGAACAGGGTCGCCACCGTGCCATTGGTCAGCGGCACCGTGGACAACCACAGCAGACCCATGGCGATGCCAAAGGCGTAGGCGCTCCACACCGTCAGAGGCACCATGATGAACACGGCGATCACCACACCCCGCGCCAGATACAGGGCGCTGAGCAGCCGCGGCTTGGCCATGCGCCCGCCCAGCCATCCGGCGATGTAGGTGCCGAATACGTTGAACAGGCCGACCAGGGCCAGCACCGTGGTGCCGACCAGCGCCGGCAGATGCTGATCCACCAGGTAGGCCGGCAGGTGCACGCCGATGAACACCACCTGGAAGCCGCAGACGAAAAAGCCCAGGGACAGCAGCCAGAAGCCCGAGTGCCCGGCGGCCTCGCGCAAGGCGTCGGCCAGACTCTGGTCGTGGCCCGCGCTGGGCGGCGGGTTGTCCTTGATCATCGCCGCCAAGGGCAGGATCAAGGCCACCAGCAGGCCCAGGGCGAGCAACGCCGCCGACCAGCCCAGCCAGCTGATCAGGCCCAGACTGCCGGGCAGCATGGCGAACTGGCCGAAGGAGCCTGCCGCCGCGGCGACGCCCATGGCCATGCTGCGCTTCTCCACCGGCACGGCGCGCCCCACCACCCCGAGCAGCACCGAGAAGGAGGTGCCGGACAGGCCGATACCGATCAGCAGGCCGGCGCTCAGGGACAACGTCCAGGCCGAGTCTGCCAGGCCCATCAGCCCCAGGCCGAGGGCGTAGAGCACGCCACAGACCACGATGGTGCGCTGGGCGCCGAAGCGGTCGGCCAGCGCACCGGTGAACGGCTGGGTCAGACCCCAGATCAGGTTCTGCAAGGCGATGGCGAAGGCGAACACCTCACGGCCCCAGCCAAACTCGGCGCTCATGGGCGCCAGGAACAGGCCGAAGCCGTGACGAATACCCAGTGACAACGCGAGGATCAGGGATGCCCCCAACAGAACCCAGCCACTGGTGCGCCAAACCGAAGTCATAAAAACAGTCCTTGCCGAGTCGCGACCCGGGTTATCGAGAAAATACCAGCCACGCCCGTGCAACGGCTCGAGCGGCTCCATCAGCAGCAATCTACGCGCCACAACACCAGGCTTGGCCCGGCGGGTGACGCCAGCCAGTGCCTGCCAGTCGAGCCTACGCACCGAGCATGATGGGCGACATCGCGGCATAGGGCTATAAGCGCATCGTCGTAGCGCGCTCCCGCCGCAACTGGCAGGGCGCAACCGAGCGGGGTGGCGAGGGCGTGACAGCGTGGCGACAGGTATACACCTCGATGCGCCTAGGCGGCAGCTACAGTTGCCGGACAATGTCACGCTACAGCTGGGCTCGGGGCAGGCAGGGAGTGCCACCGGGGCATCCGCCTTGGCGGCCAGGCAGCCCGGGCAAGGGGGGCAAACGCTTCGCGCTGGTCCTCGGGGTGGCCACCCACCCGGCGCAAACCGTATCGACGCCCTCGCCGCGCTCGTGCCCCCTACTCCTCGAAACGTCCCGTAGGGTCCCGATCGCGCTCGTATCGTCTGGCGAGCGGAAACGCTGGCAACCAGGATTCGCGCCGGATGACCCAGCTTTCGTAGGTCGGCATCAGCTGGTCAGGGGCATCCAGGGACCCCAGGTTCACTTCGATTTCATCTGCGGTGCGGGCAAACACGGACGAACCGCAACGGGGACAGAAAAACCGCCCGGCGTAGTCGCGTGTCTCGCCATCGATGGTCACCGCCTCCTGGGGGAACACTGCGGACGCGTGAAACAGGGCCCCGTGGTGCTTGCGGCAGTCGAGGCAGTGACAAAGACCGACCCGATAGGGGCGCCCCGACGCCACGATGCGCACGTTGCCGCACAGGCAGCCACCCGTGAATCGCTCCATGCTGCGCCTCCTCTAAAATTGGGGCGGTCGGAGTATCTACGACACCCCCATAGAAAACGTCCGCCTGTTCGAGGGCAGGCGCCGTTGCCTCGCCTTGCACGACGCGACGCGACAAGGCCCGCGCCTCTCGCCGATGGCTAGCGCAAGGCAGGTCTTCCCGAGCGAGCCCCCGACGCACGTCCCCAGATGCTTGTGAAAAGAGTAGCTGGCCGGCTGCAGAGAGCCGCCTGCGGTCGCGCGTGACGGGCGGAGCGGTCCTGCACCATCACTGGCAACAGGCGAAACCCGGCCAATCGGGGGACATTAGAGTTGGAAAAACAGATCAGTCCCCTTTTCGGGCTCTGACTTGCCCAGCAAAAGTCGGCAGGGGACGCCCAGGGGCCAGGACTGCCCATTGGCGACGGCTTCGGCCACCTTCGGGTGGCCTTTTCCCATTAACGGGCAATACTTTTCTTTATAGGTGGGCGTGATGCCGGTGGCGCGCGCCGCCGGGAGGTGTGAGATGAACAAGCTATCAATTGTGGGTGTCGGCATGGTGGGCGAGGCGGCGGCCCAGATCATCGCCCGGGAAGAGTTCTGTCGTGAGTTGGTGTTGATTGATGTGCAGGGTGAGTTGGCAAAGGGCAAGGCGCTAGACGTCTGGCAGGCGGCAGTCGAGTCAGGTTCTGATACCCGGGTTTACGGCGGCTCCAATGCCGAACTGCTGCAGGGATCTGACCTGGTGGTGATCACGGCGGGCGTGCCCCGCAAGCCTGGTCAGTCGCGTCAGGATGTGCTGAGTATCAACCTGCCGATTCTCGACGGCATCATGCTGGATATTAAGCGTCATGCTCCGGCGGCGACGGTGTTGGTGGTGTCGAACCCGGTCGACGTGCTGACCTATCGGGCTTGGTCTCTCAGTGGGCAGGGACGCGGCAAGGTATTCGGCCAGGCGGGGGTGCTGGATACAGCGCGCATGAAGTGTTTCATTGCCGAGGCGACGGGGTTTTCGGCTCGGGATATCACGGCGCTGGTGCTGGGCGGGCATGGCGATAGCATGGTGCCGCTGATGCGCTATTGTGCGGTCGGTTCGGTGCCGCTGTCTCACTTCCTGTCCAGTCAGCAGATAGAGCAAATTGTGCAGCGCACGCGTCAGGGTGGCGGCGAGATTCTCGGCTTGAAGAAACTGGGGAGCGCCTGCGATGCGCCGGGCGTGGCCATTGCACAGATGGTGGATGCTATCGCCAACGGGCGAAACCGCATTTTGCCGGCGGTCGCGATTCTCGAGGGCGAGTATGGGCGAACAGGTATCGCCATGGGTGTGCCCTGTGTGCTGGCAGAGGAGGGGCTTGCGCGGGTGATCGAGTTGTCTCTGGATGCGCAGGAGCAGGCGATGTTCGACCGCTCCGCCGATCAGGTGGTGCGTGATATTGCTGAAATGAATGCTTTGTGAGCGGTGGCATATGAGGTTTTTTGGGGCGCAAGGCGTATGAGCATGGTGGCTGCTTTTGCCAGACCGCTGCCAATTTCGCCCATCGCCTCGGATTGAAACCCGCCACCTCTACTCCGCCTCCATCAGGACGCCGCCCCGGACTCAAAGCGCCAGGGCCACCAGTACCGCGCACTCCACCAGCTCCAGCATGGCCCCCGCCGTATCGCCGGTGGTGCCGCCGAGGCGCCGCAGCATGGCCCCACGCAGGTAGAGGAACAGCAGCCCGGCCACCAGCACGGCCAGCAGCGCCGGCCAGCCGAGCAGCAGCAGCGCCGCCAGGTGCCCGGCCAGCACCCAGGGCAGTGGCCTGCGTGGCAGGTGCTCGACCAGCGCCTGGCCCAGGCCGCCAGCTCGCACGTAGGGCGTGCTCAGCAGCAGCAACGGCAACAGCCCGCGCGCCAGCCAGGGCACCAGCAGCAGCTGCCAGCCCTCGCCCGCCTGCAGCAAAGCCACCAGGGCGACGAACTTGAGCAACAGCAGCAGCACCAGGACGACCACCGCCATCGGCCCGCTGCGCGGGTCCTGCATGATGCTCAGGGTGCGTTCACGGTCGCCCATGCCGCCGATCCAGGCATCGGCACTGTCGGCCAGGCCGTCCAGGTGCAGGCCACCGGACAGGCCGACCCAGAGCGTCAGCAACAGCGCCGCCTGGAGCAGGGCCGGAGCATCGCCGAGCAGAGGCTGGACCAGCAGCAGCAGCAGGCCGATCAGCGCGCCGACCAGCGGGTAGCAGAGCAGCGAACGGCCGACCTGCGCGGGCGTCGGCATGGCCGCCAGGCTGACCGGCAGGCGGGTGAGGAACTGCAGGGCGATCAGCAGGGAGGTCATGGCAGCTCCCGCAGGCGGCCGTCTGCCTGGCATTCCAGGCGATGGCGCCGGGCATGGCCGACGCTCACCTGCAGCAGGCTGGCGCGGGGCAGCCCGCGGGCCCTGGCCAGCAGCAGGCGCATTACCCCGCCATGGGTCACCAGCAGCAGGCGCTCGCCGACGTGGCGCGCCTGCAGGCGCTGCACTGCCGCCAGCACCCGCGCCTCGAAATCCACCAGCGGCTCGCCACCGGGCGGGGTGAAGGCGTAGGGGTCGGCCCAGAAGCGCCCCAGCGCCTCGGCGTCGGTCTCCATCAGCTCCGCGGCGCTGCGCCCTTCCCAGGCGCCGAAGTGCAACTCCTGCAGGCCCGGCTCCAGGCTCAAAGGCAGGCGACGCTGCGCCGCCAGCTCCTCGGCGAAACGGGCGCAGCGCTGCAGCGGCGAGCTGACCAGGCGATCCCAGGGGCCGGCGTTCACCACGGCGGCGCGCAGCTGGGCCCAGCCCGCGGTCGTCAGCGCGTCGTCCAGGCTGCCGCGCAGGCCGCCGCCCTGCTCGGTCTCCCCGTGGCGCAGGAGTTCCAGAGAGAGCGTCATGGCGCTCGCGGCGCCACCGCCGCCTCGGCGAAGGTGGCCATCTCGTCGTGCAGGCGGCAGGCCAGTTGCAGCAATGGCACGGCCAGGGCGGCGCCGCTGCCCTCGCCCAGGCGCAGGCCCAGGTGCAGCAGCGGCGCGGCCTCCAGGGCCTCCAGTACGCGGCGATGCCCCGGCTCGGCGCCACAGTGGGCGAACAGCAGCCAGTCTCGGCAGCCGGGATTCAGGCGTGCCGCCAGCATAGCGGCGACGCTGCAGATAAAGCCGTCGACCAATGCCGGCACGCCGCGCTGGGCGCACGCCAGGTAGGCGCCGGCCAGGGCGGCGATCTCGAAGCCGCCGAGGCGTTGCAGGGTCTCGAGCGGGCCGCGCAGCGCCGGACCATGCAGGGCCAGTGCCGCCTCGATCACCCGCGCCTTGCGCGCCACACCGTCGCCGTCCAGGCCGGTGCCCGGCCCCACCAGCTCGGCTGCCGGGCAGTCCAGCAGCCAGCAGGCCAGGGCCGTGGCGGCGCTGGTGTTGCCGATGCCCATCTCGCCGCCGATAAACAGCTCACTGCCGGCCTGCTCGGCGCGCAACAGGCTGTCGCGTCCGGCCTGTAAAGCCAGCAACGTCTGCTCGACGCTCATCGCCGGGCCGTTGAGAAAGTTCTGCGTGCCGGGCCCCAGACGCAGCTGGCGTACCCCTGGCAGGGCCGCGCCCGGCACGGCGGTCCCCAGGTCGAGCACTTCCAGGGTCGCCCGCAGCTGCCTGGCCAGCACGCTGATCGCCGCGCCACCGCCGACGAAGTTGGCCAGCATCTGCCCGGTGACGGCCTGCGGGTAGGCCGAAACCCCCTCCTCCACCACGCCATGGTCGCCGGCGAAGATACTGATCCATATCCGCTCGACGCGCGGCCGCTCACGGCCTTGCAAAGCGGCCAGCTGAATCGCCAGCGGCTCGAGCTGGCCAAGTGAACCGCTCGGCTTGGTCAGCTGTTGCTGGCGCGCCTCAGCATTGGCCTGCATCGGCTGGTCCAGCGGCTTGGCAGCGGTTTGCCACCACTGCGCCGTCATAGCCTTTCCCCCTTGAGCACCATCGGCAGACCAGCCACGGTGAAGGTCACCCGCTGACACCGCTGCGCCAGGGTCTGGTGCAGCCAGCCGGCTTCGTCGACATAGCGGCGGGTCAGCTCGCCCAGGGGCACCACCCCCAGCCCGGTCTCGTTGCTGACCAGGATGATGCGCCCCGGCAGCACGCTCAGCGCCTCCAGCAGGGCGTCACGCTCGGCCCGCAGGCGCGCCGGATCGTCCAGCATCAGCAGGTTGCTCAACCACAGGGTCAGGCAGTCGACCAGCAGGCAGTGTCCCTCAGCCGCCTGCTCGCGCAGCACCCGGGCCAGCTCGACGGGCTCTTCGACCAGGCCCCAGTGCGCCGGCCGCCGCGCTTGGTGTTCGCGAATGCGCGCGCGCATCTCGCCGTCCAGCGCCTGACTGGTGGCGATATAGGTCACCGCCAGGCCCGATTCGGCGGTCAGCTTCTCGGCCAGGCGGCTCTTGCCGGAACGGGCGCCGCCGAGGATCAGTTCGATCATTGCCTCTCCCTTGGGTGCGCGCTGCGCACCGAATGTCCTTCAACGGTACCCTGAGCGCACCCTACGCGAGGCCGCACAGCTCGCGCAGTTTGTGCGTATCCAGATGCTCCTCGACCAGATCGGCCAGGCGTTCGATGTCCCGCTCGCGCAGGGCCTGGTAGTCGACCGTCTGCACCTCGCGCAGCCCGGCCCAGCGCAGCAGCGCGCTGCAGGCCGCGCCCGACTCGAACAGGCCGTGCAGGTAGGTGCCGAGCACCTGGCCGTCGGCGCTGATGGCGCCATCGCTGCGGCCGTCGTCCAGGCGCACGGCGCCATTCAACCCGGCGCCGCGGCTGACCCCGGCGTGGATCTCATAGCCGCTCACCGGCGCGTCCTCCAGGCGCAGCCGGCCCTGCACGTTGCGCAGCTGCTTCTCGGGCTCCAGCACGGTGGAAAATTCCAGCAGGCCGAGCCCCGCACTGCTGCCGGGCGGGCCTTCCAGGCCAGACGGGTCGTCGATCGCCTGGCCGAGCATCTGCAGGCCGCCGCAGATGCCCAGCAGCTTGCCGCCATAACGCAGGTGCTTTTGGATAGCCGCCGACCAGCCCTGCCCGCGCAGGAAGGCCAGGTCGGCGCGCACGCTCTTGGAGCCGGGCAGGATGATCAGGTCGGCCGGCGGAATCGCCTGGCCGGGGCCGACGAAGAGCAGCTCGACCTGGGGATGCAGGCGCAGCGGATCGAAGTCGGTGTGGTTGCTGATGCGCGGCAGCACCGGCACCGCCACCCTGATCGATTCTCCGCTCTTCGCCGCCTGGCGGGTGTCGATGGCGTCTTCGGCTTCCAGGTGGAAATCCATCAGGTAGGGCAGCACCCCCAGCACCGGCTTGCCGGTGCGCCGCTCCAGCCAGTCCAGGCCCGGCTGCAACAGGGCGATGTCGCCGCGGAAGCGGTTGATCACGAAACCCCGGATACGCGCCTGCTCGCTTTCGGACAGCAGCGCCAATGTGCCAACCAGATGGGCGAACACCCCGCCCTTGTCGATGTCGGCGATGAGGATCACCGGGCAGTCCACCGCCTCGGCGAAGCCCATGTTGGCGATATCGCCGGCGCGCAGGTTGATCTCCGCCGGCGAGCCGGCGCCCTCCACCATCACCACCGAGTAGGCGGCGGACAGGCGCCGGTGGGACGCCAGCACCGCGTCCATCGCCACCTGCTTGTAGTCGTGGTAGGCGGCGGCCTCCATGCTGCTGATGGCGCGACCGTGAATGATCACCTGGGCGCCGGTGTCGCTGTTGGGCTTGAGCAACACCGGGTTCATGTCAGTGTGCGGCGCCAGGCCGGCGGCTTGGGCCTGCACCGCCTGGGCGCGGCCAATCTCGCCGCCGTCTTCGGTAACGGCGGAATTGAGCGCCATGTTCTGCGGCTTGAACGGCACCACGGCCACGCCCTGGCGCCGGAGCCAGCGACACAGCGCGGTCACCAGGGTGCTCTTGCCGGCGTCGGAGGTGGTGCCCTGCACCATCAGGGTGGCCGGCACCCCGGTGGCCGGCATTCCGCTGGCCGGCATTGCGGTAGTCATATCGGGTGCTCCATGAAGCGTCCTAGGGCCTGTTCCAGGCGGGTCCAGCCCGGCTCGTCGGCCGGCAGGCCGAAGCGCAGGCTGGGCGGGCTGTCGAACAGGCGGGTGAGAATGCCGTGAGCGGCGAGGAAGGCGTGCAGCTGCTGCGCGCGTGGATAGACACAGCACTGGAACAGCGCACAGCCACCGCTGGGCGGCAGGCCATGGGCGCCGAGCAGCTCGCCCAGGCGCCGGCCGTCGGCCAGCAGGCGCTCGCGCTGCGCCCGCTGGCCCTGTCGATCCCGCAGCAAGGCGGTCGCCACTGCCCGCGCCGGGCCGTTGACCGTCCAGGGGCCGAGCAGCTCGTCCAGACGCTTCAGCAGCGCCGGCTCGGCCAGTACGAAACCCAGGCGGATACCGGCCAGGCCGAAGAACTTGCCGAACGAACGCAGCACGATCAGCCCCGGCAGGTCGCTGTAGGCCGCCAGGCTGTGCTGCGGCGTGCAGTCGATAAAGGCCTCGTCGACCAGCAGCCAGCCGCCGCGCGCCGCCAGGCGGGCATGCCAGGCCAGCAACTGCTCGGAAGCGAAACGCTGGCCGCTGGGATTGTTCGGGTTGATCAGCAGCAGCACGTCCAGCTGCGCCAGGCGCTCGTCGACCTGCTCGGCCTCGAGCGCCAGCAGCTGATGGCCTTCGCGGCGCCAGGCCGCGGCGTGTTCGGCGTAGGCCGGCGACAGGATGCCGACCCGCGAGGGCCCGCGCAGGCGTGGCAAGGCCTGGATCGCCGCCTGGGAGCCGGCCACCGGCAGCAGGGCCGGCGCGCCGTAATAGTCGCGGGCCGCGTCGTCCAGCCCATCGTCCGGCTCGGGCAGACGACTCCAGGCGGTTGCCGGGATAGCCGGCAGCGCCCAGCCGTGGGGCGCGACGCCGGTGGACAGGTCCAGCCAGTCGGCAAGGGCGATGCCATGGCGCCGCGCCGCCGCGCGCAGCCGTCCGCCATGCTCAAGCACCCCACAGCCCCCAGGCCAGCAGCAATGCCAGCCACAGCAGCACACCGCCGTACACCAGGTTCAACGCCCGCTCGATGTCCCGCGCCCGGGGCGGCGGCCCCTCGCCCAGCAGCGGACGCGCGTGCACCTCGCCGTGATACTCGGCCGGCCCGCCCAGAGCGATGCCCAGGGCGCCGGCGCCGGCGGCCATCACCGGCCCGGCATTGGGGCTGTCCCAGTGCGGCGCCTGCTGCCACCAGCAGCGCAGCGCCAGACCGGTGCGCCCGAGCAGCGCGTAGGTCAGCGCCACCAGGCGCGCGGGGACATAGTTGAGGCCGTCGTCGATCCGCGCCGCGGCCCAGCCGAAGCGCTCGAAGCGGGCGTTGCGATAGCCCCACATGGCGTCCAGGGTATTGCTCAGGCGGTAGAGCACCACGCCGGGCGCGCCGCCGACGAGGAACCAGAACAGCGCGGCGAACACCGCATCCGAGCCGTTCTCCAGCACCGACTCGCTGCCGGCCCGGGCCACTCCGCTGGCATCCAGGGCGGCGGTGTTGCGGCTGACCATATGGCCAACCCGCCGGCGCGCCAACGACAGGTCGCCGAGGCGCAGCGCCTGTGCCACGGGAAGCGCGTGCTCGCCGAGGCTCTTCAAGCCCAGGGCGAGGTAGAGGGCGAGCACCTCCGCCAGCCAGCCGAGGGCGGAAAAATGGCTGAGCCAGCCGACCAGCAGGGTCGGCGGCAACACCGCCAGGCACCAGGCCGTGATGCCGTGGCTGCGCCAGCCACGGCCGCCGCCATTGAAACGCTGCTCCAGGCGTTCGGCCAGGCGCCCGAAGGCCACCAGCGGATGGCCGCGCTTCGGCTCGCCCAGCGCCGTATCCAGGCCAACGCCGGCCAGGGTGGCGAGCAGCAGACTCATGCCGCGGCCTCCACGCA
Source organism: Pseudomonas benzenivorans (assembly GCF_024397895.1). Taxonomy (NCBI): domain Bacteria; kingdom Pseudomonadati; phylum Pseudomonadota; class Gammaproteobacteria; order Pseudomonadales; family Pseudomonadaceae; genus Pseudomonas; species Pseudomonas benzenivorans. The sequence continues at coordinate 901,814 of NZ_CP073346.1, forward strand.
GCCACGAATCAGCGCGTGCAGCTGGCGCGCGCCATCGCTCAGCGCCGCCGGACCGGCCTGGAGGATGTCCGGCGACTTGATCTCGTGCAGTCGCTTATGACGCACCGCCGGGATGTCCTGCCAGCCGGGCCGGGCGGCGACCTGTTCCGGGCGGAAACGCTTGCCGCACCAGGAACCGATGATCCGCTGCCTGGCGCTGTGGCAGCGGGCCAGCTCGGCGAAGCAATCCTCGCCGCCGGCCAGCTCGATCAGTTCGCTGACCCAGCCGATGCCGCTGATCAGCGGTTCGTTCCACTCCTCGAAATACACCTTGGGTCGCCGCGGCAGGCGCGCGGCGCTGGCGCGGATGGCGTCCAGCCCGGTCTGCAGCTCGGCGATCAGCCGCTCGGCTCGGGCGTTGGCGTGCACCAGGGCGCCGAGGGTCTCGATCATCCGGTAGGTGCCGGCGATATCGCGCTGGTTGAACAGGTGCACTTCCAGCCCCTCGCGGGCCAGGTCGGCGGCGATATCCGCCTGCAGGTCGCAGTAGCCGAGCACCAGGTCGGGCCGCACCGCGAGGACCTTGTCGATGCGCGCGCTGCTGAAGCCGCTGACCTTGGGCTTCTCCCGGCGCGCCTGGGGCGGGCGCACGGTGAAGCCGGAGATGCCGACGATGCGCGCCTGCTCGCCGAGCAGGTAGAGGGTTTCGCAGGTCTCGGTCGACAGGCAGACGATGCGTTGCGGGCCTTTCATGTGTGTCCCCATTGATCCTGATACAGCAGTTCGCCCAACGGTCGCGGTCTGGCCCAGCCCTGCTGGGCCAGCATCGGTCCCTCGTAGAAGGCCGCCACCGGCCCCAGGCAGAGCACCGCCAGCGGCTTGCTGCCGGGCGGCATGGCCAGCAGTTCGGCCAGGGCCAGGGGATCGAACAACGACACCCAGCCCATGCCCAGCCCTTCGGCGCGGGCGGCCAGCCAGAGATTCTGAATGGCACAGGCCATGGAAGCCAGGTCCATCTCCGGCAGGGTGCGGCGGCCGAAGACGTGGGCCTCGCGGCCGTCCATCAGCGCCACCACCAGCAATTCGGCGCAGTCGCCGATGCCCTCGACCTTGAGCTGCATGAAGTCGTCGCCGCGCGCGCCCAGGGCCGCGGCGGTGCGCAGGCGCTCGGTTTCCACCAGGGCGTGAATCGCCTCGCGCAGTTCGGGGCGGGTGATGCGGATAAAACGCCACGGCTGCATCAGGCCGACGCTCGGCGCCTGGTGCGCCGCCTCCAGCAGCCGCGCCAGCAGCTCCGGTGCGACCCGCCCACCGGAAAAATGGCGCATGTCGCGCCGCTCGGCGATGGCCCGATAGACCGCCGCGCGCTCGGCCTCGCTGAAGGCCTGCTCGTTCATGGCTGGAACAACTCGGCTGCCGCCATCGGGTCTGACGGCAGGTAGAAGTGGATATAGGAAGCCGTCAGCCGCCCCAGACGATAGACCGCCTCGGCGGTGCGCTTGTAGTTCGGGCACTCGCCATGGGCGAACGGCAGCAGATCGGTGGACAGCGCCGAGTGGTGATAGGTGTGGCCGCGCAGGCGCCCGTGCTCCAGCTCCACTTCCTGCAGGGCCAGGGCGGTCAGGCGTGGCTGCAGGGTCGCCTCGCCCGGCAGCAGACCGAGCATCCGCCCGCTGTCGCCCTGCTTGTCGGTCAGCCGTGCGAACAGGTAGAGCATGCCGCCGCATTCGGCGTGGATCGGCTTGCCGGCCGCGTGGTGGGCGCGAATCGCCCGGGCCATGGCCTGGTTGGCTTCCAGACGCGCCAGGTGCAGCTCGGGGTAGCCGCCGGGCAGGTAGAGGCTGTCGACCTCGGGCAACCGCTCATCGGCCAGGGGCGAGAAGAACCGCAGCTCGGCGCCCAGTTCGCGCAACAGGTCCAGGTTGGCCTGGTAGAGGAAGGCGAAGGCGGCGTCGAAGGCCACGCCGATACGCACACCCGCCAGCCGCGGCTCCAGGGCTCGCGGCGGCGGCGCGAAGAAGGTCACCGGCGGCGGCAGGGCCACCTCGGCGCTGGCGGCCAGGGCGTCGGCGGCGGCATCCAGGCGGGCGTCCAGGTCGGCCAGTTCCTCGGCCTGGACCAGCCCCAGGTGGCGGCTGGGCAGTTCGATGTCGGCACTGCGCGGCAAGGCGCCATACCAGCGGATGGACGCGGGCAAGGCATCTTGCAGCATCTCGCCGTGGCGGACGCTGCCGACCCGGTTGCCGAGCACCCCGGAGAACGGCAGGTCGGGCTGGTAGCTGGCCAGGCCATGGGCCACGGCGCCGAAGGTCTGGGCCATGGCCGAGCCGTCGATCACCGCCATGACCGGCACGCCGAAACGCCGCGCCAGGTCGGCCGCCGAGGGGCTGCCGTCGAACAGTCCCATCACCCCCTCGATGAGGATCAGGTCCGCCTCGGCCGCCGCCTGCCAGAGCAGCCGGCGGCTCTCGGCCTCGCCGACCATCCACAGGTCCAGCTGATACACCGGCGCGCCGCTGGCGCGGGCGAGGATCATCGGGTCGAGAAAATCCGGCCCGCACTTGAACACCCGCACCCGCTTGCCCTGGCGCCTGTGCAGGCGCGCCAGGGCGGCGGTGACCGTGGTCTTGCCCTGGCCCGAGGCCGGTGCGGCGATCAGCAGCGCCGGGCAGCTTCTAACGCTCATCAGAACTCCACGCCCTTCTGCGCTTTGACCCCGGCCTTGAAGGCGTGCTTGACCAGGCTCATCTCGGTGACGGTATCGGCCGCCTCGATCATCCCCGGCAAGGCGCCGCGACCGGTCACCACCACGTGCTGCAGCATCGGCCGCGCCTCGATGTCGGCGAGCACCGCGTCCAGCTCCAGATAACCGTACTTCAGGGCGATATTCAGCTCGTCCAGCACCACCAGGCCGATGGCCGGATCGTTGAGCAGCTGCCGCGCCACCACCCAGGCCTCCTGGGCTTTCTGGATGTCGCGCTGGCGGTCCTGGGTCTCCCAGGTGAAGCCCTCGCCCATCACGTGGTAGCTGACCTCCTCCGGGAAACGCCGGAAGAACGTCTCCTCACCGGTGCTGGCGGCGCCCTTGATGAACTGCACCACGCCGACCTTGATGCCGTGGCCCAGGGCCCGGGCGACCATGCCGAAGGCCGAGCTGCTCTTGCCCTTGCCGTTGCCGCTGTGCACCAGCAGCAGGCCGTATTCGTCCTGGGCCTGGGCGATCTTCTCGTCGATCAGCGCCTTCTTGCGCGCCATGCGCGCCTTGTGCCGGGCATCCCGTTCGATGGACTCGCTCATCACTTCACCTCCGTTGGCAGGCGCAGGTCGCGGGATGCGCGCACGCCGATATAGAGCGCCGCCGCCAGGCCGACATAGAGCGTCAGGCTGGCCAGGTAGCGCGGGTAGTACTGGACGACGCGCTCAGCCAGCAGGGCCAGGCTCGGCTCCGGGTAGCGCCCGGAGAAATACAGGAAACCGCCGCCGGAGAACAGGTAGGCCACCAGGGCGCTGAGCGCCACAGTCGCCGCCAGCAGCGCCAGGCTCTGCAGGCTGTCGCGGTGCCAACCGGCATACAGGCGGCCGCCCAGCCACAGCGCGCCGTAGGCCGGCAGCAGGAGCCAGTAGGCCGGCGACAGACACCAGTCACTCACCTCGGCCCACTGCACCGCGGCGAAATCGAGCAGCGACGCCTCGATGAACAGCGCCGGAAACACCCAGCGCGGGGCCAGCAGCACGCCGGCGAGAAAGAACACCGCCCAGGACGCGCTGGGCAGATTGAGTGTGGCGAAGTGCTGACCGCGGGTCATGGCCAGCAACGCGGCCAGGGCGAGGCCGAGCAGCAATTGAACGCGGGGCGACAGCTTGGGCATGGTGATGCTCCTTGTGGGGACGCAGGCAGTACCGCCGCCCGCGCTTGGTTGATCAAAGCGCCTGATAGCGCACGGTCAGGTACAGCGCCTGGCCGGGCTGGTTGTAGCCCCCGGCCGTCTCGTAGTCGGCATCCAGCAGATTGGCCACGCGAACCTGCAGGCGCCATTCGCGGTCGATGCGGTATTCGCCGCGCAGGTCCAGGGTGGCGAAGCCGGACAGCGGCTTGTTGTTGGCCAGGTCGTCGAAGCGCTGGCCTTCGGCGTGCAGGCTGGCGCCCAGGCTGAAGGCGCCGAGGCGACGGTCCAGGTCCAGGTTGAACAGCTGCTTGGCGCGGCGCGCCAGCTCATTGCCGTCATTCGCCCCTCCGGATCGGTTCTCCGGCTCCAGCAGCGTGTAATTGGCGTTCCAGTCCCAGCCCAGCAGCTGGCTGCCGAGCACCAGTTCGACGCCACGGATGCGCGCCGTATCGATATTGGCCGGCCCCCTGATGCTGGAGTCGTAGGCGATCAGGTCGTCGATCACGGTGCGGAAGGCGTTGACCGACCAGTGCCCCCAGGCGTGCGCGCCGGCCAGGCCGAGTTCCAGGCTTCTGGAGGTCTCCGCCTGCAGGTCCGGGTTGCCGTAGCCGGGGTAATACAGCTCGTTGAAGGTCGGCGCCTTGAAGGCCGTGCCGTAGCTGACCGTCGCCCGCAGCGCGTCATTCAGGGCATAGCCGTAGCCGAGGTTACCGGTGTCGTGCCGACCGAACTGCTGGTTGCGGTCGCGGCGCAGGGACAGCTGCCAGTCGTGGCGCCCCATTTCACCCAGGTACTGGGCGAAGGCGCCCCGGTTGTCCCGCGAATCCTCGGCGTAGGCGGTGCTGCCGTTGACCTCGTCGTGCTGGTAGTCGGCGCCCAGGGTCAGGGTATGGCCGGACGCCAGGGCCAGGTCGTTCTGCCAGCTGGCGCTGTCGCGGCGGCTGTCGAAGCGCGAGTAGAAGGCGCCGTCCAAGAAGGCATCGGACTTGTCCTCGCTGCGCCCGGCCTGCAGGGTCACCTGCCAGGGCTCGAGCGGGGCGAAGCGCGCCCGGGTGCCGAAGACATTCGCCTGGCCATCGGCATGGGCGTGAAAGCCCGAGGTGCGGGTGCGATTGACCTGATCATAGTCGTTGTGGGACTTGGCGCGCAGCAGGCTGGCATCCAGCTCCAGGCCGCTGGCGAAGCGGTAGCCGGCACTCAGCGCGGCCGACAGGTTACGGTAGCCGTCGGCATCGTCCTCATAGCCGCTGGCGTCCATCGGCTTGACGTTGATGCCGTCGGTGTCCAGGCCGCTCAGCCCCAGGCTGTACCAGCCAGCGCCGCTGCCACCGCTGATGCCGGCGCTGGCGCTGTAGCTGTCGTGGGTGCCGTAGCCGGCGGAGAAGAACGGCTTGATACCGGTGCCTGAACCCTTGCGGGTGAAAATCTGGATCACCCCGCCTATGGCCTCGGAGCCGTAAAGGCTGGAGCGCGGCCCGCGCACCACCTCGATGCGCTCGATCAGCTCCAGCGGCAGGTCCTGCAGCGCCGCACCGCCGGCCGTCACCGAGCCGACCTTGATGCCGTCGATCAGTACCAGCACATGGTCGGATTCGCTGCCGCGCATGAACAGCGAGGTGCCCTTGCCCGGCCCGCCGTTGTTGGCGAAGGACACACCCGGCACGCGCTTGAGCAACTCGGGCAGCGAGCCGGCCTGGCTCTGCTCGATCTGCGCGCGGTCGAACACCGTCACCGCCGCCAGGCTCTGCTGGGCGGTCTGCACGACTCGGCTGGCGGTCACCACCTGATCCTGCAAGCGACTCGGTTCGGCGGCCTGGGCCGGGGAAAAACTGGAAACACCGCACAGCAGGACTGCTGCCGGGGTCAGAAGGGAGTGATTCATTGCGTCTGCATGCTCCGTCGCACCCACCCGGGCGACTTAGGCTGGGAAAGGCATACGGAGCGCAGGGGACGGGTGAAGCACGGCACACGGACGCAGCCCACCCGCCCGACAACGCCCTCCGCGATGCCGTGGACTGCTACAGGCCGGTCTCCGGGCTTACGAGCGGGGATCCGAGATGCGGATCGCCGGCCAGCGCACCTTCCCATGCCGAGGCACAGTGGTTGAAACGCGCTGGATTGACTCGTCTACCGTTGCGGGGGCAGCGTCGGAATGGTCGGCCTGAACAGGCCTGACGCACCGACTTCCCTGTTTCACCCCTCGGACGCATGGCGTCGGGGGCACCTGAAGCAAGGCGCGCAGGGTAGAGAGCTGTGGCCGGGGCGTCAATGCAAAAGGGGCAGGAGAATGGATCGCATCCGCCCCATCGATGGCAGACACAGGGGCTTGGGGAGGATCATTCCGGCGCGCCCGGGGCGGGCCTGGGCGTCGGCGAAGGTTCGCCAGCAACGCTAAACATGGTGGACCGAAGGAGGCTCGAACTCCCGACCTCCGCATTGCGAACGCGGCGCTCTCCCAGCTGAGCTATCGGCCCGTGCCCAGTGAATTTAGACCGCCGCTGCGGGGCCGGCAACGGCTCAGTGACGCGGCATGAATCCCGCCGGTTTGCCCGCCAGCCAGTCGACGAAGGTGCGCAGGCGCTCATCGCCCAGCAGCGCCTCGCGACTGTTGTACTGCAGCGCCAGTTCCTTCTCGCTGAACAGCCGATGGATCTGGTTGTGGCAGGCGCGGCACACCCACAGGGTGGCGGTGATCCGCTCGCTCCTGGCATAGCGCTTCTGCACATAGGGCTTGTCGTGCAGGGCCTTGGGAATCAGGTGATGGCGGGTCAGCGGCGCGCTGCGCGCGCACAGTTCACAGGCCTCGGGCTGGGGCGGCAGGCGAATCGGCTCGAGCATCGCGCAGTGTCGGCCTCGCCGTCAACGCTTGCGGCACAGGGTCAGGCCGTCGCCCAGCGGCAGCAACGACAGGTCGATACGCCCATCGTCGCGCAACGCCAGGTTGAGCGCCTGGATGGCCCGGGTGTCGACGCTGTCCGGCGCTGTTTCGAGCACCCGACCGCTCCACAGGGTGTTGTCGAACAGCACCAGGCCGCCCGGGCGCAGCAGCCGCAGGGCATGCTCGAAATAGGCCGGGTAGTTGGCCTTGTCGGCGTCGATGAAGATCAGGTCGAACTGCCCGTCGATGGCCTCGCCCTGCATCGCCGCGAGGGTCTCCAGGGCCGGCGCCAGGCGCAGCTCGATACGCCCGGCCAGGCCCGCCTCGTCCCAGTAGCGCCGGGCCATGGCGTTGTAGGCGCCGGCAATGTCGCAGCAGATCAGGCGACCGTCCTCGGGCATGGCCTCGGCCATGCAGATGGCGCTGTAGCCGGTGAAGGTGCCGATCTCGATGATTCGCCTGGCGCCGGTCAGCCGGACCAGCAGCGCCATGAACTGGCCCTGTTCCGGGGCGATCTGCCAGCGGGCGTTCTCCAGCTGCGCGGTCTCGTCGCGCAGGCGCTTGAGCAGCGGCGTCTCGCGCAGGGAGACGTCGAGCAGGTAGCGATAGAGGTTGTCGTCGAGATTGAGGGTGCGGTTGCTCATGGGCCGGTCTGCCTTGGAATCAGGGGTTGCGCGCCAGTTCGGCGCTGAACACGCGCTTGGCGTCCAGGTAGGTGCGCTGCCAGTAGCTGTTGCTCAGGCTGTCCAGGCGCACGGTACCGCCGCTGGACGGGGCGTGGACGAAACGCCCATTGCCGACATAGATGCCGGCATGACTGACCTTGCGCCCGCCGCTGGTGGCGAAGAACACCAGGTCGCCACTCTGCAGGGCCTCGCGACTGCCGATGGTCGGCGCACGCAGGGCCTTGAGTTCGCGAGTCGAACGGGGCAGCTGGATACCCGCGGCATCTCGATACACATAACCGATCAGACCGCTGCAGTCGAAGCCCCCTTCGGGCGTGTTGCCGCCGTAGCGATAGGGCGTACCGACCAGCCCCAGGGCACGAAATAGCACATCCTCGGAGCTGCCGTGGGGGCTACTGGCCGGAATCTGATAGGCGGTTTGCGGAGCGGGGGAATGGCCGGCGCAGGCGCTGAGCAGCGCGGCGAGCAGCAACAAGGCGATACGGGTCGTGACGGGCATAAGCGAGGCGATCCTGAGCCTGGATGCGCCCTACTCTGCCGGCTCAGGCGTCGACGCGCAACCGCCGAGGCGGCGCGGAGGCCTCAGGGATGACGTTCCAGCGGCTCGCTCGGCGCCAGGGCCAGCACGCGCTTGGCTTCCATGAAGCTGCGCTTCCAGTAACGGTCGTCCAGGCTGTCGACCCGCACGCCGCCGCTGCGCCGGCTGGCGGAATGGATGAACTGGTCATCGCCCAGGTAGATGCCGGCGTGGCTGACGCGGCCGCGGCCATTGGTGCTGAAGAACACCAGGTCGCCCGGCTCCAGCTCGTCGCGCTGGACCAGCGGCGCGTCGATATTGATCATCTCGCGGGTGGAGCGCGGCAGCTTCAGGCCGGCCTCCTCGCGGAACAGGTAGCCGATGAAACCGCTGCAGTCGAAACCGGACTTCACCGAGCTGCCGCCATAGCGATAGCGGGTGCCGACCAGCGACAGGCCATGGGACAGGATGCTGTCGGCCAGCTGGGGCATTTCATAGGGCTGGTCGTCGGTCAGCTCGGCGAGCTCTTCCTCGGTCGGTTCGGCATGGGGAGCGCGGGAAGCGAAGGTCGAGGACTTGCTGAGCGGTCCGAACACCATGGACTGCGACTGCGGCGCCTGGCCGGCGCAGGCCGCGAGGACCAGAACGAGTGCGAGGGGCACGAGGGGTGCGAAGCGTTTGAGCATGGGCACAGCCGTGTCGGAATACTGAGGTGGCGGCGACTATGCCTTCAATCGCCCCTGTTTGCAATTTCCATGGGGCGAAATGTGACTCAGTAGTTCCGGCAGAACATCTAAGGCCCGCCCTTGCAGGTGGATGTCGACCGCGTCGCTCAGATCGGTGCGGCTCGGATTGATTTCCACGGTGAGGCCGCCGGCCTGGCGCGCGCGCAGCACCGGCTCGACTATATAGGGGAAGCTGGCGCTGGTGCCGACGCTCAGCACCAGCTCGAAGCCCTTGCCCAACTCGGCGTAGAGGCTGGCGATGGCGGCCTCCGGCAACATTTCCTCGAACAGCACCACGGGCGGGCGCAGGATACCGCCGCACTGGCGGCAACGTGGCGGCAGCGGCCGCGCCAGGTGCTCGGCCAGCTCGCCCTCCTCGGCGCCGCAGGACTGGCAGAACAGCGGCGCCAGCTCGCCATGGATCTCGATCAGCCGCTCGACCGGACTGCCGGCCGCACGGTGGTAACCGTCGATGTTCTGGGTCAGCAACCAGCAGTGCGGCTTCAGCCGTTGCAGCTCGGCGATGGCCAGGTGGCCGGCATTGGCTTGTGCGCCGAGACAGGCCTTGCCCAGTTCGGCCAGGTACTTCCAGCACAGTGCCGGATCGCGCTGCAACATCGTCCCGGACAGCGCCGCCTCGATCGGCAGGCCCTCGGCCGTGTGGCCGTTGTACAGGCCACCGAGGCCACGGTAGGTGGGCAGGCCGGAATCGGCGGACAAGCCGGCACCGGTGATGACCAGGATGCGTTCGGCCTGGGCCATGGCCCGGGCGACGCGCGCGATCTTCTGCTCCATCGGCCCCTCCTGCGGGTTCAGGTCCGTCGCCTCAATGGTTGACCGTGTGGGCCAGCATCACCGACAGCTGACACAGCGGCCGACCGCTCTGTGCATGCCACTGGTTGAACGCCGCCTGCACCGCGGCCAGGTCCTTGAGGCTGGTCGGCGCCTTGTCGATGATCTGCTGGGCCTTGAGCGCGGCGACCATGTCGGTGGTGGGGATAAAGGTGTCCTTGCCGACCATGCGCAGCACGCGCGGCGCCGACAAGCCGCCCAGCTGGCTGCCATGCTTGGCCAGGTACTTCCACAGGCCGACGATGTCGGTCACCGGCCAGTCGGCGATCAGCGCGCCGAAGCGGCCCCGCTCCTGCCTGACATCGAGGATGAACTGGGCGTTGCGCGGCACGCTCTTGAGCTTGCCCAGATGGCGGATCAGCCGGGCGTCCTGCATCAGGTTTTCCAGGCGCTCGCCACCCATCAGCACGACCTTCTCCGGGTCGAAGCCGAAGAACACCTCCTCGAAAGCCGGCCATTTGGCGTCCACCAGGCTGTGCTTGAGGCCGGCGCGGAAGATGCGCAGGCTGATCAGCGACAGGTAGCGGTCGTCACTCAGCCCACGCAACTCCTCGGCACTCGCCGGCTGCGGCAGCATGGCCTCCAGCGCCGCCGCCGAGCCGAAACGATTCAGGCAGTACTCGTTGAGCCATTGGTAGTCGCGCATGGGCGTTCCTTGCGGGTCAGAGGTTCATCACGTCGAGGAAGCGCGGCGTGGCGTTGTCGTCGATCTTCAGGTTGGCGAAGTCGAACAGGTTGCGGTCGGCCAGCTGCGACGGCACCACGTTCTGCAGGGCGCGGAACATGATTTCGGTACGGCCCGGGGTCTTGCGCTCCCACTCCTGAAGCATCTCCTTGACCACCTTGCGCTGCAGGTTTTCCTGAGAACCGCAGAGGTTGCACGGGATGATCGGGAATTCCTTGAGCCTGGCGTAAGCCTCGATGTCGGCCTCGTTGCAGTAGGCCAGCGGGCGGATTACCACGTTGCGCCCGTCATCGGCGCGCAGCTTCGGCGGCATGGCCTTGAGGGTGCCACCGTAGAACATGTTGAGGAAGAAGGTCTCGAGGATGTCGTCGCGATGGTGACCCAGGGCCATCTTGGTCGCACCGATCTCGTCGGCGAAGGTGTACAGGGTGCCGCGCCGCAGGCGCGAGCACAGCGAGCAGGTGGTCTTGCCCTCCGGGATCTTCTCCTTGACCACCGAGTAGGTGTCCTTCTCGACGATGTGGTAGGGCACGCCGATGGCGTCCAGGTAGGCCGGCAACACGTGCTCGGGGAAACCGGGCTGCTTCTGGTCCATGTTCACCGCGACGATTTCGAACTTGATCGGCGCGACTTTCTGCAGGTAGAGCAGCACGTCGAGCATGGTGTAGCTGTCCTTGCCACCGGACAGGCAGACCATGACCTTGTCGCCGTCTTCTATCATATTGAAATCGGCAATGGCTTCGCCGGCCTGGCGGCGTAGGCGTTTTTGCAGTTTGTTCTGGTTGACCGAGAGGGTGCCCATGGTGCGCTGGAGTCCGGAAAGTAGTGCTAGAGCGCGACATTTTACGCAGAAAGCGCGCTGCACCCCACCCCATTGGCGGCGAAGTGATAGGCTCAATCCATGAATGATGAACTCGACCCCGACCTCGAGTTGGCTGACCAGCTGTTGCACTTGCTGCAAACCGCGCCCGCCGGGCTCAGCGAGTATGAGCTGATCCAGCAGCTGAAAAGCAGCCACTCTACCCACATCCCCAATCTCCCCCTGCTCGACAACCTGGTGCTGTTTCGCACCCACTTTCTGGTGTTCAACGCGCTCTACCAGCTGCGCGAGCGCCTGTGGGACGAGCAGCGCGCGCACCTGGACATCAGTCCGCTGTGCATCCAGCTGCAACCCTACCGAAGCGGCGGCGCCGGGCTCACCGAGCACGACCCGCTGCGCGACTACTACCTGGACATGGACAACCTGCGCAATACGGACGCGGACGACGTGGAGAAGCTGCTCACCAGCTTCTGGACGCGCATGCAAGGCGGCGAGGAAAAGCAGGCGGCGCTGGAGCTGTTCGAGCTGCACGACCACCAGCATCCGCTCAACCTCGCCACCATCAAGCACCGCTACCGCCAGCTGGTGAGCCTGCACCACCCCGACCGAGGCGGCAACACAGAGCGCCTGCAGTCGATCAACAAGGCGATGGAAATACTAGAGCGCTATTACAGCTGACGTTGAGAGATCAATTTGCTCTAACTCCCTCCCCCGCGCGTCATCAAGCTCTTGCCTATACTGCGACATACGGTCGCATAGGTTCGGCCTGGCACCCGGTGGCGCTGTTCACGCACGCCGGGCGCTCCGCTGGGGGGCGATCGCTATAACAATAGGAGGTGTTTGGCATGATCCACCATGTTTGGGGGCTCTTCACCCATCCTGACCAAGAATGGCAAGAAATCCGTGGCGAGGAAGAAACCATCAGCCACATGTATCTCACCCACATCCTGGTTCTCGCGGCAATCCCTGCAATCTCCGCGTATATCGGCACCACCCAGGTAGGCTGGTCGATTGGCGACCGAGCACCGGTGATGCTGACCGAGGCCAGCGCGTTGCAAATGACCATCATGTCTTACCTGGCAATGCTCGCCGGCGTCGCAGTGATGGGCGCCTTCATCCACTGGATGGCGCGTACCTACGATGCCAGCCCCAACCTGACGCAGTGCGTGGTGTTTGCCGCCTACACCGCGACCCCGCTGTTCGTCGGCGGCCTGGCGGCGCTCTACCCGCACCTGTGGCTGGCGATGACCGTTGGCACGCTAGCGATCTGCTACACCGTCTACCTGCTCTATGTGGGCATACCGACCTTTATGAACATTCCCAAGGACGAAGGGTTCATGTTCTCCAGTTCGGTACTGGCGGTGGGGCTGGTGGTGCTGGTGGCGATGATCGCCAGCTCGGTGATTCTCTGGGGCTTTGGGGTAGGCCCGGTGTACACCAGCTAGCGCATTGACCGTAGCAACAGGACGAAACCACCTGCGGGTGGTTTCGTCGTTTTCGGGCTGTGGTTGGCGACGCGCTTGGGCATAATCGGGCGGCATTTTTGAGACCACCGCCATGCCCGAACGCATTCATGCCCGCGTCGAGGCCTGTTACCAGCAGGCCGAGACCTTCTTCAAGCGCCCCTTCACCCGCCCCGAGGTGAGTTTCAAGCTGCGTGGGCAGAAGGCTGGCGTGGCCCATCTGACCGAGAACAAGCTGCGTTTCAATCCGCAGTTGTACCGCGAGAACCAGGAAGATTTCCTCAAGCAGACCGTGGCCCACGAAGTGGCCCACCTGATCGCCCACCAACTCTTCGGACCGGATATCCAGGCCCATGGCGAGGAGTGGCAGCTGATCATGCGCGGCGTCTACGAGCTGCCACCGAACCGCTGCCACACCTATGAGGTGCAGCGCCGCCGGGTCAATCGCTTCATCTACCGCTGCAGCTGCCCCCAGGGCGAATTCCCGTTTTCCTCGCAACGCCACACCCTGGTCGCCAAGGGGCGCCGCTATTACTGCCGGCGCTGCAAGGCGACCCTGCACTTTACCGGTGAGCAGCGCCTGGTTTGATGCCCGTACCGGGCTGGGCTCTGCGCGGCGAGTGACCAATCAGCCGAGCAGACGCTGGTAGACCTGCAGGTCGCCAGCCGAGAAACAGCAGAAGATCACTTCCTCGATCCCATCGAAGTCCCTAAGTGTTTCGCGAACCGTATTGACGGCCGTCTTCGCCGCCAGGTCGAGCGGGTAGCCATAAACCCCCGTGCCGATGCTCGGAAACGCCAACCGTCGAACGTCGTGGGCGGCGGCGAGGCTTAAAGCGTTTCGATAGCAGGCCGCCAGCAACTGCGGCTCACCGCAATTACCACCCTTCCAGACCGGACCGACGGTATGAATGATGTAGCGGGCGCGCAGGTTGTAGCCCTCGGTCAGCCTGGCCTCGCCCGTCGGGCAGCCACCTAGCTGGCGGCAGGCCTGCGCCAGTTCCGGCCCGGCTGCGCGATGAATGGCCCCATCGACCCCGCCCCCTCCGGCCAAGGCACTGTTCGCGGCATTGACGATGGCGTCCAAGGACAAGGTGGCGATATCGGCACGTATGGCGCTGAGTTTGGCTGGCATGACCTGGCAGACCTCCTGCAATCGGGACCTTCCGGCAAGTTTAGCGGCCCCGAGACAGTGCGTGTCTCCCAAGAAGAACTTCGCACCGGACGCGGCTTCGAGCCCCGAACCCAAGCCCGCGGCAGGGGCCCGGAAACGCGAGAAATGGCCCAAGACCCATGCCCCACGGCCCCGGACAGGCGCCCCGGCGGCCCTGGGCCAGGCCTGAGAAATTGCAGTGCTATACTTCATCTCGACTGCAGTCAGTTCGCAATCTGTTCCACGGGGGAGCAATTACCAACTGCATGTATTTTCAATTATCGGCTTCAGGATGGAGGGGGTCTGGGCCAGGCACTAGATGAGAGGTGTGTCATGAATCGACACTATTACATCAGTGAAGATCTGGACGATCTTGAAACCGTTGAAAGCGAGTTGGAAGCCAACGGCATCAGCACGGAACAAATTCATGTGCTCAGTGAGAAAGATGCCGACGTGGAACATCATCACCTGCACGACGTCCCCTCCTTCATGAAACAGGACGTGGTCCACTCCGGCGAAATCGGCGCGGCGATCGGTGCGGTACTGGCCGCCGTGGTACTCGGCGGGGCCTACCTGCTGGGCTGGACCGAGTCGGCAGCCGGCTGGGTGCCCTTCATCTTCCTGGCCATCGTCCTGTTCGGCTTCTGCACCTGGGAGGGCGGCTTCTTCGGCATCCAGGTACCGAACGCCCACTTCCGCCACTTCCGCCAGAAGCTCAAAGAAGGCAAGCACGTGTTTTTCGTCGATGTCGAGCCGGAACAAGAGTCCATCCTGGATCGGGTCGTGCAGCACCACCCGGCTCTGGTGGATGCCGGCACCGGCGCCGCCTCGCCGCACTGGATAGTGGCCTGGCAACAGAAGTGGCATCAGTTCAAGCGCACCATCTGACCCGCCCCAGCCTTCCCTGTTAAGCCCTCCCGGATGACCGCAGCGGTCATCCGGGAGGCGCGCTAGTGGCCGAAGAAGAACTCCCGGCTCAGCAAGATGTAATCCGCTTCGGCCGCCATCAGCCCGACCAACACCAGCAGGCACAGCGGCGGCACCAGGATGGCATAGACCATGGCGAGCCGCTCCCAGGCCATGTGCATGAAGATGGCGACTATCAACCCTGCCTTGAGCAGCATGAAGATGATGATCAGCGACCAGCGCAGATAGCCGACGAAGTGGAAGTAGTCGACCAGATAGGAAAGCGTGCTGAGGACGAACAACAGCCCCCATATTTTCAGGTACAGGCTGATCGGATGTTGCTGGCCCTGTGCATGTGCCATCGCCCGGGCTCCTCTATAGATTCACCAGAGATAGAAAAAGGCAAAGATGAACACCCACACCAGGTCGACGAAGTGCCAGTAGAGCCCGGCGATCTCGACGATCTGGTAGTTGCCGGATCGCTCGTAGTCCCCGCGCAACACCTTGAGCGCGACGATGAGAAGGTAGAGCACCCCGATAGACACGTGCAGCCCGTGAAAACCGGTGATCATGAAGAAACTCGCACCGAACTGCGCCGCGCCCATGGGGTTACCCCAGGGCCTGACGCCCTCGGAGATCAGCTTGCTCCACTCGAAGGCCTGCATGCCGACAAAGGTCAGGCCGAAGGCGGCGGTGGCCAGCATCAGGGCGGCCGTCCTGACGCGATCGCGGCGATAGGCGAAGTTCACCGCCATGGCCATGGTGCCGCTGCTGGTGATCAACACGAAGGTCATGATGGCGATCAGGATCAGCGGGATCTCGGCCCCGGCGATGGTCAGGGCAAACACCTCGCTGGCGTAGGGCCAGGGCTCGGTGCTGCTGATGCGTACCGACATGTAGCCGGTCAGGAAGCAGGTGAAGATGAAGGTATCGCTGAGCAGGAATATCCACATCATCGCCTTGCCCCAGGACACCTGCTTGAAGGCATCCTTGTCCGACGACCAGTCGCGGGCGATGCCGCGCCAGCCCGGCGCCACGGCTTCGGCGGGGTTCAGGGGGGTGCTGCTAGGCGCTTCGGATGAGGGTCGATCGGCAGCCATGGCGTCATCACCTCAGGCCGCAGAACGCGGCGATGGCCCGATAGGTTTCCGGCGTACTGGTCAGCAAGGCGAACAGCAGCAGCCAGAGCCCCAGCAGGTAATGCCAATAGATGGCGCACAGCTCCACGCTGGCGCGCAGCTGCGCCGCCGGTGCCGGGCGCAGCAGCTTGCCCAGGGTGCGGCCCCAGGCCACCAGCCCGCCCAGCAGGTGCAGGCCGTGCAACCCGGTCAGCAAGAAGAAGAAGCTGTTGGCCGGATTGCCGGCGACGCCATAGCCCCAGGCGACAAACTGCCGCCACAGCCACAGCTGTCCGAGCAGGAAGGCCAGGGCGAAGCCACCGCCCAGGGCGAAGGCCAGCGTCGCCGCAGCGGACGGCCCCTGCCGAACCGCTATCCGCGCCCATTGCAGAGCGACGCTGGCGGCGACCAGCAGCGCCGAGTTCAGCCACAGCTGCCAGGGGTGGGCCAAAGGTGCCAACGGCTCTGTCAGGGGCTGCCAGTCAGCGACCTGGGAGCGGACGATAAAGGCGACCAGAAACAGCAGGAACAGTGAGCTCACCACCACCAGGAACAGCCGCAACCCGACCCGGACAGTACGCGCACGCTCCATGCCGGGAGCCGTCAGTCCGCCCGGTTCATGGCTCCAGCTACCGCCCGGCTCGGCACCGGCAGCATCGCGCAACAGCAACTTGTTCATGGTTTGGCATCCGCGGGGTTGGGGGCGGCGACCCGATGACGCCAGTGCTCCAGCTCCTCGGCCGACACGGTTTGCGGCACGAAATCCTGCTCGATGCCGGGCACGCTGTAGTCATAGGCCCAGCGGTGCACCACCGGCAGCTTGGCGCCCCAGTTGCCGTGCACCGGCGGGGTATCGGGGGTCAGCCATTCCAGGCTGGTGGCGCACCAGGGATTGGCCCCGGCCGGCTTGCCCTTGAACAGGCTCCAGGCCAGGTTGAACAGAAACAGCAGCTGGGCCACCCCGACGGTCAGCGCCGCCACCGTGATGAAGGCGTTCAGGTCCTGGGCCGACTGCGGAATGAACTCGTAGTTCTCGTAGGCGTAGTAGCGCCGCGGCATGCCCAGAAACCCCAGGTAGTGCATGGGAAAGTAGATGGCGTAGGTGCCGAGGAAGGTGATCCAGAAATGCAGCTTGCCCAGGTGGTCGTTGAGCAGGCGCCCGGTGATCTTGGGATACCAGTGATAGATGGCGCCGAACACCACCAGGATGGGCGCCACGCCCATGACCATGTGGAAGTGGGCGACGACGAAATAGGTGTCCGAGAGCGGGATGTCGACGATCACGTTGCCCAGGAACAAGCCGGTCAGGCCGCCCACCACGAAGGTGACGATGAAGGCCAGGGCGAACAGCATCGGTACGGTCAGGTGGATGTCGCCGCGCCACAACGTCAGCACCCAGTTGTAGACCTTGAGCGCGGTCGGCACCGCGATCACCAGGGTGGTGGTGGCGAAGAAGAAGCCGAAGTACGGGTTCATGCCGCTGACATACATGTGGTGCGCCCAGACCACGAAACTGAGCACGCCGATCGCCACGATGGCCCAGACCATCATGCGGTAGCCGAAGATGTTCTTGCGCGCATGGGTGCTGATCAGGTCGGAGACCAGGCCGAAGGCCGGCAGCGCGACTATGTAGACCTCCGGGTGGCCGAAGAACCAGAACAGGTGCTGGAACAGGATCGGGCTGCCGCCCTCATGATCCAGCGCCTGCCCCAGGGAGACGATCGCCGGCATGAAGAAACTGGTGCCCAGCAGCTTGTCGAACAGCATCATCACCGCGCTGACGAACAGCGCCGGGAAAGCCAGCAGCGCCAGGATCGAGGCCATGAAGATGCCCCATACCGACAGCGGCATGCGCATCAGGGTCATGCCGTGGGTGCGCGCCTGCAGCACCGTGGTCACGTAGTTCAGGCCGCCCATGGTGGCGGCGACGATGAAGATTGCCAGGGACACCAGCATCAGCACGATGCCCCATTCGGTGCCCGGCGAGCCCGCGGTAATGGCCTGGGGCGGATACAGGGTCCAGCCGGCGCCGGTGGGCCCGCCCGGGACGAAGAAGCTGGCCAGCAGCACCAGCACCGACAGCAGGTAGAACCAGTAGCTGAGCATGTTGACGTAGGGGAAGACCATGTCCCGGGCGCCGACCATCAGCGGGATCAGGTAGTTGCCGAAACCGCCGAGAAACAGCGCGGTGAGCAGGTAGATGACCATGATCATGCCGTGCATGGTCATGGCCTGGTAATAGGCGCTGGCGTCCATGAACTCCAGGCTGCCGGGAAAGCCGATCTGCATGCGCATCAGGCCGGACAGCACCAGGGCGATGAGGCCGACGAAGATGGCCGTCAGCGAATACTGGATGGCAATGACCTTGTGGTCCTGGCTCCAGATGTAACGGGTCAGGAAGCTTCTAGGCTCGTGCAGCAGCGCTGATTCAGCTTGCTCTGCATAGGCCATCGGATCACCCTCCCGGAGAAGCGTCGCAGGACCTGAACTAGTCCTGCGCCTTCACCTTGCCGGCGTCAGCGTTGCTGTCTGCCTTGGATTTGATCAGCGCGATCAGCGCCTGCAGCTCGTCGTCGCTCGGGGCGTAAGCCGGCATCATCGGCGCGTAGCCCTTCACGACCTGGCTGTTGGGATTAAGGATAGATGCTTTTAGGTAGGCCTCATCGACCCGCACCTGGGTGCCGTCGGCCAGGGTTGTCTGACGGCCGAACAGGCCCAGCCAACTCGGGCCGACCCGCGGGCTGCCGTCGACGCTGTGGCAGGCAAGGCAGCCGAGGGATTCGGCCAGCTGCTGTCCCTTGAGCAGCGGATCGGTCGCACCGGCGCCGGTCTCCGCCTCGGGCGCGTCGCTCAGCGACTTGATCAACGCCAGCAAGGCATCCAGCTCGTCCTCGCTGAACGCATAGGCCACCATCACCGGCGGATAGCCCTGGACCAGCTTGGCCTTGGGCTCGCGGATCGACTCCTTCAGGTAAGCCTCATCGGCCAGCACGCTGCTGCCATCGGCCAACGTTGCCCGGCGACCGTACAAACCCTTCCAGCTGGGGCCGAGGCTGGCGCTGCCATCCAGGCTATGACAGGCCTGGCAGCCGTGGCTTTGGGCGAGCTGACGGCCCTTTTCCAGCAAGTCGTCCGGACCGGGTTTGGCGGCCGCGGCCAGGGTTTGGGCGAAGGTCGGCTGGGTCGCGAGCCATTGCTCGAACGCGGCCTCCGGCTCGACATGCAGGAAACCGCGCATGTTGTAGTGGCCGACGCCGCAGTATTCGGCGCACAGCACTTCGAATCTGCCGGTCCGGGTCGGGGTAAACCAGAAGTACGACACCATGCCCGGGACCATGTCCATCTTGCTGCGGATCTGCGGGATATAGAAATTGTGCAGCACATCCTTGGAGCGCAGCAGCACTTTCACCGGGCGGCCTAGGGGCAGGCGTATCTCGTTGCTCTTGATCAGCACATCGTCCTGACCGGCCGGGTCACTGGCATCGACGCCCAGGGGATTGCCGGCATCGATAAATCCGACATCCGACTTGCCCAACTGGCCATCGGCGCCGGCAAAACGAAACGCCCACTGCCACTGCTGGGCGACCACTTCCAGTTCGTAGGCGTCCTTCGGCACCCGCACGAAGTCGTCGTAGACCACCAGGCCCGGCGCCAGCATGCCGACGATGCCGACGCTGGTGACGCCGATCAACCACCACTCGAGCTTCTTGTTTTCCGGCTCGTAGGCCGCCCGCCGACCTTCGCGGTGACGGAAGCGGATGATCGCCACCGCCATGAACAGGGTGACGGCGACGAAGAAGATGCCGGTGATGATCAGGGTGAGCAGCAGCGTAGCGTCTATCGAGCCCCAGTTGGAGGCGGCCGGGGTCAGGTGCCAGGGGCTGAGCAGATGAAACAGGACCGACGCGACGACGATTAGAATCAAGATAATTGCAATTGCCATTGTCTTTTCATCCTGTCTTCGTTGGCACTTGGCAAGGCCAGTGCGGCACGGATTAACAGCGGCACGCAATTGATCTCAGCCCATCTCCCAACGGTGCAAGCCCGCATTGACGCTGCCGGAGGCGAAGTCAGCGAAAGTATAGTGCACGGCACAAAGGGCAAGCGCGGGGGGCGATTCGCGAGGCGGCGCATTGCCGGGTTGGGCCAGGCTCAGGCGACGACCTTGCTGGCCCTGAGTTCGGCGATCTGCTCGGGCGAGTAGCCCAGTTCGGCCAGCACCTGCTCGGTGTGCGCGCCGAGCGCCGCGCCGATGTGCCGGGGTGCGGGCAAGCCGGCGGAGAACTTGATCGGGCAGGCGAGCTGCCGCTGTGCGGCCGCCTCGTCGCGCGGCACCTCGGTGACCAGCTGGCGGGCCTTGAGCTGGGGATGCTCGAGGGCCTCGGCCAGGCTCAGCATGGGCTCGACGCAGGCGTCCACCGAGGCGAACAGCCGGTTCCACTCGGCGAAGTCGCGCTTTTCGATCTCGATCTCGATCTCGCGCTTTAGCGCGCTCTGCTGGGCGGGATCGGCCGAAAGCCCGCGCCCGGCCAGTTCCGGACGGCCGATGACGGCACAGAACTGCTGCATGAACTGCGGCTCCAGGCTGCCGACCGACAACCAGCGGCCGTCGCGGGTGCGGTAGTAGTCGTAGAAACTGCCGCCATTGAGCGCCTGGCTCTCCATGCCCGGCTCGACGCCGGCGGCCAGGTAGCCTGCCCCGGCCATGCCGTGCAGGCTGAAGGCGCAGTCGGTCATGCTCACGTCCACCTGCTGCCCTTGCCCGCTGACCTGGCGCTGGATCACTGCCGCCAGCAGGCCCATCACCCCGTGCAGGGAGCCGCCGGCGATATCGGCCAGCTGCACGCCCAGGGGCAGCGGTCCGCTCTCACGCCGGCCGGTGTAGCTGGCGAGGCCGGCCAGGGCCAGGTAGTTGATGTCGTGGCCGGCGCGATCCCTGTAGGGACCGGTCTGGCCGTAACCGGTGATCGACACGTAGATCAGCCGCGGGTTGACTGCCTTGAGCGCTTCGTAGCCAACACCCAGCTTGTCCATCACCCCGGGGCGGAACTGCTCCAGGACGATGTCGTACTCGCCCACCAGCTGCTTGACCAGCGCCACCGCCTCGGCGCGCTTGAGGTCCAGGGCGATGCAGCGCTTGTTGCGGTTGAGGTAGGCATGGCTGGCCGAGACGCCAGCATCGTGGGGCGGCAGCACGCGCACCAGGTCCTGGCGACTGGGCGACTCGACGCGCAGTACCTCGGCGCCCATGTCGGCGAGCAGCAGGGAGGCGAACGGCCCCGGCAGCAGGGTGGAAAAGTCGAGAATCTTCAGGGAGGACAGCGGGCCGTTCATTTCAGCTCCTCGGATGGAAAACAGCACCCGGCGGGCCACGGCATCCGCGCAGGCGCCGGCAAGGCAATTCGGCTCAGGGCAACAAGTCAACAGGTTAGGCGCCGTCCACCCCTCTCACAATGACCCGGGCGCTCGGCCTCGATTGACCCATTCGCTCGGCCGGCTTGTCCTGGCGCAATGCAACTGCCTACCATCGGCGGCCTGAACAGGAGCCTGCCCCATGCGCGAACGCACCATTGCCAGCCATTTCGTCCGCGCCGCCCTGCGCGGCGGCGAGCGCCAGGGTCTGGACTGTGCACCGCTGTTGCGCCAGGCCGGCATCCAGGCGGCGCTGCTCGACGAGCCACGGGCGCGCATCGCCCCCGAGCAATTCACCCACCTGTTGCAGCTGCTCTGGACGAGTCTCGACGACGAATACCTGGGTTTGGGCCGCTTGCGCAGCAGACGCGGCACCTTCGCCATGATGTGCCACGCGATCATCCACAGCCGCACCCTGGACAAGGCCCTGGCGCGCGGCGCCTTGTTCTACGGCCTGTTTCCCGAGGCGCCGGGCATTCGCCTGAGCCGCGAGGGCGACTGGGTGCGCCTGAGCGTCGAGGATGCGCGCCTGTGGGACCCGGATCACTTTCTGGTGGAGAGCCTGCTGGTGATCTGGCACCGCCTCGCCAGCTGGCTGATCGGCCAGCGCATCCGCCTGGAGCAAACCAGCTTCCGCTATGCCGAACCGTCCCATGCCAGCGAATATGCGCTGCTGTTCCCCGGTCACCGCTGCTTCTGCGCCGACAGCAGCAGCCTGCTGTTCCATGCCCGCTATCTGGCGATGCCGCTGCTGCAGGACGAGCGCACGCTCAAGCAGTTTCTCCAGCACTCGCCGGCCGACCTGCTGGCCCGGCCCGACAGTGGTGACAGCCTGAGCGGCCAGATCCGCCGCCTGCTCGGCCGCGACTGCCGGCATTGGCCGGACCTGGACGGCGTCGCCCGCCAACTGCACATGAGCCCGCCGACCCTGCGCCGCCACCTGCGCGAGGAAGGCTCGAGTTTCCAGGAATTGAAAGACCAGCTACGCCGCGACCTGGCGATCTTCCAGCTGGGCCGCGACGAGCTGTCGATCCAGGTGATCGCCGAGCAGCTCGGCTTCTCCGAGCCCTCGGCCTTCCACCGCGCGTTCAAGAAGTGGACCGGCCTGACCCCGGGCGCCTACCGCGCCCAGGAACACTAGCCGCCGACCGGTCCTCGCGCCCTACAGCCGCCCTGCGCGCCAGGTGGCCAGCAGGAACAGGCTGGCCAGCACCGCCAGCAAGGGCAGCCAGCCGGCGTGTTGCCACACATAGCCGCCGACATAACCGACCAGGCTGGAGCCCAGGTAGTAGGCGCACAGGTACAGCGCCGACGCCTGAGCCTTGGCGCCCTGGGCACGCTGACCGACCTGGCCGCTGGCCACCGCGTGGGCGGCGAAGAAGCCCAGGGTGAACAGCGCCAGGCCGCCCACCACTGCCGCCAGCCAGGGTGTGGCGCAGAGCCCCACGCCGACCAGCATGATGCCGATGCCCCCCTGCAGCACCTGGCGCGCGCCGAGGCGCGGCACCAGGCGCCCGGCCCAGCCGGCGCTGAAGATCCCCAGCAGGTAGACGCTGAACAGCAGGCCGATGGCGCTCGGCGACAGGTTGAACGGTGCCGCTGCCAGGCGAAAGCCGATGTAGTTGAACAGCGCGACGAAACCGCCCATCAGCAGGAACGCCAGCAGGAACAGGCTGCGCAGTTCCGGGTTGCGCAGATGCGTGGCGAAGTTGCCGAGCAGACCGCGCAAGGACAGCGGCTGCGCCTGGAAATGCCGGGAGGGCGGCAGCAGCCAGAGAAACAGGGCCAGGGCCAGCAGTCCCAGCCCGGCGATGCCGCCGAGGGCCAGGTGCCAGCCGCCCAGGTCGCTGAGCACGCCGGCGAGCAGCCGCCCGAGCAGGCCGCCCAGCGCCGTGCCGCCGATATACAGGCCCATCGCCGCCGGCAGCGCCTGCGGGTCGAACTCCTCGCCGACATAGGCCATGGCCAGAGCCGGCAACCCGCTCAGGGCCAGGCCGAGCAGCGCCCGCAGGACCAGCAGGTAATCCCAGGTTTCGACCAGGGCGCAGCCGAGCCCCAGCACGCTGGCCAGCGCCAGGGCCGCGGCCATCACCGGCTTGCGCCCCCAGCTCTCGGCCAGGGCGCCGGAAACCAGCAGGCACAGTGCCAGGCTGAGGGTCGCCAGGGACAGGGCCAGGCTGCTGGTC
Organism: Pseudomonas benzenivorans; assembly: GCF_024397895.1. Taxonomy (NCBI): domain Bacteria; kingdom Pseudomonadati; phylum Pseudomonadota; class Gammaproteobacteria; order Pseudomonadales; family Pseudomonadaceae; genus Pseudomonas; species Pseudomonas benzenivorans. The sequence goes on from NZ_CP073346.1 coordinate 925,081, forward strand.
GCGGCCGACACCGCGAATTCGGCGGCCAGTTGCGGCAGCAACGGCTGCACGCAATAGAGCATGGCGAAGGTGGCGAACCCGGCGCAGAACAGCGCCAGGGTGGCGCGCCGATAGGCGCCGGTACCGCGCTGAAGGTGCGCGCTGACAGGAGAGGAAGACATCGACAAGGCTCACAAGACCGGCCACCAGCAGGCCGCCGGCAAGCCTAGCACGGACACCCGCCCGCACGGCACACGACAGCCCCCTCCATAGGTCTAGACCGCACCTGTTGGCCCGACGCCAGGGGTCGATTGGCGCCACTGCGCATTACCCGCCTGTGGCACTATTGCCGAGCAGCCGGGTGACCCGCAGTGCGCCATTGGTACAAGGAAGAAGCCGCTTGGAAACCTCCGTATTTCTCGCCGTGATGGCCGCCGCCGCGCTGCATGCGTGCTGGAACGCCCTGCTCAAGATCGGTCTGGACCGCTTTCTCACCGCCTGCCTGATCCAGATCGCCGCCGGCGCGGTGGCACTCTGCACCCTGCCCTTCGTGGCCTTTCCCCAGGCATCGGCCTGGCCGTGGATCGCCCTCTCGGCCCTGCTGCACATCGGCTACAACAGCTTTCTCGCGCGCGCCTACCAGCACGGCGACCTCGGCCAGGTCTACCCGATCTCTCGCGGCAGTTCGCCGCTGATCGTCGCCCTGCTGTCGGTCACCCTGCTCGGCGACCACCTGCCCGCGGGCCAGTGGCTCGGGCTGCTGGCCCTGGTCACGGGCATCTGGCTGATGGCCCTGCGCGGCGGCCACCTCGCGACGCGCTTCAATGCGCCTATGCTGTCCAGCGCATTGCTGACCGCCTGCTTCATCGCCGGCTACACGCTGTCCGACGCGGTCGGCGCGCGCAACAACCAGAATGCGCTGTCCTACTCGATGTGGCTGTTCAGCGTCAGCGGCCTGGTCATGGCCGTGGTGCTCGCGGCGAGCCGCGGGCCGCGGGTATTCCTGCGACTCGGGCCACACTGGAAAGGGGGGCTGATCGGCGGCGCGCTATCGCTGGCGGCCTACAGCATCGTCATCTGGGCCATGACCCAGGCGCCGGTGGCGCTGGTGTCGGCGCTGCGCGAATCCAGCGTGCTGTTCGCCCTGCTGATCGGCAGCCTGTGGCTCAAGGAAAGCTTGGCGCCGATCCGCCTGCTGGCGTGCGGCCTGATCCTGATCGGCATGCTGGTGATGAAACTGGCCTGAACCTCCTGTCCCCAGCGCAGACAGCCATGTCCGACAACGGTCTGCCGCCGATCACACTCGGCGGCACACTGACCCGGCCCGCCGACAGGCGCCTCGATCCAATTGGAGGCGCTGGCGGGTCGTGCTACTTCTCAACGTGTTGCTACTCTAGCTCCGCCTCCAAAGGTTCGACGCTGACCGAGAAGCTGCGTATGCGCCCCTGCTCCTCGATCTGGTGCACCCCTATGCCCGTGACGGTACCCGTCGCGCCCAGAGGGAAGGTTCCGGCATCCTCGGACTTGATCTTGAAGTCACGGTCCGATTCGCAGTCGCAATCCTCAGCGCCGACGAAGGGTCCAGGGTTGAAGGTGCCATCGTTATGGAAGTGGGCGAACCCGGGGTGGGCATTCTCGACGAACTCGTTCTCGTCATCGTCGAGTTTTTCCGTGTTATCGAAGGCCATTCCCTCAATGCCACGGAGTAGCTTGTAGTTGTTGTTGAGGGTCAGGTTCCAGGTGATACGCAGACCGAAGCTGTCCTCGGCAGGTGCCATCTCCTGAACGAAGTTGATGTCGATGGGTTTGCCGTTGGCGACATTCAGGGTCAGGTCGAGCGTACCCTTGTTGCGTCCCGTACCGGCATTGCCGGTGAAAACGCAGTTGCTCACCTGGGTATCATCGAAGGTCAGCATCCAGCCTGTATCCCGACTGCCGTCTGCCAGCTCGCAGGTGCCCGCGCTGGCCGGTCCGGCGAACAGACCTGCCCCGGCAATGCCGAGGGCCAGTGGCACCGAGTAGATTTTCAACCAATGAGTGAACATGGTGTCCTCCATTCTCTGCACAAAGCCCCAGCCTTTGCGTTTGTTCCCTCCCAGGACGTTGGAAAAAGCCGAATAGCTGCCTTGCCTCTCTACTCCGGAAAGCCAAGGCCGGCGCCTCGCCCCCTGCTTGCGTGGGTGACGCTGCCCGAGTGGCAGTATAGGGTTCAGACTAAAGTCTGATTGTGCTGGCGTTGCGAAACACTATGCGTCTTCTGGGCAAGGCCGATGTTCGGACGGGTTCAGACGGTATTGCGAGGGGGTGACGCCAATGCGCTGGCGGAACAGTCGGGTGAAGTGCGAGGCGTTGCGAAACCCGGCGGCGCTGGCCACCTCGCAGATCGTCACATGGGGATTGCCCAACATCTTCAGGGCCCGCTGCAGCCGGTATCGGCACAGGTACTCACGAAAGGTCAGGCCGTGGACGCGCTTGAAGCTGCGACTGAGCTCCCAGACGCTCATGCGACAGCAGCGGGCGACATCCTCGAGTCGCAGCACCTCGGCATAGTGGCGCTGCACATAGGTCAGCGCTTCCTCGGCCACGCGCTCGGAGCGCCCCGGCGCCTCGATGCGCGCCTCCTGGGGAATCAGCGGTGCCGGCATGGCAATCTGCCGCCCGGCGTCCTGGCTCGCCGGCAACACCTGCAACAACTGGCCGATGCGTCGCCACAGGTCCTGCTCCGATACCGGTTTGACGAGGTAATCCCAGACCCGCGTGCGAAACGCCCACACGGCCAACGCCTCGGAATGGTGGAGGGTGAGCATCAGAATCGGCAGGGCCGGGAAGGCCTGCTTGGTTGCGCGCAGGGTTTTCAGACCATTCAGGCTGGGGTAGTCGAATTCGAAACAGGCCAGCAAGGGAGCGCCCCGCTCGATGCCCTGAAACAGGGTCGCCGTGCCGACCTGATGCAGCAGCCGGACATGGGCTTCGAGCTCGCCCACTGGACTGGGCTCCAGCGTGTTACTGCGCAAGTCGGCCCACATCAGGCAGGGCACAGCCATCATATGCCTCTCATCGAATTCATCCTGCCCCGCATACGGGGCCACGGGCCCGACATCGACACGGGCTCGCGGCCACTGCCCGGACGCAAGCTCATCGCAATCAGACCCCAAAAAGTATAGGTCGGCTGCTGGCACACCGTGCCCAGAAGGGGCGGAGCCCGGTACGGGCCGTAGTCTGCAGCGCCGCACTGGAGCCTAGCTGACCCGGCGATGCCGTCGGTCAATCGGGCAAAAAAAAGGCTATGTACCAATAGCGTGTTGCAGGGTTCTGCCTACCGCCTCCTGAATGCAGTGAGCCGGCCGAATATTCCGCTGATAGCGCTCTAGCATGCGGCGCCAGCCCAGGTAATTCGGGAGGTAGCGGGTGGCCACGCCGTGAAAGCGGGTCATCCAGCTCTTCAAGCGGCTGTGGTAGGCGTTGACGTTCTGAATATGGAAAGCGCCTTGGCGCACTCGCTGGCCGGGGCGGGCATGCACGACCTGATGGGTGATGCCCTGTGCCCGGGCAAAGCTGGCATAGACTGCCGCCCCGTCACTGCAGAGCACGGCCTCCCGGTCGATCAGCGGCATCAACGCCTCTCGCACATGATTGGCATCGAGCTTGGCCAACTTGAAGTCAGCGGTGTGGCCCTCCCGGTCGCGCACCACCATCACCGGGATCTGGTCTTTACCCGTGCCGCGGGTCACGCTCACCCCACCTCGTTTACGGGGCGGCCGAGGCAACTGCCTCTGGCCCTTGAAGGACTCCAGAAAGAACGTCTCATCCACTTCGACAATCCCTGCCTCATGCGTGGCGTGATGCTCAGCCGCTGCAGCCAGGAAGCGGTGCCTCCAGAGGAAAGCGGTGTTTTTGCTGATGCCGCATGCCTGGGCCGCCTTGCGCACGCTAAGCCCGTCAATCAGTGCCTGGGCGTAGTCTTTCCAGCGTTCGGGGTAGTGCAGGCGGGCAAGGCCTGTTGCTGAGCGCGCGGTGCAAGTCCGTCGACAACTACGGCAACGATAGCGGCGCAGACTGCGCGACCAACCCCAGGGCGCAAGCTGATTCGCATTGGTCTGGCAATGCGGGCAACGCTGCAGCGCCGGCAGGCAATCGAGCACTTCTGTCGCCGGCGGGTTCCGCAGTGCCTGATGAAGCGTAGATTTCTGATGGGCGCTGAGTTGGCTCAGTTGAGCCAGCCAGTGGTGAAAGGCTTGAGTATCCATAATCGGCAGACCTCCTGATTGGAACTCTGCCGTTTAGATTAGTACTCGCAACACATCGTTGGTACATAGCCAAAAAAAACGGGAGCCCAAACGGGCTCCCGTACTCGAATCTGAGAAAAGGTCGGGGCCGGCAGACACCGGCACCAACTACAACCTCACCTGCGTCCCCGAAGAAACGCGAGCTCAGTCTGGCAAAAGCCCAGTCAACTATCCGTTTAGCTTTGTTGCGGTTTTGCAAAGAAATGTAAGTGCGCCGGTGGCTGGCAGGCGCGGGCGGCGCGCGGCAGAATGCCGGCATGAGCCAAGCCTACCTGCCCTCCTGCTGCACCCCGCTGAGCGATCATTGGCCACTGCCGCAGACGCTGTCTGGCGTGCAACTGATCAGCACGCGCTTCGATCCCGAGCGCCTGGATGCCGATGATTTCAGCCGCTGCGGCATTGCCCCGGTCCGCGGCGTGGCCAAGCGCCAGAGCGAATACCTCGCCGGTCGCCTGTGCGCCCGCGAAGCCCTGCGGCGCCTGACTGGCGAGGGCCTGGTGCCGGCGGTGAGAGAAGACCGGGCGCCGCAGTGGCCCGCAGGTCTGGTTGGCTCGATCAGCCACGGCAACGGCTGGGCCGGCGCCCTGGTGGCGCGCGGCGAGGCCTGGCGCGGCCTCGGTCTGGATATCGAGCAGGTCCTGAGCAGCGTCCGCGCCGAGCGCCTGGCCGCAGAAATCCTCACCCCGGGGGAACTGCAGCAGCTGCAAGCGCTGCCGGCCGAGCAGCGCGCCTGGCGGGTCAGCCTGACCTTCTCGCTCAAGGAAAGCCTGTTCAAGGCGCTCTATCCCCTGGTACTGCGGCGCTTCTACTTCCACGACGCCGAGCTGCTCGGCAGCCAGGACGACGGCCGCGCGCGCCTGTGCTTGCTGATCGACCTGGGCGCCGACTGGCCGGCTGGCAGCGAACTGCAGGGGCAGTTCGCCGAGTGCGACGGCCAACTGCTCAGCCTGGTCAGCATCCCGGCCTGAGCCCCGCGCGGGGGCCCCGGGCACCGGCGCGACACAGGCCGCGCCATCGCCACCGACAAATCCGATAAACTCCGCGCATTGCCGCCAGGAGTGCCCCATGCGCGAAGAACTGAACCAAGGCCTGATCGAGTTTCTCAAGGCCTCGCCGACGCCCTTTCATGCCACCGCCGCCCTCGTCCTGCGTCTGCAGGCGGCCGGCTTCCAGCCGCTCGACGAGCGTGCGACCTGGCACACCGAGGCCGGCGGCCGCTATTACGTAACCCGCAACGACTCCTCGATCATCGCCTTCAAACTGGGCCAGCGCCCGCCCGTCGAGGGCGGCCTGCGCCTGGTCGGCGCCCATACCGACAGCCCCTGCCTGCGGGTCAAGCCCCATCCGGAGCTGCAACGCCAGGGTTTCTTCCAGCTCGGCGTGGAAGTCTACGGTGGCGCGCTGTTCACCCCCTGGTTCGACCGGGACCTGTCGCTGGCCGGTCGGGTGACCTTCCGCGAGAGCGGCAAGGTGCAGAGCCAGCTGATCGATTTCCAGGCGCCGATCGCGGTGATCCCCAACCTGGCCATCCACCTCAACCGCGAGGCCAACCAGGGCTGGAACATCAATGCGCAGAACGAGCTGCCGCCGATCCTGGCCCAGCTCACCGGCAGCGAGGCGGCGGATTTCCGCGCGCTGCTGGCCGACCAGCTGGCCAGCGAACACGGCCTGAGCGCCGACGCGGTGCTGGATTACGAACTGAGCTTCTACGACACCCAGGCCGCCGCGGTGATCGGCCTGAACCGCGACTTCATCGCCGGCGCCCGCCTGGACAACCTGCTGTCCTGCTACGCCGGGCTGCAGGCGCTGCTGGCCGCCCCGGATGCGGAGAGCTGCGTGCTGGTGTGCAACGACCATGAGGAGGTGGGTTCCACCTCCGCCTGCGGCGCCGACGGGCCGATGCTCGAGCAGGTGCTGCGCCGCGTGCTGCCGGAGGGCGATGGCTTTGTGCGCTGCATCCAGCGCTCGCTGCTGGTCTCCGCCGACAACGCCCACGCCGTGCACCCCAACTACCCGGACAAGCACGACGAAAACCACGGCCCCAAGCTGAATGCCGGCCCGGTGATCAAGATCAACAGCAACCAGCGCTACGCCACCAACAGCGAGACCGCCGGATTCTTCCGCCACCTGTGCCTGGAAAACGAGGTGCCGGTGCAGAGTTTCGTCACCCGCAGCGACATGGGCTGCGGCTCGACCATCGGCCCGCTGACCGCCAGCCAGCTCGGCGTGCGCACGGTGGATATCGGCCTGCCGACCTTCGCCATGCACTCGATCCGCGAACTGGCCGGCAGCCAGGACCTGGCCCACCTGGTCAAGGTGCTGACCGCCTTCTACGCCAGCGCCGAGCTGCCGTAAGCAGGCAGCGCTACTCCGGCACCTCGACGCTCACGTGCAGGGCGTCGTGGCGCCAGAACTCCAGGTCACAGTCGATCAGTCGCCCGTGCTGGTCGCGATTGACCCGCACGATGCGCAGCGCCGGGCTGCCCAGCGCCACCTTCAGCGCCGCCGCGGCCTCGCTGTGCAGGGCCGTCGGCACCATGTCGAAACGCACCCGGCCGTAGCGTACTCCGTACTCGCGCTCGTACAGCTCTGTCAGCGAGCGGGTCAGGTCAAATCCCAGGATGCCCGGAAAATAGGCCGGGTTGAGGTAGTGCTCGACATACAGCACCAGGCGCCCGTCGATGCGCCGCGCCCGGCGAATCTGGTAGACGCTGGACAGCGCCGGCAGTGCCAGCAGCTGGCAGATTTCCGCATTGGCCGGCATCAGCCGCGCGCTCAGCACCTCGGTGGCCGGCACCCGGCCCTGCTCGCCGACCATGGCATGGAAATGGCTGCGTACCAGCGGGTTGTAGGCCAGTCGCGGCGGCGAGACGAACCAGCCGCGGCGCTCCTCGCGATAGACCAGTCCCTGGGCCTCCAGCTGGCCCAGCGCCTCGCGCAATGTGATGCGCGTGGTGTCGAACAGCTCGCTGAGCTTGCGCTCGGCCGGCAGCTTGCTGCCGGAGGGCAGCAAGCCATGTTCGATCTGTTCTTCCAGTGCTCGGCAGATGGTGGTCACTGCACGTGGCGCTTCTTCGCGCATCGACGCTTCCCCTTATGGACTAGTCCAGCACCGTTTCGAGGCCCAGGGGCCCGAGTCGGGCCCCTCAACGCTAGCGCTGCAAGATAGGCAGTCTAGATGACCGGTAGATGACAGCGGGCCGACAGCCGTCACCCTGGTCGCCAGCGATAATCCGCCACGCCACGTTGAATCAGCCCCCCAGCCATGGTCTACGCTTGCTGAGCGCCGGCTTGGCAATAGGCCTGGACACCCGCGTGGGCGCGACAGACACGAAACTGTCACCTCGGCGGCCTAAATTGGCTTCGATCCTTCTGATCTAGACCAACACCCTCATCGCAAAGGAGTTTCCAATGAAACAACTGCTGCTGGCTTCACTGATGGGCGCTGCCGTCGCCCTTGCCAACTCGGCCATGGCGGCCGACATGGACATGCAGGCGCTGGAACAGGCCGCTCGCGCCGAGGGCGCGGTAAACAGCGTGGGCATGCCCGACAGCTGGGCCAACTGGAAGGACACCTGGGCAGACCTGAACAAGCTGTATGGCCTCAAGCACCTGGACACCGACATGAGCTCGGCCCAGGAAATCGCCAAGTTCGCCGCCGAGAAGGACAATGCCACCGCCGACATCGGCGACGTTGGCGCCGCCTTCGGCCCCATCGCCGTGCAGCAGGGCGTGACCCAGCCGTTCAAGCCGAGCACCTGGGAGCAGATCCCGGCCTGGGCCAAGGATCAGGATGGCCACTGGATGCTGGCCTATACCGGCTCCATCGCCTTCATCGTCAACAAGAACCTGGTCAAGGACATCCCGCACTCCTGGGCCGAGCTGAAGGAAGGCAAGTACAAGATTGCCATCGGTGACGTCAGCGCTGCCGCCCAGGCGGTCAACGGCGTGCTGGCCGCGGCCATCGCCAACGGCGGCGACGAGAAGAACATCCAGCCGGGCCTGGACTACTTCGCCAGCATCGCCGAGCAGGGTCGCCTGTCACTGTCCAACCCGACCATCCAGACCCTGGAAAAGGGTGAAGTGGAAGTCGGCGTGGTCTGGGATTTCAACGGCCTCAGCTACCGCGACCAGATCGACCCCAGCCGCTTCGAAGTGCTGATCCCCGCCGATGGCTCGGTGATCTCCGGCTACAGCACCATCATCAACAAGTACGCGAAGAACCCCAACGCCGCCAAGCTGGCGCGTGAATACATCCTCAGCGACGCCGGCCAGATCAACCTGGCCAAGGGCAATGCCCGGCCGATCCGCGCCGAGCACCTGACCCTGCCGGCCGAGGTCCAGGCCAAGCTGCTGCCCAACGCACAGTACGTCAAGGTCCAGCCGATCAAGGACGCCGCCGCCTGGGAAGCCACGTCCAAGGCCCTGCCGCAGCTCTGGCAGGAACACGTGATCATCAATATGGAGTAAGCGGCGTTCGCCATCCGCACGCGCCGGAGGGGCTGCGCTGGAGACAGTCCCTCCGGTTCACCGTCAAACGAACGCAATCGGGGTCAATAGCAACGATGAAACACAACGTCATCCTGGTGGTCCTGGATGGCCTGAACTACCAGGTCGCCCGCCATGCCCTCGGCCACCTGCAGGCCTACTGCGACGCCGGCCGCGCCGCCCTGTACAAGCTCGACTGCGAGCTGCCGTCGCTGTCGCGTCCGCTCTACGAATGCATCCTCACCGGCGTGCCACCGATCGACAGCGGCATCGTGCACAACGACGTGGTGCGCCTGTCCAATCAACGCAGCATCTTCCATTACGCCCGCGATGCCGGCCTGAGCACCGCCGCCGCGGCCTACCACTGGGTCAGCGAGCTGTACAACCGTGCGCCCTTCGTGGCCGCCCGCGATCGCCATACCGAGGCCTCCGAGCTGCCGATCCAGCACGGCCACTTCTACTACGCCGACCACTACCCGGATTCGCACCTGTTCGCCGACGCGGAGAGCCTGCGCCAGCGCCACAGCCCGGAGTTCCTTCTGGTGCACCCGATGAACATCGACGACGCCGGCCACAAGCACGGCCTCGACAGCCCGCAGTACCGCAACAGCGCCCGCCGCGCCGACATCGTCCTGGCCGACTACCTGGCAGGCTGGCTCGAGGACGGCTATCAGGTACTGGTCACCGCCGACCACGGCATGAACAACGACCGCTCGCACAACGGCCTGCTGAAGGAGGAGCGCGAAGTGCCGTTGTTCGTCCTCGGCGACGCCTTCAGCCTCGATAGCCTGGCGCAGCCGCGGCAGACCGAGCTGTGCGGCACCGTGTGCGAGCTGCTCGGCGTGCCCCACGACAAGCCCGTCTGCCGCGAGTTGCTGAAATGAATACACCACTGGAGGAAACGCCCAAGGCTCCGGCCGCACTGCTGCCTGAGCGGGTGGCCGCGCCGCGCGCGCGCCTGCGCATCCCGGGCAAATGGCTGGCCATGCTCTGCCTGCTGCCCTTCGCCCTCTTCTTCCTCGCCTTCCAGATCGCGCCGCTGGTCTGGGTTGCGGTGCACAGCCTGAGCGTCGGCGACGGCTGGGGACTGGGCAATTTCGAGAAGATATTCAGCTCCAAGTTCTACCTGCAGGCGATCAAGCACAGCCTGCAGATCGCCTTCTGGTCCAGCCTGTTCGGCATCGTCATCGCCATCCTCGGCAGCTACTCGCTGCGCCAGGTGGACTCCAAGCTGCGCGACTTCGTCATCGCCTTCTCCAACATGACCAGCAACTTCGCCGGGGTGCCGCTGGCCTTCGCCTTCATCATCCTGCTGGGCTTCAACGGCGCGCTGACCATCCTGCTCAAGCAGATCGGCGTGATCGAGGACTTCAACCTCTACTCCAAGACCGGTCTGATCGTGCTCTACACCTACTTCCAGATCCCCCTCGGCGTGCTGCTGCTGTACCCGGCCTTCGACGCCCTGCGCGAGGACTGGCGCGAGTCCGCCGCCCTGCTCGGCGCCGGCACCTGGGACTACTGGCGGCACATCGGCCTGCCGGTGCTGACCCCGGCGCTGCTCGGCACCTTCGTCATCCTCCTGGCCAACGCCCTGGGCGCCTACGCCACGGTCTACTACCTGACCACCGGCAACTTCAACGTGCTGCCGATCCGCATCGCGGCGATGGTCTCCGGCGATATTTCCCTCAATCCGGACATGGCCAGCGCCCTGGCCATGGTGCTGGTCGGCCTGATGGCGGTGATCACCGTGGCCCATCAGCTGCTGCTCAAGAGGAGCTACCATGTCACCCGCTGAAGCCAAACCCGGCGCGCTCTACCACCGGGTGATCGTCTGGCTGCTGTTTCTGATCCTGCTGCTGCCGCTGGCCGCCACCCTGCTTTATTCGCTGTCCACCAGCTGGGGCGCGACCATCCTCCCCGATGGCCTGACCTTCAAGTGGTACCTGGCGCTGTGGAGCGACGCGCGCTTTCTCGCCGCCTTCGGCCAGTCGCTGCTGGTGTGTTTCGCCGCCCTGCTGCTGTCGGTGCTGCTGATCCTGCCGCTGCTGTTCGTGGTGCATTACCACTTCCCCCGGCTGGACGCGCTGATGAACATCCTCATCCTGCTGCCCTTCGCCGTGCCGCCGGTGGTGTCCTCGGTGGGCCTGCTGCAGGTCTATGGCTCCGGCCCGCTGGCCATGGTCGGCACGCCGTGGATCCTGATCGGCTGCTACTTCACCATCGCCCTGCCCTTCATGTACCGGGCCATCACCAACAACCTGCAGGCGATCAACCTGCGCGACCTGATGGACGCCGCCCACCTGCTCGGCGCCAGCACCTGGAAGGCGGCCTTCCTGGTGGTGCTGCCGAACCTGCGCAAGGGCCTGATGGTGTCGCTGTTCCTGTCGTTCAGCTTCCTGTTCGGCGAGTTCGTCTTCGCCAACCTGCTGGTCGGCACGCGCTACGAAACCCTGCAGGTGTACCTGAACAACATGCGCAACAGCAGCGGCCACTTCAACAGCGCCCTGGTGATTTCCTACTTCTTCTTCGTGCTGCTGTTCACCTGGGCCGCCAATCGCCTGAACAAGGACAAGACATGAGTTTCCTGAGCATTCAAGGCCTGCATAAAAGCTACGGCCAGACCCCGATCTTCAGCGACATCGACTGCGAGATCGGCCAGGGCGAGTTCGTCACCCTGCTCGGCCCCTCCGGTTGCGGCAAATCCACCCTGCTGCGCTGCATCGCCGGCCTGACCTCGGTCAATGGCGGACAGATCCTTCTCGATGGTCAGGACCTGGTGCCGGTGCCGCCGCAGAAGCGCGGCATCGGCATGGTGTTCCAGAGCTACGCGCTGTTCCCCAACATGACCGTGCGCGAGAACGTCGCCTTCGGCCTGCGCATGCAGCAAGTGGGCAAGAGCGAGAGCAACCAACGCGTCGGCGAAGCCCTGGACATGGTCGAGCTGGGCGAGTTCGCCGAGCGCTACCCGCAGCAGCTATCCGGTGGCCAGTGCCAGCGCGTGGCCCTGGCCCGCTCGCTGGTCACCCGCCCGCGCCTGCTGCTGCTCGACGAACCGCTGTCGGCGCTGGACGCCCGCATCCGCAAGCACCTGCGCGAACAGATCCGCGCCATCCAGCAGGAGTTGGGCCTGACCACCATCTTCGTCACCCACGACCAGGAAGAAGCGCTGGTGATGAGCGACCGCATCTTCCTGATGAACGCCGGCCAGATCGTCCAGAGCGGCGATGCCGAGACGCTTTACACCGCGCCGGTGGACGCCTTCGCCGCCGGCTTCATCGGCAACTACAACCTGCTCGAGGCCGAGGCCGCCAGCCGCCTGCTCGGCCGCCCGGTTGGCGGGCGCATCGCCATCCGCCCGGAAGCCATCGCCCTCGGCGCCCAGGGCCAGATCGAGGCCCTGGTGCGCAGCCACAGCCTGCTCGGCAACGTCATCCGCTACCGCGTCGAGGCCCGCGGCGTGGAGCTGCTGGTCGACGTGCTGAACCGCTCGGTGGCCGACATGCACCCGAGCGGCCAGCGCGTCGCGCTGGACATAGCGCCCCACGCCGTTCACGAGGTGGCCTGATGGCCCTGGCAATCTTCGACCTGGACGACACCCTGATCGACGGCGACTGCGCCAGCCTGTGGAGCGCCGAAATGGCCAAGCTCGGCTGGGTCGACGGCGACAGCTTCCTGGCCCGCGACCGCGAACTGATGGCGCTCTACGCCGAAGGCAAGCTGGCCATGGAGGACTATATGGCCTTCAGCCTCGCGCCCCTGGTCGGGCGCAGCGCGGAAGAAGTGGCGTACGTCGTCGAACCCTTCGTCGAGGAGGTGATCGAACCGCTGCTCTACAGCGACGCGACCCGCTGCCTGGCCCGGCACCGCGCGGCCGGCGAGCGCATTCTGGTCATCTCCGCCTCGGCGCATTTTCTGGTCAGCGCCATCGCCGCTCGCCTGGGAATCGACGAGGTGCTGGCGATCGAACTGGAACAGCGGCACGGCGGCTACAGCGGCCGCACCCAGGGCGTGCTGACCTACCGCGAGGGCAAGGTCACCCGCCTGCAGCGATGGCTGGAGCAACAGGGCGAATCCCTGGACGGCGCCTACTTCTACTCGGACTCGCGCAATGACCTGCCGCTGCTGCAACGGGTCAGCCTGCCCCACGCGGTCAACCCCGACCCGGTGCTGCGCGCCCACGCCGAACAGGCCGGCTGGCCGATCCTCAACTGGCGTTAAGGCTTCCTCGGACAAACGCCTGTCTGTAAGGTGGCGCCTTTCAGGCCCAGGCCTGCCCCCTGACCGCGGAGCCCTCATGCCCCAGCCCGATTCGCAACAACACCTGGCCGCGCGCCTGGCGATTCTCGATCACCCGGATGCTCAGGACTGCACCGTCTACCGCCCCGACGAGCAGGACCCGGATGCCGAGGAACTGGACCTGGGCGACGCCAAGATCGTCTTCACCGGGGTATTCCAGCCGCCTGCGGACTGGGATGCCGAGCAGCGCAGCGAGTTCTACGGCGACAGCGCCCCCGAGCTGTTCATGACCGCCGCCCTCGAGTGCGAGGCCAAGCCCCTGTCGGCCGTCTACTTCACCGCCGAGATCGGCGACTACGTGGCAACCATGCCGGGTCTGGGCGAGGTAGTGATGTTCTATGTGCACGACTGCCTGGACGGCGAAAACGGCCGTACCTATGTGCTGCAGCGTGACGACGAGTCGCTGGACTGAGCCGGGCAACGCCGTCTGAAAGGGGCTCGGCAACAGCCGCAGCGGGCGCTCAGCGCGCGTGAGGGGATTGTCCAAGCTCCGCCTGGAACCAGTCGATGACCGGTTGCACCAGGCGGCTGTTGCGATGCCGGCTGGCCAGCAGATAGCCGTGGTCGCTGCGGATCACCTCGGGCTGCAAGGCGACCAACTGCCCCTCGGCCACCGCCTGCTGCACCAACTCGGCCCACCCCAGGGCCATGCCCTCGCCCCGCAGGACCGCACTGATCAGCAGCGGATAGTTGTTGAACTTGAAGCGTGCCGTCTCCTGCGCCGGGGCAAGCCCGGCCAGCACACACCAGCCGGCCCAGTCCAGCCAGCGCGGATTGTTCTGGTCCATGTGCAGCAGCGGCACTCGCGACAAGACCTGCTCGTCGACCCGCCCCGTCAGGTCGTGGCGCTGGGCAAAGGCCGGACTGCAGACCGGGAACACCACCTCCCGCACCAGCTGCACCTCGTTCGCGCGACAGCTGCTCAGGGCGCCGAAGCGAATGGCAATGTCGGCCTCGCCCATCTCCAGGGCGGACTCGGAATCGGCCGGCGCGATTTCAAAGCGGTAGCGCGGAAAGGCCTGCTGCAAGGCACCCAGGCGCGGCAGCAGCCAGGCGTGGGCAAAGCCGAAATTGGCGGCGATCGACAGGCTCGGGGGCACATCCAGGGCCTCGTCGCGCAGCTTCTCCACGGCGGTATTGATACTGCTCAGCGCGCTGGACAGCTCGGCGAAGAGGAAGCGTCCCTGGTCGGTTGGCGTCAGCCGGTTGCCCGTGCGATCGAACAGCACCCGACCGATGCTCTCCTCCAGCGCGCGAATGCGCTGCGAGATCACCGGCTGGGTGGTGCCCTGCTCCTGGGCAGCGGCGGTCATGGAACCGAGGCGAAAAGCGGCCTCGAAAGCGATCAGGGCCTTCATGGAGGGAGGATGGTTGCGCTCAGAGACCATAAATTTCGTGCATGCCTTGGCATCAATAAATACAGCTGGGCAGCCCGGCCAGGGCTTGCATATGCTGACTGGCGAGTCGCATATTAGCGCCCGGCGCATGTCCGCCGGGCTGATCGTTGCACATTTGTGCCGTGACGACCAACCGGCGACCAATGCCCCCATAGCATTCGCTGACCCACAATAAAAACAAGGGACAACATTATGGACCTGGCACACCTTCTCAAGCTGGTATCTGCCCGCCCGCGCCCGCTGCGTGAATCCCAAGGCAAGTCGCTGGCCAGCTCCCGGCAGCAACCTGGCCGTTCGTCGCAACAGTCATTCGCCGGCGAGCGCCACCAGCCCCTGGAAATACCCACGCAGCGCTGGCTGACCCCGCCGCTGATCTAGGCCTATACCGATGCCCCTATCCGTAGAACAAATCGTCGAGAACGGTCTATGCATCGGCTGCGGCCTGTGCCGCTCGATCGCCGAACCCGCACAGATCGACATGGTCCTGACCCCGGAGGGACGGGAACGGCCACTGGTTCACGGAACCTTGTCCGAGGCCACCCTGGAGCGGATCAACGCGGTCTGTCCGGGCACCCGCATCGAGGGCGCACAACCGGAGAACCAGAGCGCAGAGGCCCAGCACGACCTGGTCTGGGGCGCGGCCGAGCAGCTGGCGATAGGCTATGCCGGCGACCCGCAGGTGCGCTTTCGCGCCTCCACCGGCGGCGTATTGACTGCCCTGGGGCAGTTCCTGCTGGACAGTGGCCGGGTGGATTTCATCCTCCACGTCGGCGCGTCGCGCCAGCAGCCGATGCGCAGCGAACGTCGCCTGAGCTTCGACGCGGCCTCGGTGCTCGAAGGCGCAGGCTCGCGCTATGGCCCGGCGGCCCCGCTGATCGACTTCACCGAGATTCTCGAACGCCGCCAGCCCTTCGCCCTGATCGCCAAGCCTTGCGACATCGCCGCGGTGCGCAACCTGGCGCGACTGGACCCACGGGTGGACGCATACATGAAGTACGCGCTGACCCTGGTCTGCGGCGGCGCCTCGGACCTGAGCAAATCCCAGGAAGTCCTCGCCCAGTTCGGCATCGACGAGGACCAGCTCAGCCTGTTTCGCTACCGCGGCAACGGCAATCCCGGGCCGACCCGAATGGAAACCAAGGGCGGCCAGGCCTTCGAGCTCAGCTACCAGGACATGTGGGCGAACGAAGACAAATGGATGATCCAGCCACGCTGCAAGATCTGCCCGGACGCCATCGGTGAAAGCGCCGACCTGGCCGCCTCCGATGTCTGGCCGGGTGGCGGCCCCACTGGCGAGGACGAGGGGTTCAACGGCATCATCGTGCGCACCCGGCGCGGGCTCGAGCTCTACCAGGCGGCCCTCGCGGCGGGTGCGATCAAGGTCGAACCCACGGCCGTCGGCTTTCGCGACTTCGACCTGTTCCAACCCCACCAGGTGCGCAAGAAGCGCGCGGCGTGGGCACGGCTGGCCGGCATGAAGGCCGCCGGCAAGCCCGTCCCCGAGCTGCACAACCTGCGTCTTATCGAATGCGCCCAACTCAACTCGGTAGCCGACAACCTCAGCGAGGCCCGCGGCACGCGCCTGCGCGCCAAGAACGGACGGCTGAGCGAGCCGCGCCCCAGCCCGCGCGGCCCCGAAAGCCTCGTCACACCCCAGCGCGGCTAACCGGTACGGCCCATTTCCCAACGTCCGCAGACCAGGGAAATGGGTCTGCCGCACGCGCAGTGACGGGTCGAGTCACCGGATTGGTCGACGCAATGGCGACTGTCCGCGCCCCTTGCCGAGACATCACCCGCCCCTCAGCTAGCAGTCTCGGTCACGTCGCGCACGCACAGTGGCAGGCACTGGCGCGCCTCGTTTTCAGGTACACCGGCCAGGTCATAAGTTTTTTGCATGCCTTCGCATCAAATTAGGGTGCTGGGCCGCCATTACGTCAGATGCGACCATTCGCGTGCCGCCTGCGACCGCCGCAGCGCCGGCAAACCTCGGCAAGGCCGCCGCAGAGCGGAATGACCATGCAACGACATTGGCCTCAGCGCGCCAGTCCAAGCGCTCGAACGACTGCCCCACCAGCACCGGCATCATGGGATACAGGCAATGAATAGAATCGAGGTCATCTTCCAACAGACCCCACCCGCGGTGAGCGTTCGCGCCAATGGCGAAATACTCGAACTGCACGCCCTCTGGCTGCGCGAACGCAGTCAGGACCCGGCGCAACTGGATCGCCTGACCCAGCAGCGGCTGTTCGACTCCCACGCCATCGATCCGGAGATCACCCTGCTTGCGGTAGATCCGATAAGCGCGCTGCAGGCGCGGCTCACATTCAGTGACGGTCACCAGTCCCTGTATGACTTTTCCTTCCTGCAGGCCGAACTGGACGCGGACGACGCCTTCCCCGCCGCCCAGGGCTGGGACAGCAGCCTCGACCAGACCGCGGTGCGCTTCGCCTGGCCGGACATGCAGGCGCCCGCGCACTTCCTGACGGCGCTCGAGACCTACCTGCGCTATGGCTTTATCGTGCTGACCCAGGTGCCTACCGCGCCGGAGAGCATTCTCGACGTGGCCGCCAAGTTCGGCTACCTCAAGGAAACCAACTTCGGCCGCTACTTCGAGGTCTACTCCAAGCCGGACGCCAACGACCTGGCCTATACCGGCTTCCATCTCGGCCCCCACACCGACAACCCCTATCGCGACCCTGTGCCGGGTATCCAGCTGCTGCACTGCCTGATCAACGAAACCAGCGGCGGCCTGTCGACCCTGGTGGACAGCGTCAGCGTGGTCCGCGAACTGGCCGACAAGGATCCCGAGGGCTACCGGCTGCTCAAGGACACCTCGGTCAAATACCGCTTCATCGACCGCGGCACCGAGCTGGTCAGCCACAAGCCGATCATCAAGACCGATGCTCAGGGCCGCACCCTGGGCGTGCACTACAGCCCCCGTCTCGACGGCTTGCCGCTGCTTGCGCTGGACCAGATGAAGGCCTACCACCGCGCCCGCAAGCGCCTGGGCGAGCTGTTCTGCGACCCGGCCTACGAGATTCGCTTCCCGCTGCAGGCCGGCGAGCTGATGCTGTTCGACAACAGCCGGGTCCTGCACGGTCGCAGCCGCTTCGACCCATCCGAGGGGCGCAGGCATTTGCAGGGTTGCTATATCGACCTGGACGGCCCGCGCGAGCGCTATGCCAGCACCCTTATCCAGCTAAAAACCATTAAGGAAGTCGCCTGATGAACACCGTGCAATTCACCCAGATGAAAGATGGCACCCGCGAGGAGTACGAATTTCTCGACCATCTGGAACAAGAGTTCAACCAGGCGCTGCCCGAGCGCATTCTCAAGGCGCTGAGCGAGCTGGAACACAGCCTGAGCGGCTATCAGGTCAGCCGCTTGCAACACTCGCTGCAAACGGCAGCCAGGGCCGAGGCCGATGGCGCCGACGAGGACATGATCGTTGGCGCGCTGATTCACGATATCGGCGACGAACTGGCCCCCTACAACCACTCGCAGCTGGCGGCATCGGTCATCAGGCCCTACGTGCGCTCGGAAGTGACCTGGGTGCTGCACCACCACGGGCTGTTCCAGAACTTCTACTACGCCCACCACTTCGGCGGCGATCGCCACGAGCGCGACAGGTACAAGGACCACCCGGCCTACCCGCTGTGCGTCGACTTCTGCGAGAAGTGGGACCAGGCCTCCTTCGACCCGGCCTACCCCACCCCGGCTCTGGACCATTTCGCGCCCATGGTGCGGCGCGTATTCAGTCGCAAGCCCTTCGATCCCTCGGTGATTGGCCAGGAATACAGCCTGGCTTAACGACGGCCCTATACAGTCGAACAGCGCGGCATGCCGAGCGTGCCGCGCTGTTGCCGTACTCAGGAAACTGCCCAGGGAGGGCGAGGTTCAGGAGCGAGCCGTCTCGCCGCGCTGCGCGGACATCAGCGCGCAGCTGACCCGTCCACGGCCCTGTTTCTTGGCTCGATAGAGTTGCGCGTCCGCCAGGGTGATCAGCGCCCCGCAGGGCTCGCTCGAATCCGAATTCAGCACCGAAGCGCCAATACTGATGGTCACCATAGGGGCGACGCTGGAGTCGAGGTGCTCCAGGTTGAGCTGGCGCACCGTTTCCACCAGACGCTCGGCGATGACCCGCGCGCCAGCGGCATCGGTCTCCGGAAGCAGGAACGCGAACTCCTCACCGCCGTAGCGTGCCGCCAGATCGCCGGGACGGCTCATGTTCTCTCTGAGCAAGGCCGCGATCTTGCGCAGGCAGTCGTCGCCGGCCTGATGACCATAGCGATCGTTGTAGGGCTTGAAGAAGTCGACATCGATCATCAGCAGCGCCAGCGGGGTTTGGTTGCGCCGGCTGCGCCGGTATTCCAGGTCAAGCCGCTCCTCGAACTGACGTCGATTGGCGATGCCGGTCAGGCCGTCGACGAAGGCCATCTCGCGCAGGCGGTCGGCCTGAAACTTCAACGCCAGGTGGACATTGACGCGATTGCGCAGGGTCAGCGGGTTGAACGGCTTGTTGACGAAATCGACGCCACCGGCGTTCCAGCAGGCGGTTTCCTCGTCCAGGGACTCATAACCGGTGACGAAGATCACCGGAATCTCCCGTGCATCAGGCAGCTGCTTCAGCAGCCGACACAGCTCGAGTCCGTCCATGCCCGGCATCATCACGTCCAGCAGGATCAGGTCCGGGGCCGAACGCTCATAGATCTTCAGGGCTTCCTCGCCATTGGTGGCCATAAAGACCTCATGCTCGGCAGAGAACAGCTGGTGGATCAACCGGACGAAGATCGGCTCGTCGTCGACCACCAGCAGGCGCCCACGCCGACCGCCGAGGTTGTAAGGGCCTGGCTCACCGCCGCTGCCGATGCTCATGGCGCCTCCCCGCTATCCAGCAGCGCCTGACATTGCGCCGCGGCCGCGGCGAAATCGAGTCGCTCAATCATCTCCCCGAGCTGCTTGAATGCGTGCAATGACGTCCCCTGATAATGCTTGCGTAATCGATCGTACAGGCACAAAGCGTCCATGTTATTGGCCTCGAGCAGTCGCCACAACGTCAACAGGTCAGTTCTGCCGAGCGCGTCGCTGATCTCCGCAGCTGGCGCCGGCTCCTGATCGTGGCCTGGCTCGTGCAGCGCGCCCGCCGCGGCCGCGGCCGCGCGGCCGGCGAGGTCCAACTCGCCTCGCAAGGCCAGCCAGCGCGCCGGCGAACAACCACGGACCAACAGCTCACAGGCCTCACTCGCCAGCGCGGCGAACGCCTCGGCACCGATGGTCGCGGCCAGCCCTTTCAAGCTGTGCAAGCGGTGCAGGACCGGCCCCCTGTCCTGGTCAAGCGTAGCCGGCAGTTCGGCCAGCCGCGCGGGCGCGTCGCTGGAGAACTTCGCCAGCGCCTGCCGGTAGATCGCCTGGTTACCGTCAAAACGGCGCAGCGCGGTAGTCTCGTCCAGTACCGGCCGTGTCTCGCCTGGGGGCGCCACGGCCGCGCGGGCCACAGCCCCCCCGGCACGTCCGCTCAGGCGCTGGATCACGCTGACCAGTGCGGCCAGCTCGAACGGCTTGCCGACATGCTCGTTCATCCCTGCTTCCAGCGCCGCAGCACGATCGGCCGGCATGGCATTGGCGGTCATGGCGATGATCGGCAGCTGCTCAGGGCCATAGTGCCGCCGGATCTCACGGGTGGCCGCATGGCCGTCCATGCCGGGCATCTGTATATCCATCAGCACCGCATCGAACGGCGGATCGGCCTGTTTCACGGCGAGGACACCTTCATGGCCGTCATTGGCGACTGCCACCTCCGCGCCGGCGCTGAGCAGCAGTTCGCGGGCCACCAGCTGATTGGTTGGATTGTCCTCGACCAGCAGCACGCGCAAGCCGGACAGGGCTCGTGGGCGGGCGCGGGCAGCGCGCGATACCGGGACAGCTGCGGTGGACGACGGCGCCGCTTCGCTCGGCGTTTCGGCCGGCAGCTCCATCCCATGGGGCGCCAGCGGACACTCGAGCGTGAATCTGAAGCTGAGGCGCTCATCGGGCGAACGCTGTACCTCCAGGCTACCGCCCATCTGGCGGACCAAACGTTGACTGATCGCAAGCCCCAGTTGGTTGCCGCCGGAATGCCGGGCACTGCCGCCCTCGGGTACGCCAGTGACAGCTTGCTCGCGCAGCTCGGCCGGCATATTGATGCCGGTGTGGCGCACGGCGAACGCCAGTCGGACTGGCTCGTCCGTGCGCTCGAGCTGGCTTACGCTCAGGAGCACTTCGCCCGGATCGGCAGACTGCATGGCGCTCTCAATCAGGTTGGCCAGAACCTGCTGCAGGCATGGCGCATCGCCGACGATCCAGGCCGGCAACGCGGGGTCGAGACTGACCAGCAACTCGGCGCCCTGCTCACCGGCATCGGCCGAAACGGCAGTGGCCAGGTCACGCAGCAGGTGCTCCAGGCTGAAGGGCTGCGGATCGAGCCTGCACGCTTCGGCTTCGGCTGGCGAAGAGTCGAGAATGCCCAGCAGCGCCTGGCCGGCGGCCTCGGCCTGAGCGGCATATTCCGCCTGGGTCGCGTCCAGGCGACTCTGTTGCAGCAATGCAAGCGTACCGAGAATGGCATTCATCGGCGTGCGGATCTCATGGCTCATGTTGGCGAGGAGCGCCGCCTTCGCCGCGCAGGCTTCGTCGGCCTGTTCCTTGGCCCCGCGCAGCGTCGTCTCCAGCTCGCGCTGCGCACTGATATCGCGATTGATACCGGTGACGCACAAGGCCTTGCCCTGCTCATCGCGCTCGACATAGGCACCGGCCTGGATATGGCGAATACGCCCGTCCGGCAGGACGATGCGGAACTGCGGATCGTAGTCCTTGCGGCCCTCGACGGCCGCCATCAGCGCCGCCTCGGTTGCGGCCACATCCGCGGGATGAACCCGCGAGCGCCAGTGTTCGTAGTGCAGGCCCTGCGCGCGCAAACTGAGCGGCTGCTGATAGAGCTCGAACATGCGCTCGTTCCAGGTCAGCGCGTCGTCCGCCAGCCGCCAGGTCCAGATGCCGAGTTCGGCCAGCTCGGCGGCCTTGCTCAGCTGATCGCGGGCCGCCAACAGCTCACGCCGGCTCTGCTGGCGCCGGGAAATGTCCGAGGCCATGCCGATGAAGCCCTGGAGCACCCCCGCCTCGTCGCGCAGCGCGCTGATCACCAGCAGCACCGCCAGCCGCGAACCGTCCTTGCGTATCACCGTCCACTCGTGCTGATTGGGCAGGCCGCAACGGGTCTTGGCGACCAGCACTTCGAGTCCGGGCGCCAGTGGCTGGTGCAACTCCTGGGAAAGCGCCTCGGCACGCGCCGCGAGTTCCTGAGGATCGTGCCAGAGCAGCATCGTCTGACGCCCCAGCAGCTCCTCGGCGGTATAGCCGAACATGCGCTCGGCCGCCGGATTGCACAGGGTGATCGCGCCTTCCAGGTCGGTGGCGAGCATGGCGTAGCCGGCATCGGCGACTATTGCCCGGTGCAGGGAGGCAAAGCGTTCGAACTGTCGCGTGCGCTCTTCCACCTGACATTCGAGCGAGGCGTTCAGTTCGCGGACTTCGCGCTCTGCCAGACGCTGTGCGCTGATGTCGCGGATGGTGTCGGCCAGGCCGGTGACACCACCAGACTCCGTGGCAACGGCGGTGACGGCCAGGGACACCGCGACCTCGCTGCCGTCCTGGCGCTGGCGCACGGTTTCGAAGCTGGGAACCGGCTCGCCACTCGCCGCCAGGCGGCGCATCGTCCGATCTTCCTCTATCCGCCCCTCCGGCAGGATCAGCTCGGCCAACGGCCGGCCGATCGCCTGCTCGGCGCGGTAGCCGAACATCCGCTGCGCCGCCAGATTCCAGCTACTGACCAGGCCGTCCAGATCGGTACCGATGATCGCGTCCTGGGAGCTGCCGACAATGGCAGCCAGTTCGGCCTGCCGGCGATGCAGGGTGCGCCGCTGGCGCTGATAGAGGAAGGCCAGCAAGGCGGCGAGCAAGCCGCCGCCCAGCATCGCCAGCAAGGCGTTGCTGCGCGCAGTCGCCACGGCGGCGATCACCGGCGCCTCGGTCACCGCCATGGTCACGGTCAAGCGACGACCGTCGCCGCGACCGGAATTGAGGCGCAACTGGCGGGTGACCGCGTAGGCCTGGCTCGAGGCATTCTGCAGCAGCTGCATCTTGCGTGAACCGGCCGGCGACTGGAGCGCGTGGAACTCGTCCTGCCAGCGCCAGGTACGGCCCGCTTCGAAGGCAATTGTCTTGTCCCGGTCCGGATGCAGCAGGAAGCGGCCGTGTTGATCGGTGATGTAGACGCGCAGCTGCTTCTCGTCCGGACCGGTCTGCATCGTGGCCAGCAAACCGCTGGCGTCCAGATCGACCAGGACTATGGCAAATGGCTTGCCATCCGCGGCAAATACCGGGGTGGCCACGCGCATCGTCGGCACCAGTGGCGACTGACGGTCGCCGTACTCGCGGCTCAGTTCGATGTCGGAGACGTACACCTCGTTGTCGCGCAACCTGAGGGTTTCCCTGAAGTACGCGGCATCGCCGCGCCGCTGCAGCATGGGCGGCGCCAGTACCTCCACCCGTCCCTTGCGCTGAATGACGCGAATCAGCTCGCGCCCGCGGTCGGCGACATCGAGCAGGCGCACTTGCAGCACATCGGGGGTGGTGCTGGCGAAGGCGCTGAAAATGGTCTCCAGGCGGCCCTGCCACAACTCGACCGTGCTTTCGCCCTCCGGGTCGAGTCCCCGGTTGCTGCTGGCGCGCACCATGCCCAGGGCCGGCGGCGTCCTGGCGAGCAGGCGCACCTGCTGGCGACGACGGTCGATCTGCCGCGCCAGCGACTCCACACGCAGCCGACTCAACGACTGCAGCTCACTGTGCATAAGCATGAGCGCGTGTTGTCGCTCGCTGCGACCGGCGATGAAGGCGACCGCCACGGCCAGCAGCGCCCACAGCAACAGCGCACCGAGCGCCAGTCGCCAGTCGAGGCTGCGCAACAGCTTGGCTGGGGTTGGACGCACGTGGTAGCTCCTTCGGCTCAGATGATACGGCGACGCGCCGACAGTTCACCGGTTTGCCGGCGCAGGCTGCATGCTGCCTGCGCATCGCCCGAAGCTCAAGCCGCCGGGACGCCACAATCCCAAAGATGGGCAATTTTCGCAGCGACGGTAGGCGATAGCCCTCCGCCGGAGGCGCGGGGGGGCTGGCGGGAAGCAGCAAGCGCCGCCTGCCTTGTGGGCAGTGGGCGCTTGCGCAGGAGGGAGTCGAGGCAACCTTGGTCGGCACGGTCGGCCGTTCAGGCAGGCGAGCGCCGGAGGCGCTCGGCACACCAGTCGGGATCACCGCGCCGGCATGCCTTGGAAAGCGGAGGCTCAGGCGTTGGCGTAGACCACCAGCTCCACCAGCATTTCCTCGCGGGCCAGGCCGGCGATGACCATGGCCGCGCGATTGGGGTAAGGCACACTGAAGTACTCGGCATAGACCGCGTTGACCGTGGCCAGGTAGCTGCGATCGGTCACGTAGATCAGCACCTGGGTCACGGCGTCCATCCCCAGCCCCGCGCACTCCAGGGTGTGTTTGAGGTTGTCCAGGGTCTGGCGGGTCTGCGCCTCGATGCCGCCGGGCACCACCTGGCCCTGGACGTCGATGGGGATCTGCGCGGTGTACAGGGTGCCGTTGCCGATCACGGCCCACTCCAGCGGGGCCTTGGACGGGAACAGCTGGGTTTTCACGGCCTGTTTCATGGCGTGCTCCTGATCTGCGGGGGGAATAAAAAAGAGGGAGGCGGCTTTCGCCACGCTCCCCCGAAAGTTGCGGGGATTAGAGCCCTTGCTCGTCGGCCATGCGCCGGGCGATCTGCGGGGCATTCCACAGCGAGGGCAGCAGGATCAGCGACACCGGCACGGCGGTGATGACGATGAACGATTGCAGCGCGCTGATGCCGCCGGAGCCGATGGAGATCAGCAAGGCCGCCACCACGCCCATCATCACGCCCCAGAACACGCGGATCTCGGCGCGCGGGTGATCGGTGCCGGTCATCACCATGGAGATGGTGTAGGTCATGGAGTCGCCGGTGGTGGTGACGAAGATCACCGTGAGGATCAGAAACAGCACCGACATCAGGTAGCCCAGGGGCAGCTGCGCGGTGATCGCCAGCAAGGCGCCTGGCAGGTTGAAGCCGGCGAAGGCTTCGGACACCGAACCGGGGTTGCTGAGTTCGAAGGCCAGGCCGCTGCCACCGACAATGGTGAACCAGAAGCAGGTGATCAGCGGCGCCACCACCGAGATGGTCAGCACCAGCTCGCGCAGGGTGCGACCGCGGGAGATGCGCGCGACGAACATGGCCATCAGCGGGCCGTAACCGAGGAACCAGCCCCAGAAGAACACCGTCCACCAGTCCAGCCAGGCCGGGTCGGCGCGGAAGGTGGCCATGGGGATGAACTTGTCCAGGTAGATGCCCATGGCCTGCAGGTAGGCGTCGACGATGAAGCCGGTCGGGCCCAGCAGCAGGATGAACAGCATCAGCGCCACGGCCATGACCACGTTGATCTGGCTCAGCCACTGGATGCCGCGGGCCACCCCGGACACCGCCGAGAGGGTGTAGACGGCCACCAGCACGCCGATGATGGTCACCTGGGTGCCGTAGTCGTTGCTGATGCCGAACAGCTTCTCCAGGCCGAAGCTCACCTGCAGGCCGAGGAAGCCGATCGGGCCGATGGTGCCGGCGACCACCGCCAGCACGCAGCAGGCGTCGACCAGCGCGCCCAACCAGCCGGTCATGACCCGCTCGCCGAACAGCGGGTACAGCAGGGTGCGCGGCTTGAGCGGCAGGCCTTTTTCATAGTGCAGGTGCATCAGCACGATGCCGGTCAGGCTGCCGAGGATCGCCCAGGCCAGGAAGCCCCAGTGCATGAAGCTCTGCGCCAGCGCGTTGTAGGCGGCCTGCGGGGTACCCGCTTCACCGCCGTGCAGCGGTGGCGGCGAGAGGAAGTGGGCCATCGGCTCGGCGGCGGCCCAGAACACGCCGCCGCCGGCCAGCAGGGTGCACATGATCACGCAGACCCAGGTGAAGGTCGGCATTTCAGGCTTGGCCAGGGCGCCGAGGCGCACCCGGCCGGTGCGGCCGGCGGCCAGATAGAGGCCGATGCCGAAGGTCAGCAACAACAGCACCTGCCAGTAGGCGCCGAACAGCTTGGTGGACCAGGCGAAGGCGCCGTTGACCCACTGGGTCATCAGTTCGATGTCCAACAGGGCGAGGATGGCGAACAGCAGGACGAAGCCGCCGCTCATGAGGAACACCGGGACATCCACGCCCTGCAGCAGTTTGCTCTTCTCGGTGATCACGGGAGCCCCCGTTTGGGTAGCCGATTGGGTGCTATTCATTACAGCCTCCTGACAAGAATCTTGTACTTGTTGGTTGTTCAGGAACGTTACGGGGCAGGCTTGAGGCCTTGCTCCAGGGTGTTGAGCCAGTTGAGCCCCATCACCTTGGCGGTGTCTTCTGCGCTGAAACCGCGCTGCAGCAGACCCTGGGTGATAGTGGGGAAGTCGCGGCTATCGCCGAACCAGCCGAGCGGCTTGGGCCAATCGGCGTTGCTCGCCGAGCCCTCGCCGTAGTCGACCTGCTTGGACCAACGGCCGCTGCGCATCCACTCCAGCACCGACTGCGGCTGGTTCTGGCACAGGTCGGTGCCGATGCCGATGTGATCGATGCCCATCAGGTCGGCGGTGCGCGCGACCATGTCGCAGAACTGATCCAGGCTGCAGTCCGAGCCGTTGTGCAGGTGGAAGGGGTACAGGCTGAAGCCGAGCAGGCCGCCGGAGTTGCCCAGCTCGCGCAGCACGGTCTCGGATTTGTTGCGCTTGGCCGGGTGGAAGAACGCCGGGTTGGCGTGGGAGATGATGATCGGCCGGCTCGACAGCTCGATCGCCTCCAGGGTGCTGCGCTCGGCGCTGTGGGACATGTCGATGAGCATGCCGACCCGGTTCATCTCGGCGATGGCCTGCTTGCCGAAGCGGGTGATGCCGCTGTCGCTGCCCTCGTAGCAACCGGTGGCCAGCAGGCTCTGGTTGTTGTAGGTCAGCTGCATGATCAGCAGGTTGAGCTGGCGGAATACCTCGATCAGGGCGATATCGTCCTCGATCGGCGAGCAGTTCTGCGCGCCGAAGAACACCCCCACCTTGCCCAGCTCCTTGGCTCGGCGAATGTCGGCGGCGCCCGCCACCGGCATGATCAGGTCGCCGTGCTGCTCGAAGCGGCGGTTCCACTCACCCAGGCGGCTCAGGGTCTCGCGGGCGTTCTCGTGGTACACCAGGGTCACGTGCACCGCAGTGACCCCGCCCTGGCGCAGTTGGCTGAACAGCTCGCGGTCCCAGTTGGAGTACTGCAGGCCGTCGATCACGATCAGGTCGTCATGCATGGCGCACACCTCAGGCACGGATGTAGGTGGTCTTGACCACGGTGTAGAACTCGCGGGCGTAAGTGCCCTGTTCGCGCGGGCCGAAACTGGAGTTCTTGCGGCCGCCGAACGGCACGTGGTAATCGGTGCCGGCGGTCGGCAGGTTGACCATCACGCAGCCGGTCTTGGCGCGGCGCTTGAAGTCGCTGGCGTACTTCAGCGACTGGGTCATGATCCCGGCGGTGAGGCCGAAGTCGGTGTCGTTGAGGGTGGCCAGGGCCTGCTCGTAGTCAGCGACCTTGATCACGCAGGCGATCGGGCCGAACACCTCGTCACGGTTGATCTG
Organism: Pseudomonas benzenivorans; assembly: GCF_024397895.1. NCBI lineage: Bacteria > Pseudomonadati > Pseudomonadota > Gammaproteobacteria > Pseudomonadales > Pseudomonadaceae > Pseudomonas > Pseudomonas benzenivorans. Next base: position 952,274 of record NZ_CP073346.1, read on the forward strand.
CATGTCGTTGCGGGTATCGACGAACAGCGCCGGGCGCATGTAGAAGCCCTCGTACTCCTCGTCGATGCGCTCGCCGCCACAGGCCAGCACCGCGCCCTCGGCCTTGGCCTGCTCGATGTAGCGCAGGTTCTGCTCCAGCTGCTTGCCGTCGATCACCGCGCCGATCTGCACGCCCTCGCGCAGCGGGTAGCCGACCTTGAGCTGGCCCATGCGCTCGACCAGCCTGGCGACGAAGCGGTCGTGCACGCCGGCGGTGACGATCAGCCGCGAGGAGGCGGTGCACTTCTGCCCGGTGCCGAAGAAGGCGCCGTTCAGCGCGCACTCCACCGCCTGCTCCAGGTCGGCGTCGTCGAGCACGATCAGGGCGTTCTTGCTGCCCATTTCCAGCTGGCAGCGGACGAAATTGGCGGCGGTGGCCGCGGCCACCTTGCGCCCGGTCTCGACCGAGCCGGTGAAGCTCAGGGCCTGGATCTTCTGCGAGTGGATCAGCGCGTCGCCGACCGTGGCGCCGCTGCCCATCAGCAGGTTGAAGGTGCCGGCCGGCAGCCCCTGGCGGGCGATGATCTCGGTCAGCGACCAGGCGCTGGCCGGCACCGCGTTGGCCGGCTTGAACACCACGGCATTGCCGAAGGCCAGGGCCGGGGCGATCTTCCAGGCCGCGGTGGCCATGGGGAAGTTCCAGGGGGTGATGATGGCGACCACGCCCACCGGCTCGCGGCGGGTCTCGATCTCCACGCCCGGACGCACCGAGTCGGCGGTCTCACCCATCTGGCGCAGCACTTCGGCGGCGTAATAGTGGAAGAACTGACCGGAGCGGTAGACTTCACCCATGCCCTCGGCCAGGGTCTTGCCCTCCTCGCGAGCCAGTTGCTCGCCCAGCTCGGCCTTGCGCTCGATCAGTTCGTCGCCGATGGCCATCAGCACCTGGTAGCGCTGCTCAAGGCCGCTCTGCTGCCACTGCTCCTGCCCGGCCTGGGCGGCGGCCAGGGCCTGCTCGACCTGCTCGGCATCGGCCTGGGCGTACTGGCCCAGCACGTCCTGGACGTTGGCCGGGCTGACGTTTGCCACGCTGCGGGTGCCGGTGACCCATTCACCGTTGATGTAGTTGCGGAAGATATCAGTGGACATGTGCGCCTCCTCTCAAGCTGTAGCCGAATGGTAGGCGCCGTCCGAAATAAACTAAAATTAATAGTAAATATTGTTTGATAAGGAAAACTTACCATGCTGCCCGAGCTGAAGATCGCCCAATTGCGGCATTTCGTCTGGGTCGCGGAGCTCCAGGGTTTCCACGCGGCGGCGGAGAAGGCGCACCGCACCCAGCCCGCGATCTCCCTGTCGATCCGCGACCTGGAGGGCAAGCTCGGTCAGTCCCTGTTCGAGAAGCGCAACGCCCGGGCGGCGCGGCCGGAGCTGACGCCCTTCGGCGTGCAGTTCATGGTCTACGCCAAGGAGCTGATCGCCCACCACGACCGGGTGGTCAACGACATGAGCCTGATCGCCCAGCACAAGTCCGGGCATCTGCGCATCGCCTCGGTGCCGTCGATCGCCAGCCGCCTGCTGCCGGACATCCTCGCCCGCTTCATCGGCGACGCCACCGACCTGCATGTCAGCCTGTTCGACGACAGCTCCGAGGCGGTGCTGGCGATGGTCGAGAACCAGCAGGTGGACTTCGGCATCGCCAGCCTGTGGGAGGCGGACAGCGACATCCGCTTCACCCCCATCTGGGAGGACAGCATCGGCGTGGTCTGTCGCGGCGACCATCGCCTGGCCGGCGAGGCGCAACTGAGCTGGCGGCAGCTGCGCGGTGAGCGACTGATCGCCAACGGCACCTCGCGCCTGCTGTCGGGCACCGAGGCCGAAGAGCTGGTGGCCGACTCGCAGTTCTATATGTCCAACATGATCTCGCTGCTGGCCATGCTCGAGGCGGGCATGGGCATCACCACATTGCCGCGCTTCGCCTTCCCGGCCGAGCACGGCCAGTTGCGCTTCATCCCCCTGAGCGATCCGCTGGTCAGCCGCGACATCGGCATCGTCTGCCTGGCCAACCGCTCGTTGCCGGTGGCGGCCCAGGCGCTGTACGAATTCATCCTGCGCGATGCCGAATTGAATCCGGCCCGGGCAGACAAGGGATCGCACTGATCGAAACTGCCATCCAGATAAGTTTCACTTATCAGGCGATAGGCCGATCTGAATTGCTCCGGGCCAGGCGTTGCACCACCATCGGCGGCAGATAAAAACAATCTGCCGCACCCTGCGGGTCGAACCGCCGGGTGTGCACCGCATCACTCGAGGGCAAGCCTATGAGCACTCCATCCAGCATCGATCCGGGCACCAGCGGGGCCAGCACCCTGCGTCTGCGTCCGCCCCACGTGGTGATGGACCTGGAACGCCTCGGCAGCCTGCACCAGAGCCGGCTGAGCTTCATGCGCTGCCTGGTGCGCAAGATCATGCGCGAGGGCTGGCGGATCGAACCGCGGCGCTTCGAGCTGGATGACCAGGGCTACGGCACGGTGATCTACCGCATCCAGACCAGCGGCGATCTGTTCAGCTTCGTGCTGTTCTCCCAGTACCTCGACCCCGACAAGCGCAACGACCGGGTGATCGCCAGCGAATGGGACCTGACCATGGCCCTGTGCGAAGGCGAAGTGGACGAGGACTACGTCGAATTCCTGCGCCGCAACGTGCCGCTGCAGGAAGCCGGACGCCTGGATTCGCGGGTCATGGTGCTGTCGCGGGCCAACCGCAGCGTGCGCAACTTCGACAGCGTGGTGGACGCCCTGAGCGCCGGCCGCCAGCCCGAGGTCGAGCAGATCGCCAAGGTCGGCTACCTGTACCGCACCACCGCGGTCTACGGCAGCGGCAAGTTGGGCATGGCCGACTGGGAGAAAGTCAGCAGCAAGCACCCGGACTTCGCCCGGCCCTTCGCCGCGGAGATGTTCAACTGCTTCATGCTGCGCAACTTCAGCCTGCAGCAGGCCGAACACATCGCCCGCCGGCGTGCGCCGGACACCGCGGTGGTGCTGCAGCCGCAGCTCAAGCGCTACTTCGGCATCGGCAACTCCACCGGCCTGGGCATGGCGCCCTACCTGATCAACCACCCGCAGCTGATCGGCCGCTGGATCGAGATGCGCGAACTGGCCCTGGCGCGGGTGCGCAGCCTCGGCCAAGTCACCGCCGAGCGCCTGGCGCGCCTGCACGGCCTGGTCGAGCGCGGCATCCAGCACATCGAGCAGACCGTCACCGAAGACGCCTGGCAGACCGAAAACAACCGGGTGGTGCTGGAGGACTTCGCCGCCCTGCAGGACTGGCTGGCCAGCCAGCGCCTGGAAAGCTGGGCGCAGCTGCTGGCCTGGTCGGAACGCCAGCTCAGCCTGCAGGCCCAGGAGCTGCTCAACTGCATCCTGCTGGAGCTCTATCCCGAGCTGGTCGACAACCTGGAGGACCGCTTCGCCCTGGTCGAGTCCCTGGAGCTGCAGCCGCAGATGCCGGCCGCCGCGCTACGCAGCCTGATCGAGCAGCACTACGCCTGGGCCCTGGCCATCGACTTCGACGCCGACGGCGCCACCGAGACCTTCTGGTACCGCTCCGAGGAGAAGCAGGAGCCGCGCCTGGGCAACTGCAACCTGGAGAGCGGCCGCGACAAGCAGATGCCCCTGGGCATCGGCTACCTGGCGCAGCAGTGCCACCGCCAGCTGTGCGCCTACCTGGCCGAGCACCCCGGGCAGTGCACCGCCAGCTTCCTCCTGCGCCATCCCGAGCAGCGCGGCATCGTGCGGCGCATGCAGGGCATGGCCAAGACCCATTACGGCGAGATCCAGGCCAACCTGCTCGATCGCGACGTGCTGCCGATGCACCTGCTGCGCTGCAAGCTGGCCTTCTTCGGCGTCAGCAAGTTCGACCCGCGCTCGCGCCTGTGGGTGCGCAACACCATGTTCCAGGGCGCGCCGCTGCTCGAGGACATCGGCCAGCCGTTCGAGGACGACTGGTTCCTGCCCCTGGCCCCGACTGTGGAGACGCGCTGATGCTGATTTCATCGAATGAACTGACCGCCCTGCTCAAGCGCGTATTCGAGGGCATGGGCTACCCGGTCGGCTACTACGAGGATGCCGCCGCCCTGGTCAAGTGGCTGCAGGTGCACGGCGAGCAGGGCTTCGGCGAGCTGCAGCGGGCGCTGCCCTACGTGGCCGACTGCCAGCGCCCGGGGCCGGAGCTGCTCGCCGAGGAAAGCCAGGCGCTGCTGTTCGACTGCTTTGGGCGCAGCGCCCTGAACTGCCTGCCGAGCATCGTCGAGCTGGCCGAGACCAAGGCCCTGGAACAGGGCTGCGTCAACGTCAAGGTGCGCAACTGCCACAACCGCAAGTTCGTCCTCAAGCTGCTGGTCGACTGCGCCCGCCAGGGCATCAGCGGCCTGGCCTACTGGCAGAACGGCAAGCAGCCGGTGAGCGAGCACGTCGCCAGCATCGCCGCCGGCGCCGCCTACCCGACCTACAGCGAAGCCCTGCTGGTGGACCCGGCCAGCGCCGACACCCAGACCCTGACCCTGCTGCTGAGCACCCGCATCGACCTGCTCGGCCAGCTGCACGGTAACGCCAGCCAGCGCAGCGGCTACCGCCAGGTCATCCCCGAGCAGTTCGCCCGGGCCTACCAGGGCGCCCTGGAAGGCGGCATGGATATCTCCATCGAGCTGTGGCAGCAGCTCAATCAGCTGGCCGAGGCGGTGCTGGTGGAGAACTCCGAGCAGTCGCGCAGCGGCGCCGGCGGTCGCTGAAACCCACGCCCGAGTCCCCGAACCATGGCCTACAGTGCCGTCGACTGCCTGGCGCTGCTGATCGTGCTGGGCGGCAGCCTGGTGCAGGCCCTGCTGGGCATCGGCTTCGCCCTGCTCGCCGCCCCGCTGCTCTACCTGCTGGACCCCGGCTATGTGCCTGGACCGGTGCTGCTGCTGGGCTTCGTCCTGGCCTGCTGCATGCTGCTCGGCAACCGTCGCGCCCTGGCCTGGCGTCGTCCCATGCCGGCGATTCTCGCGCGCCTGCCGGGTGCCTGGTGCGGCGGCCTGCTGCTGGGCCTGCTGCCCGGCGCCTGGCTCGGCCTGCTGCTGAGCGCCTGCGTGCTGCTCGCGGCACTCTCCAGCTATCGCTGGCTGGCGCTGCCGTGCAGTCCGCGCAACCTGGCCGTCGCCGGCTTCTGCTCAGGACTGATGGGCACCGCCACCGCGGTTGGTGGTCCGCCCATGGCGCTGGTCTATCAGGCCCGCGACCCGCTGGACGCACGGATCGAGCTGGCCGCCTTCTTCCTCCTGACCACCCCGGCGTCGCTGCTGGCGCTGCTCTATCAGGGACGCCTGCCGCTCGATGCCCTGCTCGCCAGCGGTCTCAAGCTGGCCCCCGGGGTGCTCGTCGGCTATGGCCTGGCGGTCTGCCTGCAGGGCCGTTTCGACCGTCAGCGACCGCGCCAGCTGCTGCTGCTCATGGCCCTGCTGGCCGCCGGGGGCCTGCTGCTGCTCAGCCTGTGGCGGCTATGGAGCGGGGGCTGAGCGCCCCTCAATAACCGGTCATCTCCAGATAGCCCACCCCCGAGTGGCTGCCGCCGAAGCGGATCGGCCCCTCCCAGTAGGGGAAGCGCGTGGCCATCCAGGCCTGCTCCTGCAAGGGGGTGGTGTCGATGGCCAACTGTTTGCTGATGATGCTCAGGCGCCAGGCGGTCGGCAGGCGCCGCCCCGCGACCTGGCTATGGCCTGTCGGCGTCAGCTGGATATCCGAGGCCTGCAGGGCCTGACTGCTGCCGTCGGCGTTGATCCAGGTGCCGGCGCGGTAATGGCGGCCATCGGCGTGGCGCAGCTGGAACAGCATCAGCTTGTCGCCCGAGTCGAGGTGCAGGGAAAACCAGTCCCAGCCCCGTTGATCGGCGGCCAGCGGTTGGCTGCTCCATTCGCGGTCGAGCCAGGCCTGGCCCTCGACGGCATAGTCCTGGCCGTCCAGCTCGACCTCGCCCACAACCCGCAGGAACGGCTGACTGTAGTAGTAGGACGCCTGGCCCTGGCCGGACTTCTGGCTGTAGCCCTGGCGGCCGTGCAGCACCGGCCCCTGGTCGCTGGTCAGGCGCAGGCGATAGGCGAAGTCGCCGCCCCTGGCCCGCAACTCCAGTTCGCCCAGGCCGTCCTGCTCCGGCGACAGGCTGCGCAATTGCCAGTCGTCGATCCAGGCGCGCAGCGGCGTCGACTCCACGCCGGCTTGGCCGACACCACCGCGGGCGAAGGTCTCGGCCACCCGGTGGCCGCCGGGCCCGGTCAGCGCGGCGTGGCCCATCCACAGCTGGCGGTTGCTCCAGTCCGCCGCGTTGGCGCCGACTCGCAGGGCGTTGCGAAACAGCGTCCACTGCAGGCCCCAGGCACGCCCCTGGCGGTCCTTGAGGTTGGCGGTGAGGTACCACCACTCGATGCGATGGTCCGGGTGCGCGCCGTGGTCGGCGGGAAACACCAGGGGCCTGCCCGGTTCGACCCGGGCGAAGGCCTCGGCGGCGCTGCCGAGCCCGGCAAAACCCTGGGGCGGCGGCGCCTCGCGCTCGCAGGCCAGCAGCAACAGGCCGACCAGCGCCACGCCGACGCGCCTAGCGTTCATCGGCGAAGCTCCGCAACAGGGCCACAGGCGCACTGCGCGCCAATCGCCACAGCGGCCAGGCGGCCGCCAACAGGCTGGCCAGCAGCGCCAGGCCGAGCAGCTGCAGCAACTGCCAGGGGAAGACCTGCAGCGGCAGGCGCCAGCCGAAAGCCTGGACATTGATCACCGCCACCAGCCACCAGGCCAGCAGCAGCCCCAGGGGCAACGCCAACAGCAGCGTCAGGGCGGTCAGCAGCAGGGTCTGGGCGAGGCTCAGCCAGGCCAGGCGGCGGCGCGTCACCCCTACCGCCCAGAGCGGCGCCAGCTGGTTCAGGCGGCTCTGGCCGAGGGTCAGCAGGCTGATGAACAACGCTGCCCCGGCAACCCCCAGGGTCAGGCTGTTGAGCGCGGAGGTGGCGGCGAAGGTGCGCTCGAACACCCGGCTCGACCAGGCCTTGAGCGCGGCCTGGTCGATCAGCCGGCTGTCGTCCAGGGCGAAGCGCGCCTGCAGGGCCTGCATCAGTGTCGGCACCGAAGCCTCGGGCAGACGCAGGCTGAAGCTGCGCGGCGCAAGCCCCGGCCAGTAGCGCTGCAGGGCCGTTGTGTCGACCAACACATGGCCCTTGGGATTGCCGTAGTCGGCATAGATGCCGAGCACCTCCAGGGGCCAGTCGCCCTGGGGGGTGGCCAGGGTCAGGCCCTCGCCCAGCTCCAGGTCCAGGCGCCGCGCCAGTTGCTCGCTGAGCAGCAGGCCCTGGCCGGCTGCCAGGCGCTCCCAGGCATCGGCTGAGGCGCTGAGCAGCGGCCAGTGCGCGCGGTAGTGGGGATGATCGCGGATGCCGGTCAGCTCGACCGGCCAGCCCTGCACCGGCAGCTCGACCCGCCAGCTCGGCAGCAGGGCGCGCACCTCGGGGCGCTGCTGCAACCAGGCCTCGATGGCCCCGGCCTGCTCGGCGTCTGCCGGCGTCAGGTACAGTTCGGCGACCAGGCGCTGGTCGAGCCAGGCGCTGAAGGTGCGGCGAAAGCCCTCGGTCATGCTGCCGACCCCGACGTTCGCCGCCAGCGCCAGCAGCAGGGCCATCAGGGCCAAGGCCAGGCCCGGCAGCTGCTGCCGGCTGTCGGCGACGAACCACTGGGCCAGCGGTCCGCGACAGTACGGCAGCACGCTCTTAAGCAGCAGGTTGAGCAGCACCGGCAGGGTCAGGGCCGCCCCCAACAGCAACGCGGCGAGCCCGGCGAAGCCCGCCTCCAGGCTGTCGCCCAGCGCCAGCGTCATCAGCGTCAGCGATCCCAGCGCGGCGGCCAGCCAGGCCTGCCACCGCAGGCTGTGCGCCTGGCTCTGCTGCCAGGCTTGCGCCTGGGCCAGCGCCAGCACCGGCAAGCGCGCGGCGCGCAGCAGGCTGCCAGCGCCGGCGAGCATGGCGCCGAGCAGACAGATCCCCAGCGCGCCGAGCCACCAGCTCGGCGCCAGGCTGAGCTGCCCGGCCACCTCGGCGCCATACAGACCGCGCAGGCTGGCGACGACATCCGGCAGCAGCCACGCGGCCAGGGCATAGCCGCTGGCCAGACCGGCCAGCCCACCGATCAGCCCCAGCACCGCCAGCTCCAGGCCGAGCGCCAGGAGCAGCCCCCGCAGGCTGACGCCACAGGCCCGCAGGCTGCGCAGCAGCGCTCGGCGTTGCTCCAGGGCCAGGCCGATGGCGGCGTGGACGATAAACAAGCCGACCACGAAGGCCAGCAGGCCCAGGGCGCTGAGGTTGAGATGAAAGCTCTCGGTTAGCCGCGCCAGATCCGCCGTCTCACCGCTGCGGCGCAGCACCAATTGATCGGCCAACCCCGCGGGCAGCTGAGTGTCGGCGAACTCAGCATCGAGCAGCAGCTGCGACAGCTGCCCGGGCGCCTCGAGCACGCGCTGGGCCACGCCGATATCCACCAGCAGCACGCCAGGCGCCAGGTCTGGCCAGGCCTGCAGGGGCGGCAGCATCTGGCCGGTCTCGCTGAGCGGCTGCGCACCGGGCGTCAGGCCCAGCTGGGCCAGGGTCTCGGCGGCGATCCAGGTGCACCCGGGCGGGCCGAGAAAGATCGTCAACTGCTCACGCCCGGCCGCCTGGCCCGCCAGCCCGCTGCCGGCCGGCAGCGTCAGGGGTTCGATGCCGATCAGCTGCAGGCGCAGCTCGCTCTGCCCGCGCAGCCGCAGACGGCCCTGCAGCAGCGGAGACACCGGCCAGCCGGCGCGGCGCAGCGCGACGAAAGCCTGCTGGTCGAACAAGCCGCCGCGGCGGGCGATGAGGGCCGGCTGGCGCTCGCCGCCGAGCAACTGGTTGGCCCGCGCGTAACTGTCGCGGGCCTGGCCGTTCAGCGCCTGCACCCCGGTCCACAGGGCACAGGCCAGCCACAGGCCAGTGAGCACGGCGAACAGCTGCACGGGGTGGCGCCGCCAGTGACTGGCCAGACAGTGCAGGGTCCACCAGAGCACGCCCACCCTCAGCGCTCCCCCGATTCCAACAGGCGACCGCCATGGAGCACCAGACGGCGCTGCAGGCGCGCCGCCACCCGCTGGCTGTGGGTCACCATCAACAGGCTGGTGCTGCTGCCGGCCAACAGGTCCAGAAGCAAGTCCAGCACCTCGTCGGCGCTGCGTTCATCCAGGCTGCCGGTGGGCTCGTCGGCCAGCAGCAGCGGCGGTCTCGCCGCCAGCGCCCGACCCAGGGCGACGCGCTGCTGCTGACCGACCGACAGTTGCTCGGGGTAGCGCTGCAGCAGGGTCTGCAGGCCCAGGCGCGCGCTCAGCTCGGCCTGCCACTGCGCATCGTGGCGCCCGACCAGGCGCGCCTGGAAGGCCAGGTTGTCGGCGACCGACAAGCTGGCGATCAGGTTGAACTGCTGGAACACCAGGCCGATGCCGGCGCGCCGCCAGGCTGCCCGCGCGGATTCGTCGAGTCGCTCCAGGGCGCGTCCGTCGACCCGGATGCTACCGGCGTCGGCGCGGTCGAGGCCGGCCACCAGGTGCAGCAGGGTGCTCTTGCCGCTGCCGGACTCCCCCATCAGCGCCAAGCTGGCGCCGCTGTCCAGCTGCAGGTCGACACCGCGCAACACCGCCAGCGGCCCCTGGGGCGTCGAGTAGTTCTTGTACAAGCCTTGAATGCTGAGCATCGGCAAGCCACCTTGGCGAGCCCCGCCCGGCGGTGAATGCCGGGCAGCGGCCAGGAACAGTCTAGCGCCGCGGGGCATTCGACCGGGCGAAACGCCCAGAAGCTGATTTACTGAAGAGGTGCAGCGTCGCGCTCACGCAACCGAACAGGAGAGCCACAATGAAAGTTCTGTACTCGACCCAGGCCACCGCCACGGGTGGCCGCACCGGCCAGGCCAGCACGGCCGATGGCGCCCTGTCCCTGACCCTGACCACGCCCGAGGAACTGGGCGGCCCCGGCGGCGAGGGCAACAATCCGGAGCAACTGTTCGCGGCCGGCTATTCGGCCTGCTTCCTCGGCGCGATCAAGTTTGTCGCCGGCAAGCAGAAGGTCACGATCAGCGAAGACAGCACGGTCACCGCCACCGTCGGCATCGGTGCCCGCGACGACGGCGAGGGCTTCGGCCTGGACGTGGCCCTGGAGGTCCGCCTGCCGGGCATCGATCACGCCCAGGCGGAGGCCATAGTGGGCCAGGCCCATGTGGTCTGCCCCTACTCGCACGCCACCCGCAACGGCCTGGTCGTGCGCACGATCGTGCTCTAGACGAGGCCCGGCAGGGCCGCGGGACGGGCAAAAAAAAACGGCTAGCCCTGGGGTTAGCCGTTTCTCTGTGCGGTCGGGCGATCAGCCCATCAGACCGAGCGGATCAGGTGATCGAAGGCGGAGAGCGAAGCCTTGGCGCCCTCGCCCACGGCAATGACGATCTGCTTGTACGGCACGGTGGTCACGTCGCCGGCGGCGAAGATGCCCGGCACCGAGGTCTCGCCGCGCGAATCGACGATGATCTCGCCACGAGGCGACAGCTCGATGGCGCCCTTGAGCCAGTCGCTGTTGGGCAGCAGGCCGATCTGCACGAAGATCCCTTCCAGCTCGAGCGTGTGCAGCTCGTCGCTGTTGCGATCCTTGTAGACCAGGGCGTTGACCTTCTGACCATCGCCTTTGACTTCGGTGGTCAGGGCGCTCTTGATCACGCTGACGTTGGCCAGGCTGCCCAGCTTCTTCTGCAGCACCGCATCGGCGCGCAGCTGGCTGTCGAACTCGATCAGCGTCACATGGGCGACGAGGCCAGCCAGGTCGATGGCCGCCTCGACACCGGAGTTGCCACCGCCGATCACCGCCACCCGCTTGCCCTTGAACAGCGGGCCGTCGCAGTGCGGGCAGTAGGCCACGCCGCGGCCACGGTACTGCTGCTCGCCGGGCACGTTCATTTCCCGCCAGCGGGCGCCGGTGGCGAGGATCAGGGTCTTGGCCTTGAGGCTGGCGCCACCGTCGAACTGCACTTCATGCAGGCCGCCGGCACTGCTGGCCGGGATCAGCGCGCTGGCGCGCTGCAGGTTCATGATGTCGACCTCGTACTGCTTGACGTGCTCTTCCAGGGCACGGACCAGCTTCGGCCCCTCGGTCTCCTGTACCGAGATGAAGTTCTCGATGGCCATGGTGTCCAGCACCTGACCGCCGAAGCGCTCGGCGGCGACGCCGGTGCGAATGCCCTTGCGCGCGGCATAGATGGCGGCCGCGGCGCCGGCCGGGCCACCGCCGACCACCAGCACGTCGAACGCGGCCTTGGCGTTGAGCTTCTCGGCGTCACGGGCGCTGGCGCCGGTGTCGAGCTTGGCGAGGATCTGCTCGACGTCCATGCGACCCTGGCCGAACAGCTCGCCGTTCAGATAGATACTCGGCACCGACATGACCTGGCGCTCTTCGACCTCGGCCTGGAACAGCGCGCCGTCGATGGCGACGTGGCGGATACCGGGGTTGAGCACGGCCATCAGGTTCAGCGCCTGGACCACGTCCGGGCAGTTCTGGCAGGACAGCGAGAAGTAGGTCTCGAAGCTGAACTGACCTTCGAGGCCCTTGACCTGCTCGATTACCTCGGCCGCGAGCTTGGACGGATGGCCGCCGACCTGCAGCAGGGCCAGCACCAGCGAGGTGAACTCGTGGCCCATGGGGATACCGGCAAAACGCAGGTCGATGTCCGCACCCGGGCGATTGAGCGAGAAGGACGGCACGCGGCTGTCGCGGCCATCGGTCTTCAGGGCGATCTTGTCGCTCAGGCTGACGATGTCCTGCAGCAGCGCGAGCAATTCACGGGATTTGTCGCTGTCATCGAGGGACGCGACGATCTCGAACGGCAGGGTGACCTTCTCGAGGTAGGCCTTCAGCTGGGTTTTCAGATTGGCGTCCAACATGGCGAAATGTCCTCAATGACGAAATTCGGGCAATAAAATGCCCGGGCGGATCGCGCCCGGGCATTCGGGCACTAAAAGGGCTGGGTTGCAGCCCTAGCAGCGCAGAGGGGTTTCCCGCCCAGCAGCAGCAGCAGCGGCTGCGGCTGCGGCTGCGGAGCGGGAGGGCGGCAGATTTAGATCTTGCCGACCAGGTCCAGCGACGGGGCCAGGGTGGCTTCGCCTTCTTTCCACTTGGCCGGGCAGACTTCGCCCGGGTGAGCGGCGGTGTACTGAGCGGCCTTCAGCTTGCGCAGGGTCTCGGAGATGTCGCGGGCGATCTCGTTGGAGTGGATTTCCACGGTCTTGATCACGCCTTCCGGGTTGACCAGGAAGGTGCCGCGCAGGGCCAGGCCTTCTTCGGCGATGTGCACGCCGAAAGCGTTGGTCAGGGCGTGGGTCGGATCGCCGATCAGCGGGAACTGGGCCTTGCTGACTGCCGGGGAAGTCTCGTGCCAGACCTTGTGCGAGAAGTGGGTATCGGTGGTGACGATGTACACCTCGGTGTTGGCATCACGGAACGCGGCGTAGTTGTTGGCGGCGTCTTCGATCTCGGTCGGGCAGTTGAAGGTGAAGGCTGCCGGCATGAAGATCAGCACCGACCACTTGCCCTGCAGGGACTGCTCGGTGACTTCGATGAACTTGCCATTGTGGAAAGCGTTGGCCTTGAACGGTTGTACTTGGGTGTTGATGAGGTTCATCTCTGCTTCCTTTTGAGGGTTGAGAATTTTGACTGGGCGAATCTTATAGATAGATCTTCTAAAAATCCTATTGAATGAACCCATGGGAATGATTGGCTGACTCAATCGAGCCCCATAGCGTTCATCAAGATATCTATCCGGGGCATTGCTACAGGCGCCGGCCATGCCCCCGCCCGGGCTCAGACCAGTCTGTCGTCGACCAGCAGCACCAGCTTGCCGTTGACCTGGTTGCTCGCCAGTTCGGCGAAGGCCAGCTCCGCCTCCTCGATCGGCAGGCAACGCTCCAGCTGCGGCTTGAGCCGCCCCTCGGCGAACAGCGGCCAGACGTGCTGCTGCAGATCGCGCAGCAGGTCGGCCTTGAACTGATCGTCGCGCGTGCGCAGGGTCGAGCCGATCAGCTGGACACGCTTGCCCAGCAGCAGGGCCAGGTCCAGCTCCGCCTTACGCCCGCCCATCAGGCCGATGTTCAGCCAGCGGCCGTCGCGCGCCAGCAGCTCCAGGTTGAGCGCGGCATAGCTGCCCCCTACCGGATCGAGGATCACATCGAAGGGCCCGAAGTCGCGCAGCGCCTGCAGACCGTCGTCGCCACGCAGCACGCCGCCCTGGGCGCCCAAGGCTTCGCAATAGGCCAGGCGCTCGGCGGACCCGACGCTGACCCAGCAGGGGTTGCCGAACGCCTTGCACAACTGGATGGCCGCAGAACCCACGCCACTGGCGCCGGCGTGCACCAGCACCTTTTCCCCCGGTTTCAGGCCGGCCAGCTGGAACAGATTGAGCCAGGCGGTGGCGTAGACTTCCGGCACGGCCGCGGCCTCGGCCAACGACAGTCCCTCGGGCAGCGGCAAGGCATGCCGCGCGTCGACCACCACTTCCTCGGCCATGCCGCCGCCGGCGAGCAGGGCGCAGACCCGGTCGCCGACCTGCCAGTCGCAACCTGCGCCGACCTCGCTGACGATGCCGGCACATTCGAGGCCAAGCACCTCGCTGGCGCCCGGCGGTGGCGGATAGAGTCCGGCGCGCTGCAGCAGGTCGGCCCGGTTGAGACCGGCGGCCGCCACGCGAATGCGAATTTCCCCTACATCACAGTCCGGGCTGGGCTGCTGCACCCATTCCGCCCGGCCTTCAACGCCTTGCAATGCCTTCACGCTGCCTCCATAGTGGATTTGAACCGGGCCCTGCGCTCTGCGCGGGCCTCTGCTTTGCGCCCATGGAACTCGGCGCCTCTTTAGACGGCCTAATATGCGTTATCAATTACCCCCGCGTCGAATCAGCATGAAGCGCTCACTGCTCTGCGCCACCCTCGCCTTTGCCTTCAGTCTGGGCGCGCTGCCACTGGCCGCGAAAACCACCCAGGACAACCCTTGGGAATACCTGCAGCCGGATCGCGAGCAGGTCATCGCCAGCCTCAACGTCGTGGAGCTGCTCAAGCGCCACCACTACAACAAGCCGCCCCTGGATGACGAGCGCTCGGCGAAGATCTATCAGGGCTATCTGAAGATGCTCGACCCGGCACGCAGCTACTTCACCGCCGGCGATATCGCCGAGTTCGACCAGTGGCGCGACCAATTCGACGACCTGCTCAAGAGCGGCAACCTGGAGCCCGGCTTCGCCATCTACAAGCGCCAGCTCGAGCGCCTGCAAGGGCGCCTGCAGTTCGCCCTGAATCTGCTCGACCAGGGCATCGACAAGCTCGACTTCAGCCGCGACGAAAGTCTGCTGATCGACCGCGAGAATGCGCCCTGGGCGAAGAACTTCGACGAGCTCGACGAGCTGTGGCGCAAGCGGGTGAAGGACGAGGTGCTGCGCCTGAAGATTGCAGGCAAGGAACCCAAGGACATCCAGGAGCTGCTGACCAAACGCTACAAGAACCAGCTGGCGCGCCTGCAGCAGACCCGCGGCGAGGATGTGTTCCAGGCCTACATCAACGCCTTCGCCACCTCCTACGACCCGCACACCACCTACCTGTCGCCGGACAACGCGGAAAATTTCGACATCAACATGAGCCTGTCGCTGGAAGGCATAGGCGCCGTGCTGCAGACCGACAACGAGCACGTCAAGGTGGTGCGCCTGGTGCCGGCCGGCCCGGCCGAGAAGAGCAAGCAGATCGCCCCGGCGGACAAGATCATCGGCGTGGCCCAGGGCAACGGCGAGATGGTCGACGTGATCGGCTGGCGCCTGGACGAGGTGGTCAAACTGATCCGCGGCCCGAAGGGCTCGCTGGTGCGCCTGGAGGTGATACCGGCGAACAACGCGCCGAACGACCAGACCAGCAAGGTCGTCAGCATCACCCGCGAGGCGGTCAAGCTGGAGGAGCAGGCGGCGAAGAAGTCGGTGCTCGAACTCAAGCATGAAGGGCGCGATTACAAGCTGGGGGTCATCGAGATCCCGGCCTTCTACCTGGACTTCAAGGCGTACCGCGCCGGCGACCCGAACTACAAGAGCACCACCCGTGACGTCAAACGCCTGCTCAGTGAGCTGGAGAAGGAAAAGGTCGACGGCGTTCTCATCGACCTGCGCAACAACGGCGGCGGCTCCCTGCAGGAGGCCACCGAGCTGACCGGGCTGTTCATCGACCAGGGGCCGACCGTGCTGGTGCGCAACAGCGACGGCCGCGTCGATGTGCTGGCCGACGAGAACCGCGGCACTTACTACGCCGGGCCCATGGCCGTGCTGGTCAACCGACTGTCGGCCTCGGCCTCGGAAATCTTCGCCGGCGCCATGCAGGACTACCACCGCGCCCTGATCCTCGGTGGCCAGACCTTCGGCAAGGGCACGGTGCAGACCATTCAGCCGCTCAACCATGGCGAGCTGAAGCTGACCCTGGCCAAGTTCTACCGCGTTTCCGGGCAGAGCACCCAGCATCAGGGGGTGATCCCGGACATCCAGTATCCCGACGTGATGGACACCAAGGAAATCGGCGAGAGCGCCCTGCCCGAGGCCCTGCCGTGGGACAGCATCCGCCCGGCGATCAAGGCCGAGCGCGACCCGATCATGCCGTTCCTCGCCGAGCTGCAGTCGCGCTACGACAGCCGCACCGCGAAGAATCCAGATTTCGCCTTCACCCGCGAACGCCTGGCCTTGGCGAAGAAGCTGATGGACGAAACCACCGTCAGCCTCAATGAGACCAAGCGCCGCGCCCAGCAGGCCGACATCGAGGCCCAGCAGCTGGTCATCGAGAACAATCGACGCAAGGCCAAGGGCCAGCCACCGTTGACCGAGCTGAAGGAAGAAGACGAAGACGCCTTGCCGGACGAGGAGAATGTCAAGGGCGATGAGGATGCCTTCCTCGCCGAAAGCGGACACATTCTCCTGGACTTCCTGGGCCTCAATGCCGCGGTGGCCAAGCAGTAATACTGCCCAGTCATCAAACGGTCACAAAACCGTCGTGAAATGCAGGGGCTGGTCGCAGGATCAGCCCCTTCGCTTTTTCCGGATATAGAGACCCTAGATGACCGTCACCGAGCAGTTGAGCGCGCTGGGCCATATCCTCGCTCACGGCGACCTGCATAGCCTGTTCCAACCCATCGTCTGCCTCTCCGAGCAACGTATTTTCGGCTACGAAGCGCTGATTCGCGGCCCCTCCAACAGCGCACTGCATTCACCGATCAACCTGTTCGCCGTGGCCCGTCACGGCGGACGCCTGAGCGAGCTGGAGCGGGCCTGTCGCAAGAGCGCCTGCGAGGGCTTCAGCGCCCTGAAGCTGGACGGCAAGCTGTTCCTCAACGTCTCGCCGGACTCGCTGCTGGAGTCCGGCCACCAATCCGGGCGCACCCTGCAGCTGCTGCAGAGCCTGGGCATCCCGCCAAGCCGGGTGGTCATCGAGCTGACCGAGCAATCGCCCACCGAGGATTTCGCCCTGCTCGACAACGCCCTGCACCACTACCGCGCCATGGGCTTCTCCATCGCCCTGGACGACCTCGGCGCCGGCTACTCCAGCCTGCGCCTGTGGTCCGAGCTGCGTCCGGACTACGTGAAAATCGATCGCCATTTCATCGAGGGCATTCATCAGGATTCGGTCAAGCGCGAGTTCGTCGGCTCCATCCTGCAGATGGCCAAGGCCTCGCGCGCCGAGGTGATCGCCGAGGGTATCGAGCAGGCAGAAGAGCTCGCCGTGCTGGCGGAGATGGGCGTCAACCTTGTGCAGGGCTACCTGATCAGCCGCCCGCAGGAGCAGCCACCACGCGAAGTGCGCGGGCTTCTGCCGGTACCGGCCAGTGCCCCGAGCACCCTGGTCGCGGGCGAAAGCGACCTGTCCGCCCTGCTCATCGCACAATCGGCGGTTTCCGTGCACACCTGCACTGCCGAGGTGCTGGAGGCCTTCCGTGCTCAGCCCAGCCTCAACTCCCTGGCGATACTCGACGAGGCGCAACAGCCAGTGGGCATCGTCCACCGCCACTCGCTGGCTGATGCCCTGCTCAAACCCTTCGCCACCGAGCTGCACGCGCGCAAGCCGATCAGCCGCCTGATGAGTGACGACTTTCTCGCCGTCGAGCGCAGCCAGTCGCTACAGAAAGTCAGTCGCCTGCTTACCAGCCGGGCACGCCAACGCATCGAGGAAGACTTCATCATCACCCTGGGCGGCCGCTACCAGGGCATGGGCCGGGTGATCGACGTGCTCAGGCAGATCACCGAACTGAAGATCCAGCAGGCCCGGCATGCCAACCCACTGACGATGCTGCCCGGCAACGTGCCGATCCAGCAGTGCCTGGCCCGCCTGCTGCAGCAGGGCCGCGAAGCGGTGGTCTGCTACGTCGACATCGACAGTTTCAAGCCGTTCAACGACCTGTACGGCTACGCCAAGGGCGACGAGGTGCTGCTGTCCCTGGCTCAGAGCCTGAACGAGCGGGTCGACACGGCGCGCGATTTCGTCGGCCACATCGGCGGCGACGACTTCCTCCTGGTGCTCGGCTCTGAAGACTGGCGCGCCCGCCTGAATCGCCTGCTGGAGGACTTTCAGAGCCGCTGTCGGCGCTTCTACAGCGAGGAGCATTTGCACGCAGGCTTCTTCACCTCATACAACCGCCTCGGCCAGCGCCAGGACTTCCCGCTACTGTCCCTGTCCCTCGGGGTTGTCCAGCTGCGCGGGGGCCACGCCCCCCAGCTGGACGCCGACCAGCTCGCCGCCCTGGCCTCGGAGGCCAAGCGGCAAGCCAAGGCGATACCCGGCTACAGCCTGCACATCATCGATACGGCGAAATTGTCGGCCTAGAGTCCAAGCGCCTGTGCCCGAGCGGCCAGTCGTGCCGCCGCCTCGGTATCGGCCGGCAGGCCAGGGGCACCGTCACGGTACAGGTCGGCCAGACGCCGGGTGGCCAGGGGATGCCCCGCGGCACTGGCCAAGGTCCACCAGCGCGCGGCCTGCCGAGCGTCTGGCGCCTGCCGGGCATCGCCGGCCAGGCTCAGCACGCCCAGTTGATAGGCAGCCTTGCCGTCGCCGCCGTGGGCGGCCAGGCGCAGCAGGCGAAGGCCCTCGTCCCGCGCACCCAGGCCCTGACCGCGAAACAGCAGGATATGCCCATAGAAGCTCTGCGCGCCGACATCGCCCAGGTTGGCCATGCGTGCGAACTGGCCCTCGAGCCAGCGCCAGCCACGCGGCTGCCTGACCCACCAGGACCAGTGGAACAGGCGCCTGGCCAGGGCGTAACTCAGACACGCGCGCAGCTGTCGGAGCACTAGACCTCTTCCGGGTAACTGAACTCGAACACCCGTGCCACTTCCCCGGCGTGCCAGGAAGCCGCGGCGACGCCGTCGGAGGCGCCACTGAAACGACCCAAACGGGTCACGCAGTCGAAGAAGCCGGTGCGCGGCAGGCGACTGGCGCCCTGACTGATCACCAGGGCGCTGCGCAGTGGTCGCTCGGCGCGGGCATCCAATGCGGCCAGGTGCTCGAGCGCGGCGGTCAGCGTCTGCATCGCCGGGCTCGGCAAGGCCAGGCGCTCGATCAACGCGCGATAGGTCAACAGATGGCGCTGGCGCCGCGCCTCTTCCAGTTCGGTGAGCAATGCCTGCCAATGCTGGCGACTGATACTGACGGTCAAGACTCCGCCTCCCAGCCCGCAACTCCGAGCGTCCAGGCCAGCGCACGCTGGATGGCGGCATCCGGCTGACGCTCACCGCTTTCAATCATCCCCAGGTAGTGCGGGCTGATGCCCACAGCTCGCGCCAACTCGTCTACCGACATGCCCTTGGCTTCGCGCAGGCGCGCCACCTGAGCCAGCGCCGGCGTACTTTCCGCTGGCGGCTCCGCCACCGGGCCTGGGCGGCCGGCGGCCTGCAGCAGCGCCTGGTACTCCGCCCATGGCAACACCGCATATTGCGGCTCGCCGTCATTCTTGATCACTTGCACATTCATCTTCGACTCTCCATCGAAAGCGGTACCGAGCCTTTCAGTACATTCCTTGCAGGGTCCCATGTTAACAGCCCGACGCTGCCAGGGGCGTGAACTATCCGGCCCACAGGCCACCTGTCCGAGCCAGCTGGCAGCGGAAGGGCATCATTGCGTCGTGAGATCACAGGGTCCGAACGACAGTGTCGGCAACCGCGTCACCCAAAGGACGCGGCACCTACCCCCTGCCCGCGCAATGCACGCCGCTCAGCGCTGCGGCCCGTCAATTGCCCCACCCTCTTCCTCCGGCAGCCGCTCGATAGCCTCGAGCGCCTGCGGCGCCTGGGCCTCACGCCAGGCACGAAAGGCGTCCAGCTCGGCGCTCCAGGTGCGCAGCACCCAGGCCAGCACGGCCAGGTCATCGATGAAGCCCACCCCGATCAACCAGTCCGGCAACGCATCCAGGGGTGTTACGAAATACAGCAGGGCGGCGACCACCGCCAACAGCGCGTCGGAACCAATCTCCCGGTATTCGCCGCGCCACCAGGCCAGGCAGAGGTTCTGCAGCAGGCGCAGGTCCTCCTTCAATTCGCTAAAGCGCTGGCCTCGACGACCGCTCTTGCGTGCCACCGCCAGCAGCAGACCCGGCAACCGGGCCCGGCTCAAATATTCTCGCGCCAACGGCAGAAACCGGGCGAAACCCCAGGGTGCTTTCATGGTCACTCCTCGCCAACCCGCATGCTTGCTGGGCTTCTTTGGGTTATCCACGCAAGCTGTGGATAACCCTGTGAACATAACCTGAATGAGGCGGCCAAAGGCCCGCCGTATCGGGCCTCGCCACAGATCGGCGATTTTTTGCTCAACCTATAAAAACCATTTAAATCAAACACTTAAAAAGTCAAAAGGTTTTTACTCGACCACCCGACCCGGCCTCGGCACGACGACAGGGAGAATGTGCATAACCGTAACACCGAAACGTCGAACCGGGCCCCTTTCAGACCCGACGGTCGATAGATTGCGCCCTTTTAGGCAAGCCAGAAACGACAACGCCCCGTCGAGACGGGGCGTTGCGCTGAACCGAACTGTTACTCCGCGGGGGCGGCGTCCTTGATGGACAGCAGCTCCAGCTCGAAGACCAGCACGGAGTTGGCTGGAATCGCCGGCGTCGGGCTCTGCTCGCCATAGGCCAGCTCGCTGGGGATGTACAACTTGTACTTCTCGCCGACATGCATCAGCTGCAGACCTTCGACCCAGCCCGGAATCACGCCACTGACCGGCAGATCGATCGGGCTGCCGCGCTCGATCGAGCTGTCGAACACGCTGCCATCGGTCAACTTGCCTTCATAGTGCACGGTCACCACGTCGGAGGCCTTCGGCTGGGCACCGTCCGCCTTCTTCAGCACTTCGTACTGCAGGCCCGATTCGGTGGTCACCACGCCCTCGCGCTTGGCGTTGTCTTCGAGGAATTTCTTGCCGGCCTTGGCCGACTCTTCATTCATCTCGGCCATGCGCTCTTCGGCGCGCTTCTGCAGGAAGGCGAAGGCTTCGATCAGCTCCTCGTCCTTCAGGCGCTGCTCCTTCTTGCCGATCGCGTCTTCGATGCCTTGGGCAACGGCCTTGGAGTCCAGGTCATCCATGCCTTCCTGGGCCAGGCTCTTGCCCATGTTCAGGCCGATGCCGTAGGAGGCCTTCTGCGCCGGCGTCTCCAGCTCGACACTGGTCTTTGAATCGCATCCCGCGAGAACCAGGCCAACCAGCGCAACCGCCGCTGCTAAACGATGCTGTTTCATGCTTATTCCTTGTTCGGTGCGCCCTAGGGCAATCGAGTGAAGGCGCGAGCTTAGCAGGCCGCCACGATCACTGGCTACCGGGATAGGATCCAGGAAATGCACATAAGTTCAGGTATTTAGCAGGAATTTCGGAGGAGTACAGCGAATGTTGCGAATGTTGCGAAGGAGGGGAAGGAGGGGAAGCAGAGGTGAAGCGAGGAGGAAAAAATGGCGCAGCGGACGGGACTCGAACCCGCGACCCCCGGCGTGACAGGCCGGTATTCTAACCGACTGAACTACCGCTGCGCGTAACCCCAAAAGCGAGTTGGTGGGTGATGACGGGATCGAACCGCCGACCCTCTGCTTGTAAGGCAGATGCTCTCCCAGCTGAGCTAATC
This sequence comes from Pseudomonas benzenivorans, assembly GCF_024397895.1. Classification (NCBI taxonomy): domain Bacteria; kingdom Pseudomonadati; phylum Pseudomonadota; class Gammaproteobacteria; order Pseudomonadales; family Pseudomonadaceae; genus Pseudomonas; species Pseudomonas benzenivorans. Next base: position 973,479 of record NZ_CP073346.1, read on the forward strand.
ACCCTTCACTCTCGAAGTGGGGCGCATTCTAGACAGGCCTTCTCACCTTGGCAAGCCCTGATTGGAAAATTTTTTATTGGCGTAGCAAAGGCTTAGCGCAGGGTTGGCCTGCGCGCCCGAGGGGAGAATAATGCGCGCTTTGCGTTAATGGAGAATCACCCGCTCATGTGGTTTCGCAACCTGCTGGTCTATCGCCTCACCCAAAACGTCCCGTTCGATGCCGAGGCACTCGAAGCCGCATTGGCCGCCAAGCCGGCGCGCCCCTGCGCCAGCCAGGAACTGACCACCTACGGGTTCATCGGCCCCTTCGGCAAGGGTGCCGACGCGCCACTGGTGCACGAGAGCCAGGGCTTTCTGATGATCGCCGCGCGCAAGGAGGAACGCATCCTGCCGGGCAGCGTGGTGCGTGACGCGCTGAAGGAGAAAGTCGACGAGATCGAGGCCGAGCAGATGCGCAAGGTCTACAAGAAGGAACGCGACCAGCTCAAGGACGAGATCGTGCAGGCCTTCCTGCCGCGCGCCTTTATCCGCAAGTCGGCGACCTTCGCCGCCATCGCCCCGGCCCAGGGCCTGATCCTGGTCGATGCCTCGAGCCCCAAGCGCGCCGAGGACCTGTTGTCGACCCTGCGCGAGGCCATCGGCTCGCTGCCGGTGCGCCCTCTGACGGTGAAGATCGCGCCGAGCGCGACCATGACCGACTGGGTCAAGGCGCAGCAGGCCGCGGCCGGCTTCCATGTGCTGGACGAGTGCGAACTGCGCGACACCCATGAAGATGGCGGCGTGGTGCGCTGCAAACGCCAGGACCTGACCAGCGACGAAATCCAGCTGCACCTGAGCGCCGGCAAGCAGGTCACCCAGCTGGCCCTCGGCTGGCAGGACAAGCTGTCCTTCGTGCTCGACGACAAGCTGGTGATCAAGCGCCTGCGCTTCGAGGACCTGCTGCAGGATCAGGCGGAGCAGGACGGCGGCGACGACGCCCTCGGCCAGCTGGACGCCAGTTTCACCCTGATGATGCTGACCTTCGTCGAATTCCTTCCGGCGCTGTTCGAAGCCTTGGGCGGCGAAGAGATTCCCCAGGGCATCTGATCGCCCCGGCACCCGGGCATCCGCCGGTCCCCGGCGGCTTGCCCCGGCGTGCCAGCCATGCACAATGGCCGACAGCCTGAGGACGACCTCAGCACTCCATGAGTGACCACCCGGGGACGGCCCCTACCCCTTGCCTACCCCGGAGGTGCCTATGTCCTGGATCATCCTGTTTTTCGCCGGCCTGTTCGAAGTCGGCTGGGCCGTCGGCCTGAAATACAGCGACGGCTTCACCCGCCCCCTGCCCACCCTGCTCACCGTCGCGGCGATGGTCGTCAGCCTGGCGTTGCTCGGCCTGGCCATGAAGGAGTTGCCCCTGGGCACCGCCTACGCAATCTGGACCGGGGTCGGCGCGGTCGGCACGGTGATCGCCGGCATCATCCTGTTCGGCGAATCCATGGCCCTGGTGCGCCTGGCCAGCGTGGCGCTGATTCTCCTTGGCCTGCTCGGCCTCAAGCTCAGTCACTGAATCCTGCGTGATGAAAAAAGCCCGCCGATTGGCGGGCTTTTACCTTCTGCCGGCTCAGCGTACCTCGCCGCGCAGCTCGCTCACCTGGGCCTGCAGCAGCTGGCGGTCGGCGACCTGCGGGGCGATCGGCGTCCCTGCCACCAGGCAGATGCGCGACCACAGGCGGCGGAACAGCCCCTTGTTCGGGTCGCGACTGAAGAAGCTGCCCCACAGCCCCTGCAGCGCCATGGGAATCACCGGCACCGGATTCTCCTGGAGGATGCGCTCGATGCCGCCCTTAAACTCGTTGATCTCGCCGTCACCGGTCAGCTTGCCTTCCGGGAAGATGCACACCAGCTCGCCGTTGCGCAGGTACTGGGCAATCTTCTTGAACGCCGCGTCATACACCAGCAGGTCCTCGCTGCGCCCGGCGATCGGCACGGTGCCGGCGGTGCGGAAGATGAAATTGAGCACCGGCAGGTTGTAGATCTTGTAGTACATGACGAAGCGTATCGGACGGCGCACCGCCCCACCGATCAGCAGGGCGTCGACGAAGGACACGTGGTTGCACACCAGCACCGCCGCGCCCTCCTCGGGAATGGCCTCCAGCCCCTTGTGCTCGACCCGGTACAGCGAGTGACCCAGCAGCCAGATCAAAAAGCGCATGCTGAACTCGGGGACGATCTTGAAGATGTAGCTGTTGACCGCCACGTTCATCAGCGAAATGACCAGGAACAGCTGCGGAATCGACAGCTCGGCGACGCTGAGAAAGACAATCGAGACAATCGCCGAGACCACCATGAACAGCGCGTTGAGGATGTTGTTGGCGGCGATCACCCGGGCCCGCTCGTGCTCCACGGTGCGCGACTGGATCAGCGCATACAGCGGCACGATGTAGAAGCCGCCAAAAAGGCCGATGCCGAGGATCGAGGACAGCACCCACCAGGCCTGGTCCTGCTCCAGCAACGCCAGCCAGTCATGGGGCTGCTCGCCCTGGACGAAACCGCCGGAGTGCCACCAGAGCAGGATGCCGAACAGGGTCAGGCCGATCGAACCGAACGGCACCAGGCCGATCTCCACCTTGTGCCCGCTCATCCGCTCACAGAGCATCGAGCCCAGGCCTATGCCTAGGGAGAACACGGTGAGAATCAGCGTCACTACGCTCTCGTCGCCGTACAGCCACTCCTTGGCGTAAGCCGGGATCTGGGTCAGGTAGACCGCGCCGAGGAACCAGAACCAGGAATTGCCGAGCAGCGAACGGGACACCGAAACCGGCTGCTCGGCCAGGCCCAGGCGCATGATGCGCCAGGACTGACGAAAGATGTTCCAGTCCAGCGTCAGTTCCGGCATCGCCGCATGGGCGCGGGGAATGGCGCGACTGGCCAGATAGCCGAGCACCGCCACCGTCACCACCGAACCGGCGACCAGGCTGGCGTACTCGCTGCTGGCCATGATGATGCCGGCGCCTATGGTGCCGGCGAGGATGGCCAGGAAGGTACCCATCTCCACCAGGGCGTTGCCGCCCACCAGCTCCTCCTCATGCAGATGCTGGGGCAGGATCGAGTACTTCACCGGACCGAACAGCGCCGACTGGGTGCCCATGCAGAACAGCACACCGAGCATCAGCGGCAGGCTGTCCAGCAGCACCCCGGCGGCGCCGGCCAGCATGATCAGAATCTCGGCGAACTTGATCGCGCGGATCAGCGCGTCCTTGGCGAACTTCTCGCCGAACTGCCCGCCGAGGGCCGAGAACAGGAAGAACGGCAGGATGAACAGCAGCGCGCAGAGGTTGACCAGCAGGCTCTTGTCGGCGCCGGAGCTGAGCTTGTAGAGGATCGCGAGGATCAACGACTGCTTGAAGACGTTGTCGTTGAAGGCGCCGAGCAGCTGGGTAAGGAAGAACGGCAGGAAACGCTGTTTACCGAGCAGGGTGAATTGCGAGTGCGGGGTCATCGTCCATGTACCTGTCCTGGGGCGTCCCGTATTGGACTGCATCAGCCCCGGGAAAAGCCACAGGCACAGCTCATATTTGCGTCCGTGAACGCACTCTCCAACCGCTCACAGCGGCAGCTGGCCCAGGCTCCAGCGCAGCAGGAAGAACACCAGCAGCCCACCGCCGATGGTCGCCAGCAGGTGCCGGGTGATGGCCGCGATGGCGATGGCCGCCAGGCCCGCGAGCATGTAGGCGTTGTCCAGACGCAACGCCCAGTGCTGGCCATCGGGCAGCAGCATGCCCGGCACCACGATAGCGGTCAGCACCGCGGTCGGCACGTAGTGCAGGCCCTGACGCACCAGCGGCGGGAAGCGCAGGTCGGGGAAGGCGAACAGGCTGTAGCGAATGGCGAAGGTGACCAGCGCCATGCCGAGAATCAGCATCCAGATCTGCATCACACGCCCTCCCCGGTCAGTTCGGTTGTCGCCCGGCGCTCCAGGGCGACGCCCACGGCGATGCCGCTGAATGCCGCGGCCATCAGCCCGAGCTTGTACGGCCAGGCATGACAGAGCAGCGCCACGCCGCCGGCCACCAGCGCTGCCGCGACCTGCGGCCGATTGCGCAATGCCGGCACCACGATGCCGATAAAGGTCGCCAGCATGGCGAAATCCAGCCCCCAGCCGGCCAGGTTCGGCACGCTCTGGCCAAACACCGCGCCGACCAGTGAACTCGACACCCAGGACAGGTAGAGCGCCAGCGCCACCCCGGCGTGATACCAGCGCCCGTGCCCTTCCGTGCCGCGGGCCAGGTAACGACGCTGCACCACGGCGAAGGTTTCGTCGGTGAGGCCGAAGGCCAGGGGCAACCGCCAACGCTGTGGCAACGGCCCGACATAGGGCTGCAACGCCGCGCTGTAGAGCACATGACGCAGATTGACGATCAGCGTGGTGAGCAGGATCACCGCCGCGCCCGTGCCCAGGGTCAGCAGGCTGATGGCGATGAACTGCGCGGAACCGGCGTACACCAGCAGGGACATGCCAAGGGCCTGCCACAGGCTGAGCCCGGCGCCGCTGGCCAGGGCGCCATAGATCAGGCCGAACGGCAGAATGCCGACGATCATCGGGATGCTGTCACGGGTACCGAATAGAAAGGCTTGCGAACGGGTCATCGACACTCTCCTTGTGGCGGCCAAGCTTATCTCGCCCTCGCCACGAGGTCTTGAACGATCTTGCGCCCTGGCCGATAGAGAGGCCGGCCGTCGAGCGGTTGCCATCATGGGCGAGGACCCAGGCCTGCTTGCAGGGTCGAGCGCCGTGGCGCCGCATCGGCGCCACTCCACCGATGCCTGGAGGCAGGCTATACCCGACGGCGCAGGGCGTCTTGAACGATCCTGCCCTGGCGCCGCTAGGCCCCGAGGCAGGCACGGCGGTAGGCGCCGGGGGCGACGCCGTAGGCCTGCTTGAACTGGCGGTTCAGGTGGCTCTGATCGGCAAAACCCAGCTGGATGGCCACCGCCAGTGGCGTACAGCCGCTTTTCAGCAACGCGCGCGCCTGCTCCAGGCGGCGCAGTTTGAGCCAGGCATGGGGCGGCAGGCCGGTGGCCCGGCGGAACACCCGGGCAAAATGAAACGGCGACAGATTGACCGCCAGGGCCATCTCCTCCAGCGATGGCGGTTCAGGCAGCCGGCTGGCCAGCAGTTCCTTGGCCCGCGCCACCGCCCGCGGCTCGCACCCCGCCCTGCTCGGCTGCGGCAGCCGGGCGTGACGCAGCAACAGCTGCAACATCGCCTCGCGCCAGTGCGTCTGCCGCTGCAGAAGTGTCGCCTGATCGTTTTCCAGCAGGCGATGCAGCTCGCCAAGGCTGGCCACCAGGTCGGCGTCCCGGTGCACGCTGCCGCGAAACATCGGCAGACCAGTGCCGGGCAACTCCAATTCCTCCAGCAACACCTGGATCTGTCGGGTATGTGGGTAGAACACCCGATAGCGCCAACCCTGATCACACCCCTTGGCGCCGGTGTGTACCTCGTCCGGGTTGATCAGGGCGATGCTGCCGGCGTTCGCCAGGTGCTCCTCGCCGCGGTAACGGTAGCGCTCGGCTCCGGCCTCGAGCACGGCAATCACGTAGCCGTCATGCACATGGGGAGCAAAGCGGTGCTCGATAAAACGAGCGGACAGCAGCTCCAGGTCACCGATATCCCCGGCGGTGCTGAACCGTACCTGCTCGTGCGTGCTCAATCTGTTCATGCCTCAGGCGCCGAAACGGGCTTCCAGCCGGCGCTTGATGGCCGGCCAGTCCTGGTCGGTGACGCTGTACAGCACGCTGTCGTCCAGGCGGCCGTCGGCGAGGCGGCGGTGATTGCGCAGCAGGCCCTCGCGCTGGGCGCCGAGCTTTTCGATGGCGCGCTGCGCACGCAGGTTGCTGGCTGCGGTTTTCAGCTGCACGCGGACCATCCGCCAGCTCTCGAAGGCATGGCGCAACATCAGGAATTTGATCATGCTGTTCAACCCGCTGCCGTGCTGGCTGCGGTCGAGCCAGGTCCAACCGATCTCGGCCGCCGGCAGGGTGGGCATGAAGTCGCCGAAACGGGTGGTGCCAACCAGCCGCTCAGCGAGTCGGATCACGAACGGCAGCGCCTTGCCTTCGCGCTGCTGCAGCAAACCCTGGCGGTACCAGTCGAGGCGCTGCGCCCCGCTCATATAGATCAGCTCCTGGCGGTTGGCTTCGGCCAGGCTGACCAGCGGCGGAATGTCGGCATCGACCATCGGCTCGATGCGCAGCGCACCGCGCTGCAGGGTCACCAACTGCGGCTTGAACACGGCTCCCTCCTCGGGCACGGACGCGAGAGTTTCACGCTAACAGGCCCCGCCGCCGCGCACAATTGCGCCCAGTGGCGAGCAGCGCCCCACTCATGGCAGGCTGCGACCTTGGTCGTACCTGACTGCAGTGGGCTTTGCTGCGACACTGTACAGTCGCATAGCGTATCGTCTGATTCGGGGTTGCCACTCGAACGGCCCGGGGGGCCGGTATCGAAGCACCCCCACTGTTTGCTGCCGGAGTGTGCATGTCGCTGTCCAGCGGGCTGATCGCCGCGGTCGCCCTCATCTATATGGCCATCCTGTTCGCCATCGCCTTTTACGGCGATCGCCGCAGCGCGCCTCTGCCGCCGCGCATGCGCGCCTGGGTCTACAGCCTGTCGCTGGCGGTGTACTGCACCAGCTGGACCTTCTTCGGCGCGGTCGGCCAGTCGGCCGAACAGCTCTGGTCGTTCCTGCCGATCTACCTCGGGCCGATCATCGTGCTGCTGCTGGCGCCCTGGGTGCTGCAGAAGATGGTGATGATCAGCAAGCAGGAGAACATCACCTCGATCTCCGACTTCATCGCCGCGCGCTACGGCAAATCGCAGTCGCTGGCCGTGGTGGTCGCGCTGATCTACCTGGTCGGCGTGCTGCCCTATATCGCCCTGCAGCTCAAGGGCATCGTCCTCGGCGTCAACCTGCTGATAGACACGGGCGCCGAGTCGGCCGAAACCCGCGCCCAGGACACCGCGCTGCTCGTGTCCATGGTCCTGGCGTTGTTCGCCATCCTGTTCGGCACGCGCAACCTGGACGCCACCGAACACCACCGCGGCATGGTCCTGGCGATCGCCTTCGAGTCGCTGGTCAAGCTGCTGGCCTTCCTCGCCGTCGGCGCGTTCGTCACCTACGGCCTTTACAACGGCTTCGATGACCTGCTCGGCCAAGCCAAGGCGGCCCCGGCACTGAGCGAATTCTGGACGGAAGCGGTGAACTGGCCGGCCATGCTGGTGCAGACCGGCGTGGCGATGATCGCCATCATCTGCCTGCCTCGGCAGTTCCATGTCGCGGTGGTGGAAAACAACGACCCGAACGACCTGCGCCTGGCGCGCTGGGTTTTTCCCGTGTATCTGGTGCTGGCCGCGCTGTTCGTCGTGCCGATCGCCTTGGCCGGGCAGCTGCTGCTGCCCACCGGCGTCAGCCCGGACACCTTCGTCATCAGCCTGCCGCTCGCCCAGGCACACCCGACGCTGGCCCTGCTGGCCTTTATCGGCGGCGCCTCGGCGGCCACCGGCATGGTCATCGTCGCCGCGATCGCGCTGTCGACCATGATCTCCAACGACATGCTGCTGCCCTGGCTGCTGCGCCGGCAGAACACCGAGCGGCCCTTCGAGGCCTTCCGTCACTGGATGCTCACCGCGCGGCGCGTCAGCATCGTGCTGATCCTGCTGCTGGCCTATGTCTGCTACCGCCTGCTGGGCGAAGGCGTCAGCCTGGCCACCATCGGCCAGGTGTCCTTCGCCGCCATCGGCCAGGTGGGCCCGGCAATGTTCGGCGCCCTGGTGTGGAAACAGGCCAACCGCCGCGGGGTATTTGCCGGCCTGATCGTCGGTTCGCTGCTGTGGTTCTACACCCTGATCATGCCCCTGCTGGCCCGTGGCCTGGGCTGGCAGCTGGAGAGCCTGCCCGGCCTGCACGCCCTGCTCTATGCGCCGCTGGGGTTCGAGGTGGACGCCCTGACCCGCGGCGTGGTGTTGTCGCTGGCCGGCAACTTCCTGCTGTTCGCCTCCGTCTCCTATTTTTCCCGTACCCGGGTCGCCGAACACTGGCAGGCCGGGCGCTTCATCGGCCATGACTTCGGCGCCAAGCCGAGCAACCGCAGTCTGCTGGCGGTGCAGGTCGACGACTTGCTGCTGCTTGCCGGCCGCTTCGTCGGCGAAGAGCGCGCCGAGCAGAGTTTCCAGCGCTTCGCCGCACGCCTGGGCAACGAATTTGACCCCAGCCAACCGGCCGACAGCGAGTGGATCGCCCACACCGAGCGGCTGCTCGCCGGTGTGTTGGGCGCCTCCTCGACCCGCGCGGTGGTCAAGGCAGCCATCGAAGGCCGGGAGATGCAGGTCGAGGACGTGGTGCGCATCGTCGGCGAAGCCAGCGAGATGCTGCAGTTCAACCGGGCCCTGCTGCAGGGGGCGATCGAGAACATCACCCAGGGCATCAGCGTGGTCGACCAGTCCCTGCGCCTGGTGGCCTGGAACCACCGCTACCTGGAGCTGTTCAACTACCCGGAGGGCATGATCTACGTCGGCCGGCCGATCGCCGAGATCATTCGCTTCAACGCCGAGCGCGGCATGCTCGGCAAAGGCGACATCGACATCGAGGAGAACGTCGCCAAACGCCTGCACTGGATGCGCCAGGGCACCGCGCACAAGTACGAACGCCTGTTCCCCAACGGCCGGGTCATCGAGCTGATCGGCAATCCCATGCCCGGCGGCGGCTTCGTCATGAGTTTCACCGACATCACCGAATTCCGCGAAGCCGAGCGCGCACTCAAGGCCGCCAACGAAGGCCTGGAACAGCGGGTGGCCGAACGCACCTTCGAGCTGTCGCAGCTGAACCAGGCGCTGGGTGAGGCCAAGGCCCGCGCGGAGACCGCCAACGAGTCGAAGACCCGTTTCCTCGCCGCGGTCAGCCACGACCTGATGCAGCCATTGAATGCCGCGCGGCTGTTCTCCGCCGCCCTCTCCCACCAGGACGAGGCGCTGCCGCGCGAGGCCCAGGAACTGGTTCGCCACCTGGACAGCTCATTGCGTTCGGCCGAAGACCTGATCACCGACCTGCTGGACATCTCACGGCTGGAGAATGGGCGCATCAATCCCGACCGCAACCCCTTCGCCCTGAACAGCCTGCTCGATACCCTGGGCGCCGAGTTCAGGGTACTGGCCGCCGAACAGGGCATCGACTTCCGCCTGCGCGGTAGCCGCCTACGCATCGACAGCGACATCAAGCTGCTGCGCCGCGTGCTGCAGAACTTCCTCACCAACGCCTTCCGCTACGCCAAGGGCCGGGTCCTGCTCGGCGTGCGCCACCAGGGCGGGCAGCTGCGCCTGGAAGTCTGGGACCGTGGGCCGGGCATCCCGGAAGACAAACGCAAGGTTATCTTCGAGGAGTTCAAGCGCCTGGACAGCCACCAGACCCGCGCCGAGAAGGGCCTGGGCCTCGGCCTGGCCATCGCCGACGGCCTCTGCAGGGTGCTCGAGCATCCGCTGCACGTGCGTTCCTGGCCCGGCCGCGGCAGCGTCTTCAGCGTCACCGTGCCGCTGGCCCGGGCGACGCAGTTCGCCCCCGCGCGCGCAACGCAGGAACTCAACGGCCAACCGCTGTCCGGCTCCCAGGTGATCTGCATCGACAACGAAGACAGCATTCTCGCCGGCATGCACAGCCTGTTGTCGCGCTGGGGCTGCCAGGTCTGGACCGCGCGCAATCGCCTGGAGTGCGAACACCTGCTCAGCGAGGACGTACGCCCGCAACTGGCGCTGGTCGACTACCACCTGGACGAAGGCGAGACCGGCACCGAGCTGATGGCCTGGTTGCGCACCCGCCTCGGCGAGCCGGTACCCGGCGTGGTGATCAGCGCCGACGGCCGTCCGGAGCTGATCGCCGAGGTGCACGCCGCCGGCCTCGACTACCTGGCCAAGCCGGTCAAGCCGGCGGCCCTGCGCGCCCTGCTCAGCCGTCACCTGTGCCTGCGCTAGGTCGCATCCGCCTCGCTATCCCCTGAGCCGCCGCTGCGTTGATCTCGCGCAAGGGGCCAAGGACGCCCGTTGGCTAGACTGCTGGGATCACGCCGCGCTCAAGGATGCACCGTGCCCGAGGCCCTCGACACCCTGCTGAATTTCGCCAGTGCCCTGGCCGCCGGCCTGTTGATCGGCGCCGAGCGCGGCTGGCAGCAGCGCGAAAGCGAAGACGGCCGCTTCGCCGCCGGCATCCGCACCTTCGCCCTCTGCGGCCTGCTCGGCGGCTTCGCCCAGTTGCTCGGCGAGTACCTGGGCGTGCTGGCCTGGGCGGTGATCTTCGCCGGCTTCGCCGCCCTGGTGATCGCCGCCTATTTCGGCGAGCTGATGCGTCGCGGCGACATGGGAATGACCAGCGAGGTGGCGCTGCTGATCACTTTCCTGCTCGGCAGCCTGGCCGTCGCCGGCCACCCGCAGCTGGCCGCCGCGGGCGCCGTGGCGGTGGCCCTGCTGCTGAGCCTCAAGCGGGCGCTGCACGGCTCGCTGCACCGACTCAGCGAACTGGAACTGTCCGGCACGCTGAAGCTGCTGTTCATCTCCCTGGTGCTGCTGCCGGCCCTGCCCAATCAGAGTTACGGCCCCTGGCAGGTGTTCAACCCCTATATCACCTGGTGGATGGTGGTGCTGATCGCCGGCCTGGGCTTCGCCGCCTACATGGCGATCCGCCTGGCGGGTACCCGCCAGGGCCTGCTGATCACCGCGCTGCTCGGCGGCATCGTCTCCTCCACGGCGATGACCATCACCCTGGCCCGGCTCGACCGCGGGCGGGAGTTGCGCGCCATCATCGCCTGCGGACTGCTGAGCGCCTCGGCGCTGATGTTTCCCCGGGTGCTGCTGGAGGTCGGCCTGGTCAATGCCAGCTTGCTGCCGCAGCTGATCTGGCCCCTGGGCGTTGCCGGGCTGGTGTACGCCGGCGGCGCCCTGGCCTATGTCATCCAGGGTCAGAAGACCGAGACGGAAAACGCCGAGCCGCCGCTGAAGAACCCCTTCGAACTGGGGCCGGCGCTGCGATTCGCCGCCCTGCTGGTGGCAATCCTGTTCGTCGTCGAGGGCGCCCGCCGCTGGTTTGGCGATATCGGCGTGTATCTGGTGGCGCTACTGTCCGGGCTGGCCGATGTCGACGCCATCACCCTGTCCCTGGCGCACAGCGCCAAGAGTGAAATGGCCGCCGACGTGGCGGTGCGCGGCATCTTCCTGGCGAGCCTGAGCAACAGCCTGGTCAAGGGTTTGCTGATTGCGGTGATCGGTGGACGCGACCTGGCACTGCGCACCCTGCCGGTGATGGCCGCAGGCCTGCTCGCCGGCCTGCTGATCCTGCTGCTGATCTAGCGGCGTCAGTCCTCGCCGACCTCATCCAGCAGCGGTACGCCGGCGGCCTGCTCGAGCAACTCGGCCGGCAGGCTCTTGCTGGCCCGGGCGCCCAGCAGTTTGAGGTTCTCCACCCGACTGATGATGTTGCCGCGACCGTCGCACAGCTTGTTGCGCGCCGCCCCATAGGCCTTGTCCAGTTGCTGCAGGCGGCCGCCCATTTCGTCGAGGTCCTGAATGAAGGCGACGAACTTGTCGTACAACGCCCCGGCCCGTTCGGCGATCTCGCGGGCATTCTGGCTCTGCCGCTCCTGGCGCCAGAGGCTGTCGATCACCCGCAGGGTGGCCAGCAGAGTGGTCGGACTGACGATCACGATATTCTGCTCGAAGGCCTCCTGGAACAGACCGGGGTCGGCCTGCAGGGCCACGGCGAAGGCCGCCTCTATGGGCACGAAGAGCAGGACGAAATCCAGGCTGTGCAGGCCCTCCAGGCGCTGATAGTCCTTGAGCGACAAGCCCTTGAGATGGCCGCGCAGCGACTGCACATGCTGCTTCAGGGCCTGCTGGCGCGCAGCCTCGTCATCGACGCCAATGTACTGCTGGTAGGCGGTGAGGCTGACCTTGGCGTCCACCACCACCTGCTTGTCTCCGGGCAGCTGGATCAGCACGTCCGGCTGGAAGCGCTCGCCCTCGGCGCCTTTCAGACTGACCTGAGTCTGGTACTCGCGGCCCTTCTCCAGCCCGGCGTGCTCCAGTACCCGTTCCAGCACCAGCTCGCCCCAGCTGCCCTGGGTCTTCTGTCCTTTCAGGGCACGGCTGAGGGTCATCGCCTCGTCGCCCAGGCGCTGATTTAGCTGCTGCAGGCGCTCCAGCTCCTTGCCCAGGGAGAAGCGCTCGCGTGCCTCCTGCTGGTAGCTCTCCTCGACGCGCTTCTCGAAGGCCTGGATGCGTTCCTTCAGTGGGTCGAGCAACTGGCCCAGGCGCTGCTGGCTGGTTTCGGCGAAGCGCTGCTCGCGCTCGTCGAAGATCTTGCCGGCCAGCTCGGCGAACTGCGCACGCAGCTCATCGCGCGAGCCCTGCAGGTCCTCGAGGCGCTGCTGGTGGCTGTCCTGCTGCTCGCGCAGCTCGGCGCTAAGCGCCGCCTTCTCGGCGCCCAAGCGGCGCAGCTCGGCCTCCTGCTGCTCGCGCTGGGCGTGCCAGGCCTGGGCGGCTTCGCGGGCGACCTGCCGCTCATGCTGCAACAGTTCGCTCTCGCGGCGCAGGGCGGCCAGCTCGGCCTGCTGGTCGGCCTTGATCTCGCTGATCTCGGAGACTTCCTCGCGACAGGCCTCGAGCTGGGCGCTCAGGCCGGCCTGGGTGAGCTGGGCGCCACTCAGGCGCTCCTGCAGCAGGCTGCACTCCAGGCGCGCCTCGGCGGCGCGGCGCTGCAGTGACCAGGCCAGGGCCAGTGAAGGCACGGCAACGACGAGGGCACCGAGCAGCAGGGCCGGCAACATAGAAGGAAGATCGATGGGCATAAGCGGCTCCGCGCAAGACTGCCGGGCAGTATAACCAGCCGCGCGGGCGGTCAGGCGCGGATCAGAGGCCGTTCAGCAGGCGCCTGGCCTCATGGGAGCCCTGCGCCGCGGCCTGCTCCAGCCAGTGCCGAGCCTGCTGCGGCTCATGGCTGCGGGGCTGGCTGTAGAAGCGGCCCAACTCCAGCTGGGCGCGACGATCGCCGGACCGCGCGGCCTGGCGCAGCAACTCCAGGCCGATGCGCCGGTCGCGGTTGTTGTCGCAGTCGCGGCAGAGCATCTGCCCCAGGCGACTCTGCGCCTGCACCACACCCTGGCGAGCCGGCTGCTTGAGCAGGTACCCGGCGAAGCGCTTGACGCTGGGGGCATGTCCCAGGCGCGGACTGTCCAACAGCCACAAGGCGACTCGCAGCGGCAGGCGCGGACGATTGGACGGGGTTTCGGTGGGCAGGCGAGGCAGAACGCGGGGCATAGGGAACAGCAGCAGTGGCGGCGAGAAAGGCGCGCCACTCTACTCTTTTTTTCGCCGAGGTAAAGCCTTGCAGACCGGTCCTTTCGCGGCCCGCGAATGCAGCCTTCGACAATCCACAGAAGCTGTGGATAACTCAGTGGACAACATGCGCGCAAGCGCCCCAATCACCCATGGCACAAGGCCTCGGGTCAAACTGACGATTTTTTCACCAACGGAAAAAAATCATATTTTTCATTGACTTATAAAATCTTCACGAAGAATCAAGGGTTTACATCGAACAATGATTGTGCCTTGACAAGGCGCCTCACAAATGTGCACAAGTCTTTCGCCAAAGTCCGCAAACGCCCCGTTTCAGCGCGTTTCCAGGGCTCTGTTCGCCCCCTCGGCAACGGCCGCCAGAGGCTCCTTCTGCGACCCTCGAACGGGCCTGCATGCTGCGGCAGCCAACCGCTCCGGCCAAGCCCTGCGGCCTATGGCCGCACGCCCTCAAACGGGTGTGCGGTACCCCCAATGACTCAGGCCGGCAGGGGCAGCTGTCCGTCGACCAGGTAGTCCTCGAAGTGGAACATACGCGGGGTGTCGGGCGCCTGGGCATGCTTGAACGCCACATAGCCGGGCGTGGTTTCACACAGCCAGGGCAGCAGGTTGCGCGGACGCTTCTCCGCCAGCGCCCCGGGGGCGTAGAGCGCGACGTTGCTGCCGCCCAGGGGGCAGCGCGCGGAGCGGTATTCGAAGGCCTCGACCCCGGCGGCGCGCATGGACGCCCCCAGCGCCTGGGTGCCGCGGTAATCGCTCGGATGACTCAGTGCGCGCTGAAACCGGCTGAACGGCGGCCGCTGCAGGCGAATGCCGCGCGCGACCTGATAGCGCGCCTCGAACGAGGCATGCTCGGACAGCACGCGCCCACTTGGCGGGGCACTGGCCATGCCATCCCAGAGCACAAAGCGGTAGTAGGCCGCCTCCGCCATGGCGGTTTCCAGGCGCAACGCCGCGTAGAACAGGCTGGGTTCCTGGCGGGTGCCGAAGCGCGAGCCCCAACGCAGCGGCGGATAACGGAATGGGGTTTTCAACAGGTAGTGCAGCGGCTCGGCATCCCGCGGCAGCGGCGGCTTGCTGCTTTCCAGCAGCTCCTCGAGCAATGCCTGCTCGGCCAGGTTGTCCACCAGCTGCAGGGTGGCGACCTGCTCCTGGCTCTCGACCAGGCGCACCAGCCGCCCGCGCAGGGGCGCCACCTGCTCGACTCCGCGACACGCTTGCCAGATGTCCATGGCGGCTCTTCCTTATAGTTGTTTGCCGGCTGCGCTGCGACATCACAGTACCGGCGCAGGCCTGTGCCCGGTTGCTCAGACCTTGCCGCGGATCGCGTCCAGGTACTCCACCACGTGCACCAATCCCTGCACCTGCCTCATCAGCGCCAGCGGCACGCCGGCCAGGTGACGGTTCTCGGTGCGCAGAAAATGACGCATGTCCTGCAAGTTGCCGCCAAATAACGCGAACAGGGCGCGGTACACGCGAATCAGCAGCAATGCCAGCTCGCCGGTCTTGCTTTGTGGTCGCAGACCACTGTCTGCCCAGCGGCTGATCGCCGTGCGGTGCACGCCGACGATGTCGGCCAACTCCTGCTGCGTCAGGCCCAGCTGCTCACGGGTATTGAGCAACGCCTTGGCCAACACCGCATCGGCATCGGCATGGGGTCGAGCGAGTGCACTCATGGCCTTCGACCTCTGTGTCTGTTTTCATCAATACTAATACCTAATGATGCGAATGCACAATTACCCGCACATCCCGATTGGCAGCCCGAGGCCCATGGGTTAACGTCCGGGGATGCTCCCCGCTATGGACCAGACCCCATGATCAGCCGGCGCACCTGGCTGCGACTCAGCTGTCTCCTGCTAGTGCTGGCCCTGCTCGGCGGTTACGCCTACTTGAGCTGGGGACGCCTGCTCGAGCGCCAGCATATCCAGCGCTTCGACTGGCATACGCCGCGCCTGACCCCGGACGGCTTAAGCCTCAGGCGCCTCGAGCTGCAACAGCAGAGCCCGGCCGGTACGCTGCAGCTGCAGATAGTCGGCCTGCAGCTGGGCTGGCGGGACTTCAGCCTGGAACCGCCCTTTTGGCAACAGGTCCGGATCGAACGACTGGCACTGCAGTGGCGCCCGGCTGCCGAGCGCGCGGAGACCGCCGAGCAAGCGCCCCCGCTGGATTTCCAGGCGTTGGGCCAACTCCTGGCCGCCCTGCCCCGCAGTCTGGTCGTTGAAGAGCTGCTCGCCGACCTGCCCTGCGCCAAGGGCCACTGCGAGCTGCGTGGCGACCTCCACCAAACCCGCACGGCTAGCGCAGGCACGCAGCTGGAGATGCAGCTACAGCGCCAAGGCGGCGACAGCCAACTGAGCGTCAATGCGCAACTGCACACCGACGCCGATACCCTGGAGCTGCAGCTGGCCCTGGCGCTCGATCAGCGCCCCCAGCTCAGCCTGCACAGCAGCCTGCAACGCACCGCCGATGGCCAGCAGTGGCACGGCGAACTGGCGGCGCCGACGCTGAACGAGTCCGCGGTCCTGCGCACCTGGCTCGAGGACTGGGCACCACTCCCTGAGTTGTCGCTGCCCGGGGCGCCGAGCGCCGCACAACTATCGGCCAGCTGGCAATTGCAACTGCCCCAAGGCGCCCCGGACCTCGACCTGCTGCGCCGCGCCAGCGGCCGGCTAAGCGCCAGCGGCACACTCCCCGAGCCCTGGCCCATCCCGGGGCTCGGCCAGCTGCAGGGCGAGTTCAGCCTGGCCCTGCTCGGTCTCGATGGGCACTGGCGGGCCGAACAGCTGGCCGCCGACCTCACGGTGCAGCAGCCGCTGGCCGACTGGCAGCGGACGCTGCCCGCCACACTGCGCAGCGACTCGCTGCAACTGCGCATCGAGGCGAGCGAGTCGCAGGACGTGCTCGCAGACAAGCTGACCGAACGCGCCCTGCCCCTGGCGATCCATCTGCGCGGCCAGGGTTCGACACCCTTCGAGCTGCGCGCTCAACTGGCCCTGACCAACGCGCCGCCCTGGGCCGCGCAGCTCACCGCCGCCCAGCTCGACATCAGCAGCCCGCGGCTCGATCTGGCCGACTGGCAAGCGCGCAAGCTGAAGGCCAGCCTGCAGTTCGAGGGTTACCTGGACGCCGAACAACTGAGCCTCGACTTGCTCAAGGGGTCGCAACTGAACCTCGAGCGGCTGACCGGCAGCGACCTGCAGCTGAAGCGACTGCGCGCCGACCTGGCTGGCCTGCAGTTGCAGGCTCAGCTGCAGGACGGAGCCGCCGAGGAGTGGCGCCTTGAAGGCCCCCTCGGGCTCCGCGCACGGCGCCTTGCCCATCCCGCCCTGATAACCCAGGGCTGGCGGTGGCAAGGCCGACTAAAGGCGATCGAGGAGCAGATAGAGTTGAACGGCCGGGTGTCCGCCGATTCGGACCTCCAGCTGCCTGTGCAATTGAGCTATGACGGCAATCGCGGCCTGCATGCCCACGCCCAGCTGCCGGAGCTGTTCCTGCGCGCCGGCAACCCGCTGGCCAAGACCCTGGCGCACTGGCCGGCTCTGCTCGAGCTGAACCGGGGACGGCTGAGCGCCAGCGCGGTGCTGAACCTGCCGCCCAATCAGGCGACGGCGCTGAAACTCGACCTGACGGCCAAAGGGTTGGCCGGGATCTATGACCGCGCCGCACTCAGCGGCCTCGACGCGCGGGCGCAGGTCAACCTGGCGCGAGGCGAGCTTCGGGTGACACTGGCCGAGCTGCGCCTGAAGGAAGCCAATCCAGGCGTCCCTGTCGGCCCGCTGCAACTGCGCGCCGACTACCGCGCGCCCATCGCACAGCTCGACCGGGGCCTGCTGGAGCTGCACCAGGCCCAGGCTGGGCTGATGGGCGGCACCGTGCGCGTGGCACCCGATCGCTGGCGCCTCGAACGGATTCCGCTGCTGGTGCCCCTGGAGCTGCGCGGCCTGCAACTCAACCGGCTGTTCACCCTGTACCCCGCCGAGGGCCTGGCCGGCACCGGCATCTTCGATGGCCAGCTGCCGCTGCACCTGAGCACGGAGGGTATCCAGGTCGAGCGCGGTCGGATCGCCGCCCGCACCCCGGGCGGGCGCCTGCAACTGCGCTCCGAGCGCATCAGGGCACTGGGCAGCAGCAATCCCACCATGCAATTGGTCACCCAGTCATTGGAAGACTTTCACTTCACCACGCTGCGCAGCCAGGTGGACTACGATCCCCAGGGCAAGCTGCTGCTGACCATGCGCCTGGAAGGACAGAACCCGGCCATCGAGCAGGGCCGCCCGATTCACTTCAACATCAACCTGGAAGAAGACATTCCCTCGCTCTTGGCCAGCCTGCAATTGACCGATAAGGTGAACGAAATCATCCGCCGACGCGTGCAACAACGCATACTGGAACGCAACGCCAACGCCGCTCCCAAGGAGCCTTGAAGGAGGACGCGCCATGCGCGTGCAGATCTGTCTACCGATCTTGCTACTGGGCCTGCTGAGTGCAGCCTGCACCCCGACCGTGCAGCTGACCGCCCCCAAGGAGCCGATCAACATCAACCTCAACGTGAAGATTGAGCACGAAATCTACATCAAGGTGGACAAGGCGCTGGACGACATGTTCAGCGAGTCCAGCGGACTGTTTTGAGGAGCCCAGCCATGACCCTGTCTAGACGCATCGCCAGCCTGTTACTGCTGCTCAGCCTGAGCCTGCCGGCCCTGGCCCTGAACCTCAACGAGGCCATGTCAGCCCTCGGCCCGGCCAAGGCCAGCGGCCAGCTCGGCGAGATGCCCAACGGCTACCTGGGCGTGGTGAAATCCGGCGGCCAAGCCGCGGAAATCGCCCGCCTGATCAACCAGGCCCGGCGCGCCGAATACCAGAAACTGGCCGACGAGAACGGCATCAAGCGCAGCGACGTGGAAGCCATCGCCGGGCAGAAAGCCATCGACAGAACCCCCTCCGGCCAGTACATCCAGCTCCAGGGTCAGTGGCGACGCAAGTAGTTCACCGCGAGAACGACAAAGCCCCCCCGACGCGCAAACCTCGGGGGCTTTGTCTTGTAGATGCGGTGGATAACACCAGAAAAGGCACGCTGGCCGCTCACTGTTGAGGGTCCGCCCCGAAGCCTCGAGTCAGGAGCTGGCCTTGCCACTCATATCCGGCGACTGCCGCAAAATTCCCCCAAACGAAAAAGGCTCCAGAGGCGTAAACCTCTGGAGCCTTTGAATATGGCGGGGAGATAGGGATTTGAACCCTAGGTACCATCGCTGATACAACGGATTTCGAATCCGTCCCGTTCGGCCACTCCGGCATCTCCCCACGGCGGCGCGCATGATAACAGCTGAAAGCGATTTGGCGAACCCCATTGAGATTTTTTTTCGCCTGCTTTCAGGTGCTTGCGTTAGGACCTGAGCCAGCCAGGGCACCAACGGCAGAAGTCCACTCCAACAAAAAGAGGCGCCCAAGCGCCTCTCCTGATCCGTCCGGCTTTCGCCTCAGGCGGTTAGCCGGGTCAGGGCTTCGCGGTACTTGTCGGCGGTCTTCTGCGCCACCTCGGCCGGGACAGCCGGCGCCGGTGGCTGCTTGTTCCAGCCGGTGGACTCCAGCCAGTCGCGCACGAACTGCTTGTCGAAACTCGGTGGGTTCCTTCCTTCGACATAGCTGTCGGCCGGCCAGAAGCGACTGGAGTCCGGAGTCAGCACCTCGTCCATCAGGGTCAAAGTGCCGTCGTCATCCAGGCCGAATTCGAACTTGGTATCGGCGATGATGATGCCGCGGGTGGCCGCGTACTCCACCGCCTTGCTGTACAGGGCGATTGCGGTGTCGCGCACCTGGGCGGCGAGCTCGGCACCGATGATGGCTTCGCACTGCTCGAAGGAGATGTTCTCGTCGTGATCGCCAACCGCCGCCTTGGTCGAGGGGGTGAAGATCGGCCGCGGCAGCTTGGCGGCCTCCTGCAGGCCAGCCGGCAAGGGGATGCCACAGACGGTGCCGCTCTTCTGGTACTCCTTCCAGCCGGAGCCGACGATGTAGCCGCGCACGATGGCCTCGACGGCGACCGGCTTGAGACGCTTGGCCACTACCGCACGTCCTTCGACCAGGGGCAACTCGGCGGCCGACACCACATCCTCGACGCGGTCGCCAGTGAAGTGGTTGGGCACCACGTCGGCCAGCTTGTCGAACCAAAAATTGGAGATCGAGGTGAGGATCTTGCCCTTGTCCGGAATCGGCTCGGCAAGAATCACGTCAAAGGCCGAGAGGCGGTCGGTGGCGACCATCAGCATGCGCTGGTCATCGATTTCATAGAGATCGCGGACTTTGCCCGAGTAGATCTTCTTAAGGCTCAGGGTCGCAGGAGTGGTCATATCGGGATTTCCGCCTTTAGCAAACGAAACAGGCGAAACCTGCGGGGTTTCGCCTATTGGTTTTCGCCCGGCCCGCACCTGCGGCCCGGGCCGATGGTTCGATTTCTAGCCGAGGTTTTCCTGGATCAGGCCCAGCACCCGACGGGCGACATCGGCCGGCGCCACGGTGTTGAGATCCTTCTCCACGGTGACCTGGACGCTGTCGCCGACCGGCGTCAGGCGTACCTGGTAGCGCTCGGCACGGGCCTCGATCTCTTCCTTGTCCGGTTCGCCGCCGAGCAATGAACCGAAGAAGCCGGGCTCCTCACCCTTGACCTTGGTGCCTTCGGCCAGGTTGATGTAGTACACGCCGAGGCTGCGATTGAGGTCGTCGACGCGCACGTCGGCCAGCTCCAGGGAGCGACCCACACCGGACCAGGCGCGATCGAAGTCGGCGCCCAGATTCAGCACCGGGTTGCCGTTGCCGTCCTCCGACAGGCTGACCCGGCTCGGCGCGTCGAAATCGCGCGCGGCCAGCAGGGACACGGAGCCACCCTGTTCGGCGCTACTCGCCAAGCTCGCCAGCAGCTCGTCGAGCAGCGCGGCATCCAGGCTCGTGTTGGCGCTGCGGCTGGTGAAGGCCACGTCGGCACTGCTGCCGGCCGGACGCTCGGCGCTGACCACGAAGATCTCGCTGGTGTTGCGCTGCACGCCCGGCTCGATGCGCACCCGCACGCGGGTTTCGGCATCGGCTGCCACGTCCGGAGCCTTGCTGCTCAGACGACGCGCCATCGCGCTGGACAGCGCGTCGAAACGCTGCCATTCGGTGCTGAACTCGCCAGTCTGCGGACGCTCTTCGACGATGCGAAAACCGTTGTCGGCAAAGAACTGACGGGCCACCGGCCAGACTTCCGCCGGCACGCGCTGGGCCACCAGCCAGCGCGACTCGCCGCTCTTCTGCAGGCTGAACTCACTGGCGTCGCCTCGCAGCACCAGGGACTGCGGGCGCGGCACCTCGTACTCACTCTCGGCCGCGCCGCTGGCCACCTGCTGCGGAATCGGCAGCAGCGGGTCGAGGCGCTTGGCCTCGACGTTGGCCGGCAACTGCATGGGCGCGGTTTGCCGTGCCTCGAGGTAATCACTCCCCCGATCGCGGAAATAACCATCTTCGCCCCACAACCAGCCACAACCGCTGGTGCTGGAGATGATCAGGGCAAGTGCAGAGAGTCCGGCCAGTCGCTTCATGCGTAGTATTTCCTCGATTAAACCAATACGCCGGACTGGCGCAGGGCCTGACGCAGCGGTTCATGACAGCGCGGACTGAGCCAGGTCAGCGGCAAACGGATGCCTTCCGGCATCATGCCCATCTCGTGCAGGGCCCACTTCACCGGAATCGGATTGGACTCGATGAACAGCGCCTTGTGCAGCGGCATCAGGCGGTCGTTGATGGCGCGCGCCAGGGCAGCATCGCCACGCATGGCCGCGGCGCACAGGTCGCTCATCGCACGCGGGGCGACGTTGGCGGTCACCGAGATATTGCCCTTGCCGCCCATCAGCATCAGCTCGACGGCGGTGGCGTCGTCACCGGAATAGACCAGGAAGTCCTTGCTCACGCGGTCCAGCACTTCCTGGCCGCGCTGCAGGTCGCCGGTGGCTTCCTTGATACCGATGATGTTGTCGATCTTCGCCAGCCGCTCCACGGTCTCCGGCAGCATGTCGCAGGCGGTGCGGCCCGGCACGTTGTAGAGGATCTGCGGAATCGCCACCGCCTCGGCGATGTGGCGGAAGTGCAGGTACAGGCCTTCCTGGGTCGGCTTGTTGTAATAGGGGGTAACCAGCAGACAGGCGTCGGCGCCGACATCCTTGGCCGCGCGGGTCAGCTCGACCGACTCGCGGGTGGAGTTGCCGCCGGTACCGGCGATCACCGGAATGCGCCCGGCCACCTGATCGACCACGCGACGGATCGCCTCGATATGCTCGGTCACCTCCAGCGTGGCGGACTCACCCGTGGTGCCGACCGCGACGATGGCGTTGGTGCCCTCTTGCAGGTGGAAATCCACCAGTTTGCTGAGGCTGTCCCAGTCGAGACCACCCTGCGCATCCATGGGCGTGACCAGTGCCACCATACTGCCCGCAATCATGCAACCGCTCCTGCTGGAAAATGAGAGCCGTAATGGTACTGGCGCCACCTGGCTTGCACAAGCGAAGGACAAGGCCTTGGGGCAAGTGGCGGCTCAGCTTTATCAGCACAATATTCGAGGTGCATGCGAGTCCCGAGCATTCCCCTGAGCGGCGCTTTTCGCTACCCTTCCGGCTTTGCTCGGTACCGCGCCTGCGGTCCGACCGTTCATCGTTTTAGGAAGGCTGCATGTCCACCCCCCCAGTTCGCGAACAATTCCTCGTCATCAGTGCACTCGGCCCCAACGCCATGGAGCTGACCAATGTGCTGTGCCGCGCCAGCCATGAGAACCGCTGCGCCGTGGTCAGCACTCGCCTGAGCCGCCACGGTGAGTTCAGCGCCCTGGTGCTGCAGATCTCCGGCAACTGGGATGCACTGGCACGCCTGGAATCGAGCCTGCCCTCCCTGGCCAAGAAGCACAGCTTTTCAGTCAACGTGATTCGCAGCGGCAACGCCGACAGCCGCCCCCAGGCTCTGCCCTACGTGGCTTACGTGAGCTCGGTGTACCGCCCGGACATCCTCAACGAGCTGTGCCAGTTCTTCATCGACCACCACGTCGAGCTGGAGAACCTGACCTGCGACACCTACCAGGCGCCGCAGACCGGCGGCACCATGCTCAACGCCACCCTGACCGTGACCCTGCCCGCCGGCACCCAGATCAGCTGGCTGCGCGACCAGTTCCTCGACTTCGCCGACGCCCTGAACCTCGACGCGCTGATCGAACCCTGGCGCCCGCAGAACCCATAAGGAGCCTTGCCATGGCCGTCGCACTCGACACCCCGATCCCTGATTTCCTCGCCCAGGCCACCAGCGGCCAGCAAGTCCAGCTGTCCGCCCTGCGCGGCCAGCAGGTGGTGATCTACTTCTACCCCAAGGACAGCACCCCGGGCTGCACCACCGAAGGCCAGGGCTTTCGTGACCAGTACCCGGCCTTCCAGGCGGCCAATACCCTGGTGTTCGGCGTGTCGCGCGACGGCTTGAAGTCCCACGAGAACTTCAAGTGCAAGCAGGCCTTCCCCTTCGAGCTGATTTCCGACAAGGACGAGGCGCTCTGCCAGCTGTTCGACGTGATCAAGCTGAAGAAGCTCTACGGCAAGGAATACCTGGGCGTCGACCGCAGCACCTTCCTGATCGACCAGCACGGCGTGCTGCGCCAGGAGTGGCGCGCAGTGAAGGTGCCCGGCCATGTCGACGCCGTACTGGCGGCAGCCCAGGCGCTGAACAAGGGCTGACCTCCACGCCCGCAAAGAAAAGGCCGCGTGATGCGGCCTTTTCTTTTACTCGCTTTGCACCTGCAGCTCTCGCCGCGGCCAGGCGCTCAGCACCGCCTTGAACAGGGTCGCCAGGGGGATGGCGAAGAACACCCCCCAGAAGCCCCACAGACCACCAAACAGCAGCACCGCGCAGATGATCGCCACCGGGTGCAGGTTGACCGCCTCGGAGAACAACAGCGGCACCAGCACGTTGCCGTCCAGCGCCTGGATCACCCCGTAGACCACCATCAGGTAGAGAAACTGGTCGCTCAAGCCCCACTGGAACAGGGCGATCAATGCCACCGGCACGGTGACCACCACCGCACCGATATAGGGGACCACCACCGACAAGCCTACCGCCAGGGCCAACAGCGCCGCGTAGTTGAGTCCCAGCGCGGCGAAGGCGATATAGGTCACGCCGCCGCAGATGAGGATTTCGATGAACTTGCCGCGGATGTAGTTGGCGATCTGCTGGTTCATCTCTTGCGCCACCTGGGTGATCAGGGCTCGCTCGCGCGGCAGATAGCCACGCAGCCATGCGCCGATCAGCTGCCGGTCCTTGAGGAAGAAGAACACCAGGATGGGCACCAGCACCACGTAGATCATGATGCCGACCAGCAACGGCAGGCTGGACAGGGAGAAGGACAGCGCCCATTGGCCGAATTGCCCCAGTTCGCCACGCACCGTCTCGATCAGCTGCAGCACCTGGGCATCACTGATCAGATTGGGGTAGCGTTCGGGCAACAGCAGGAACAACGCCTGCCACTCGCCGAGCATGCGCGGCAGCTCGTTGAACAGGTTGCTCAGCTGCCGCCACAGCAGCGGCATCAGCACCAGCAGGAACAGACCGAGCAGGCTCATGAACAGGGTAAATACCAGCCAGACCGCGGCCAATTGCGGCAGCCGAAGGCGCTCCAATGCATTGACCAGCCCCTGCATCAGGAACGCCAGCACCAGCCCGGTAAACACCGGCGCCAGCATCCCGCCCAGGGTCAGAATCACCGCAAAACCGAGGATCAACAACACCGCCAACACCACGGCCTGCTCGTCGGAGAAGTAGCGGTGCATCCAGTCGCGTAACACCTTGACCATCAAGATTCCTTAGATAGAAACGTCCCGCGCAAACAGTGCGTCAGGCTTTGCGCAGCCAATAACGATAAACACCCGCCTCGACTTCCTCGCGCAGCAGGCAATGCCCGGCGAGCGTCGCGAAGGCACGGAAGTCGCGCTGCGAGCCGGCATCCGTGGCGGTCACCTTCAGGACCGCACCGCTGGCCAGACGGTTCAGCTCCAGCTTGGCCTTGAGCAACGGCAACGGGCAGCTCAGCCCGCTGGCATCCAGCTCCGCATCGCAGGCGCCTGACCACTCTTGCGTATCGTTCATGCCACCCTCCAAATCAAGCGCCTAGGATACCGAAGGCCGCACAACCCTGGCCAGGCGAATGCCCGCCCGGCTACAGTAACGCCTTTGTTCGCCAAGAGCCCCGTGCATGAATGTTCTGCGCCCTACCCTGTTGACGCTCGCCTGCCTGCTCGCCCTGCCCACCACGGCCAGCGACCTGCCGTCGCTCGGCGACGCCAGCTCCGCCCTGGTTTCACCCCAGCAGGAACACCAACTCGGACGCGCCTGGCTGGGCCTACTGCGCGGCCAGGTCAGCCAGCTGTCCGACCCACAGCTCAAGGACTTCGTCGAGACCAGCGTCTACCGCCTCAGCGAAACCAGCGAGGTGCAGGACCGGCGCCTGGAATTCGTGCTGCTCGACAGCCCGCAGATCAACGCCTTCGCCGCGCCCGGCGGGATCATCGGCGTCAACGGCGGCCTGTTCCTCTACGCCCAGACCGAAGCCGAGTACGCCTCGGTCATGGCCCACGAACTGGCGCACCTCTCACAGCGCCACTTCGCCCGCGGCCTCGAGGCCCAGCAACGTATGCAGGTGCCGATGATGGCCGCCATGCTGGCCGGCATCGTCGCCGCCGCCGCTGGCGCCGGCGACGTCGGCATCGCTGCCATCGCCTCGACCCAGGCGGCGGCGATTCAGGAGCAGCGGCGCTTCTCGCGGCAGAACGAGCAGGAGGCCGACCGCATCGGCCTGGTCAATCTGGAAAAGGCCGGTTTCGACCCGCGCGCCATGCCCAGCATGTTCGAGCGCCTCATGCGCCAGTACCGCTACGACCGCAAACCGCCGGAATTCCTGCTCACCCACCCGGTTTCCGAGTCGCGGATCGCCGACACGCGCAACCGCGCCGAGCAGTATGGCGCCGGCGGCATAAAGGACAGCCTGCGCTACCAGCTGATGCGCGCCCGCGTGAGCCTGATCTACGAAGACACGCCGGGCCTCGCCGCCAAGCGCTTTCGCAGCATGCTGGAGGAGAACCCCAAGCTCGACGCAGCGCGCTACGGCCTGGCCCTGGCGCAGATCAAGGGCGGCCAGCACAAGCAAGCCCGCGAGACCCTGCAGCCCCTGCTGCAGAAGACCCCGAACGACCCGAGCTACAACCTCGCGCAGATCGAACTGGACATCGCCTCGAACCAGCTCGATCCTGCCCAGAGCCGCATCGCGCGACTGCTCACCCTGTACCCGAACAGCTACCCGCTGCAGCAGGCCCGGATCGATCTAATGATGAAGCAGGGACGTGTCGATGACGCCGAGCGCGCCCTCGACGACCTGCTGAAGAGCCGCCCCAAGGATCCGGACGTCTGGTACCTGGTCGCTGAAGTGCGCGGCCTCAGCGGCAACACCATCGGCCTGCACCAGGCCCGCGCCGAATACTTCGCCCTGGTCGGCGACTTCGACCAGGCCATCGAACAGCTCGACTTCGCCAAGCGCCGCGCCAGCAACAACTTCCAACTGGCGTCACGGATCGACGCACGGCAACGCGAGCTGATGGAAGATCAGCGCATGATCGAGCAGATGCTGCGTTAGGCAGACAATAGAAAGCCCGGATATTCCGGGCTTTTTTATTTGTCGGCGGCGCCTTCAGGCGTTGCCGGCCAGCTTCAGGCGTGCGGCCTGGGTGAAGTCCAGCATGCGCTTGAGCGGCTTGATCGCCCGCGGGATCAACGCCGGGTCGACATGGATCTCGTTGCTGCCCTCGCGCAGGCAGGCCAGGGTGCGCTCCAGGGTGTTCATCGCCATCCACGGACAGTGGGCGCAACTGCGGCAGGCCGCGCCATTGCCGGCGGTGGGCGCCTCGACGAACTCCTTGTCCGGACACAGCTGCTGCATCTTATAGAAGATGCCGCGGTCGGTGGCGACGATAAAGGTCTTGTTCGGCAGGGTCTGCGCCGCCTGGATCAGCTGACTGGTGGAACCCACCGCATCGGCCAGCTCGATCACCGCGGTCGGCGACTCGGGGTGCACCAGCACGGCCGCCTCCGGGTACAGCGCCTTCATGTCTTCCAGCTGCTTGGCCTTGAACTCCTCGTGAACGATGCAGGCACCGTCCCACAGCAGCATGTCGGCTCCGGTCTTGTTCTGGATGTAACGCCCCAGATGCTGGTCCGGCGCCCAGATAATGCTCTCGCCGTTGTCCATCAGGTGCTCGACGATCTCCACTGCGCAACTGGAGGTCACCACCCAGTCGGCCCGCGCCTTCACCGCTGCCGAGGTATTGGCATACACCACCACGGTGCGCTGCGGGTGTTGATCGCAGAAGGCGGCGAATTCGTCTACCGGACAGCCCAGATCCAGGGAGCAGGTGGCTTCCAGCGTCGGCATCAGCACACGCTTTTCCGGATTGAGGATCTTCGCCGTTTCGCCCATGAACTTGACCCCGGCCACCAGCACGGTCTGCGCCGAGTGCTGATTGCCGAATCGGGCCATTTCCAGGGAATCGGACACACAGCCACCGGTTTCCTCGGCCAGCGCCTGCAGGATCGGATCACAGTAGTAGTGGGCGACCAGTACGGCGTTCTGCTTTTTCAGCTCGGCGGCAATCTCGGCGCGGTAGAAGGACTCTTGCTCGGGCGTCAGCGGCTTGGGCTGCTTGGCGTCGAGATGAGCTTGAACCAGGAGGCGTTCGGAAATCTGCGTCATGTCATAAGGCCCTGTGAAGGTCTATTCAGAGCGGAGTTCTAGTATACCCGCCGATGGACGATGCGAGAGCAGACAGGACGGGAACACGGGGAGGTACTACGAGGAAGGAGGTTGGTGGGTCGTGTAGGATTCGAACCTACGACCAATTGGTTAAAAGCCAACTGCTCTACCAACTGAGCTAACGACCCAACGCGAGGCGTATAATACTGATTTAATTCAGAAAAACAACACCTCGTGAAAACTTTTTAGAAGTAGCGGGTAGGGTCGGCCACGCCGGCTCCAGCAAAGCCCGCCGCGCGCAGGCGACAGCTGTCGCATTTCCCGCAGGCGCGGCCATCGTCATCGGCCTGGTAGCAAGACACCGTCAGCGCGTAATCCACGCCATGCTGCAGCCCCGCCTGGACGATATCGGCCTTGCTCATGTTCTGCAGGGGGGCCTGGATACGAAAGCCCTGCCCCTCGACGCCTGCCTTGGTCGCCAGGTTGGCCATGCGCTCGAACGCCTCGACGAACTCGGGCCGGCAGTCCGGGTAGCCGGAGTAGTCCACCGCATTGACCCCGATAAAGATGTCGCGCGCCCCAAGCACCTCGGCCCAGCCCAGCGCCAAGGACAGGAACACGGTATTGCGCGCCGGCACGTAGGTAACGGGAATGCCCTCGGTGGGCGACTCCGGCACCTCGATGCTGCTGTCGGTCAGGGCCGAGCCACCGATACCATTGAGATTGAGCCCGATAACCTTGTGCTCGACCACACCCAGCTGCTGGGCGACTCGCTCGGCCGCCTGCAGCTCGGCCCGATGCCGCTGGCCATAGTCGAAACTCATGCTGTAGCAGACGTACCCCTGGGCCTTGGCCAACGCCACCACGGTGGCCGAGTCCAGGCCGCCGGAAAGAAGTATTACCGCGCGCTTATCACTCATTTAATGTCCCGGCTCGTCGTTCCAGAGAATCTTGTGCAACTGCATCTGCAGGCGCACCGGCAGGTTGTCGGCAACTATCCAGTCGGCCAGGGTGCGCGCCTCCAGCTCATTGTGACTGGGCGACATCAGCACCTCGCCGGCACGCCTGTCCAGCTGGTACTGGATCAGCTTGGTCACGGCCCAGTCATAGTCCTCGCGGGAGCAGATGACGAACTTGACCTGATCGTTGGGCGTCAGCAGCTCGATATTCTCGTAGCGATTGCGCGCCACTTCCGCCGAGCCCGGCGTCTTGAGGTCGAGCACCTTGCTCACCCGCGGGTCGACCGCCGACACATCCAGGGCGCCGCTGGTTTCCAGGGAGACCTCATAGCCGGCGTCGCACAGCCGCTTGAGCAAGGGGATGCAATTGGGTTGCGCCAGCGGTTCGCCGCCGGTCACGCAGATGTAGCGCGGCTTGTAGCCGGCGACCTGCGCGACGATGGCATCGAGCGACACGATCTCGCCGCCGCTGAAGGCATAGGCGGTGTCGCAATACTGGCAGCGCAGGGGACAGCCGGTCAGGCGGACAAACACGGTCGGCAAGCCGGCGGTGCGCGTCTCGCCCTGCAGCGAGTAGAAAATCTCGGTAATTCGCAGGGTTTCTTGCATATCAGCCACGGGCGTGACGGCTAAACAGGCCATCCGCCTCCGTTGCGGGAAAGGGGGCGCCGATTCTAACGAAAAAACCCGCGCCAGGCGCGGGTTTTGTTGATCGGCGATTCAGCTTTTAGGGCAGACGCTGCAGATCGCGCTGGGCCAGCTGGGCGGCCGAGCTGCCGGGATACTGGGCGATGATCTGCTGGAGGATGCCCTTGGCCCTGTCGGTGTTACCCAGACGCTGCTCGACATCCGCAAGCTTGAACAGCGAATCCGGCACCTTGGCGTGCTGCGGGTAGGCCTGACTGACCCGGGCAAACGCCTGGCCGGCCCCCTGCAGGTCGCCCTTGGCCAGATTCACCTCGCCCAACCAGTACTGGGCGTTGCCGGCGTACTGACTTTCTGGATATTTGCGCAGGAAGGCGGCAAAAGCCTGACTGGCCTTGTCGAAGTCCTTGGCCTTGATCAGGTCGAAGGCAGCGTCGTAGAACAGCCTTTCCTTCTCCGGATCGGCCGGACCACTGGCCGCTGGCGCCTGCCCAATGGGCGCCTGAGGTGTGCCGCCGGCGCCAATCGCGCCATCGGCTGGGGAATTCTGGGTGGCTGCAGCACCTGCCGCACCACTGCCCATGCGTCGATCAAGATCCTGGTATCGCTCCAGGCTTTCCTGCTTCAAACGCTGGATCTCATTCTGTTGCTCTTCGAGCATGCCGCGCAGTTGCGCGATCTCCTGCTGCATCTGCTGCAGCTGGGTGAACATCATGCCTTGCGCCGAGGCAGGGGCTTGCGCCCCTCCCCCGACGTAGGCGCCGGACGTGCCGTAACCGGCCGGCGGATAGCTGCTGCCATAAGCGGCATCGTTATCCACCACGGGAACCTCGGCCCAGGCCGCGAACGGCAAGGCGAGCGCCAATACGGTTACAACACGACGGCAATTACGCATGACGAATTACTTGCGCAGTTCGACGCGACGGTTCTGAGCCCAGGACTGCTCGTCGTTGCCAGTGGCAACTGCACGCTCTTCGCCGTAGGAAACCAGTTCCAGCTGAGCCGGGGAAACGCCCTGCAGTACCAGGTAGCGCTGAACGGCCTTGGCACGACGCTCACCCAGAGCCATGTTGTACTCGCGGGTGCCGCGCTCGTCAGCGTGGCCTTCCAGAACGACGCGAGCGCCGTTGCCTTTCAGGTCCTTGCCGTGAACGTCCAGAGCGCGCATGGCTTCCGGCTTCAGGTCGGAGCTATCGTACTCGAAGTAGAAGGTGGTGATAGCGCGCAGAGCAGCTTCTTCGCTCAGGCTGCCATCAACAGCACCGCTGTCAGCGCCGTAGCCAGCGTTCGGATCAACAGCGCCTTCACCAGCAGCGTCACCGCCCTTCGAGGAACAACCTACAGCCACGGCCAGAGCCAGGCTCAGAGCAGCAAACTTGCCGAATTTCAGCATTTCCATCATGTAACCCCAATGTGTTAAGCAAAAGATTTAAAGGTAAAACGCCGCATCAGTTCAGGTAGGGGGACCAGGAAGGCTCTCGAACTTCGCCTTGAGCGGTAGGAAGAGGGAGCCTCACGCGTCCATTGATGGACGCTAACATCAAGACTCCCCGACCCTGCTGGCGGGTGGCGTAGATTAGCATGGTGCCATTAGGCGCAACAGTGGGAGATTCATCCAAACTGGTATCAGAAAGGATGCGCGGCGCCCCACCGCGAGCCAGATCCATGGCAGCTACCTTGAACACGGTAAAACCATCCTGGCGATGGATCATCACCAGGGTCTTTTCATCAGCAGAAAGCTTCGGGTTGGCATTGTAGTTGCCGACGAAGGTCACGCGCTCCACCGAACCGGTGCTGATGTTGGTCTTGTAAATCTGTGGTTTGCCGGCGCGGTCCGAGGTGAAGTAGAGGGTCTGGCCATCTTTCCCCCAGAACGGCTCGGTATCGATCGAGTAGTGATTGGTCACCCGGCGCAGTTGGCGCGAGCCCATGTCCATCACATAGATCTCCGGGTTGCCGTCACGGGACAACACGAAGGCCAGGCGGCTGCCGTCCGGCGACCAGGACGGCGCACCATTGAGCCCTTCGAAATTGGTGATCTGCTCGCGACGACCGGTGTCGATATGCTGGACGAAGATGCGCGGGCGTTTCTGCTCGAACGACACATAGGCGATGCGACGACCATCGGGCGCGAACGAAGGCGAGAGGATCGGCTCGCGGGACTGCAGCAGGGTCACCGCGCGGGCGCCATCGTAATCGGAGCGCTGCAGCGTATAGCGGGTATTGTTCACGGCAAAGCGCTCGGCCGTGACATAGAGCATGCGCGTGGAGAACGCGCCCTTGACCCCGGTCAGCTTCTCGAACGCCAGGTCGGCGATATGGTGGGCCATGTCGCGCAGCTGATCGACGCCACCGCCAACGCTGCCGGTCAGCACCTGCTGCTCGGTGGCGACGTTGAACAGGCCGAACTGCACCTGAAGACGGCCTCCGGTGGGCACCATGCTACCGACCAGCACATATTGTGCGCCCAGGGCCTTCCAGTCGCGGTAGATGACTTCACTGGCCTGGGTCGGCAGGCTGATCATGTTCTGCCGTGGAATCGGCTCGAACACCCCGGAGTTGCGCAGGTCGTTGCCGACGATTTCAGCCATGTCCTCGGGCAGCACGGTGCCGCCCTGCCAGCCGAAAGGCACCACGGCGATCGGGGTCGCTCGATCGGTACCACTGGTGATCACCAGTGGATCAGCTGCCTGCACGCTGCCGACCAACAGGGTCAGCCCTAACAGGGCGATACGCATCAGGGTATTCACAGACCTAAATCCTCCGGTTTGAAGATGACGCGACGCTGCCGGTAAAGCCGGTCGAACGTGGCGCGATCAAGTTGTTGCATTTCAGCGATACGCCCAACGTTGCGCACCGCCTGTACCGCCGAACTGTCAAATGGTGCATCGCCACTGCCACGGGTGACACTGGCGTTGATGATGGTGCCGTCGGGCAGCATCTCGATCAGCACCTCGACACTCATCCCGTTGCGCGCCGAAGGCGGGCGACGCCATTGCTCGCTCACCAGCCTGACGATCAAGTCGTCGAGACTACCGGCAACCTGGTCGCCATGGGTATCGGCCAGCGCCTGCTGATGCTGAACATCGTCCGACAACAATTCGGCCAATGCCGCGGCCTTCTTGTCTTCGACTGCCTTGCGCGCCTGCTCTGCAGCCTTCTTCTTGGCATCTTCGGCGGCTTTTTTCTTCGCCGCCTCGGCTGCAGCCTTTTTCTTGGCTTCTTCAGCCGCTTTCTTTTTAGCCTCTTCGGCGGCCTTCTTCTTGGCATCCTCGGCGGCTTTCTTCTTCGCCGCTTCGTCTGCCGCCTTCTTCTTGGCGATGTCGGCCAGCTTCTTCTGTTCCGCCGCCTTGGCGGCTTCGGCCTGCTTCGCCGCCTCGGACTTTTTCGCCGCTTCGGCCTTTCGAGCCTCCTCGGCCTTCTTTTGTTCCGCCGCCTTGGCCGCCGCCTGCTTCTGCTGCTCGGCCTTCTTCAGTTCCAGCTGCTCGGTTTCGAATTGCGGCGCGGCGGTTTTCTTCGCCTCACCGGCAATCTTCTGATTGGTCTGGGTGGTCGCCTGGCTCTGGGATTTCAACTGATACAGCGTGGCCTGAACGATCGGCCGGGCCGGCGGCAGATCCGGCGCGAAGGCGAAGCTGACGAACAGCATGGCAAACATCAGGACGTGCAGACTCACGGCCCAGACCACCGGCCAGAACAGGCTTTCCGAAGGAGAGCGCTCGCGCTGCTGCATCAGGGCGCCTCGGTGATCAGCCCGACGTTACCCACGTCAGCCTGCTGCAAGCCGCTCATGGCGGCCATCACGGAACCGTAATCCACCGCCTTGTCGCCGCGCACGAAGACCTGCACCTGCTTACCCTGGCTGCGGCCCTGATTGAGGATGGCGGTCACCGCCCGGACCATCTCCTCGAGGGTCAGGGCCTGGTCCTGCACCGTGTCGACATCGACTTCGGTGCCCATGTTCCAGTAGTAGGACTTGTCGGCCTTGATCGAAATGGTCAGCACCTGGGCATTGTTGTCCTGCGGCAACACCTCGCTGCTGACTTTCGGCAGGTCGACCTTGACCCCCTGGTTGAGCATCGGCGCGGTCACCATGAAGATCACCAGCAGCACCAACATCACGTCGATGTAGGGCACCACGTTCATCTCGGCGACGGGCTTGCGTCTGTTGCGAATTCTGGCCATGGCCTGAAACCTATCCTGAACGCCTGAGGCTTAGTCGTCGGTGGTATGCACTTTGCGGTGCAGGATCGCCTGGAACTCGTCGGCGAAGGTGTAGTAGCGACCAATCAGCATCTCGCCGCGGGCAGCGAAGCGGTTGTAGGCGATCACCGCCGGAATCGCGGCAAACAGACCGATGGCCGTGGCGATCAGCGCCTCGGCGATACCCGGCGCCACCGTGGCGAGGGTGGCCTGCTGCACCTGGGCCAGGCCGCGGAAGGAGTTCATGATGCCCCATACGGTTCCGAACAGACCAATATACGGACTGGTGGAACCCACGGTGGCGAGAAACGGCAGCGCGGTTTCCAGCTTTTCTTCCTCCCGCGAGATGGCCACGCGCATGGCCCGCGACACACCGTCCATCACCGCATCCGGGTCGACCCCCTGCTGCTGACGCAGCCGGGAGAACTCCTTGAAGCCGGCACGGAAGATCTGCTCCAGGCCCGAGTCCGGGTCCGGATTGCTGCCCGCCTGACGGTACAGCTTGGACAGGTCGATACCCGACCAGAAGCGCTCCTCGAAATTATCCAGGGCACGCTTGGCCGCGCGAATGGCGGTGCTGCGCTGGAAGATCATCACCCAGGAAATGACCGAAGCGGCCACCAGGGTCAACATCACCAGCTGCACTACCAGGCTGGCGTTGCTGATCAAGCTCCACATCGACATATGGTCAACGGCGTTGACGTTGGCTTCCACGCTTACTCTCCTGCTCTAGATGGACCGGCACCGCCCGTCTCGGCAAAGGCCGCTCGCAGCGTTTCGGGAATGGCCCGGGGTTTCAAATTGTCGGCACGCACACAGGCCACCAAAAACTGCCCTTCACAGAGCAGCACATCATCCGCCACCCGCCTGACTCGTTGACGAAAACGCAGGCTGGCGCGGTTCAACTCGATTACGTCGGCGCTGACCAGCAGCTCATCGTCCAGACGTGCCGGCGCGTGATAACGCGCCTCTGCGGAATGCACGACGAACAACAGGCCCTCACCGGCCAGCGTCGACTGGGCAAAGCCCAGGTCGCGCAGCCGCTCGGTGCGGGCCCGTTCCATAAACTTGAGGTAATTGACGTAGTAGACGATGCCGCCGGCATCGGTGTCCTCGTAGTAAACACGACAACGATGGGCGAACGGCTGAACTCCGTTTTGCGCGCGCATACTCTAGTGCCAGCTCCTGCTCTTGCCAATCGGGTGCAGCAAGTATTTTTTCACGGGCCACCGTCCTCGAATAAGTCCGCTACCGGCGCCTCCCCCATCCGCTTCGGGGTATTCAGGCCGAAGTGCAGGTAGGCGTGACGGGTCACCACCCGCCCCCGCGGGGTGCGCATCATATAGCCCTGCTGGATCAGGTAGGGCTCCAGCACGTCCTCGATGGTGTGGCGCTCTTCACTGATCGCCGCCGCCAGGCTATCGACGCCGACCGGGCCGCCGTCGAACTTCTCGATCATGGTCAGCAGCAAGCGACGATCCTGGTGATCGAAGCCGCGCTCGTCGACGTCGAGCAGGTTGAGCGCCAGGTCGGCGATCTGCCGGGTGATCTCGCCCTTGCCCCGCACCTCGGCGAAGTCACGTACGCGGCGCAGCAGGCGGTTGGCGATACGCGGCGTACCGCGGGCGCGGCGGGCGATTTCGAAGGCGCCCTGGGCCTCGATCGGCAGGCCGAGGATACCGGCCGAGCGATCGACAATGGTCGCCAGGTCCTCGACGCTGTAGAACTCCAGGCGCTGGACGATGCCGAAGCGGTCGCGCAGCGGGTTGGTCAGCATGCCGGCCCGGGTGGTGGCCCCCACCAGGGTGAACGGAGGCAGATCCAGCTTGATGGAGCGGGCCGCCGGCCCCTCACCGATCATGATGTCGAGCTGGAAGTCCTCCATGGCCGGATACAACACTTCCTCGACGATGGGCGACAGGCGATGGATTTCATCGACGAACAGCACGTCGCCCGGCTCGAGATTGGTCAGCAGCGCCGCCAGATCACCGGGACGCTCCAGCACCGGACCGGAGGTGCTCTTGATGGACACCCCCATTTCCTGGGCGATGATATTGGCCAAGGTGGTCTTGCCCAAACCGGGCGGGCCGAAGATCAGGGTGTGATCGAGGGCCTCGGCACGGCCTTTGGCCGCCTGAATGAACAGTTCCATCTGCTCGCGGACACTCGGCTGACCAATGTACTCGGCCAGCTTCAACGGGCGAATGGCACGATCCACCTGTTCGTCGCGGTCACGCGGGGTGGCGGTAATCAGGCGGTCGGCTTCTATCATCTGCGATTCTGTCTCGGGATTGGGTTGAGGGGTCACTGCGATCGTCGCGTCAGGCCGTGAACGGGCCACACTGTACGCCGGCAAGCGGCAAATCAAGCGGCACCGCTAAGCGGCCGACGAACCCCCACTGCCGTTCTGCGCGACCAGGGGCGCCGACTAGATCATGCCCTTGAGGGCACGGCGGATCATATCTTCACTGCTCAGCCCCTCTTCCTTGACGGCCGAGACCGCGCGACTGGCCTCCTGCGGCTTGTAGCCGAGGGAAATCAGTGCGCTGACCGCATCATTCTCCGCGCTTGAGACTGCGCCGATGCCCTGAGGTTCCACCACCAGGGTCGCCATGCCCGGCACGGCCTCCCAGGCCTTGAAGCGCCCCTTCAATTCCACCAGCAGGCGCTCCGCGGTTTTCTTGCCGACGCCCGGCACCCTGACCAGGGCCGAGGTGTCCTGGGCCTGCACGCAGCGCACCAGCTCATCGACCTCCAGGCCGGACATCAAGGCCAGGGCCAGCTTCGGGCCGACCCCGTTGAGGCGGATCAGCTCGCGAAACAGCTCGCGCTCGCGCTTCTCGAAGAAGCCGTAGAGCAGGTGGGCGTCCTCGCGCACCACCAGGTGGGTGTGCAGGGTCAGCGACTCCCCCACCGCGGGCAGACGGTACAGCGTGGTCATGGGCACCTCCAGCTCGTAGCCCAGGCCATTCACATCCACAATCACGTGCGGCGGCTGTTTCTCCGCCAAGGTGCCGCGCAAACGTCCGATCACCACTGTTTTCCTTGAGTAACGTTACAAACGAAGACGCCCACCGCGCCGCTTGGCCCCGGACAGGCCGTGGGGGATCAGGCTCTGCCGATGATGGGCATGGCACAGGGCGATGGCCAGGGCGTCCGAGGCATCTATCTGCGGCTTCTGCACCAGTTTGAGCAGGTGCATGACCATCATCTGCACCTGCTCCTTGTCCGCCCCGCCGCTGCCGGCAATCGCCTGCTTGACCTGGGTGGCGGTGTACTCGGCCACCTCCAGCCCGGCCTCGACACCGGCAAGGATCGCCGCGCCCCTTGCCTGACCGAGCTTCAGCGCGGAGTCGGCATTGCGCGCCATGAACACCTGCTCGATCCCCATGGTCACCGGACCGTAACTCTCGATCACCTCGCGCACCCCGCGAAACACGATCTGCAAGCGCTCGGGCAAGGCTCCGCTGCCGGTGCGGATACAACCGGAGGCGACATATTCGCAACTGCGCCCGGTGTCGCGCACCACCCCGTAGCCGGTGATGCGCGAGCCGGGATCGATGCCGAGGATCAGGGTCATGACCGGTCTTCCATCCAGGCTGCCGAGACTTGCCGACAACCCTACTGTTTATTTATCCAGCTAGCGAGTATAGGGACTGACCCGCGCCCAGTCACCCGACCAACGCCCATAAAAAAGCCGGAAGCACTCGGGCACGCCTCACCCGATAGCTTCCGGCCCCTCAGCCCCGACTCGATCAGCCAAGCTGCTCCATGATCTCGTCGGGAATCTCGGCGTTGTGGTAGACGTTCTGCACGTCGTCGAGGTCTTCCAGCATGTCGATCAGCTTGATGACCTTCTGCGCGGTTTCCAGGTCCTCGATGGGCGCACCTATCGAGGGAATCATGGCGATCTCGGACTCGTCGCCCTTGAAACCGGCTTCGCCCAATGCCTCGTTGACCGCATGAAAGTCGCTGAAGGGGGTGTAGACCTCGACCGAACCGTCCTCACCGCTGACCACATCGTCGGCGCCGGCCTCCAGGGCGGCCTCCATCAGGGCGTCTTCGTCGACGCCCGGGGCGTAGCTGATATGGCCCTTGCGTTCGAACATGTAGGCCACCGAACCATCGGTGCCGAGGTTGCCGCCGCACTTGCTGAAGGCGTGGCGCACTTCGGCGGCGGTGCGGTTGCGGTTGTCGGTCATGGCCTCGACGATGATGGCCACGCCGCTCGGTGCATAGCCCTCGTAACTCAGCTCGGTCATGTTGTCGGCTTCGTTGGTGCCGGCACCACGAGCGATGGCCCGATCGATGACATCGCGCGTCATGTTCGCGGTCAGCGCCTTGTCCACCGCCAGGCGCAGACGCGGATTGTCCGCCGGCACCCCGCCACCTTTGGCCGCTACGGTCAGCTCACGAATGATCTTGGTGAAAATCTTGCCGCGCTTGGCGTCCTGACGCCCCTTGCGGTGCTTGATGTTGGCCCATTTGGAATGACCAGCCATATTTCACTCCATCTTGCTTCGAATCGGATTGTGCCGCCCAAAACCAAGGAGCCTGGCAAATCCAGGCTCCTGTGGGTAAGGCTTACTCGGCCGTGGGCTGCTCGCGCAGGCGGATGTGCAGCTCGCGCAGCGCCTTGTTGTCCACCTCGCCCGGGGCCTGGGTCATCACGCAGGCCGCACTCTGGGTCTTCGGGAAGGCGATCACTTCGCGGATCGACTGGGCGCCGGTCATCAGCATGACCAGACGATCCAGGCCGAAGGCCAGACCACCGTGAGGCGGGGCGCCGAACTTCAGGGCGTCGAGCAGGAAGCCGAACTTCTCCTGCTGCTCATCCTCGCTGATGCCGAGCACGCGGAACACCGCCTGCTGCATGGCCTTGTCGTGGATACGGATCGAGCCGCCACCCAGCTCGGTGCCGTTGAGCACCATGTCATAGGCCCGCGACAGTGCGGTGGCCGGATTGGCCTCCAGCTCCTCGGACGAGCAGCTCGGCGAGGTGAAGGGGTGGTGCAGCGAGGTCAGGCTGCCGTCGTCGTTCTCTTCGAACATCGGGAAGTCGACCACCCACAGCGGCGCCCACTCGCAGGTCAGCAGGTTCAGGTCGTGACCCAGCTTGATGCGCAGCGCACCCAGGGCCTCGCTGACGATCTTGGCCTTGTCGGCGCCGAAGAACACGATGTCGCCGTCGACCGCACCGACGCGGTCGAGGATCACCTCGAGATTCTCCGCCGGGATGTTCTTGACGATCGGCGACTGCAGACCCTCGACGCCCTTGGCGCGCTCGTTGACCTTGATATAGGCCAGACCCTTGGCGCCGTAGATGCCGACGAACTTGGTGTAGTCGTCGATCTGCTTGCGCGGCATGCTCGCCCCGCCCGGTACGCGCAGTGCGGCCACGCGGCAGTTCGGGTCGTTGGCCGGACCGCTGAACACCTTGAACTCGACCTGCTGCAGCTGATCGGCCACATCCACCAGTTCCAGCGGGATGCGCAGGTCCGGCTTGTCCGAGCCATAGCGGCGCATGGCCTCGGCGAAGCTCATGTGCGGGAACTCGCCGAACTCCACGTCCAGCACTTCCTTGAACAGCTGGCGGATCATCTTCTCGGTGATGCCCATGATGTCGTGCTCATCGAGGAAGCTGGTCTCGATGTCGATCTGGGTGAACTCCGGCTGACGGTCGGCGCGCAGGTCTTCGTCACGGAAGCACTTGGCGATCTGGTAGTAGCGATCGAAGCCGGCCACCATCAGCAGCTGCTTGAACAGCTGCGGCGACTGCGGCAGGGCGAAGAAGCTGCCGGCGTGGGTGCGGCTCGGCACCAGGTAGTCGCGCGCACCTTCCGGCGTGGCGCGGGTGAGGATCGGTGTTTCCACGTCGAGGAAGCCGTTCTCGTCCAGGTAGCGACGGATGCTGCTGGTGATGCTCGAGCGCAGCTTCAGCTTGGCCGCCATTTCCGGACGACGCAGGTCGATGAAACGGTAACGCAGACGAGTTTCCTCACCGACGTCAGAGTACTCGTTGAGCGGGAACGGCGGGGTTTCCGCCTCGTTCAGCACTTCCAGCTCGTAGCCGAGCACCTCGATGGCCCCCGAACTCATGTTCGGGTTCACCGCACCAGCCGGACGCAGGCGAACCTTGCCGGTGAGCTTGACCACGTACTCGCTGCGCACCTTGTCGGCGGCGGCGAAGGTATCGGCGCGATCCGGATCGAAGACCACCTGGGCCAGGCCTTCACGATCGCGAATATCGAGGAAGATCACCCCGCCATGGTCGCGGCGGCGGTGCACCCAGCCGCAAAGGGTGACTTCCTGGCCGTCCAGGCTTTCGTTCAGTTGGCCGCAATAATGGCTGCGCATCATGGTGGTAGTCGCTTCTCTCGAGTCTTGAATTCATTGAGCCGCAGCATCTGCGGCGCGCTTGATCATTCCAGTGACTTGCCGACAATCGGCTAGCCTAACCTGCAGGTAAACGCGGCATGTTCGGCGTTCCAGCGCCCGAATGGGCCAGCGCCACCCGCGCGCCAGACAGCCTTCGACCGGAATGCTGCGGCAAAGCGCGAGATTATATATGGTTAGGCCGTGACATGCAGCCGCCGGCCCGCGCGCAACTGCCAGGCGCCTCTATACTCAGGGCGGATTTCAGGGGAGATCGAATATGGCCACACCGCGCATTGCCGAGCTGAGCAGCGACCAACTGGATGACTTCCGCCAGGAAGCGAGCGAGCAGTTCCAACGCTGCGAGCAGCTGCTGATCGAGCTGGAGCATGCGCCGGAGGATGAAGAGCATCTGCGTGACCTGTTTCGCCAGGTACACACGCTCAAAGGAAATCTCGGCATCGTCGGCCTGAGCGCGCTGTTTCCCCTGCCGCAGGCCCTCGAGGATGTGCTGGACCGCCTGCGCCAGAGACAGCTGGACTTCGACAGCCTGCTCGGCGACATCCTGCTACTGAGCCTGGATCACCTCAAAGAACTGCTCGAGCAGGCCTATGGCGGCCCCGCCGCCCGCCTGAGCGACGAGCAGATCGACGCCCTCGGCCAGGCCCTGCGGGCACTGGCAGCCG
The DNA here is from genome assembly GCF_024397895.1 of Pseudomonas benzenivorans. NCBI lineage: Bacteria > Pseudomonadati > Pseudomonadota > Gammaproteobacteria > Pseudomonadales > Pseudomonadaceae > Pseudomonas > Pseudomonas benzenivorans. Next base: position 1,013,520 of record NZ_CP073346.1, read on the forward strand.
CACCGCAGGAGCGACAAGCCCACGTGCGCCGCGCCTTGCTGGAACAGCTGGACCCCAGCACCAGCTTGCTCGCCCCCACCGCAAGCAGTGACCTGCCCGCCGCAGAGCTTGCCAAGCGTCATGGCCTGGCGCTCGACGCGGACCTGCTGTTTTTCCTGGAATTGATGCAGGCCAGCGAGCGCCGCTCCCACTACTGGCAAGGCCGCGGCATGCGCATCCTGGACCTGGCACTGACCATCAACCGCCTCGGCGAAAACCCCGAGGATCCGGCCCAGCTGGCGGCAGCCGTATGCCTGCACGACCTGGGCATGGCATTTCTGCCACTGGACATCCTGCACAAGAACGCCCGCCTCTCGGATGCAGAGCGCACGCAGATGCGATCGCACCCGGATGTCGCCTACGACATGCTCAGGCGCATGCCCGACTGGACGATCGCCGCGGAAATTGCCCTGCAGCACCATGAGCACGCCGACGGCAGCGGCTACCCCAAAGGACTCAAGGAAGCTGAAATTCGACCCGGAGCCCTCATTCTTAATATCGTCGACACCTTCGATGCACGCACCCACGAACGCGCTCATCAGACCCTGAGCAAGCGCCCCCTGTTGCGCGCCATCCTGGAGATCAACGGCCTGGCCGGCAGCCAGTTCAGCGCCGCCTGGGTCGAAGCCTTCAATCGCACCCTGCATCAGGAGCCCGAACTGGGTCACCGCTAAACACCTTCTGCATCGAACAGCGCCGCTCTATCACCGCCATTAGTATGAGGCTAGGGCGTGTGCGGCCAGGCCCATGCTAGGCTGCGGCTCTTTTCAGGGCGAATCCTGCCCCAGCCAACTGAGAGGAGACATGGCATGGAAATCAACATCGGAATAGCCGAACAAGACCGCGCAGCGATCGCCGAGGGCCTGTCACGCCTGCTGGCCGACACCTACACCCTGTACCTGAAAACCCACAATTTCCACTGGAACGTCACCGGCCCGATGTTCAACACCCTGCACCTGATGTTCGAAGGGCAATACACCGAGCTGGCGCTGGCCGTCGACCAGATCGCCGAACGCATCCGCGCCCTGGGCTTCCCGGCACCCGGCACCTACGCGGCCTACGCGCGCCTGTCCTCGATCAAGGAAGAAGAAGGCGTGCCGAGCGCGCCAGACATGATCAAACAGCTGGTGCAAGGCCAGGAGGCCGTGGTGCGCACGGCTCGCGGCATCTTTCCGCTGCTCGACAAGGTCAGCGATGAACCCACTGCGGACCTGCTGACCCAGCGCATGCAGGTCCACGAGAAGACTGCCTGGATGCTGCGCAGCCTGCTGGCTGCCTGATTCACCCCGGACACCGGCACAAAGCCCGCCTTATACGGGCCTTGTGCTAGGCGCAGGGCGCGGCCTTGTTCTATGCTTTGGCCATTCGCAGCCTGCCACAGTGACGTGCATGAGCCAGCCAAGCAAAGCCCCGACCATCCTAGAGCTCTACCCCGAGGGAACCCGCGAATCAGCCGAACTCCTGAAACAGGCCGTGCCGCTGATGATGCGCCACGACATCCCGCCCAATCCGCTGCACTATGCCCTCTGGTACACCTACAGCAGGGGCGAAGAACCGGAACTCAATCGCCGCCTCGACAAGACCCTCGATGACTTCGAAAGCTTCCCCCCGGAAACGGCGGCCAAGCTGTTTCGCGACTTCATCATCCGCGGCGAGCTCGAAGAAGCCCGCGCCGGCCAACAGCAGGTCATTGAGCTGGTGGACGACATCGAAGGCGATATCTCGCGCAGCGTAGTCGGCAGCCGCAATTACCAGCAGAGCCTGGAGCAAGGACTGGCGGCACTGCATGAGCCGCTGATCGACGAACTGCCCCACGTCCTCACCGACCTGCAGCACAGCACCCAGCAGATGCAGGATCAGCACGAAAAGTTCCTCTACCGCCTGCGTGCAGCCCAGGACGAGATCCAGCACCTGCGCAGCCAACTGGAGCGCGCCCACCTGGCCGCGACCCTGGACAGCCTGACCCATGTCTTCAACCGCCACGCCTTCACTCGCCTGCTGGAACAGTCGCTAAGCGGCGACCACCAGGGCGTTGCCTTGGTGATGCTGGATATCGATCACTTCAAGCAATTCAACGACCAGTACGGTCACCCACTGGGCGATCGGGTCCTGCAGACCATCGGCCAGTTGCTGCGCGAAACCCTGCCGCCCCGCGCCATGGCCGCCCGCTACGGCGGCGAAGAATTCTGCGTCGTCTTGCGCGAGTGCTTCGACCTGGAAAGCGCCCGCGTCTTTTCCGAGCAATTGCGCCTCAAGATCCAGTCCCTGCGAATCAAGGTCCGCCGCACCGATCAGGTACTCGACAGCATCACCGCCTCGTTCGGCTTCGCCCTCGCCGAAGCCGGCGACAGTGTCGAGAGCCTGCTCACACGCGCCGACGACGCCCTCTACCAAGCCAAACGCAATGGTCGAAACCAGGCCCAACCCGGCCCTACGGAAGCCGAACTCAGCGCCTGATTTGAGTACCCCTCCTCTTTGCTGTTAAATACGCCCCGTGCCGCCGACCCGCAACTCCGGGTCTGCGCATAGGCTGGTCCCGCCCGCATCTTCAACGCCCTCCTTCACATGGCCAAGCATGCAGAGCCAGCTCTTCCTCGCGACCCTTTATCAAAGTGAGTTCATCAAGCATGTTGAAAATTGTTCATCTTCTAACAGGTGCCGCCGCCCTGCTGCTGTCCTTGACACCCAGCCTCGGCGGTACCGCCTTGCCGCTCCTGCAAAACCCTGACGCCCTGTGCCTCGCCCTGTTTGGCCTGCTGAACCTGCTCCTCGCACCGCAACTGCCGATCTGGCACGCCGGCCTGCGCCACCAACTGCAGAACCTGGTTTCTGCCGTACTGATTCTGGCCGCCCTATTGCAAGCCCTGATCCTGCTGGCCCCACTCCCCCTGATCGCCGGCCAACCGGCCCTGCTCTTCAGTTTGCTGGGCGTCGGCGCCGCGGTGGCACTGCACCTGGGTACCAACCTGCGCCTGCAGCCCCGCGAGCAGGCCTCGATGCCGAGCGGCGCAGACCGCGAAACTGGAACGGTGAAGTGGTTCAACACCTCCAAGGGTTTCGGCTTCATCTCCCGCGATTCGGGGGACGATATCTTCGTTCACTTTCGCGCCATCCGCGGCGAAGGCCATCGGGTACTGGTCGAAGGCCAACGCGTGGAGTTTTCCGTCATGCAGCGCGACAAGGGTCTGCAAGCGGAAGACGTCATAGCCGCCCCGCCACTGCGCCGCTGATCCAGCGCCCACAGAAAAGCCCGCTATTCGCGGGCTTTTTTATTTGATCCATTAGTAGTGAGGCGGCGGCGCCTCATCCTCATCATCACCGAACTGCCCACCAAGTTCCTCCTGACGCTTGGCCAGGGCCTCCAACTGCAACTGCACGCGCTCGAGCAGTCGCTGCTGCGCCACAATCTCGTCACTAAGAGCCTGAATAGTGTCATCCTGGAACGCCAAGCGGCTTTCCAGTTCTGTAATACGCGCTTCTACACTCATCGGTCATTCCTCAAAGCGGAAGTTATCGGTCAGCACCAGGCGTAACTTGGCCTTGATCGCCGTTACTTGCTCATCGGCATAAAGCTGCGTCGGATGCTTGCCCCACACCGGCGCCGGCCAGGCGGCATCGCTGCGACGCCGCACAATGACATGCATATGCAACTGACTGACCACATTACCCAGGGTCGCGACGTTCATCTTGTCGGCCGCGAAGGTATCCTTGAGCGTCTCTGCCAACAGCGTGGTTTCCTGCCAGAGCTCCCGCTGATCGCGGGCATCGAGCTGGAATAGCTCGCTGACTTCCTCACGACGCGGCACCAGAATAAACCAGGGATAGTGCGCATCGTTCATTAGCAGCAACCTGCACAGAGGGAAATCCCCGATGACCAAGGCGTCCTGCTGAAGACGTGAATCCAAGGCGAACATACCGCAGCCTCCTGCTCGACCAGTCAATAGAAACAGCTTAGCGGCAGAACCCCAGGTGGGGCGCACCAAGCGATGGAGCGCGAAGAATACGCGGGAAGTGCAGGCACTTCACGCCCAGCCACCGGAACAGACACGCCTGCACTGCTACACAGCGCGGCCCCGCCGATTGCACCGGCAGGCGCACCATTATGTTTCTTCCCGTAATAAATAGTGTGCCTGCGTTACCGTCCTCTCGCAGAGGCATAACGGATATCCAATGCCTGGCAGCGAGCACGAGCTACATCGCCGCCGTACTACCCAAGCGACGCGCCCCCCCGGAAAGCACCGTTTCCAGGCAGGTTGAAGCGCCCAAAAGCAGCAACCGAGAAAGCCAAAGCCCTGACATGACGATTCGTATACAGTTTGAGCACGCATTTTGCTTTAAGCTCCGACCATGCCCGGACGCCTATGCGCGCCCCGGCATGGCTTGGTTGCTTGCAACCGAAACGCCAGATTTTTGTCAGCGCTCCATCGCCGCACGTTGAAATCTACAAGAAAGCGACATCCACCACCGGCATTTGCGACACCGCCCGGATGAACGCAAAACGAATAGATTGCAACTATCGCCAACTTTGGCTGCGTGCTATAAGTTAGCGCCGACACAAAAAGAAAGAGCCGCCCATATAACAACTAGATGGGCAGCGCAACTCTTCCAAACCAAAGGAGCAGTCACGATGCAAGTGATGAAGTGGAGCGTAATCGCCCTGGCAGTAGCCGCGGGCACCACCCAAATGGCAGTCGCCTCGAGCCAGTCCGAGTCCAAGGGTTTCATCGAAGACAGCAGCTTCAACATCTTCAACCGCGCCCTGTACCACAACCGCGATTTCAAAAACGAGACTCAGGCTGCTGGCAAGCCGGGTTACCGTGAAGAATTCGGCCTGGGCATCCGCCTGCTGGCCGAATCCGGTTTCACCCAGGGCACCGTTGGCGTGGGTGTTGACGCTCACTCCCTGTCCAGCATCAAGCTGGATACCGGTAAAGGCCGCCGTGGTCTTGGCCAGTTCGACGTGGACGGCGATGGTAGCGCCGAGGACACTCAGACCGAAGTAGGCGGCGCGATCAAGTTCCGCATCTCCGACACGGTGCTGAAGCACGGCAACCAGATGGTCGCCAGCCCGGTATTCTCTACCGACGACAGCCGCATCCTGCCGGAAGTTGCTACCGGTACCCTGCTGACCAGCGATGAAATCGCAGGCCTGCAACTGACCGCCGGCCGCTTCACCGCACTGAGCAGCCAGGTCAGCACCGACCGTGACACCTTTGGTCTGGAGTCGGCCAATATCGTTGGCGCCAGCTACAGCTTCACCGACAACTTCAGCGGCGCCATTCACGCCTCCGATGTTGCAGACCAGTTCACCAAAAAGTACATCAACCTGAACTACAACCTGCCGCTGGCCGAATCTCAGTCCCTGAACTTCGACTTCAACGGCTACAAAACCGACGATACAGGCAGCAACCCGAACGAGATCGACAACAAGATCTGGTCCCTGGCAGCAGCCTACAACATCGGCGCACACACCCTCACCCTGGCCCACCAGCGCTCCAGCGGTGACACCGGCTACGTCTACGGCATTGACGGTAACGGTACTATCTGGCTGAGCAACTCGGTTCAGGTTTCCGACTTCGATCAGGCGGATGAGCGTTCCTGGCAAGTTCGATACGACCTGGACATGGCCTCCTATGGCGTCCCGGGCCTGAAGTTCATGACCCGCTACGTCACCGGTGACAACGTCGACCACGGCGTAGGTGTCGAGGAAGGCAAAGAGCACGAGTGGGACCTGGAAGGTCGTTACACCATTCAGGAAGGCGCTGCAAAGGACTTGATGGTCCGCGTGCGTAGCGCGATTTATCGTGCCAACAGCTCTCATAACGCCAATTACGCCAGCGACCGCAATGACTTCCGCGTCATCGTCGAATACCCGCTGAACGTGCTGTAAGCCAGCGTTAGCTCGATAGCAACACGAAAAAGCCCGGCTCTGCCGGGCTTTTTCTTTTCCGCATTATCTATCCCGACCGAGTCACAGCCAAACCTATGCCAGGGGCAGGGCGTAGGTCCCGGTTACATGGGCGACCAACTCATCCTCAATGCCCGCCGAGTACAGCGACACCTCACACACCGCCTGACGCCGACTCAAGCGCAGAATGCGCGCCTCGGCCAGCAGGTCCACCGGCCTGGGTTTGACCAGAAAGTTGATATTGAGGTTCGAGGTCACCGCCATCTCGACCCGCCCCAGGCTTCCGAGCACCACTGCGTACATGGCCGCATCGCCCAGGGCCATGATGGTCGGGCCGGAAATGGTGCCGCCCGGGCGCACCAGCTTGGCGTGAAACGGCACCCGCGCCAGCACACCGGACTCGTCCAGCCGATCGATGCGCAGGTCGATATCCTCGGCCATCGGCAGCCCCGCGCGGATCAGTGCCTGCACCTCGCGTGCAGTCAGTCCTGCCATATGTCCTCCTGAATAGCAGCGGCCCTTTGCAACCTGTACGCCACAGTACAGGCACCGTACAATGCCGGCCTATTAAACGCCCCTGCAACCGACATAACGGCCAATCATGCGTACCAGTCAGTTCCTGCTCTCGACCCTGAAAGAAACCCCTTCCGATGCCGTGGTGATCAGCCACCAGCTGATGCTGCGCGCCGGGATGATCCGCAAACTCGCTTCGGGTCTCTACACCTGGCTACCGATGGGCCTGCGCGTGCTGCGCAAGGTGGAGAAGGTGGTGCGCGAGGAGATGAACGCCGCCGGCGCCCTCGAGGTGCTGATGCCGGGCATTCAACCGGCCGAACTGTGGCAGGAGTCGGGGCGCTGGGAGCAGTACGGTCCCGAGCTGCTGCGCATGCAGGACCGTCACGGCCGCGACTTCTGCGCCGGACCGACCCACGAGGAAGTGATCACCGACCTGGCACGCAATGAGCTGAACAGCTACAAGCAGCTGCCGATCAACCTGTACCAGATCCAGACCAAGTTCCGCGACGAGATCCGCCCGCGCTTCGGCCTGATGCGTGGCCGCGAGTTCATCATGAAGGACGCCTACTCCTTCCATGCCGACCAGGCCTCGCTGCAGGAAACCTACGACCGCATGCACCAGGCCTACTGCAATGTGTTCAGCCGCCTGGGCCTGAACTTCCGCCCCGTACAGGCCGACACCGGCTCGATCGGCGGCACCGGCTCCCATGAGTTCCATGTCCTGGCCGACTCCGGCGAAGACGACATCGCCTTCAGCGACAGCTCCGACTACGCCGCCAATATCGAGAAGGCCGAGGCCATCCCCCGCGAGACGGCCCGTGGCGCGGCGACCGAGGAACTGCGCCTGGTCGACACCCCGAACACCAAGACCATCAACGACCTGGTGGAAAAGTTCGGCGCACCGATCGAGAAGACCATCAAGACCCTGGTGGTCAAGGGCGCCGAAGCCGGCACCCTGATCGCCCTGATCATCCGCGGTGACCACGAGCTGAACGAGATCAAGGCCGCCAACCTGGAGCAGGTGGCCAGCCCCCTGACCATGGCGACCGAAGCCGAACTGCGCGCCGCCATCGGCGCCGGCGCAGGCTCCCTCGGCCCGATGAACCTGCCGCTGCCGTGCATCGTCGACCGTTCCGTGGCCCTGATGAGCGACTTCGTCATCGGCGCCAACATCGATGACAAACACTACTTCGGCGTGAACTGGGAGCGTGACCTGCCGCTGCCGGCGGTGGCCGATCTGCGCAACGTCGTGGCCGGCGACCCCAGCCCCGACGGCCAGGGCACCCTGGTGATCAAGCGCGGCATCGAAGTCGGGCACATCTTCCAGCTCGGCACCAAGTACAGCGAAGCCCTGAACTGCCAGGTGCTGGGCGAAAGCGGCAAGCCGGTCACCCTGACCATGGGCTGCTACGGCATCGGCGTGTCCCGGGTGGTCGCGGCCGCCATCGAGCAGAACAACGACGAGCGCGGCATTCTCTGGAACGACGCCCTGGCGCCCTTCCACATTGCCCTGGTGCCGCTGCGCTACGAAACCGAGGCGGTGCGCGAGGCCACCGACAAGCTGTACGCCGAGCTCACCGCTGCCGGCTACGAGGTGCTGCTCGATGACCGTGACAAGAAGACCAGTCCGGGCATCAAGTTTGCCGACATGGAACTGATCGGCATCCCGCATCGCATCGTAGTCAGTGATCGCGGCCTGGCCGACGGCAACCTGGAGTACAAGAGCCGCCAGGAAACCGAGGCGCAGGCCGTGCCGGTCACCGACATCCTGCCCTATATCCAGGCGCGCATCCGCCGCTGATTTCAGCCCTTACCAAGAGCCATCATGTTCAAGCGAAGCTCCCTCCACCTCGTCGGCGCCGCAGTCTGCGGCGCGGTCCTTATCAGTGGCTGCGCCAACCAGTTGCCGCAGCGCAGCGAACATGAAGAGCGTATCGAGCGCAAACTGCTGGCCCACAGCCTGCAGATCGATGCCGGTGAGCCCGGCGTACTGGAGCTGCCGCAGCGCCGCGTGCGGATACAGGAACAGAAGACGTTCGAGGTCACCGCATTCGAGGTCACCCGCCGCTACGACCGCTACACACCCTACCAGCCGTGGCGCGAGCTCTATGAGGTGCCGCTCGGCGCGGTGGCCCTGGTCGCCGGCATCGGTGCCAATGCGCTCAACGTCGTGATGCTCGGCCGCCTGCCCGACAGTGCCACCAAGGACTGGATCAGCTACGGCTTCGCCGGCCTCAACCCGGCGATGAACGTCGAGTCCAACGGCCGCTCGCAACAGAACCTGGCCAGCCTCGAGGAGCTGCGCCAGGATGCGCGCATGGAGTACTCCAGCCTGCCCTGGGCCGAGCGCACGGTGCAGATCAAGGCCGGCGAGCAGACCCACGAACTGCTGACCGACCGCAACGGCGTGCTGCGTCTCAACCTGCTCGACAGCCCCTTCGCCGAACAGGATCTCAGCCGTATCGGCACCCTGGCGCTGCAGGTTGAAGACCCGCAGGGCTCGGCCCGTGCGGACGCCACCCTGCTGGTCAGCCGAAGCCTGCGGGGCAAACTGGAGGAAGCCCACGGGCTGATCTACGACGATCTGGAAGACGACGATGTCGAGCAGTGGGTACACCGGGTCAAGCGCCTGTCCGAACTGGGCCTGGAAGAGGAAGCCAGCGAGCTGGAGCAGAGCCTGATCGAGCTCACCCGCAACGACCCGGAGCTGCAGGAAAGCTTCCTGCAGGCCCTGACGCAAAAAGCCGGGCGCCTGGTCGCCGACCCAGGCGCCGACTGACGGAGTCATGGCCTTGCGCCTGCCCCTGATACCGCTGCTGCTAAGTCTGAGCATGACCTGTCATGCCAGCCTGCGCCAGGCGCCGGAGCCCGAACTGCGCGAACTGCTGCTGCAAACGGTCGCCGAAGCCGACAGCTTTCAGGACCGTTTCGACGCCGAAGTCTGGCTACTGGACATGTCCACCCGCCTCAAGCGCTACATGCCGGCGACGCAGGAGCGCCTGACCCTGCTCCGGCTGGTCCATCGCGAAGCCAGCAAGGCCGGGCTCAAGCCCGACCTGGTGCTGGCGTTGATCCATGCCGAGAGCCACTTCGACCGCTTCGCCATTTCGCCGGCCGGCGCCCAGGGCATGATGCAGGTCATGCCGTTCTGGAAAGCCGAACTCGGTCGCCCGCAGGACAACCTGACCGACAACGCCACCAACCTGCGCTACGGCTGTACCATCCTGAGCTTCTACTTACGCAAGGAAAACGGCGACCTCAACCGCGCCCTGGCCCGGTACAACGGCAGCCTGGGCCAGCACCGCTACCCGGCCAAGGTCATCGGATTCTGGCAGGACTTCTGGTACGTCAAACCCTAGCGCCGCAGCACGAAGCCGGCGATGCCCTGCAGGGGCTGCTCCCGCAGCTCGACGGCGCTGACCTCGGCAGCGCTCGGGCCCTTTTGCAACCAGGCGGTCAGGGTTCGCACGGCCTCCTCGTCGCCCTCGGCCAGCACCTCGACCCGCCCGTCGCCGAGGTTGCGCACCCAGCCATTCAGGTGCAGCTGCTCGGCCTGCTCGACAGTGCTTTGGCGGAAGTACACACCCTGCACCCGACCACTGACGTATCCGTGCACACATATCTGTGACATTGCCTAATCTCCGCCACGCAGAGCGCTCAATCGGGCCGTCAGCCCGACAGCCGTCTGCTCGCCCAGCAAACGCTCGCGCATCTGCCCTTGGTCATCGACGATATAGGTGACCGGCAGCACCTCGTTGCGCGGCAACTGGTAACGCGCTGCCGGGTCCTGCTCCAGGACCCGGAACTCGATGCCAAGCGCGTGCGCAGCCTTGTTCAGCTCCTCGCCCTGCAGCCCATCGAAGTTCACCCCCAGCACTCGCACCGGCTGGCCCTCCAGCTGCCTGGCCAGCGCATTCAACTCGGGAATCTCGCTGCGGCACGGGGCGCACCATTCGGCCCAGTAATTGATCACTAACCACTGGCCTTCGAGCGGCTCAGCCGCTACCTTTCGTCCATGCTGATCGACGCCCGCGTCATCGGAGCAGCCGGCCAGGATCAGGCCGGCGCAAAGCCCAGTAACCGCACGTACCACAGCCCGGAGTCGCGTTCCCATGCATTCGATCCTCGTCCACGCAGGGTTGATATGACGCTTGATGCCTTGCGCCTCGAAGTACCGGACCTCCTCGAAGAAGACGCCGCCTCCCTCGCCGACCTCAACGAGCAGCTCCTCCAGGCCCGCCGGCAGCCGCAAGAGACCGCGCTGCAGCAGGTACTCAGCCTGCTGTTTCGAGTCAACCGCAGTGCCATGACCTTACTCGAAAGACAGCGCGCGCTGCAAAGCTTCAGCGACCAGTATCGTCACTACGCCGCAGCCTACCAGGACGATGCACCACCGCCTGCACTCTTCGTGCACCTGTGCGGCGAGCTGGCGATCGGCTTCAAGCGTTTGCTGCTGCAGATCCTGCAAGGCCGACAACCCTCCCGCCCGCACCTGGCCTGGTGCCTGTACATGGCCCAGCACTTTCTCGCACAAAGCCTGTTACGACATTACCAGCGCTACCATGAGCCGCCCCCCAGCCTGTGGCGCGACAGTCACCTGCTGTACTGGATCGGCGAGCACCAGGAGTGCCTGGACGAGCCGGTGGCGGCAACTTTCTGCCCACAACCAGCCAACACCCTGCGCGGCCTCTACCAGCAAATCCTGCTCGTGGCCCTGAGCAACCCCTTCCATCTCGCCGAGGGCGAGTGCCCCCGCCTGTTCGGCGCCCTCGCGCCGCTGGCCGAACTTGCCCGGCTGCTGCCCTGGGACGAGGAAGACGACACCGAAGGTCCGACGGTCGACCTGACCGAGTCCCAGCCCTGCCTCGCCTATACCCAGATGCCGGATGGCGACCAGGTCAATTTGCGCCGCTTCGAGCTCGGCGCCCTGCTGATCGCCCTGCATGACCCGGCCCCCCTGCAAGACCCCGAGGAACGGCGCCTGCTCGGGCAGGTGCAGCGCCATTGGCTGGGCCGCCAGCAGCGGCAACACCCACGCACCGAACAGGCCGCGCCCTGCGAACTGGTGATCGGCCTCACGGCCATTCACGCCCAGCTCCTGGAACAGCGCCCCCCCCGCTCGCCCGCCCAGATGCTCGATACCAGCCCCGGCGGCGCACGCTTGCTGTGCAACCCGGATCAAGCCACGCGGCTAGCCGTTGGCCAGCTGGCGCTTCTGCTCACTGGCAGCACCCCGATTCTGGCCCTGGTGCGCTGGCGCCACCAGAACGACGAAGGCCTGCACCTGGGCCTGCGTTATCTCAAGGGCCTGCCGCGCCCGGCCTGGCTGCGCCGCGCCCCCAGCGCACAAACCCACCCGGGGATTCTGCAGAGCACACCGGCGCCAGGCAGCGGTTGGCATCACGGCCTGTGGCTGCCCAAGGGCCAGTTCGTCGAAGGCGAACACCTCTGGCTGCAACTGCCCGGCATGCACAATCAGGCGGTCCTGCCCTTGCCAGTCGCCAACCTTGGCACCAACTCCGTCACCCGCTACCCACTGCAGATGGCCTGACGAGAAAACTGCGAGAAGGATCACGCCATGCGCCGGCGGAGTGCACAGATTGGCCGGCAGTGCCCCGCGTATAATCCACCGGCCTCGTGCTTGACTCACCCGCCATCAGCCTGGAAGACAGCGTTCATGACCCAAGCCCACGACAAACTGATCGGTCCCGTGCCCGCACGCATCGTCGAAGTAGCCCGCCCGCAGGTCACCCCCTATGAAGGGCGTGTCGTCGAGTACAACGTCGCCGCGTGGCTGCAACTTCCGGGGCTCGCCAGCCTGCCCGTGTCCCTGCTGATCAGCTACCGCGATGGCGACAAACGCCGCGAAGTCGCGGTGGACCACGGCAAAGTCAGCATACACAGCAAGATTCTCCTGTCCGGCATTGCCCGCCTGCCGATCAAACAGAAGATTGAAGACATGCAGGTGCGTCTGCGCTCGGCGGTGCCGACGCAGAGCCTGGTGGTCGAAGAGTTGTTCGTCCAGGCCGTCGAGTACGCGGTCAATGACAGCGCCCAGCCACTTGCAGGCAGCCTGGCCTAGCTAGCCCGACTAGGCACCCAACCTCGCGGTGAGTTCATTCGTCTGCTGCACCGCCTGAGCATCCGCTGTCGACGACTGCAGCAGCGACTCCGGCCAGCGCGCGAAACTCAGGCCAGTAATACGGTTGAGCCGCTCCAGCGCCGCCTGCGGATCGCGCTGATAGAGATGAACCACCTCGCCCTTGGTCTTTGTCATAGCTCGCCCGTACCCTTCATCGAATCCAGCCGCGTCGACAGGCTGCCAGTCATCTGAACAAGTCGACTGCCAGAAGCGTGCCAGCCCTCCCACCCCCTTGCAACACACCCATTTGGGTACAGCCCAAGCTCGCCAACACGGGCCACGCCGCAAACTGACGCTTTTTGTCACTACTGCGGGGGGTGCAACCAGTCGGCCAGACTCTCGCCGAACAGCGTCGACTGCTCCTCATGCAGACGCTCCAAGGCACTGCGCAGCGCCGGGTACCAGGGCTCGTCCAACTGCTCCGGTAGCTGGCCGAGTCGCGGCAACGGCCAGGGGCTGCGGCTCATCAACTGCTGCAGGCTGTAGTGGGCCAGGTCACGACTCAATACCCAGGCCCCGGCGCCCGTCGGCGCGACCAGGTGCTGGCTCTCCAGAAACGCCAGCACCTCCTCCCACTCATGCTCCGGCAGCGGCCAGCCCTGGCGCGGCAAATCGCGGTGGCGCACCTTCAAGCCGGACTGCTGGCGTTCATGGAACACACGCAGGATACCCAGCACCACCAGCAGCCGCGGCATGCCGCGCCGGCGCCACTGGTGGGCCGCCCCGAGGTTGCAGACCAACTCGGCGCCAAACAGCACGATCAGCCAGGACAGGTAGATCCACAGGAGAAACAGCGGCACCGTGGCGAAGGCGCCATAGACCAGTTGATACCCTGGAAACAAGTTGACGTAGAGGCCGAACAGCGCCTTGGCCACCTCGAACAGCACCGCGGTGAACACCCCCCCCAGCAGCGCATGGCGCAGGGGGACGCGGGCGTTCGGCACCGAGGCATAGAGCAGGGTGAAGGCGGCCACGCTGAAGACCAGCGGCATGAAGCTCAGCAGGGTTTCGGCGCCCAACAGCGCGTCGGGACCCGAGATCAGCGAAAGCGAGGCGATGTAGGTGCTGATCGCGAAGCCGGCGCCCAGCAGGATCGGACCCAGGCTGAGAATCGCCCAGTACAGGAGAAAGCTCGATACCCCGCGCCGCGGCTGGCGCACCCGCCAGATGGTGTTGAACGCCTTTTCGATGGTCACCAGCATCCAGAACGCCGTGACCGCCAGCACCACCACCCCGACCCAGGTCAGTTGCCGCGCCTGGGTGGTGAAGTCGCGCAAATAGCCCTGCACGGTCTCCCCGGCCGAGGGCACGAAGTTGCGGAAGATAAAGCTCTGAATCTGTTCGCCCGTACCCTGGAAGGCCGGCACCGCGGACAACATGGAGAAGGTCACGGTCATCATCGGCACCACGGCGAACAGCGTGGTGTAGGTCAGGGCCGCGGCATTGTTGGCGCCGCGATCGGCAAAGAATCGCTGCAGCAGAAAGCGCCAGAACTCCAGCCAATCAGTAAACCGCTGCCCCATGCCCGCTCCTTAGCGAATGATCCAATGGCCCGATCCGGCCGTCGAAACGCCCAGCTGTTCAGACTCGGGCGCCGACGCGGTTAGAATAGCCGCCACTCGACCCCAGATGCGACCCGCCCATGACCGACCTGACCCTGTATCACAATCCTCGCTGCTCGAAATCGCGCGGCGCCCTGCAACTGCTCGAGGCGCGCGGTCTGACCCCGACCATCGTGCGCTACCTGGAAACCCCGCCCAGTGCCGCGCAGCTGCAGGCGCTGCTGGGCAAGCTCGGCATCGACGCCCGCCAATTGCTGCGCACCGGCGAGGAGGAGTACCGCGCTCTCAACCTGGCCGAGCCCGGCCTGAGCGACGCGCAACTGATCGAGGCCATGGTCAACCACCCCAAGCTGATCGAGCGCCCGATCCTGATTGCCGGTGACAAGGCGGTGATCGGCCGTCCACCGGAGAAGGTGCTGGAGTTGCTGCCGTGAGTTCAGCCTACATTCTGGTGCTGTACTACAGCCGCCATGGCGCCACTGCCGAAATGGCCAGGCAGATCGCCCGCGGCGTCGAAATGGGCGGCATGGAAGCACGCCTGCGCACCGTGCCGGCGGTCTCCACCGAATGCGAGGCGGTGGCGCCGGACATTCCCGCCGACGGCGCGCTCTACGTCAGCCTCGATGACCTCAAGCATTGCGCCGGCCTCGCCCTGGGCAGTCCCACGCGCTTCGGCAACATGGCAGCGCCGCTCAAGTACTTCCTCGACGGCACCAGCAGCCTGTGGCTCAGCGGCGGCCTGGTCGGCAAGCCGGCCGGCGTGTTCACCTCCACCGCCAGCCTGCACGGCGGCCAGGAAACCACCCTGCTGTCGATGATGCTGCCGCTCATGCACCACGGCATGCTGATCACCGGCCTGCCCTACAGCGAGTCGGCGCTGCTGGAAACCCGCGGTGGCGGCACGCCCTATGGCCCCAGCCACCATGCCGGCGCCGATGGCAAGCGCGCCCTCGACGAGCACGAGATCAGCCTGTGCCGCACCCTCGGCCAGCGCCTGGCGCGGACCGCGTTGAAACTGGAGAATGCCCGTGGCTAGAACCCCCAAGCCGTTGCCGGCCCTCGAGTGGTTGAAGCCGCGCCTGGCGATCAGCCGCGCCATCAGCCTGCTCAGCTTCCTGGCCCTGGCCATCCTGTTGCTGGTATGGAACCTGGTGTTCGCCGAACTCCCGGACAAGCTGCTGTGGCTGATCCTGGCCTTCCAGCTGCTCCCCCTGCTGCTGCTGGCGCCCGGCCTGATCCTCGGCAGCGCCCGCGCCCATGCCTGGACCTGCTTCGTGGTCAACCTGTACTTCATCCAGGGGGTATTGGCCGCCTTCGACCCCGCCAAGGCGCTGTTCGGCTGGCTGGAAACCCTGCTCAGCCTCAGCCTGTTCTGCGCCGCGCTGATGTACACCCGCTGGTGCTTCCAGTACGACCGCAAACTGGCCGGGGAAAGCTGAACACAAGGGTAAGTGGACGCCTGACCGGCTGACTCGTCTAAGGCGAGCCAGCCCAGGCCGCCGACTCAGGCGCGGCTGCGCGCCGCGCCCGGTTACCAGCCCAGGGTTTCCTTCAGGAAGGGAATGGTCAGCTTGCGCTGAGCCTGCAACGAGGCCTGATCGAGTCGCTCGAGCAGCTCGAACAGCGCACTCATGCTGCGCTCGCCGCGGGTGAGGATAAAGCGGCCGACCTCATCGCTCATGTTCAGGCCGCGGCGCGAGGCGCGCAGCTGCAGGGCCCGCAGCTTGTCTTCGTCGGACAGCTCATGCAGCTGGAAGACCAGCGCCAGGGTCAGTCGCGACTGCAGGTCGGGAAGCCCGATCGACAGCTCCCGCGGCGACTTGTCGGCCGCGAGCAGCAGGCGCCGACCGCTGTCACGCAGGCGATTGAACAGGTGAAACAGAGCCTCCTCCCAGTCGCAGCGACCGGCCACGGCATCCAGCCCGTCGAGGCACACCAGCTCGCACTGTTCGAGGTTGTCGAGGATATCCGGCCCGTACTCCACCACCTCCGCCAGCGGCAAATAGACCGCCGGCTCGCCGCGCTGCTCGAAACGCAGACAGGCGGCTTGCAGCAGGTGGCTGCAGCCGACGCCCGCGGCGCCCCACAGGTAGATCAGGCTTTCCGTCCAGCCGGCCTCGGCCTCGCACAGCCGCTCGACATAGCCGAGCGCGGCGGCATTGGCGCCGGGATAGTAGTTGGCAAAGGTGGCGTCATCGCGAAGACGAACGCCTAACGGCAGTTGAATGGGTGTCATGCAGGACTCTGCGGTTCGTCGGAGCCGCGGGGGGACTCTCCGTAAAGAGCGGAAAGTTTATAGAAATCATGGGCATGGCGCAGCAAAACCATGATAACGGCGGCCACCGGCAGGGCCAGCAGCACACCGCTGAAGCCGAACAGCTGGCCACCGGCCATGATCGCGAAGATCACCGCCACCGGATGCAGGCCGATGCGGTCACCGACCAGCCAGGGGGTCAGCAACATGCCCTCGAGCAACTGACCGACACCGAACACCGCGGCGATGGCCAGCAGCGGGTAGAGCTCGCCACCGAACTGGAACAGTCCCGCGGTGAGCGCCGCCGTGACGCCGACCACCACGCCCAGATAGGGCACGATGCTGGCCAGGCCGGCCAGCAGGCCGATCAGCAGCCCCAGCTCCAGGCCGATCAGCATCAGGCCGGTGGCATACACCAGGCCCAGCGCGAGCATGACCATCAGCTGCCCGCGCAGGAAGGCGCCGAGCACCTCGTGGCACTCGCCAACCAGGGTCACCACCAGCCCTTCTCGGCTGCGTGGCAGCATCCCGCGCACCTTGGCGATCATCAGGTCCCAGTCGCGCAGCAGGTAGAAGGTCACCACCGGCACCAGCAGCAGATTGGCCACCCAGGCAACCAGCGCCAGGCCCGAGGCAGTGGCCTGCGACAGGACCAGGCCGAGAATGTCGGTGGTCTTGCCCAGATGCCCGGAGAGCGCGGCCTTGAGCTGGTCAAAGCGCCAGAAGCCATCGTTCAGTCCCAGCTGCGCCTGCACCCACGGCAAGGCCACGTGCTGCGCCCAATCGAGCATCTGCGGAGTCAGCTCATAGAGTCGCATCAGCTGCTTGCCCAGCAGCGGCACCAGCACCAGCAGCATGAGCGCGAGGATCAGGCCGAACAGGACGAACACCAGGATCACGCCCCAGGTGCGCGAGAGCTTCCAGCGCTCCAGGCGATCGACCAGCGGGTCGCCCAGGTAGGCCAACAGCACGCCGATCAGAAAGGGCGAGAGAATCGGGTGGAGCAGATACAGCAACCAGCCGAGCAGCAACAGCCCAGCTATCCATAGCCAGCGACGTGAATCGTTCATCCTCAGCCCTCAGTTGGCGAAACGGACTGCCCGGGAAAACGCCAAAGCCGAGGAGTGCCCAGAGCCCCACTCCGCAGCCTCCCAAGGCCCCTCCGCTGCAAAAAGGCAGGGCTTGGCCCAGGTCAGCGTTTCAAGGGGCGACAGTCTACCAGCGAAAGCGCAGGATTTCGGTGCGCGGCAGCAGCTGGGGCGCCGGCTGCTCTGCAGGCGGCTGGCCGGCGTCGATCGGTGCCGCCTCAGCCGGCACCTCCTGCAGGCGCAGCAGGCCCATCTGCGCGCGCAACTGCTCGGCGCTGGCATTGATCCGGTAGGTCAGCCGATCGCCCTGCACCTGACTGAGCTGGGCGCCGAGGGGCTCCAGCGTGCGCTGCAGCTCCGCGTAGCGCGCCAGGTCGACGCCCTGGACCTCCAGGGTCAGGCTCGAGGCGGCACCGGGCGCCACCACGAAGCGCGGCGCCAGGCGCTCGCTGACGGCGAGGAACACCGCATCGGCCAGGGCACTCTGGTCGGCGCCCTCGGCCTTGCCCTGCTCACGCTTGTCACCCAGCCACAGGCGCCACTGCGCCTGCCACTGGCCATCGGCCTCGCGGGCCAGCACCGCCAGCAGCGCATCGCCGGCATAGCGCTCGGAGGCCGAGCGCAGGGCTTCCGGGTCATTGGCCGCGAGGCTGTCCGGCGTCGCCAGCAGCTGCTCGCCGAGATCGGCCAACGGCAGGAGCAGCGGCAGGCCGCGGTGCTGCGCCGCCCGGCGCAAGGGAGCGGCACTGTCCTGACCATCGCCGATCAGGCTGGAACCGCCGACGCCCTCGCTCAGCCACCAGGCGACTATGGCCGGGCGATTGGCGCCCCACAGCGACAGGCCGGCCTGACGCAGCTGACGATCGGTGCTGAGCGGGTCGAAATCCACCAGCAGGCTGTCACCCTCGTAGCCATACTGGCTGACGATCTGTTGCGGATCCTTGCGCAACTCGGCGAGCGCCGGGCTCTGCGCTGCGTTGCGGCTGCCGGTCAGGCGCAGCACCAGGGTCTCCAGGGCGCGTCCCAGGGCGGCATCGCGCTCATCCGGCTGCTGGCTGGCGACCGGCTCGCGCACCTGGTAGAGGTCGCTCAACGTCGCCGCAAGGCCGGGCAGGCTCAGCAGCGACAGACTCAGAACAAGCAGGCGAGCGATAAGGCGCATGGAATTGGCTCTCGACGGGCGGAAGGCGGCGCGCCACGGCCTGAACGGCGGCGCACAGAGGCTCCTACCTTAAACAGCCGCCCGCGCGCCGGCAACCACGGCGGCTGGCCGCTGCCCGGCAAGCCTGATAAAATCGCGCGCCTTCGCAGGCCGGCCGCTGCAGCGCCGGTGCACATCCGATTTCCCCCTTCAAAGGCCTGGATCTATGAGCAAGCAACCCTCCATCAGCTACAAGGACGCAGGTGTAGACATCGACGCGGGCGAAGCCCTGGTCGAGCGCATCAAAGGCGTGGCCAAGCGCACCGCACGTCCGGAAGTCATGGGTGGGCTGGGCGGCTTCGGCGCGCTCTGCGAGATCCCGGCCGGCTACAAGCAGCCGGTGCTGGTATCCGGCACCGACGGCGTCGGCACCAAGCTGCGCCTGGCGCTGAACCTGAACAAGCACGACAGCATCGGCCAGGACCTGGTCGCCATGTGCGTCAACGACCTGGTGGTCTGCGGCGCCGAGCCGCTGTTCTTCCTCGACTACTACGCCACCGGCAAGCTCAACGTCGACGTCGCCGCCACCGTGGTCACCGGCATCGGCGCCGGCTGCGAACTGGCCGGTTGCTCCCTGGTCGGCGGCGAGACCGCCGAGATGCCGGGCATGTACGAAGGCGAAGACTACGACCTGGCCGGCTTTTGCGTCGGTGTGGTGGAAAAAGCCGAGATCATCGATGGCTCCAAGGTGAGCACCGGTGACGCGCTGATCGCCCTGCCATCCTCCGGCCCCCATTCCAACGGTTACTCGCTGATCCGCAAGATCATCGAGGTGTCCGGTGCCGACATCGAAGCCACCCAGCTCGACGGCCAGCCGCTGACCGAGCTGCTGATGGCGCCGACGCGCATCTACGTCAAGCCGCTGCTGCAGCTGATCAAGGACACCGGCGCGGTCAAGGCCATGGCCCACATCACCGGCGGTGGCCTGCTCGACAACATCCCGCGCGTGCTGCCCGAAGGCGCCCAGGCGGTGGTCGACGTGGCCAGCTGGCAGCGTCCGGCGGTGTTCGACTGGCTGCAGGAAAAGGGCAACGTCGACGAGCATGAAATGCACCGCGTGCTGAACTGCGGCGTGGGCATGGTCATCTGCGTGGCCCAGGAGCAGGTCGACAGCGCCCTCGCCTGCCTGCGCCAGGCCGGCGAGCAGCCCTGGGTGATCGGCCAGATCGCCGCGGCCGCCGACGGCGCCGAGCGCGTCGTGCTGAACAACCTGAAGCAGCACTGATGGCGTCGACCTGCAATGTCGTGGTGCTGATCTCCGGCTCCGGCAGTAACCTGCAGGCGCTGATCGACAGCATCAGCCATGACGACAATCCGGCACACATCTGCGCGGTGATCGCCAACCGCGCCGATGCCTATGGCCTGGAGCGGGCCAAGGCCGCCGGCATCGCCACCCGGGTGCTCGATCACAAGGCCTTCGACGGCCGCGAGGCCTTCGACGGCGCGCTGATCGAAGCCATCGACGCCTTCGAGCCGCAGCTGGTGGTCCTGGCCGGCTTCATGCGCATCCTGACCCCGGACTTCGTCCGCCACTACGCCGGCCGCCTGCTGAACATCCACCCCTCGCTGCTGCCCAAGTACAAGGGCCTGCACACCCACCAGCGGGCACTGCAGGCTGGTGACTGCGAGCATGGCTGCAGCGTGCACTTCGTCACCGAGGAACTCGACGGCGGCCCCCTGGTCGTACAGGCAGTGATCCCGGTGCAGCCGGACGACTCGGCCGAGAGCCTGGCGCAACGGGTCCACGAACAGGAGCACCTGATCTACCCGCTGGCCGTGCGCTGGTTCGCCGAGGAGCGCTTGTGCCTTGGCGAGCAGGGCGCGATGCTGGACGGGCAGCCGCTTCCGAGCACCGGCCACCTCTTTCGAACCTAGGAGACACCATGCGTCGCGCCTTATCGTTCGCCCTCGCCCTATTCTGCCTGCCGGCCTTCGCCGCCGAGCTGAAGCCGTTCTCCGCCAGCTACACCGCCGACTGGAAGCAGCTGCCGGTCAGCGGGTCGGCCGAGCGCGGCCTGCAGGCCCTGGACGACGGCCGCTGGCAGCTCAGCTTCGAGGCCTCCATGCTGGTCGCCAGCCTCAGCGAGACCAGTACCTTCCGCCTAGACAACGACGCCTTCCTGCCACAGAGCTACCGCTTCGAACGCAGCGGCCTGGGCAAGAGCAAGGTGATCGAGCAGGACTTCGACTGGAGCAACAAGCAGGTAGTGGGCAACGATCGCGGCGAGGCGGTGCGTTTTCCGCTCAACCGCGGTCTGCAGGACAAGTCGACCTACCAGTTGGCGCTGCAGCACGACGTCGCCGCCGGCAAGAAGAGCATGAGCTACCAGGTGGTCGACGGTGACGAAATCGAGACCTACGACTTCCGCGTGCTCGGCGAAGAAACCGTGCGCACCCGTGCCGGGCTGATCGAGGCCATCAAGGTCGAGCGCGTGCGCGACCCGACCCAGAGCAAGCGCAAGACCATTCTCTGGTTCGCCAAGGACTGGAGCTACCTGCTGGTGCGCCTGCACCAGGTGGAAAAGGACGGCAAGGAATACCAGATCATGCTCGAGGAAGGCACGGTCGACGGCAAGCCGGTGGAAGGTCGCCGCGACTGATCGCGATGGAAAACCGAAGCC
Source organism: Pseudomonas benzenivorans (assembly GCF_024397895.1). Lineage (NCBI taxonomy): Bacteria > Pseudomonadati > Pseudomonadota > Gammaproteobacteria > Pseudomonadales > Pseudomonadaceae > Pseudomonas > Pseudomonas benzenivorans. The sequence goes on from NZ_CP073346.1 coordinate 1,034,851, forward strand.
GGGCGACGCCCGGCTTTTTTATGTCATCAGCACTGCCCCCTGCCCAGCACCACGCGGGAGAAGCTGGCCCCCGGCGTCAGCGGGGTGATCGCCAGCAGCCGGTCCAGACGCAGGCGCTGCTCGCCCTGCTGATCTCGCACGACCAGGAATTCCTCCTTGCTGGGCGCGGTCTGCGTGGGGAGCGCCTCGGCCTCCAGGCGCCCGCCGTCCAGCAGTTCGATACATAGACGGTAGTGATGCAGGCAGGCGATCTCCAGATAGTCATGGAGGTCGCACGCCAGCGGCTGGTAGCCGTTACCCATCTTCGGACTCTCCCATAGGCACCCTGCAAAGCATGCAGCCAAGAAAAAGCCGGGACTCGCCCGGCTTTCATGCTTGCGGCCATTACCACATCAGGTCATCCGGCACCTGGTAGGCGGCGTAGGGGTCATCGGCGTCCGGCGCCTCGGTCGGCGTATTGAGCAGGACGATGCGCTGGGCATCGCGCGCCTGGATCTTCAGCGCTGCCTCGCGCGGAATCACCTCGTAGCCGCCGCCGTGGCGGACGATGGCCAGCGAACCGCAGCTGAGCTTGTCGCGCATCAGCTTGTTCACCGACAGGCGCTTGACCTTCTTGTCGTCGACGAAGTTGTAGTAGTCCTCGGTGGTCAGCTTGGGCAGGCGGGAGACCTCGATCAGCTGCTTGATCTGCGCCGCGCGGGCCTTCTGCTCGGCCTTCTCCTGCTGCTGACGATTGAGCTCCTGGTCGCGCGCGGCCTTGGCGGCCATGGCCTGCTGGGCGGCGAGCTTCTGCGATTCATCCTTCTCGACCTGGCCCTTGTGCTCCAGGCGCTTCTGCTTCTGCTTCTCTTTGCTGACCTGCTTGGCCTGCTTTTCGTTGACCAGCCCGGCTTTGAGCAGCTGATCCCGTAGTGAAATAGCCATAACCTACCTATACCCGCGAACAAAAAATGTAGGGTGGGCTCGCTCCCACCGACCACGACCCATCGACGCTGCCTAACAGGCCGACGGCTTATCCCGCTTTTCCAGTTTCTTGGCCTCGCCCCAGAGCGCGTCCAGTTCCTGCAGGGCGCAATCTTCGATGGCCCGGCCCGCTTCGCGCAAGGCCTGCTCGATGAAACGAAAGCGCTGCTCGAACTTGCCGTTGGCCGCGCGCAGGGCCGACTCCGGGTCCACCTTGAGGTGGCGGGCCAGGTTGGTGACCACGAACAGCAGGTCACCGATCTCCTCGGCGATCGCCTCGGGGTCGTCCTCGCTCATGGCCTCGAGCACTTCGTCCAGCTCCTCGCGCACCTTGTCCACCACCGGCAACGCCTCGGGCCAGTCGAAGCCGACCCGGGCGGCGCGCTTCTGCAGCTTGGCCGCCCGACTCAAGGCCGGCAGCGCCTGGGGCACGTCGTCGAGCAGGGACAACTGCTCCGGCGCGGCGACCTTCTCGGCGCGCTCCTCGGCCTTCAACTCTTCCCAGCGCTGCTTGACCGCAGCCTCCTCCAGCCTGGCCGCATCAGGCGCGCCGTAGAGGTCGCCATCGGGGAACACATGGGGATGCCGCCGCAGCAGCTTGCGGGTGATGCCGTCGACCACCTCGGCGAAGGCGAAGCGCCCCTCCTCGCCGGCCAGCTGGCTGTAGTACACCACCTGAAACAGCAGGTCACCGAGCTCGCCGGGCAGATGCTCGAAATCGCCCCGCTCGATGGCGTCGGCCACCTCGTAGGCTTCCTCGATGGTGTGCGGCACGATGCTCGCATAGGACTGCTTCAGGTCCCAGGGACAGCCGTGCTGCGGGTCGCGCAGTCGGGCCATCAGGTGCAGCAGGTCGTCGAGTTGATACATGAATAGCTCCGATCGACGTAGGGTGGATGACGCTTTAGCCAGCCACCGACGGGGTTATCCGCGCACGCGGGTGAACCAGGCTGGTCCACCCGATCCCAAGGGCGCGCTGGCTCAGGACGCCCGCAAACGACGCGCCTCGATGATATTGGGCAGCTGCGAGATGCGTCCGAGCAGTCGGCCCAGGGCATCCAGCCCGGGAATCTCCACCGTGATCGACATCGATGCGGTGTTGTCTTCCTTGTTGGACTGGGTATTGACCGCCAGCACGTTGAGCTTCTCGTTGAGCAGCAGCTGGGTGACGTCGCGCAGCAGGCCGGAGCGGTCGTAGGCGCGAATGAGGATGTCCACCGGGTAGGTTTGCACCGGCACCGGCCCCCAGCTGACCTGGATGATCCGCTCCGGCTCGCGGCCGGCCAGCTGCAGCACCGAGGCGCAGTCCTGACGGTGGATGCTGACGCCGCGACCGAGGGTGATGTAGCCGACGATCGGGTCGCCCGGCAGCGGCTTGCAGCAGCCGGCCATCTGCGTCAGCAGGTTGCCGACGCCCTGAATCTGGATGTCGCCGCGCTTGCCCGGCCGGAAGCCCAGGGCCTTGCGCGGGATCAGCTCGAGCTGCTCGCTGCCGCGCTCCGGCTCCACCAGCTGCTGGGCCAGGTTGACCAGGTGGGCCAGGCGCACATCGCCGGCACCGAGGGCGGCGAACAGGTCCTCGGCGGTCTTCAGGTTGGCCTTCTCGGCCAGGGCATCGAATTCCACCTGGGGCAGCGCCAGGCGGCCAAGCTCGCGTTCGAGCATGGCCTTGCCGGCGGCGACGTTCTGGTCGCGGTCCTGCAGCTTGAACCAGTGGACGATCTTCGCCCGCGCCCGCGAGGTGGTCACGTAGCCCAGGTTGCTGTTCAGCCAGTCGCGACTCGGCGTGCCGTGCTTGCTGGTGATGATCTCCACCTGCTCGCCGGTCTGCAGACTGTAGTTGAGCGGCACGATGCGCCCGTTGATCTTGGCGCCGCGGCAGTTGTGGCCGATCTCGGTGTGCACCCGGTAGGCGAAGTCCAGCGGCGTGGCGCCCTTGGGCAGGTCGATGGCGTGGCCGTCCGGGGTGAACACGTAGACCCGGTCGGGCTCGATATCCACCCGCAGCTGCTCGGCCAGGCCGCCGATGTCGCCCAGCTCCTCGTGCCATTCGAGCACCTGGCGCAGCCAGGAAATCTTCTCTTCGTAGTGGTTGGAGCCGGACTTGACGTCGGTGCCCTTGTAGCGCCAGTGGGCGCACACGCCCAGCTCCGCCTCTTCATGCATGGCGTGGGTGCGGATCTGCACCTCCAGCACCTTGCCCTCCGGGCCGAGCACCGCGGTGTGCAGCGAGCGGTAGCCGTTCTCCTTGGGGTTGGCGATGTAGTCGTCGAACTCCTTGGGGATGTGCCGCCAGAGGGTGTGGACGATGCCCAGCGCGGTGTAGCAGTCGCGCATCTCCGGCACCAGCACGCGCACCGCACGCACGTCGTAGATCTGGCTGAACTGCAAGCCCTTGCGCTGCATCTTGCGCCAGATCGAGTAGATGTGTTTCGCCCGGCCGCTGATGTCGGCCTTGATCCCGGTGGCCTCCAGCTCGGCGCGCAGGTGGTCCATCGCATCGTTGATGTACTGCTCGCGGTCGAGACGGCGCTCGTGCAGCAGCTTGGCGATCTGCTTGTACTGCTCGGGCTCAAGGTAGCGGAAGGACAGGTCCTCCAGCTCCCACTTGATATGGCCGATGCCCAGGCGGTGGGCCAGCGGTGCGTAGATGTCGAACACCTCGCGCGCCACGCGCTGGCGCTTCTCGTCGTCGGCGCCCTTGACCGCGCGGATCGCGCAGGTGCGCTCGGCCAGCTTGATCAGGGCCACGCGCACATCGTCGACCATGGCCACCAGCATCTTGCGCAGGTTTTCCACCTGGGCCTGGGAGCCGAGCACCAGGGAGTCGCGCGGGTTGAGACTGGCGCTGATCGCCGCCATGCGCAGCACGCCATCGATCAGCTTGGCCACCACCGGCCCGAAGCGCTGATGCACCGCGGCCAGGGTCACCTTGCCTTCGCGCACGCCCCGGTAGAGCACCGCGGCGACCAGGGAGTCCTGGTCGAGCTTGAGGTCGGCGAGAATCTCGGCGATCTCCAGGCCGGCGCGGAAGCTCGAGGCGCCCTCGGCCCACAGATTCTGTGCGGCATTGGCCTGCTGCTCGGCCTCGCGGGCGAACTCGCAGGCATCATGCAAGGCCTCGCGATCCAGTGCCGGATCGACACTGAGCACATGCTCGAGCCAGGCCTGGAGGTTGATGCTGCCGTCATCGTTGATCGGCTGGTGCGCTCTCACCTGAACCATACTGCTTACCTTCCCTCGTGACGCGCACGCGGCACGCCGAACAAACGCCGGCCTTCTCCGGGCCGGTCGGTTTAACTGCTTAAGGTGCGCGTCCTGCGCGCCCCGTTGAACCTAGATAAGGTTACCCCAGCGCAAAAACAAGGCGCCTTGCAAGGGGTCGATCCTGACCTAGGACTTTTCGAATAACGCCATCGCCTCGACATGGGCGGTCTGCGGAAACATGTCGAGGATGCCCGCCCTGCTCAGCCTGTAGCCCTGGGCCACCAGCTCGGCGCTGTCGCGCGCCAGGGTCGCCGGGTTGCACGAGACGTAGACCAGACGCCTGGCGCCCAACCCCGCCATCTGCCGGACCACCTGCAACGCACCGTCGCGCGGCGGATCGAGCAGCACGGCGTCGAACCCACCCTGGGCCCAGCCGGAATCGGCCAGGGGCTCGGCCAGGTCGGCGCGCACCACCCGCACATTGCCGAGGCCGTTGCCGGCGGCATTCTGCGCGGCCCGCTCGACCATCGCCTGCACCCCTTCCACCGCCACCACCTCGCGGACCGTGCGGGCCAGCGGCAGGGCGAAGTTGCCCAGGCCGCAGAACAAATCCAGCACCCGCTCGTCCGCCCGCGGCGCCAGCCAGTCCAGGGCCTGGGCGACCATCGCCTCGTTCACCGGCGCATTGACCTGGACGAAATCGCCCGGCCGGTAGCTCAACAGCAAATCCCAACGCTCCAGGCGAAAACCCAGGCCGGCGCCACTGTCGTAGGCCTGCGGCTCGCCGCTGCCCTGCAGCCACAGCTGGCCGTCGTGGGCCGCGCAGAAGGCCTGCAGGCGCGCCAGGTCGGCCTCGCCCAGGGCGCTGGTATGGCGCACCAGAATGGCGCTGGCGGTGCCGTTGAACAGCTCCACATGACCGATGGCCTGGGGCTTGTCCAGGCTCCTCAGCACGCTCGGCAAGGCCTGGAGAATCGGCTGCAAGGGTTGTACCAGCACCGGACACTCATCGATGGCGACGATGTCCTGGCTGGCCGCCGCGCGAAAACCGACCTCCAGGCGCTTGGCCTTGGCGTCCCAGCGCACGGCGATGCGCGCGCGGCGCCGGTAGGCGAACTCGGGGCCGACCAGCGGCGCCGCCCAGTGCTCGGGCTCGAGCCCGGCCAGGCGGCTGAACTGCTCGGCCAGCTGGCGCTGCTTGAGGGCCAGCTGATCGCCATGGGACAGGTGCTGCACGCTGCAGCCGCCGCAGGTCCGGGCATGGGCGCAGGGCTCGACGCGGCGCTGCGGACTGGCGTCGAGAATGCGCTCGCTGCGCGCCTCGACCACCTGACTGCGCGCGCCCAGCACCCTTGCCTCGACCTGCTCACCGGGCAACGCGCCACTGACGAACCAGGTGCGGCCGTCGACGAAGCCGATGCCACGGCCGTCGTTGGCCAGGCGTTCGATCGTCAGGCGCTGCTTCTTGCCCACCGGCACTTGCGGTGCGCGGGCGCCGCCGCTGGGCTGGAAACGCAGCCCACTGCTCTTCTTAGCCATCAGTCGTGGGGCGCGTCATACACGCCGGTGGACAGGTAGCGGTCGCCGCGGTCGCAGATGATCGCCACCATTACCGCGTTCTCCACCTCCTGGGACAGGCGCAGCATGGCCGCCACCGAACCGCCGGAAGACACCCCGCAGAAGATGCCCTCCTCGCGCGCCAGGCGGCGCATGGTGTCTTCGGCCTCGCGCTGGGCCATGTCGATGATGCGGTCGACACGCTCGGCCTGGTAGATCTTCGGCAGGTATTCCTGGGGCCAGCGGCGGATGCCGGGAATCGAGGCGCCTTCCATCGGCTGCAGGCCGACGATCTGCACCTGCGGGTTCTGCTCCTTGAGGTAGCGCGACACCCCCATGATGGTGCCGGTGGTACCCATGGAGCTGATGAAATGGGTGATCTGCCCCTGGGTCTGGCGCCAGATTTCCGGGCCGGTACCGCTGTAATGGGCTTGCGGGTTGTCGCCGTTGGCGAACTGGTCGAGCACCTTGCCCCGGCCGCCGCGCTGCAGGCTTTCGGCCAGGTCGCGGGCGCCTTCCATGCCGTCCTCGCGCGACACCAGCACCAGCTCGGCGCCGTAGGCGGTCATCGCCGCCTTGCGTTCGGCACTCATGTTGTCCGGCATGATCAGGATCAGTTCGTAGCCCTTGATCGCCGCCGCCATCGCCAGGGCGATGCCGGTGTTGCCGCTGGTGGCCTCGATCAGGGTGTCGCCGGGGCGGATATCGCCGCGCAGCTCGGCGCGGGTGATCATCGACAGCGCCGGGCGGTCCTTCACCGAGCCGGCCGGGTTGTTACCCTCCAGCTTGACCAGCAGGGTGTTGGTGGTAGTGCCCGGCAGGCGCTGCAAACGCACCAGCGGGGTGTTGCCGACGCAATCGGCAATGGTGGGAAATTCCAGGGTCATGGCGTCGATCGAGTCCAGACGGCAAGAAGGGGCACCCATGATAACGGCAAACCGGCGGTGGCCATAACGCGACGATCAGCTAGCGAGTCGCGAGCGGGCCTGTCATTCCCGCGAGACCAGCCGCTAAACTGGCGCACTGAGGACAGTGACCGCGCCGTACGGGAGAAAACGAGTGTTCAAGGACCTAAGCATCAAAGGCCGCGTGCTGATGCTCACTCTGCTGCCGACCAGCCTGCTGGCGCTGGTGCTCGGCGGTTATTTCACCTGGGTGCAGCTCTCCGGGCTGCAGGCGCAGCTGCTGCAGCGTGGCGAGATGATCGCCGAACAGCTGGCGCCGCTGTCGGCCCCCGCCCTGCTGCGCGGCGACGCCGCCCTGTTGCAGCGTATCGCCACCCAGGCCCTGGAGCAGCCCGATGTACGTTCCGTGCGCTTTCTCGGCGCCGCGCGCGAGCACCTGGCCCATGCCGGCCCCAGCATGCTCAACGCCGCCCCGACCGGCGGCGACCTGCAGGCGGCGCGGCGCAGCAGCCAGGACGCCACGCGCTTCCTGCTGCCGGTTTTCGAGCAACACCTGAGCCTGACCGGCGCGCCGCCGGGCGAGTCCGCCAGCCGCCTGCTCGGCTGGGTGGAGCTGGAGCTGTCGCACCACAGCACCCTGCTCAGCGGCTACCGCAGCCTGTTCGCCAGCCTGTTGCTGATCGTCACGGGTCTGGCCGTCACCGCCCTGCTCGCCCTGCGCATGAGCCGCAGCATCAATGAGCCCCTGCGGCGCATCAAGCAGAAAGTCGCCCTGCTCAAGGACGGCAACCTGGCAACCCGCCTGGCGCCGCTCGGCAGCCACGAGATGGATGAGCTGGCCTCGGGCATCAACCGCATGGCCGAAGCCCTGCAGAACGCCCAGGAAGAACTGCAGCACAGCATCGACCAGGCCACCGAGGACGTGCGGCAGAACCTGGAGACCATCGAGATCCAGAACATCGAGCTGGACTTCGCCCGCAAGGAGGCCCTGGAGGCCAGCCGGATCAAGTCCGAGTTCCTCGCCAACATGAGCCACGAGATCCGCACGCCACTGAACGGCATCCTCGGCTTCACCAACCTGCTGCAGAAAAGCGAGCTGACCCCGCGCCAGCAGGACTACCTGGGTACCATCGAGAAGTCCGCCGACAGCCTGCTGGGGATCATCAACGAGATCCTCGACTTCTCCAAGATCGACGCCGGCAAGCTGGTCCTGGAAAGCATTCCCTTCAACCTGCGCGACCTGCTGCAGGACACCCTGACCATCCTCGCCCCGGCCGCCCACGAGAAGCAGCTGGAACTGCTCAGCCTGGTCTACCGCGACACGCCGCTGTCGCTGGTCGGCGATCCGCTGCGCCTCAAGCAGGTGCTGACCAATCTGGTCAGCAACGCCATCAAGTTCACCCGCGAAGGCAGTATCGTGCTGCGCGCCATGCTCGAGGACGAGAGCGCCGACCACGCGCAGCTGCGCATCAGCGTGCAGGACACCGGTATCGGCCTGTCCGACGAGGACCTGCGCGCGCTGTTCCAGTCCTTCAGCCAGGCCGACAACTCGCTGTCGCGCCAGGCCGGCGGCACCGGCCTGGGCCTGGTGATTTCCAAGCGCCTGATCGAGCAGATGGGCGGCGAGATCGGTGTCGACAGCACCCCGGGGCAGGGCTCGGAGTTCTGGGTCAGCCTGAGCCTGCCGAAAGCCCGCGACGACGCCGAGGACCTGCCGCGCCCGCCGCTGCTCGGCCGCCGCGTGGCGATTCTCGAAAGCCACGACCTGGCGCGCCAGGCCCTGGAGCATCAGCTGGAAGACTGCGGCCTCAAGGTCAGCGCCTTCGCCGACCTCGACAGCCTGCTGGAAGCGGTCGACGCCGCCCACCACGGCGAGCAGCCGATCAACCTCGCGGTACTGGGCGTCACCGCCCAGAGCCTGCCGCCGGAGAACCTGGGCCAGCGCATCTGGGACCTGCAGCACCTCGCCTGCAAGACCGTGGTGCTCTGCCCGACCACCGAGCAGGCGCTCTATCACGAGGCCCTGCCCGACGCCTACAGCCAGCTGCAGGCCAAGCCCGCCTGCACCCGCAAGCTGCAACGCGCCCTGGCCGAGCTGATCAGCCCCCGGCTGCCCCTGCGCCGGGAAACCGACCCGCCGGCGCCCGGCCGCACCGCGCGGATCCTCTGTGTCGACGACAACCCGGCCAACCTGCTGCTGGTGCAGACCCTGCTCGAGGACATGGGCGCCACGGTGACTGGCGCCAACAGCGGCTACCAGGCCCTGGAAGAAGTACAGCAAACCAGCTTCGACCTGATCTTCATGGACGTGCAGATGCCGGGCATGGACGGCCGCCAGACCACCGAGGCGATTCGCCTGTGGGAGGCCGAACGCCAGCGCACGCCGGTGCCGGTCATCGCCCTCACCGCCCACGCCCTGGCCAACGAGCGGCGCGCCCTGCTGCAGAGCGGACTGGACGACTACCTGACCAAGCCCATCAGCGAACGCCAACTGGCCCAGGTGGTGCTCAAGTGGACCGGCCTGGCCCTGCGCGGCCAGGGACCGGAGCGCACCGCCGCACCGCACGCTGGCGATGGTGGGCTGGCCGTGCTGGATACGGCCGAGGGCCTGCGCCTTGCCGCCGGCAAGCCCGACCTGGCCGCCGACATGCTGAACATGCTGCTGGACGGCCTGCCCAGCGACCGTCAGGCGATCCGCCAGGCGCGCGAGGCCGGCGAGCGTAATGCGCTGATCGAGCGGGTCCACCGCCTGCACGGCGCCACCCGCTACTGCGGCGTGCCGCAGTTGCGCGCCGCCTGCCAGCGCAGCGAAACCCTGTTGAAGCAGAACGATCCAGCCGCCCAGCAGGCACTCGATGAACTGGACGCGGCGATCGACCGGTTAGCCAACGCGGCCCAGGTCAGCGCCTAGCGGCGGACAGCCAGGGCACCAAGGAGCCAGCGATGCGCATCATCCTGTTCAGCAGCAAGCCCTATGACCGCGACAGCTTTCTCGCCGCCCAGCGCCCCCAGGGCTGGAGACTGGAGTTCCAGGAGGCCCGCCTGGGGCTCGAGTCCGCCGTCCTGGCGCAGCACTGCGAAGCGGTCTGCGCCTTTATCAATGACGACCTCTCGGCGCCGGTACTGCAGCGCCTGGCCGCCGGCGGCACGCGACTGATCGCCCTGCGCTCGGCCGGCTACAACAACGTCGACCTGAAGGCCGCGCAGCAGCTGGGGCTATGCGTGGTCCGGGTACCGGCCTACTCGCCCCATGCGGTGGCCGAGCATGCCGTGGCACTGATTCTGGCCCTGAACCGGCGCATCCACCGCGCCTTCAACCGCACCCGCGAAGGCGACTTTTCCCTGCATGGGCTGATCGGCTTCGACCTGCACGGCAAGACCGTCGGCGTCGTCGGCTGTGGCCATATCGGCCGCGTCTTCACCCGCATCATGGCCGGCTTCGGCTGCCAGGTGCAGGTCTACGACCCCGCCCCGGTCACGGACCTGCCCCAGTTGGGCGGGCTACAGGTGGACCTCGATCGCCTGATCGCCGAGAGCGACATCATCAGCCTGCACTGCCCGTTGAACGAGAACAGCCACCATTTGATCGACGCCGCGCGCCTGGGCCAGATGAAACGCGGCGCCATGCTGATCAATACCGGCCGCGGCGCCCTAGTCGACACCCCGGCGCTGATCGAGGTCCTGAAGAGCGGCCAGCTCGGCCACCTCGGCCTGGATGTCTACGAGGAGGAGGCCGAGCTGTTCTTCGACGACTGTTCCGACCAGCCGCTGCAGGACGACATACTGGCCCGCCTGCTGACCTTCCCCAATGTGATAGTCACCGCCCACCAGGCCTTTCTCACCCGGGAGGCGCTGGCGGCGATCGCCACCACCACCCTGGGCAACATCGGCGCCTGGGCGGCCGGCGCGCCGGTCAATCAGCTGCCCCCCGGCCCGTGATAGCATTCGCGCCTATTTTGGAGGAGCCATGGCCGACCACGACTTTCGCTACAACCTGCTCAACCCCGAGCACACCCTGATCGAATGCCGCGCCCTGGCGCCGGGCCGCTATCAGGTCACCGGCAACGGCGGCTCGATTCACAGCGGCGACGGCCTGCTGGTGACCCTCAAGGGCAGTCGCGACCTGAGCATGCGCCTGCAGGTCGACAAGGTCCGCCACCTGATCAACCCGCGCGGCCAGTGGGTCGCCACGGCCCACGGTCCGGCGTTCGGCGAGCTGGCGATCTTCAACTGGCAGGTCAAGTGCGACGGCTGCGCCACCCAGCTGGACTTCGAGTTCGCCGTGGACGCCGCCCTCGGCAAGAAGGCCCAGGCCCCGGCCGCCGAGGCGCGCATTCGCGAACTGGGCTGGCGCAGCCAGGACGGCCGCCACCTGTGCCCGAAGTGTCCTTAGGCCGGGCCGTGACACGCGCCCTGGTGATCGGCCTGCTCGGTGCCGGCCTGCTTGGCTGCGCCAGCACCCCGCCGCTGCTGGAAACCGAACGCAGCTACCGGGTCGAGTGGATCGGCGCGCGCCCGGTGCTCGACGACAGCCACCCGACCCTGACCCTGGGCGAGGACGGCCGGGCCTACGGCAACACCGGCTGCAACCACTGGTTCGCCCGCTACGAACTGCAGGGCCAGCGCCTCAGCTTCGCCCGCGCGGGCAGTACCCGCAGGCAGTGCACCCTGCCGCGGATGGAGCAGGAAGCGCAGTTCCTCGACAGCCTGGGCAAGGTGCGGCGCTGGGATTTCTCGCCGCTCGACCAGCTGCGCCTGTGGCCCGAGGCCGGTAAGCCGCTGCGCCTGTGGCCGGCTGAAGGCTAGACGCCTCTCTGACGACCGAGCGCCGCTGCCGGATCGATTTTTCCACCAACACTGCCTCCACGGCGGATGAAAAAACGCCATCCACCCTAGGGCGCGAACAGCTCCAGCTGTTCATGGCGCCCGCGCAGGTCATGCAGCCGCACCCCCACCCCGAGCAGCCGCACCGGTTTGTTGCCGCGGGCGAAAGCAGTGCTGAGCAGCAGCCCGTAGCTGTCGAGGTCGCGGCGGGCGCCGGCCTGCTCCAGGGTGGTCTGGGTGAAGTCGTGGAACTTGATCTTGACGAAGGGCTTGTCCGGCCTATAGCTGGCATCCAGCCGCGCCATGCGCCGGGCCAGCTCGTCCAGCAGCTGCGGCAACTGCGCGAGGCAGGCCGTTAGATCCGGCAGATCCTGATCGTAGGTGGTCTCCACGCTGACCGTCTGCCGGCGGCTGTCGGTCTGCACCGGCCGCTCATCGATGCCCCTGGACAACCCCCAGAGGCGCTCGCCGAAGTGGCCGAACTCCTTGACCAGCGTCAGCTTGGGCCACTGACGCAGATCCGCGCAGCTGCGAATCCCCAGGCGTGCGAGCTTGTCGGCGGTCACCTTGCCCACACCATGCAGCTTGCCGACCGGCAGTTCGGCGACGAACGCCTCGACCTGATCCGGGGTGATCACGAACAGGCCGTCGGGTTTCTTCCAGTCGCTGGCGATCTTGGCCAGGAACTTGTTCGGCGCCACCCCGGCGGAGACCGTGATGTGCAGCTCCCGGGAGACCCGCCGCCGAATTTCCTGGGCGATACGCGTGGCGCTGCCGGCAAAGTGCGGGCTGTCGGACACGTCCAGGTAAGCCTCGTCCAGGGACAGCGGCTCGATCACCTCGGTGTAGTCGCGAAAGATTTTGTGAATCTCCCGGGACACCGCCTTGTATGCCTCCATTCGCGGCTTGACGATCAGCAGGTCCGGACACAGCTTCAGCGCATGCCCGGAAGCCATCGCCGAGCGAACGCCAAAGGCGCGCGCCTCGTAGTTGCAGGTGGCGATCACCCCACGCCGGTCCGCCGCCCCGCCCACCGCCAGCGGCTTGTTCGCCAGGCTGGGGTCGTCGCGCATCTCGATGGCGGCATAGAAGCAATCGCAATCGACGTGGATGATCTTGCGCACGCTCATGATCGAAGCCCGTTACTCACGCAGCGTCTGATGGCCGAGCGAGCGGGCCAGTGCCCACTGTTCGGCCGAATTGCCGGCAGTTCTAGATATTAACGCCATGACGTCCCCTGAAATGGCCACGGACTCTAGCCCAGGGGCCGCCCCGTCGGCTACGTCGGCCGATATCGAAACCGATAGATGCCCGGCTCCGTCAGCCGAATCCCCGCAAACGCCCGCCTGGCGCGGCCAGTATCCGCAACCCCCAGTGTCACAAAACGCTAAGCATCTGAACAGAAAACGATTTTTACCGAACTAAAGGTTGACAGCCTGCCTCTAAACTATAGAATGGCCGCCGCGGGATGGAGCAGTCTGGTAGCTCGTCGGGCTCATAACCCGAAGGTCGTAGGTTCAAATCCTGCTCCCGCAACCAAATACCCGAAAAGGCCACTCAAACGAGTGGCCTTTTTCGTTTGCGTCCGATTCTCTTATTTAAGCAATTGATTAAAAAGTAGAAATCGATTGACAGAAGCGCGCATCCAGATAGAATTGGCGTCGCGGGATGGAGCAGTCTGGTAGCTCGTCGGGCTCATAACCCGAAGGTCGTAGGTTCAAATCCTGCTCCCGCAACCAGATACCCGAAAAGGCCACTCAAACGAGTGGCCTTTTTCGTTTGCGTCCGATTTGGCCGCCCAAGTAATTGATTCAGTGGCAGAAACAGATTGACCAAAGCGCGTATCCCTATACAATGGCCGCCGCGGGATGGAGCAGTCTGGTAGCTCGTCGGGCTCATAACCCGAAGGTCGTAGGTTCAAATCCTGCTCCCGCAACCAAATACCCGAAAAGGCCACTCAAACGAGTGGCCTTTTTCGTTTCAGCGCTACCAGTCCGGCGACTGAGGCAGGCGCTGGGGTGCGGCAGCTCTTGTCGTGGAAAACTTACGCAAGCCATTACGGCAACCGGCACCCATGCTTTAGGGCCAACCGCCTGAGCCGGGCGCAAGCCGATCTTCATGACCAGCCACCACGCGCAATCGCTCGCGGCGCTGGTCAAGCACGCGATCCGCCGCTAGAATTGCGCACTTTTTGATCAATGGCGCCTTTTCGCGCCCATCCTCCAAAGCCTGAGGTCAGCCGCATGTCCACCCCTGCCACGCCAAAAGTCGGATTCGTTTCACTGGGTTGCCCCAAGGCCCTGGTGGACTCCGAACGCATCCTGACCCAGCTGCGCATGGAAGGTTACGAGGTAGTGCCGACCTACCAGGACGCCGACGTGGTGGTGGTCAACACCTGCGGCTTCATCGACAGCGCCAAGGCCGAATCCCTGGACGTGATCGGCGAGGCCATCGCCGAGAACGGCAAGGTCATCGTCACCGGCTGCATGGGCGTGGAAGAAAGCGCGATCCGCAACGTCCACCCATCCGTGCTCTCGGTCACCGGCCCGCAACAGTACGAGCAGGTGCTCAACGCCGTGCACGAGGTGGTGCCGCCAAGCAAGGAGCACAATCCGCTGATCGACCTGGTACCGCCCCAGGGCGTCAAGCTGACCCCGCGCCACTACGCCTACCTGAAGATTTCCGAAGGCTGCAACCACAGCTGCAGCTTCTGCATCATCCCCTCGATGCGCGGCAAGCTGGTCAGCCGCCCGGTCGGCGAGGTGCTCAGCGAGGCCGAGCGCCTGGTCAAGGCCGGGGTCAAGGAACTGCTGGTGATCAGCCAGGACACCAGCGCCTACGGCGTCGACATGAAGTACAAGACCGACTTCTGGAACGGCCGGCCGGTGAAGACGCGCATGACCGAACTGTGCGAGGCGCTGTCCTCCATGGGCGTGTGGGTGCGCCTGCACTATGTCTACCCCTACCCCCACGTCGACGAGCTGATCCCGCTGATGGCCGCCGGCAAGCTGCTGCCCTACCTGGACATACCCTTCCAGCACGCCAGCCCCAAGGTACTCAAGGCCATGAAGCGCCCGGCCTTCGAGGACAAGACCCTGGCCCGCATCAAGGCCTGGCGCGAGATCTGCCCGGAGCTGACCATCCGCTCCACCTTCATCGTCGGCTTCCCCGGCGAGACCGAAGAGGACTTCCAGTACCTGCTCGACTGGCTGACCGAAGCCCAGCTCGACCGCGTAGGCTGCTTCCAGTACTCGCCGGTGGAAGGCGCCCCGGCCAACCTGCTGGACAACCCGGTACCTGACGAGATCAAGCAGGACCGCTGGGACCGCTTCATGGCCCACCAGCAGGCCATCAGCGCCGCGCGCCTGCAATTGAAGGTCGGCAAGGAGATGGAGGTGCTGATCGATGAGGTCGACGACCAGGGCGCCGTTGCCCGTTGCTACGCCGACGCGCCGGAGATCGACGGCAGCGTGTTCATCGCCAGCACGGCCGTGAGCCCCGGCGACAAGGTTCGCGTGCGCATCGTCGACGCCGACGAATACGACATGTGGGCCGAGCTGATCTAAGCCCTTCGGCCCCTTCCCCCTGCGGGAAGGGGCCTTCCCCGCCTCGCCCCGCTAGACTGACCATAAGCCCCGCCACCAGGCCACGCCCATGGCCAGACTCAAGGTGTTCTATGACGGCGCCTGCCCACGCTGCGTGGCCGACCGTCGCCGCTACGAACGACTCAGCCATCACGACGACAGCGTCGAATGGCTCGACATCACTGGCCAGGAGCAGAAGCTGCGCGCCCTCGGCATCGACCCCTACCGGGCGCTCACCGAGCTGCACGTACAGGATGAACAGGGCCGCATCCACCGCGAACTGGACGCCTACATCCTGCTGATGGCGCGCACCCCAAGGCTGCGCCCGCTGGCCTGGCTGCTCGGCCTGCCCGGCCTCAAGTCGATACTTTCCTGGTGCTACCGCCACTGGGTGTTGCGCCGCCTGCGTCGCGAGGGGCGTCTGTAGCCCTCTACTCAGCGATCCAGTGGACTCAACACCCCCAGGCCACAGCGATTGAGCACATGGGTGTAGATCATGGTGGTCTTGACGTCCGCATGGCCGAGTAGCTCCTGCACCGTGCGGATGTCCTGGCCGCTCTCCAGCAGATGGGTGGCGAAACAGTGCCGCAGCATGTGGGGTGTGGCCGGCTTGATGATCCCCGCCGCCCGCAACGCCGGCTTAAAGGCCCGCTACACCCGTTTCTCATCGACATGATGGCGGCGCTGCGCTCCGGAACGCGGATCGGTCGAACGCTGTGTGGCGGGAAACACATACTGCCAACCCCACTCCCGCGGCGCCGCCGGATACTTGCGCGCCAGGGCGAACGGCAGGTAGACCTCGCCGAAGCCCTCAACCAGATCCCGCTCGTGTTGCGCCGTGCCACAGGCCTCCATCAGCCACTCGACCGGCTCGGCCTGCTCCTGTATATATCGCCCGAACGCCTCACGACTCAGCCGCCTGTGCTGACTCACCACGCCGGCACGGACACTCTCGGCAACTTGGTAAACGGACTTGGCCAGATCAACCGCTATGCGTTTCATCACACCCTCCCAGCGAACAGTCAGCACCGCTATCGGTATAGAAGCGTGGCGCGGGGAGCGTCCATTACAGCATTCAAATCGTTCGCTTCGCTCACTGAGACGGGCTAAAGCCCGCCCATTAACCAAACGCTAGGTGTCAATCCATGCTAATCAGAACGTTAGCAATTTTAATACCGCTATTTCTAACTGGCTGTATGATGATGCCATGGCCACATTACTCAAATGTAACACCTCCCATATCCGGCACAGTTAGTACTCATCTAGGTCCTTTATCAGGAGTAAAGTTAAGTGCTTGCTCAACAGCATCTGAAGAATGCTGCACCACAAAAACAGCACTATCAGAAACCTCGGAAGATGGGCGGTTTTATATCCCACCGACTCGCGAACTGAATTTCCTCATTATAATGATGGCCCATAAAAAATATAGAACATGCGTATCATTTAGCAAAGCAGACAAGCTGTATGCCGCAGGCCCTTTCTACGACTATGCCCTTGTGGATTCTGGTCCCTATAGAGAGCTAAAAATACACTGCGAGCTTTCAAACTTAGAAATATCATGTGAGCAGAATGAGCCTGCATACTAGCAACCACCTAACCACAAGCTAAAATCGCTCACTGGGACGGGCTAAAGCCCGCCCCTTAACCAAACGTTATAAGTCAAGGAAAGCATGAGTATTGTGAAGGAGCAATTAGCAAAAGTTAGAACACCATATAGAGTGTTATCAGGCCTTGTATTTGCGCTGTCAATTTTGCTTGTCCCAATGATAGTCTTTATTGCTTTCACTGAACCTTATGATCATCTTATTTGGGTTGTTGTCGCTGTAATTTTAATAATGGGGTACATTTCAGGTCATGTAACATTTACGGGTTACGCCCCAAAATCTTTACTGTTTACGCATGGTGCCAACGATGGCTTATAACAAGTCGCCTAAGTACGCCGCAAAAAAACACGGCGGGGACAAATACTCACTGGGCTTCGCCCAACAACGTTCGCATTGGCCCCTTGGCAAAGCGTTATGTGTCATGAGGGAATATGGGTAATCCCCTAAATAAAGATTCCAAAATGGAGTGCAGCAGGCACGGTGTTCGTAGTCCTGCATTTATCTGCAAGCATCTACAGCATGGTGAGCAGATTGGCTTTTTTGAGCCTGAGGATGCTCCTGAACCTGACTGGCCATTTAAGAATGCATGGTGTTCGGAATGCGAAGCGATTGCTATCGAGCAAGGTGGTTGGAACGATACGTCAGAAGCTTTTGCTCAAGTCATGACTATATGCGAAGGTTGTTTCGAAGAAATTAGGCAACGCAATGTTTAGCAAAACACATAACAAGCATATATGGGCGCTCCCAACAAGCAGTGAGGAATCGCTTTTCAAGCCTGTCGTCAGCGCGGTTGCATGCGGATATCCGGCCTTGTCATGTGCTGCTCGCCCTGGCCACCCGATCTCGCTCGCTCGCCGAGACTGATCCGCTAAACACCCGCGTTAAGCGCTCGGCGCATCGAGCCGAAACGCCTGCGGTACTGCGCCGGGGTGAGGTTGACGCTGCGGCGAAACAGGCGGCTGAAGAAGCCGGCATCTTCGTAACCCACTGCATTGGCGATGGCCTCGATCGGGTCGTCGCCGGACTCGAGCATCTGTTTGGCTTCCTCGAGCCGCACCCTGTGCACATAGTCCAGCGGCGACATGCCGGTGGCCAGTTGGAAGCGGCGCTTGAACGAGCGCTCGGCCAGTCCGCTGAGGCGCACCATGGCGGCGACGGGGGAATGTTCGCAGTAGTGCTCGGCGATCCAGGTCTGGCAGCCGGCGATGATCGCGTCCTCAACCTGGCGCGTGCGCGCCAGCCGCGCGAAGGGCTGCTGTCCGATCGCGTGCCAGTCGATCAGGTTGATGCGCGCGACCTGCATCGCCGCATCGACCCCGACCGAGCGCGCGATGAGGAACAATGCCAGGTCGAGCCAGGAGGTGCCGCCCCCGGCCATGACCAGGCGCTGCCCTTCGCCGGACACCACCAGCGCACGCTGAGCGCGCACCATGACCTTGGGATAGCGGCGTCGCAACTCGTCGCAATAGGCCCAGTGGACCGTCGCCTCCTGGCCATCCAGCAGCCCGGCCTCGGCCAGCAGCAGGGTGCCGGAACAGGCGGATGCCAGGGTGGCCCCGGCCGCATAGCAGCGCCTGAGCCACTCGACCTCCTCGGCAAAGCGCCCCTCGAGCGATTCGCCCGGTGGAATGTTCAGGTCCGGCACGCAAACGAAGTCCGCAGACGAGCATTCCTGGAGGCTGGCCTGGGCCTCGATGCGCACCTCATTGGTGGCCAGCAGCGGCCCGGCGCGCGCCGCAACCACCAGAGGGCGCAGCAGTGAAGGGCCCGCCTCGCCACTGGTGACGATGCCCCAGTCGCGGCCGGTGGCCATGAACAGGTCATACATGCCGTACACCACCGAGGCGGTAGCCTCGGGGTAGGCGAGGATGGCGACAGTGGCGGGCTGCTGCGGGTCGCTCATGGCCGATTTGTCCAGTTCGCTGCCGAAATGGCTTTAGTCGCTAAGGCGCGGCGGTCTTACCCTTTCAATCGAGTCATTCGAACAGATGGACAACGTCATGCCAACCCCACGCGAGGCGCGTACTGCCCAGCCCGCTTGCGAGCCTGTCCATCGGCACCCGCCCTGGGCCGGCGCCTGACTTTCCCGATACGCACGAGGAGAGACCGTGATGAGCAAGTACCGAAACCAACTGCCGCAATTGCAGGAGCAGTTGTTCATGACCGATGGCGGACTGGAAACCACCCTGATCTTTCACGAGGGCATCGACCTGTCGCTCTTTGCGGCGTTCGATCTGCTGAAGAACGCCGCCGGAGTCGCGGTGCTGCGCCGCTATTTCACCGCCTATGCCGAGCTTGCACGCACGCACGGGGTCGGCCTGGTGCTCGAGAGCCCGACCTGGCGAGCCAATCCCGACTGGGCCGCGCAGCTCGGTTATGACGCGGGCCAGCTGGCGGACGCGAACCGCAAGGCCATCGAGCTGCTGCTCGAGGTGCGCGCGGACTACGAAAGTGCCACTACGCCAATCGTGATCAGCGGCAACATTGGGCCGCGCGGCGACGGCTACCGCCCCGACCGACGCATGAGCGCGGGTGAAGCCCGGGACTACCACGGGCCGC
This sequence comes from Pseudomonas benzenivorans, assembly GCF_024397895.1. Classification (NCBI taxonomy): domain Bacteria; kingdom Pseudomonadati; phylum Pseudomonadota; class Gammaproteobacteria; order Pseudomonadales; family Pseudomonadaceae; genus Pseudomonas; species Pseudomonas benzenivorans. Next base: position 1,054,054 of record NZ_CP073346.1, read on the forward strand.
AGGTGCAGACCTTCACTCAGACCGAAGCAGACATGGTGGCGGCCTTCACCCTGAACTACGTGGAGGAGGCCATCGGCATAACCGCCGCTGCGAAGGCGTGCGACATGCCAGTGGCCATCGCCTTCACCCTGGAAACCGATGGCCGCCTGCCGTCCGGCGACACCCTCGAAGCGGCGATCCGCCGAACCGATAAGGAGACCGGCGAGTACCCGGCCTACTACCTGATCAACTGCGCGCACCCCAGCCATTTCGATGCGGTGCTGCGCGAGGGCGGCGAGTGGCGCGCGCGCATTCGCGGGCTGCGCGCCAACGCCTCGAAGCGCAGCCATGCCGAGCTCGATCAGAGCCCCGACCTCGATGCGGGCGACCCCGAGGAGCTGGCCGCACAGTACCGGGCGCTGCAGTCCGCCTTGCCGCGCCTCTCGGTGGTGGGCGGTTGCTGCGGCACGGACCATCGCCACGTGGATGCGATTTGCAGCGCGATGGATCTGGCGTATCAGCCAGAGCGGGCCTGGAACTAGAATCCGCGATGCGCCGGTAGTTATGCAGAGCACTGCCGCAGAATACGAATGGGTTTAGCGATAGGTCCATTCGCCACACCGTCCTGTATCGGAGACAGGCCTATGCCTCAGCCACGATTTCGCCCCGCCCGTCGAGAAGATTGCGCGGCCATTGCCGCCCTCTTCCGCATCTCTTCGGACGGTATTGCCGACTATATCTGGACCCAGCTGGCGCAGCCGGGCGAAGACATCCTGGCCGTCGGCCGGCGCCGCTACGAACGCGAGGACTCGGCGTTCAGCTACCGCAATTGCACGCTCGTCGAAGACGAAGGCGGCATCATCGGCATGCTCGTCGCCTTCCCCATGCACAGCGAGCCGACAGGCGAGCAGAACGACCCGGTCCTGGCCCCGTACAGCACGCTCGAGGTGGACCGCAGCTACTACATCAGCGGCATGGCGCTGTTGCCGGAGCATCGCGGTCGCGGGATAGGTGCCCGGTTGCTGCAACTGGCCGAGGAGCAGGCGCGGGAACAGGGCTACAAGGCGCTCAGCCTGATCGTTTTCGAGCAGAACAGCGGCGCGAAGCGGCTGTATGAGCGCTACGGATATCGGGAGGTCAAAAGGGCCACCGTCTACCCTCACCCGCTGATCCGTTACACCGGCGATGCCGTGCTGATGCTGAAGGCGCTTGCCTAGCGCCAGCTAGCGGCTCACGGCCTCGGCAACCGATCGCCACGCGGCATCGGCGAAGATATCGGCGTGGACAGTGGGTGCACCCTTGACCCGTCCGGACAGCCAAGCGCGGCAGTAGTTTTCCGCCTGGCCTATCAACAGCGACGCATAGAGCTCCCGGGGCAGCCTCCGGATCACCCCGGCCTCCACGCCTTTTGCCAACCACTCGAGCAAGGCGCCGTAGCGGCGCTGGTTGCGCTCAGTCAGGTCGTCTTTGCGCGGCCCCGAAGCCACCGCGTGGCGCGCCTGGAAGAGAAAACGCGCCAGTTCTGGTTGCTGCTCAACCCAGCCCAGGTAGCTTCGAATCAACGCCTCTACCGCCTCGCGCGGTGTGGAGGCGGCCAGTATGCGAGGCTGCATCAAGGCCAGCTGGTCGTCCAGGGCGGCGAAATAGAGTGCCGCCACAAGCCCTTCCTTGTTGCCGAAATGGTGGTAGATCGAGCCGATGCTGCTCTCTGCTCGCTGGCGAATGTCGTCTATTTTCGTCGCTTCGAGGCCCATCTCGTCGAAACACGCCAGGGCACACGCCATGATGTGGCGCTTGCTCGAGCTGCGCTTGCCGGGCTCGACGCGCTCCAGCGCCGCCAAGGCGGCTTCGTTGTGGTGACTTGACATAGAAATAGAAAAATACTCTAGAATAATATTCCAATTTATACATGAGTAACGCAGCGATGAGTACAGGCACCCTTGCAATTTGGCAACGCTTCGCCAGCAAGCCCGGCGGAAAATGGGCCTTCTCCAGGCTCCTGTGTTTCAAGGCGCCCTACTTTGCGTCCATCCGCCCCCAGTTTGTCGAGTTGCGGCCCGAGTACTGCGAGGTGTCGATACGCAAGCGCCGCGCGGTGCTGAACCACCTGGGTACCGTGCACGCCATTGCGATGTGCAACATGGCTGAGCTGGCCGGCGGAACCATGACCGAGGTGACGGTTCCCCGAACGCATCGCTGGATTCCCAAGGGCATGACGGTCGAGTACCTGAAGAAAGCGACGTCCGATCTGACCGCTGTCGCCACACTCGATTCGAGGCCGGATTGGTCGGCGTCCGCAGACCACAAGGTCAATGTTGAGGTCAAGAATCAAGCGGGTGAAACGGTCTTTCGTGCCGTTATCACGATGTGGGTGACGGCCAAATCGGCGTAGCCATGCGGGCGTCTCCTGGCGCCGGCCAACAACGCCCAATCGGCTGAAACCCGCTGTTGATGCCGCCGCTTTCGATCGGCGATGCACGGTTCAAGCCGCCGCAGAAACGCCGCTCCTGGCACCACTGAGCCCGGTAGATGCGACCCGCCGTCCCATTGCATCGGTTAACGCTCGCCGGTGCCCGGCCGAATGCGGCGTTTGCTCGGTGATCGCACAGAGCAGTCCGTCCAATCGACTGACTACACTTCAACAGCCAGCGCGATGCGCTGGCCAACGGAAGTGCTTACCAGGCTCAACTCCAACGAAGGGGACTCAGATGACCAAGTACCTGTTCGTATATCACGGCGGCAGCGCACCCGATGACCCCGGCGAGGTTGCCCAGATCATGCAGGCCTGGGGCGACTGGTTTGCCTCCTTGGGCGGCGCGGTAGTCGATCCGGGCAACCCGGTCGGTCTCTCGACAACGGTCAACAGCGATGGCTCGGTCACCCCGAACGGCGGCAGCAACCCGGCCAGCGGCTACAGCATCATCGAGGCGGCGACCACCGAGGAGGCGATCGAGCGGGCGAAGGGCTGCCCGATACTGGCGGCCGGCGGCAGCATCGAGCTGGCCGAGATCATCCAGATGTAGCCGCCTGCCGTTGTTCCGGCCTGGGCGGGCCAGCGGCTCGCTGCGCGCCACAGCCGAACCGGCCCAGCCCAGCCTAGAGTGCCGGCAGCCCGGCCGCCCTAGCGCGACCGCCCCGGGACAGCCACTGCGATCTCGCCTGGCGAGGCCAGCGTATCCTCGACTATCCGGGGGATCAGGCTGGCGATATCGGCCACCCGGTTGCTGAGCCGCTCTTCCAGCTGCTGCAGCTCCCGGCGGTGGCGCTGCTCCAGTTCGGCCTGCTGGGCGCAGAGCTTCAGCGCCGTCAGCACCAGCAGCCTGTCGCCGATCAGTGACGGCGAGGCGGCCTTGGTCTCCGCCAAAAGCTTCTTGAGCAGCTGCGCCGATTCATTCAGGGCCTGCTGTTTACCGGCAGGCGCCTTGACGCAGTAGTCATTGCCGAGAATGGAAATGACCGTGACCGTATCCCCGTCCTGGCTCATTGCTGGGCAGGACTCGGGCCGGCTTCAGGGCTGCGGCTGGCCAGCTCGACCAGGGCCTGAATGCGCGCGGCGGTGGTGCTGTGCAGCTCCTCCTGCTCCAGCGCGCTCATCTGCAGGGCGTCGTTCTCGTCCTTCAGCTGGGCCAGTTCGCTGCGAATCTGCTGGTTCGCCTCCTGCAGCGCCTTGTTCTCCTGCACCAGATCGCCGACAAGCTGTTCCAACTGACTCAGGTTATTTTCCAACATATTGATTACTCGGGCTTTTTGGCGGGGCGCCACAATAAAGAAAAGTGCCGGCAGAAGCCAGGCAAGCCGCCATACGGCGGCCGCCTGCGCGCGTCACCGACGACGGTTAGTCCGGCCCAAGGAACAGGTCGGTCGCTCCTCCGACTTCCCGCTCCGTGACGAGTTCCCCTGTCTGCCGCCCAGCGTGATCCGGTGGGAGGCGGGATGAACGACGGACGCGGGATCGAGCAACAGGGTTGGCCCCAGCCGCCCCAGCCACCCTGGCGCACCAGAACGGATCATCGCTGCACCGTCCCGAGTCCGCGCGACTGGCCAGTCAGCTTTGCGCCGGGAATCAGCCTCAGGAAAAACAGCCACTCCAAGGTCGCGGCCTGGAACTTGCTTTGGCCACTGCCAAGCCGGCCGGTCGAGCCCCTCGGGATACAAGCACGAGCCGGCCAATTATCTCGCCGACCCGACCCGAACTGGAGCACCACTGTGATTTCTACCTCTATCGCCCGCTGCATGAGCAAAGACTTCGCCCGCATCCACCCCGACATGCCGGTGGTGGCGGCGTCCGCCAAGCTGATGAAGTACGCCATGTTGGGCGGCCCGGTGGTCGATGGCGAGGGCCAGCTGCTGGGCTGGATTTCCGAGCAGGAATGCCTGCAGGTGAGCATCCAGGTGGCCTACCACAACCAGCGGGTGGCCACCGTCCGCGACATCATGCGCAACGACGTGCTGTGCGTGACCCTCGATGACGACCCACTCGAGCTGGCCCAGCAGATGCTGGGCGACAAGCCCAAGAGCTACCCGGTGGTCGATGCCAGGCGCAAGGTGCTCGGCGTGATCACCCGCCGCCACGTACTCAACCTGCTGATCGAGCAGCTGGCCAGCTTCGGCAAGACCGCCTGAAAGGCGCCGCGCTCAACCATGACCATGGGCCTGCAGCCAGCCGAACAGCCGCTCGGTGTCGGCGAGCCGACAGAGCTCGCTGCCATCGCTGATGATCGCCGCACTGCCCGCCGCCACGCCATAGCGCAGCGCTTGGCTCCAACTGGCCCCGGCGGCCAGCTTCAGGGTCACACCGGCCACCATGCTGTCGCCGGCGCCGACCGTGCTGCGCCGCTCGACCGTCGGCGCGGCGATCCGCTCGCTCATGCCCGGGCCGACCAGCAACGCCCCCTGGGCACCTAGCGATACCAGCACATGCTCGCAGCCCCCGCTGTCCACCAGGCCCTGGGCCAGGCTGGCGAGCCGTTCCGGTCCGGCGATGGTCTCCCCCGCCAGCTGGCTCAATTCGTTGAGGTTGGGCTTGATCAGGAACAGTCCTCCCACCGCCAGGGCCTGGCGCAACGCCTCGCCGGAGCTGTCGAGGATGCAGCGCACCCCGCACCGGCTGGCGCCCTGCAACAGCTGCGGAAGGAAGTCGGCGGGCAACTCGGTCGGCAGGCTGCCGCTGATCACCAGATAGTCCGGAGTCGGCAACGCCTCCAGCGCCGCCAGCAGGCGCTGCTGCTCGGCCGCAGTGAGGCCCGCGCCGGGCAGCACGAAGCGGTACTGCCGGCCGCTGGCCTGCTCCACCACGTTGAGGCATTCGCGGGTCCGCGCGGCAATCGCCAGGGGCTGATTGGCCACGCCTTCGGCGTCGAGCAGTTCGATCAGCTGCTGACCGCTGGCACCGCCGGCGGGAAACAACGCCAAGGCGTGACCGCCAAGCCGGTGGATGGCCCGCGCGACGTTGATGCCGCCACCACCGGGAGCGTACTCAGGCAGGGCGCAGCGCAACTTGACATCCGCACACAGACGCGGAATCTGGGTAGCGATATCCAGCGCCGGACTCAGGGTGAGGGTGACGATGGATGCCGGCGCGCCGCCCTGGTGCTTGGTTTTGCGTGAGGTGCTGGCCATAGCGAAAGCTTAGGTCAGCACCTCGACAGGCGTCGGCCAGCCAGCGGCCCGTAGGTGCGGGCCTATCAGGGCGCCAGGGGGCGGATATCGAAACCGCTCTTGGCCTCGCTGACGATGCGGAAGTGCTGACGCTGCCCCGGGGTGACCGGCACCGCCAGTTCTCGGTTCAGGCGCCCCATGCCGCACAGGGTGTCGTCCTGCTTGTCGACGCCGATGCCCAGGACGCGAGTACCGCTCGGCACCTGCAGGCGCACCTGCTCGCCGACGCCGATGCGCGCCGCCACCCGGCGGTCGACCAGCACTGCCACGTAGCAGCCACCGCCGAGCATGCCCAGGTCGCGGTTGACCACCAGCTCGCCTCCGCTCTCGACGGGCTGCTGATAGGCCAGCAAACGCTCCTCGGGCACCGGTGTGACCTTGTCCGGGTGAGCCTGGAAGGAAGAACAACCGGCGAGTGCCAGCAGCGGCAATACGGCAAGAGTCAAGCGCATGGGCCCTCCATGGGCGCAATGGGTGCCGGCTGAGTATTGGCGCAGACGGACCAGGGCTCAAGCGGCGCAGGCATTATCGGGCCATCCGGCGCCCGGATGCGTGGCCTCAGGTTCGACTCAAACCGCGCAGCGATAGCAAGAATGCAGATGAGTCCGGCCGATTCATCAAAAAAAACGATGGAACTCACCCATTTGGTTGATGGATTTTCCCGCAGCGCTCGGAGTAGATTCACCGGTAAATATTTGGCGCCATTTTTTGTGGCCTGAATCACGGCTTTCGGGCCGAACCCATCGCACGGATGCGGCTGGCGTTAGCGGACGCTTGCTGGACATTCTACGCGGGGCCTGATGCCGGCCCCCACGAAGCCAGGCGCGCCCGGCCAACACCAAGTCTGTCTTCCTTATCTTGGCGCGGCGAGAAGCTGCGCCATCTGGACACCATCATGATCGGCGATGCATCCCTGCTCCTTGTGGCCACCCTGGTCCTGGTTCCCCTGGTCGGCGGACTGCTTTTCTGGCGGCTCAGCGCCCGGCATGCCCGCACTGTGGCACAGCTGACGCAGGCCCTGAGCGACAGCGAGCGGCAACGCCGCGAGATGGTGCCGCCGCACGAAATGGAGCGATGCCGCGCCGACAACGCAGCGCAGCAGCAGGCCCTCAAGCAGGCCCTGGCCGACAGCCAGAAGCAGCACCAGCAGGAGCGTCAGGCGCTGGTGCAGGAGCACGAAACAACCCGTAGTTTCCTGGAGCGCGAGCTGCAGCAGCTGAACAGCGCCCGCGACGCCAGCCTGCAGGACATGGCGCGCAAGATGGCCCTGCTGGAAAGCGCCGTGCAGGAACTGCTGGAGATCACCGCCACCATCGAACGCTGGCACGACGGCATGAGCAGCATCATGGTGCACAACAACATCATGCAGAAGCAGATCGGCGACTTCCGCAACATCGTCGGACAGATCGCCATTCTGTCGCTCAACGCCGCCATCGAAGCGGCGCGGGCCGGCGAATCGGGCCGCGGCTTCGCCGTGGTCGCCGACGAGGTGCGCAAGCTCTCGACCAGCGCCAACGCGCTGAACGAGGACTACCGCAGCAACCTCAACAAGAACACCCTGGTGACCACCCTGGCGTTCCAGGACATCCAGGCCGGCGGCAACATGATCGTCACCGCGATTCACGGCGTGCAGAGCCAGATCCGCACCCTGGGTCAGACCCTGGAAGGCGCATGACCATGCGCTCAGCCAACCATGCGGTCGATCTCACGCTCGGCAAGCTGCTGCAGGCCGCGCTGGAGCAGACCCTCAAGGGCAGCTCGGCCAGCACCCCCTGGGTCATTTCCCGCATCGACAACCTCGACGCCCTGCGCCAGGAGCAGTGCATCGTCCTGACCATCTCCTCGTTCAAGTTCCGCATCATCTGCCTGCTGCATGTGTCCATGGATCAGGCCACTCGCCGCTTCGTCGGCGAGGCGACCTCGGCGCGCGGCGACAACCTCGATGAAACGGTCTTCAAGGACTACCTGCTGGAGCTGAGCAACAGCTTCTGCGGCACCCTCAAGCGCCACCTGCAGAGCAGCTGTCCGCCGCTGGGCATGTCCACCCCCAACTTCATCGAACGTTCCAGCTTGGCCCATTACGAGTCGGTCAAGCCCTTGCACAGCGCCCACGCCAAGGCGCAGACCAGCAGCAGCGGGCCGGCGCTGTTCGCCGCCAGCGTCATGGTCAGCGCCACCCAGGCCGGGGACTTCCAGCTGGAGCACTACCAGGCACCCGCCCAAGTCGCCGCCGACGAATCCGACGGTTCCGGCGAGCTGGAGCTGTTCTAGGCCAGCACAGGACGCAACCAGGGCGGCATCCTCGACGATGCCGCCAGCACAGGGACGGCAATAACAATAACGGCTGACGGCCCCTCTCCAGGCTGAAGGCTCAATAAAGACGTGCGGTCCACTAGCGAGAAACAACATGATCGGTTTTGAGAAGCGGCTGGTCAGCAAGGTGCTGATCTTCGAAGAGGACGCCTGTGCCCAGGGAAAGATCAAGGCGTTCTGCAACGACCATGGCCTGATCGGCCTCAAGCAAACCAACAGCTCCACCATGCAGATGCTGGAGGCCAATATCGACCTGGGCGCCGTGCTGATCTCCGAGCACAGCAGCGACCCCGCCGCCGGTATCGAAAACGGCTACGAGCTGGCCCGGCGCATTCACCAGCTGCGCCGCGAGCTGCCGATCTTCATGCGTCGCGAGGGCCGCGCCGACCTCGACGACCTGCAGCCCATCCAGACCATCGGCATCGCCGGGGCCTACGACATCGAGCGCCCGGAAACCCTGAAGCGGCTGCTCGACCAGTACCTGGCCAACACCGAGTACCCGATCTCGCTCATCCGCCGCATGGAGGAGGTCACCCTCGCCTCGCTGAACGCGCTGTTCCGCGATGTCGAGGTCAGCTGCGACCTGCCCTACCTGGTCAAGGACAAGCTCACCTACGGCGACATCCTCAGCCTGCTGCCGGTCGAGTCGCCCTGGTTCTGCGGCTACATGATGGTGCAGTCCGAAGAGCAGCCGATGGTCGAAATGATCAAGGACGGGCGCACCGCGATCGCCCGCCACGACGTGGATTTCCGCGATGTCATGGGCATGCTCAGCGAGATCACCAACCTCGCCTGGGGCGGCCTGCGCACCCGCCTGCTGGCGCTGCACCCGCCGATGAGCAACGACGGCACGCGCATCAGCGTGCCGATCACGGTCAACCACTTCAAGGAATACATCTCCTTCGGCACCGACCGCTCGCAGCTGTGCTTCAAGTTCACCCTGCGCGATCGCCACGGCAAGCTGGCCCCGGTGACCCTCTACCAGAAGTTCATCTTCAACATCCGCTGGGCCCCGGAGGAGTACCTGGAGGCCGACGAGAACAAGGTCGAGGACCTGGTGGAGAGTGGCTGCCTGGAACTGTTCTGAAGCCGCCGCCACAAGGCCGGCCTACCCGACCCCGAACACCTGAAATCACCACATTGGCTCCACAACAACAATTAGAAGGCAGAACCCCATGGCACAGATTCTCGTAGTCGACGACAGCGCGGCCATTCGCAACGAAGTCACCGCGTTTCTCAAGTCCCACAACTTCAGCGTGGAAACCGCCGTCGATGGCAAGGACGGCCTGACCAAGCTCAAGGGCAACCGCGACATCAAGCTGATCATCTCGGACGTCAACATGCCCAACATGGATGGCCTGACCATGGCCGAAAAGGTCCGCGGGGAGCTGGGCAACCAGAGCGTCAACATCATCATGCTGACCACCGAGAACGACCCCAACATGAAGAGCCGCGGCAAGGCGGCCGGGGTCAAGGGCTGGATCGTCAAGCCCTTCAACGGCGCCAATGCCATCGGTGCCATCCAGAAGCTGGTCGCCGGTTGACCGGCGCCGCGCCAAGGAAACGGGCTGCCGTCACGGCAGCCCCCAGGCACCGGCTGAGCAGCGCCCCGTTCGCACAAAAACAATAAGCCCAACCAGGTGTGACATGCCCAAACTCAAACTCAGCTTCAACCACAAGGTCGCCTTAGGCTTTGCCATCATCCTGGCGTTGTTGATGATCTCGGGGGGCATGTCCCTGTGGAATCTCAACGACATCAGCGGCTCCAACCAGCGCGTCCAGGAACAGGCGGTGCCGGTGGTGACGGAAGTCAACAAGGTGCAGATCCAGCTGCTCAAGCTGGCCAACCTCAGCGCCCTGGGCTTCAACGCGCTCAGCGAGGCCGACATCCGCCCGTACCGCGACGACTTCGACAAGGGCGCCGCCGCCTTCGCCGAGGACTACAAGCGCCTGGAGTCCCTGGCCCAGGATGACCCGCAGATGACCGCCGTGGTGGCCGACATCAAGCACAACTTCGCCACCTACAACGAGGCCGTGCGGCAGATGTTCGACGCCAAGCTGGCCGTGCTGGTCGCCAAGCAGGCGGTGGAACAACAGGTGGGCGTGGTGATGGAGCGGTCGGACGACGTCGGCTTCTCCTTCATGGACATCGTCAACGCCCGCGCCCCGAGCAAGGCCATGGAGAAGGACCTGGCCCTGGCCCAGGGCTTCGCCAACCAGGCCGACGCGCTGATGGCAGGGGTGGCCAAGGCCGCCCAGGAGCTGCAGAGCAGCAGTGACCTGGAGCGCCTGGACAGCGCCCAGGAGGATTTCGAGTTCATCATCAACGGCGCGATGTTCTGGTTCGACAAGGTGGTGCCGGTGTACCAACCGATGGACACCGAGGGCTATATCGACGCCACCTACCAGCACGTCGAAGCCCTGCGCCAGCAGCTCAAGACCCAGCCCAACCTGATCGACCACAAGCGCGAGGAGCTGACCCAGGCGCAGACCGCCTGGGAGCAACTCAGCAATTCCAAGGCCGCGGTGCAGAAGGCGGTGGCCGGCCTCGACCAGGTGCTGGTGGCCGCCGACGCCCAGTTCAACCGGCTGCAAGGCGAACTGGCCGACAGCGTCAGCTTCGGCTTCAAGAGCACCCTGGCGATGCTGATCATCCTGCTGGTGCTGGCCTCGCAGAACTTCAACTCCATGCGCCTGGCGATCCGCAAGAAGATGATCGACCTGGCCAAGCTCAACCGCATCGGCGGCACCCTGGCCACCGCCCGGGACCAGGACACGGCCCTGGACCTGGTGCTGCACGCCATGAGCGAGAAGATCGGCATCGAACGCGGTTCGGTCTACCTGTTCAACAAGGACAACGAACTGGAGGCCAAGGCCTTCCTGCCGCCCAAGCAGATGGACGGGGCGCCGGCCGCCATCACCTTCACCCTGGGCGAAGGCGTGATCGGCCGTACCGCCGCCTCGAAACGGGTGATCTTCGTGCCCGACACCAGCCGCGACAGCACCTACGTCGCCGGCGAGCAGGAAAAGGCCAAGGCCCTGCTCTGCGTGCCGCTGCTGGACAAGGACATCCTGATCGGCGTGATGAACGTCTCCGGTGCGGTCGACAAGGTCAACTTCGCCGACAGCGACTACGAGTTCGTCGCCTCCGTGGCGCGCTCGCTGGTCACCACCATCAAGAACATCCGCATGGTCGAGGTGATCGAGGAGCACAACCGCACCCTGGAGAAGAAGGTCGAGGAGCGCACCGCGGCGCTGAAGCAGAAGAACGAGGACATCGCCAACATGTTCTCCAACATGCACCAGGGCCTGTTCACCATCGTCGACAACGGCCTGATCCACCCGGAATACGCGGCCTACCTGGAGACCATCTTCGAGACCAAGGAGATCGCCAACCGCAACTTCGTCGACTTCATGCTCAAGCGCTCGACCCTGAACGCCGAGATGATCGACGGCATCTCCACCGCAGTGGCGTCCATCGTCGGCGAAGACGCGATGATGTACGAGTTCAACTCGCACCTGCTGATCGGCGAGCTGACCCTGGAGTTCCCGGGCCGGCCGCACAAGCTGATCGAGCTGGACTGGGACCCGATCGTCGATGACCAGGATGTGGTCACCAAGCTGATGGTCACGGTGCGCGACGTCACCGCGCTGAAGGCCCTGCAGGCCGAAGCCGAGGGGCAGAAGCAGGAGCTGATGATCATCGGCGAGATTCTCGCGGTCGACGCCGAGAAGTTCAGTGCCTTCATCGACGGCTCCTCGAACCTGGTCGGCCAGTGCCGCACCATCATCGAGCAGACCGAGCGCAAGGACCCGGGCAAGCTGGCCGAGCTGTTCCGCAACATCCACACGGTCAAGGGCAACGCGCGCACCTACGGCCTCAAGCACATCACCGATACCGTGCACCAGGTCGAGAACACCTTCGACCAGCTGCGCAAGGACGAGGAGAAGCTCTGGCAACCCGCCGAGCTGCTCGAAGAGCTGGCCTACGCCGAACGGGCCCTGCAGTTCTACCGCGGCATCTTCAAGGACAAGCTGGGCCGCGACCAACTCGCCAGCGGCGCCAGCCTGATCGACAGCGCGCAACTGAGTCAGCTGCTCACCAACCTGGCGACACTGTGCAATGCCGAGCTGCCCGACAGTGCCCGCCGCGTGGTCAAGGCCACCTATCAGAGCCTGCTCGCCCTCGAGTCGGCTCCGCTGGAGCGGGTGATCGCCGATGTTCTCGATTCGGTGGCGTCACTGGCCGATGAGCTGGACAAGCCGGCCCCGGCGATCCTGATCCCCGATCACGAGGTGCTGATCCGCAAGGAGGCCCACAGCATGATCGGCAACATCTTCATGCACGTGCTGCGCAACGCCATCGACCACGGCATCGAGGGCGCCGACGAGCGCCGGGCGAAGGGCAAGGGCGAACAGGGCTGCATCCGCATCGAGGCGATCGAAGACGGTGGCGCCATCACCTATGCCGTGCGCGATGACGGCCGCGGCGTGGCCCTGACCAGGATATTCGCCAAGGCCGTCGAGCAGGGCCTGTACCCGGCCGATGCGCCGCGGCCGAGCGCTACGGAAGTCGCCAACCTGATCTTCGCCTCCGGCTTCTCCACCGCCGATAAAGTCACCGAAGTGTCGGGGCGCGGGGTGGGCATGGATGCCGTGCGCGACTTCCTCGAGTCAGCGGGCGGCAGCATCGAGGTGCGCCTCGATGCGGGCGATGAGCACGCCGACTACCGCGCCTTCACCACCCTGATCCGCCTGCCGGCCGAGTGGTGCACCCTGCAAGAGCGGTTCGACCTGGCCAGTTGAGCCGGGGCCGCCTGGCCAGCGACTCAGCTGGCCAGGCGCTTGACCAACCGCGCCTGCAGCGCCTCCAGCTCGGCCGGATCGGCCTTGTTGGCGGCGTGGATTCCCAGGCCCTGGCCGGCGAAGCGCGGAATCACGTGCATGTGCAGGTGGAACACCGTCTGCCCGGCCGGCGCGCCATTGAACTGCGCCACCTGCACCCCGTCCGGTTGCAATTCCTCCACCAGGACCTTGGCCAGCCGCTGGGTCGCGCGCATCAGCGGGCCCAGGCTGTCCGGGTCGATCTCCAGCAGGTTACGCGCCGCCGCGCGCTTGGGAATCACCAGGCTATGGCCGGGCGACTGCGGGAACAGGTCGAGAAAGGCGAGCACCTCGTCGTCCTCGTACAGCTTGTAGCAAGGGGCCTCGCCGCGAATGATCTGGGCGAAGATGTTCTGCGGGTCGTAGTCGCCATACAGGCTCATCGGGGTTCTCCGTTACCGGTGGATGGAATCGCCGCACCATAGCGGCTGGCCCCTGTTGCAACAAGAAATCTATAAGCCGCCGTAAGGCAGGTGCACCGGCGCGCGAGCGCGGTTATCTTCAGCCACCCACTGGTTCAGGATCGCCCCGTTCATGCACAGCCCCCTCCTGCACGCCGCCCTGCTCTGCCTGCTGACGCTGCAATCTGCCGCCGCCCTGGCCAAGGTCGAAGTCGAAGCCGGCGACGATCCGCGCCGCGGCCGCCTGCTGGTTGCCAAGGTCTCCGAAGACATCGCCCCCGGCGATTACGAAGCCCTGCTCAAGGGCCTGCGCGCCAACCCCGGGCGCTATGCGCGCAAGATCCTGCTGCTCGACAGCATCGGCGGCAGCGCCCCCGAGGCCATGCGCATGGGCCGTCTGCTGCGCGAGACCGGTTTCGACGTGCTGGTTCCCTCGACAGGTATCTGTCAGGGCAGCTGCATCTACCTGCTGGCCGCCGGGCGCAAGAAGACCGTGCGCGGCCATGTCGGCCTGCACCGCCCGCCCTTCCCTGCCGGCGACTCGGCCCTGGCGCACGCCGCCCACCATGGCCAGCGCCACGACCCGGCCGCCTACCTGCGCGAAATGAACGTCCCCACCCGCCTGGCCGAGGAGATGCAGCGCATTGCACCGCACAACATGCGGGTGCTCGACCCCAAGGAACTGGCCCGCTATCGGCTGAATTGAAGCGCGTCCCAGGGATAGAGGCGCGCCCTTCGCTGTCGTATCGCAGTCAGGCTGATGAAGCGCTTACGCGAGGTGCTGGGATGAACGTGAAAAATCTGCTGGGTTTCTGCCTGCTGTTCGCCATGGCCGGCGGCTGGCTGAGCCCCGTGTCGGCCGACCATCGGCACACCCATGAGCATGAGAAGTGGAAGGACGAGTTCTGGGATGGCCCCTGCCGGGTCAAACGCGAGTACGACCACGGCGACTACAAGGAAGAGGTCAAGTGCCCCGATGGCCACGGCGCCTACTGGCGCCCCGGCAGGTGGAAGGACCAATACTGGGAGCACGGCTGCCGGGTCAAGATCGACGCCAAGCACGATGAGTTCAAGAAGGAGGTCAAGTGCGACCATGACGACGATTGAGCGCCGCCTGCGCCGCGCGCGGAGCCAGCCTAGCGGCCCCGCGCTTTGCTTCGGCCTCAGTCGCTGACCTGCTTGCCCTCCACCGGCACTGCGACCTTGCGCAGCGACCAGCCGAGGTTCATGCCAGCGGCGGCCAGCAGAATGGCGGCGATGCCGACCAGCTGGACCGGGTGCAGCTGATGGTCGAACGCCAGGTAGTCGACCAGAATCGCCACGATCGGGTAGATGAACGACAGCGCCCCGGTCAGGTGGGTCGGCAACTTCTGGATCGCGCCATACAGCAGGATGTACATGATCCCGGTGTGCACCACGCCAAGGGCGATAAGCGCGCCCCAGGTGCCCGCCTCGGTCGGCAGCTGGCTCAGGTTGGCGAAGGGGGCGAGCATCAGGGTGCCGACGCAGACCTGGATCAGGGCGATCAGGTGCGGCGGGGTGCCGGTGAGCTTCTTGGCGACCAGCGCGGCCAGGGCATAGAAGAAGGCCGCGCCCAAGGCCAGGAGGATGCCGCCGACGTAGTCCGTGCCGACATAGCCGGCGTCGGGCTTGGCCTGGACGATCAGCAGCATGCCGACGAAGGCCAGGCCCAGCCACATCAACTTACTCGCGGTCAGGCGCTCGGCGAGGAAGAGCGCGCCCAGCCCCACCAGGATGAACGGCTGGGTGTTGTACACCGCCGTGGCGATGGAAATGGACGCCCTGGGGTAGGCGGCGAACAGCAGCAGCCAGTTGAGCACGATGGCCACCCCGCCGAGAGCGGCGAAGGCCAGCAGGCGCGGCGTCAGGGTGCCGCGCAGCAGGCCCAGCGCGGCGCACACCGCCAGCAGCACCGGCGCGCCGATGACGCAACGCCAGAACACCACATCCATCGCCGGCTGCCCGGAGTGCAGGACGAACCAGCCGATGGTTCCGGAAATGATCATCGCTGCGGTCATTTCGACCGAGCCACGGGTCTTGCTGTTCATGGGGCACCTCCCTCAGTTATTAGAGGCTAAGATATTATGCACAGTGTCCATTTCACATGGCGAAAATTAGGCTATACACAATATAAACCTAATTAAGAAAGGCTAATCACCCTATATAACGGAGCAACGGAAAATGCTGGATTCTCTCGACCAGAAAATACTCGAATCCTTGCTGCAGGACTCGCGGATTTCCCTCAAGGCGCTGGCCGGCCAGGTCGGCCTGTCCTCCCCCGCCACCTCGGAGCGCCTGCGGCGTCTGGAGGAACGCGGGGTGATTCGCGGCTTCACCATCGAGATCGACCCGCGGGCCCTGGGCTACCAGCTGCAGGCGATCGTGCGCATCAAGCCATTGCCGGGCATGCTTCACGCAGTGCAGAAGCTGATCGAAGACACCGCCGAGTTCTGCGAGTGCGACAAGGTCACTGGCGACGACTGCTTCATCGCGCGCCTGTACCTGCGCTCCATCGACCAGCTCGACCATATCCTCGACCGCATCGCCGACAAGGCGCAGACCAGTACGTCCATCGTCAAATCGCAGCCGATCAAGCGCCGCCCGCCGGGCATCGGCCGACGCATGCCGGCGACCAACCCGCCGAGCTGATGACTCGAACGCCAATCGAGCCGGTCCTCGGCGGGTGCAGTGCAGAACGCCTCAAGGCTCGATCGCCGACTATCCCCTGACATTTCCTATTCGCCTCATCGGGCGCTTAAAGGTTGCTGAAAGGTTCGCGTTGTAATAATCCGCGCGCGCCCTTCGTGCACCCTACAAGAACAAAATAGGAGAACTCGGTTTGTTGACTCTGAAAACCCGTCTGATCGTCGCGGTCGCCATTCCCTGCTCCGCCCTGATCCTGGTGGCACTGACCAGCCTCGGCAGCATGTCCAATATGCACCGGAACACCGAGGCGCTCTACCTCAACACCGCAGCCCCGCTGCGGGCTATGGCCGAGGCAGCCTCGCGCATCCCTCGCATGCGCGTCGGCATCGACATGATGCTGCTGCAGGACACCCCACTTCGTGACGAGCGGGGGGTGAAGACGCGGGTGCAGGAAGCCCGCGGCGAGGATATCCCAAGCATGCGCGAGGCCATGCGCAATGCGGTGGACACCCAGGTCAATCTGGAGCGCAAGGCCCAGGCGCAATGGCTGCTCGATCAGTTCGAGACGATGGTAAGCAATGAGCTGGAACCCATGCTGAGCGCCCTCGACGCCGGCGATATGGCCAGAGCCCAGCAGATCTACCGCGACCAGTACGCCAAGAGCTACGGCGTGATGCGCCAGGGTGCCAACGAGCTGCTCGACGCCCTGCTGCAGCAGGCCGAGCAACAGAACCAGTACAGCGCCGAGAGCTACAGCGACGGGCTCACCCGCCAGATTGCCATCATCGTACTCGGCCTGCTGGTGTCGTTCGTCACGTCCTTGACGATCGTCGTCTACCTGCGCCGCCGCGTGGCCGTGCTGCAGAACAGCCTGGGTCTGGCCGCCGATAACCTGGCTCTGGACACCCGTATCGAGCTGACAGGCCAGGATGAGCTGAGCGAGATCGCCCGCAGCTTCAACCGTTTCATCGACAAGGTTCATGATGCCATGCGGCAACTGGCCGACAACGCGAGCCAGCTCGCGGCAATGGCCCTCGAGGTGGCCGAGCGTGCCCGGCTGACCCAGAGCAACTGCACATCGCAGAGCGACCGTACCGTGCAGGTGGCCACCGCCATCAACGAGCTGGGCTCCACCGTCAACGAGATCGCCCACAACGCCGAGAATGCCGCCAACGTGGCACGCGAGGCGACTCGGCATGCCTGCGACGGTAGCCAGGTGGTGAGCCAGGCGAATCAGCAGGTCGATGCCTTGAACGGCGAGCTGGAACAGGCAGCCAGGGTAATCGAATCGCTGGCCGAACAAACCAACGCGATCAGCGCTACGCTCGACACCATTCGCAGCATCTCCGAACAGACCAACCTGCTGGCGCTGAATGCCGCCATCGAGGCCGCTCGCGCCGGCGAGCAGGGTCGTGGTTTCGCCGTGGTGGCCGACGAGGTGCGTACCCTGGCCAGCCGCTCCGGCGCATCCACCGACGAAATTCAGCAGGTCATCAACCGTCTGCAGGCCGAATCCCACTGCGCCGTTACAGCCATGGCCAAAGGCCGGCGCCAGAGCGCGCTGGTGGTCGAGTACGCCAGCAAGGCATCGGCAGCGCTGGAACAGATCAGCGGGCATATCAGTCAGATCAGCGACCAGAACATTCAGGTCGCCACTGCCACGGAAGAGCAATCCTGCGTGGTCGAAGAGATCAACCGTAATATCGAGGACATTAACCAGCTCACGGTCGATACCACCGACATCGCGGATCAGTTGAACAATGCCAGTAGCAGTCTGCAGACGCTCTCCGAACAGCTGAATGGCCTGGTCGGGCGCTTCAGACTGTAGAGTGCGGCGACCAGGTGCAGCTTGAATGCTGACCCTGGTTGTCGCTGGATAACGCCTCAGGCGACGACGGCGAGGCGCGCTTGTCCGACACCGCCATGCGGGTGCCCAGTTGTTGGGCGAACAGCGACACCCGGTACTCCTCGAGCATCAAGCGGTACAGGGTAAGCTGCGGATCGTCCTTGCCCTCTTGACGGTGCTCGCCCAGGCGCTGTTCGATGGCCTTGAGCTAGCGCGGCACTTCCTTGAAACATTCGCCCAGCGTCCCCCGCCACCTCTCCCTGCGCTCCATCGACCAACTCGACCCCATTCTCGACTGCATCGCCGACAAGGCCCTGACCAGCACCTCCATCGTCAAATCGCAGCCGATCAAGCGCCGCCCGCCGGGCATCGGCCGACGCGGGGCAGGCGGCAAGGCGGCCGAGGGGGCGAACCAGGCGTGACTGGCGAAGCGGCGCTGTTCGGAACCCAGGCCGCAGGCAAGCTGATGCGGCGAGTGGCAACGCACTGCCCCATCAAGGCGGCATCAGATCGCCAGGCGCGCTTTCAGCCAGAGTAGGCGTTCAAACTAAGAAAATAGACCTGCCACCCACTTACCGAGCACGTCCATGCCTGCCTCGCACAGGATACCGCGCAGCAGGTTGCTACGCTGGGTGCGGCTCTTGCTCCAGCTCTCGCGCAGGCCGTGCAACTGTTGCAGTTGCTGCTGCTCGTGGCTCTTTACCTGGATCGACTGGATGCCCTGGCATCACGCCCCTCGGGAATGGCGTCACAGTCGTTGGGGTCGGTCTTGTGGCGGGAAGTTAGAAGGGGGCGGAGTGATCTGTTTTAATTCACTCCGCCCCCTTTACTCGTGCAATCCTCGGATGAGCCGTTAGCCAAGCTTCAGATTGTCCCGAACCTTTTCACATCCAACGGAGCTTTCACTCTCGGGGCATCGCAGTCAGCTCGCGAAGGGCGTCTGAAATCCGTCGGGTTGCCGGCACCTCGCCTCGACCCGCTGGCCAGCCTTCCCGCTGTTTGGCGCGATCGCCATCGGTCTCCTCGGTCTGATCGTGGAACAGGTGCACCTGCGTCGGATAGGGCATGTCGATGCCTTCTTCGTCGAGTCGTAGATAAACGGCCTGCAGGACCTCGCCGAACACATGGATCTGAGTCGCTCGGTCCGACCTGGTCCACCAGCGCAGGCGCACGATATTGGCGAAGTCCCCGAGTTCGATGGGAATGGTTTCCGGCGCAGGGTCGGACAACACACCGTCGACGCTGGCACAGGCCTCCACCATCAACTTCCGTGCCTTCGCCCAATTATCATTGCAGCCGATGCCGATGTCGTATTGCGATCTGCGTTCCTCGAACGCGGTATTGACGACCACGCTGCTGGTGTAGATCTCCGAGTTCGGAATGACCACGCGGCGCCCGTCATAGGTCTTTATCAGTGTTGCCCGCGTTTCGATTTTTTCCACGGTACCCTCGTGTCCGCCCGAGATGATCTGATCACCCACTTCGAACGGTTGGCGCAGCAGTATCAGAATGCCGGCCAGCATATTTTGCAGGATGTCCTTGAACGCGAAACCTATGGCCACCGAACTCACACCAAGGCCGGCAAACAGGTCCCCCGGCGTAAGGCTCGGAGCGATGATCGTGGCACTGAGCATGAAGCCGACAATGACAATGCTCCAACGGGTCAAGGCTCCGCCCACCTCGCCCAAACTGGGACGGTCGCTCTTTTCGGCCCGCGCCCGAATGAGCCTTCCGATGGCCCGACCGACGAACCAGAAAATCGCGAAGACCACGAGACCCACCGCGATGCTGGGCAATAGTTTGAAAAGGCCGTCGAGCCAAGCGTCCAGCCGATCGAATATCAGGCCCGGGTTTACGTCGACTTCATTCATCGAAATGCGTCCTCAGTGTGAGTTCGGCAAACTACGCAATGCAGTCCTGACAAACTCCTATAGGCCGAAAGAGTTGCTGACACTTCATGGGAGTATAGGCCGGCCTAAAGTCACCAGGACTAGAGGTATCGGGCCGCCTACCGCCTCGACATAGTCGTTCTTGAACGCCGTCGGAGCCGCGACACTGAAAATGAATGCACCAGCAACGGTCCGAAAAGCGCTCTGGGATGCGTCGTCGGTAACCAGAATGAGTTACTGCGCAGTGCCGATCTGGAGCGTCCAGGCAAGCCCGCACAGAGCGAGGTAGTCTGGGTGACCACTGGTGGAAAACGCTTTGCGGTTTTCCATCCTACGCGGACGTGAGGCTGCTGTAGGGTGGACAACGTTTACTTGTCCACCGACTTCCGTGATAGCCCGCAACGGGTCGACTTCGGGCTGTCATCACCGGCAAAGCCAGCCCATCGCGACCGCCTGCATCGTTTAGGAACCCGCGAAGATCGCTCCCGATCTCCCGGACGGCGCCGCGCGATGTCGAATTCATCGTCCGCGCATCGGCGGGCAGCAGCGGCTCACTTGAAGGCCTTGAGCGCCTCCAGCCAGGCCGGGTCGAGGCGCGCCTGCTCCGGGTCCAGGCCGCGTTGTTCCAAGGCTTCGCGGTGCGCGTCGATCTCGCGCACCAGTTGCCCGAGTTCGCTGCTGTTGCCGTCCAGCTGGTGCATCTGGGTCAGGCCCAGGTGGTAGAAGCGCAGCAGCTTCATGGAGCGCTCGTCGCCCGCGGCCACTCCGGCCTTGACCTGGTGCATCTGGTTGGTCACGCGCATCAGGCTGCGCTTGAGCCGCCAGCCGTACACCGCCGCCGCCATGAACGGGCGCGACCACAGTTGCAGGCGCACGAAGGCGACGGTCAGGGCCAGGCCGGCGAGCACGCCGATCAGGTTCCACTTGAAGTTGTCGCCGCCGGGGGTGCCGAACAGCTGGCTGCTGGCTGTGGCGCAGAGCATGCCCAGCAGCAGGAACAGGGCCACGATCACCAGGGTGCTGCGGCGGGTCTGCTGGCGGTAGTGCTCGGGGTTCATTGGCTGGATTTCGAACATCTAGTACTCCTGGCGCGGTCAGGCTTCGACCGCGCTCCACTGTTTGCCAAGGCGCTTGTCCGATACCGCCATTTTGGTGCCCAGCTGCTGGGCGAACAGCGACACCCGGTACTCCTCGAGCATCCAGCGGTACTGGATAAGCTGCGGATCGCGCTTGCCCTCCTGGCGGTGCTTGCCCAGGCGCGCCTGGTACTGCTCCCAGTAGCCGGCCAGCTCGCCGCTCCACACCCGGTCGCGCTGCACCTGGGCGCCGATCTTGTCCAGGCGCTGCTCGATGGCCTTGAGGTATCGCGGCAGTTCCTTGAGCCATTCACCCGGCGTCTCGCGCACGAAGCCCGGGTAGACCAGGTTGGCGAGCTGCTGCTTTATGTCGTTGAGCGCCATGGCCTGGGCCAGGTCGATCTTGCCCTTGAAGCTTTTCTGCAGGCCGTGCCACAGCTTGAGGATTTCCAGGCACAGGCGGGCCAGGCGTTCGGCGTGGGCGGTCCAGTCGCCGCGCTTGCGCTCGGCCAGGGCCGCCAGGGCGGCGCCGTCGCGGGGCAGGCTCCCACTGCCTTCATGAAGAGCGCCCTCGAGGATGCAGCTGTCCAGGCTGGCCAAGAGGATGTCCTCGACCAGCGCCTCGATGCGGCCGATCTCGCGGTGCAGCAGGCCCAGCTCGGTCAGCCCCGGCAGCTTGCCGCGCAGGTACTTGGCCGGCTCGGCCAGTTGCTGCAGCAGCAGGCGCTGCAGGGCGCGGCGGTGCTGGAACTCGGCCTCGGCCTGGGTCGGGAAGCGCCCTTCCTTGACCTCTCCGCCCTCCTCCACCAGCGCCGGGTAGACGGTCATGGACAGTCCGGCGACCTTCTGCTGGGCCTTCTCGGCCACTTCGGCGAAGGCCTTGGCCTGCACCGGCTGCTGGGCTTTCTCGGTCTTCGGCAAAGCCAGCGCGGCCTGGCTGGCCTCGTTGAAGCGGGCGCACAGCTCGGCCAGGTCGCGCCCCTCGCCGAGGGGCTTGCCATGGGTGTCGACCACCTCGATGTTCATGCGCAGGTGGCCCTCGATCTGCGCGGCGGCATCGATCCAGGCTTCCTCGGCCACGCGCACCCCGGTCATGCGCAGCAGTTCGCGGCCCAGGGCGGCGGGCAGGCTGCCCTCGGCGAAACCGATCTTGGCCAGGGCCGCGCCGACGAAGTCCGGCACCGGCACGAAGTTCTTGCGCACCGCCTTGGGCAGGTTGCGCACCAGGGCCACGCACTTGGCCTCCAGCAGGCCCGGCACCAGCCACTCCAGGCGCTCGCCCGGCAGCTGCGGCAGCAACGGCGCCGGCACCCGCAGGGTGACGCCGTCGCGCGGATGATTGGGTTCGAAGTGGTAGGACAACGGCAGTTGCAGCTCGCCCAGGTGCAGGCTGTCGGGGTATTGCGCGGCGGTGACCTCGCGGGCGTCGCGGGCCAGCACATCTTCCTCGCGCATGATCAGCAGCTGCGCATTGCCGGCGCTCTCGCGCTTGTACCAGCTGTCGAAACTGGCGGTCTGGTAGATGTCGGCCGGCAGGCGCGCCTCGTAGAAGGCGAACAGGGTTTCCTCGTCGGCCAGGATGTCGCGCCGGCGCGCCTTGGCCTCCAGCTCGTCGAGCTTTTCCAGCAGCTGGCGGTTGGCCGACAGGCAGCGGGCGCGGGACTGGATCTCGCCGCCGACCAGGCCCTCGCGGATGAACAGCTCGCGCGACACCACAGGGTCGATGGGGCCGTAGTGCACCGGGCGGCGGCCGACCACGATCATGCCGTAGAGGGTGATCTGCTCGTAGGCCACCACCTGTCCGCGCTTCTTCTCCCAGTGCGGCTCCAGGTGATTCTTCTTGATCAGGTGGCCGGCCAGGGGCTCGATCCAGTCCGGCTCGATCTTCGCCACCATGCGGGCGAACAGCTTGGTCGTTTCCACCAGCTCGGCGGTCATCAGCCAGCTGGGTTTCTTTCTACCCAGGCCGGAGGAGGGATGAATCCAGAAGCGCCGCTGGCGCGCACCGAGGTAGTCGCCCTCTTCGGTCTTCTGGCCGATCTGGCTGAGCAGGCCGCTGAGGATGGCCTTGTGCACCTTGGCGTAGTCGATGCTGCGCTGCTGGGCCTCGTCCTTGACGGCCTTGGCGGACTCTCGGGCAGCGTCCGGGCCCTTGCCGGGCTCCGGCTTGGCCGGCTTGCCCTCCGGCGCCTTGGCCTTGAGCTGCAGCTCGCGGCTGATCAGGGTCAGCTGGCGGTGCGCGTCGCGCCATTCGCGCAGGCGCAGGTAGTTGAGGAAGTTCTTCCGGCACCAGCTGCGCAGCGCGTTGGAGCCCAGGGCCTGGCGTTGCTCCTCGAAGCCGCGCCACAGGTTGATCAGGGCGGCGAAGTCCGAATCGACGTCCTTCCACTGGGCATGGGCCTGGTCGGCGGCCTGCTGGCGGTCGGACGGGCGCTCGCGCACATCCTGCACCGACAGGGCGCTGGCGACGATCAACACCTCCTCCAGGCTGCCCTGCTTGGCGCCCTCGAGCACCATGCGGCCCATGCGCGGGTCCACCGGAAGGCGCGCCAGCTGGCGGCCCAGGGGGGTCAGCTGGCCGTCGCGGCTGACCGCCGAGAGCTCCTGCAGCAGGGTGTAGCCGTCGCTGATGGCCTTGCCGTCCGGCGGCTCGATGAAGGGAAAGGCGTCGACCTCGCCCAGGCGCAGGTGGAGCATCTGCAGGATCACCGCGGCCAGGTTGGTACGCAGGATCTCCGGGTCGGTGAATTCGGGGCGGGCGAGGAAGTCCTCCTCGCTGTACAGGCGGATGCAGATGCCCGGCTCGACCCGGCCGCAGCGGCCCTTGCGCTGGTTGGCGCTGGCCTGGGACACCGCCTCGATGGGCAGGCGCTGGACCTTGGCGCGGTAGCTGTAGCGGCTGATGCGCGCGGTGCCGGAATCGATCACGTAGCGGATGCCCGGCACGGTCAGCGAGGTCTCGGCGACGTTGGTGGCCAGGACGATCTTGCGCCCGGCCATGGGCTGGAAGATCTTCTGCTGCTCGGCCGGGGTCAGCCGCGCATACAGCGGCAGCACCTCGGTGTGCCTGAGGTTGGCCTTGCGCAGCACCTCGGCGCAGTCGCGGATCTCCCGCTCGCCGGGCAGGAACACCAGCACGTCGCCGGGGCGCTTGCCCTCGCTGCGCTCGAAGGCGGCCAGCTCGTCGAGGCTGGCGAGAATCGCCTGGTCCACCGAGAGGTCCTCCTCGACCCGGTTGCCCTCCTCGTCCTGCTCGGCGGTCAGCGGCCGGTACCAGGTTTCCACCGGGTAGGTGCGCCCCGACACCTCCACCACCGGCGCGCCGCCGAAGTGCTGGGAGAAGCGCTCCAGGTCGATGGTCGCCGAGGTGATGATCAGCTTGAGGTCCGGCCGGCGCGCCAGCAGGGTCTTCAGGTAGCCGAGCAGAAAATCGATGTTCAGGCTGCGCTCGTGGGCCTCGTCGACAATGATCGTGTCGTACTTGTCGAGGAAGCGGTCGTGCTGGGTCTCGGCCAGCAGGATGCCGTCGGTCATCAGCTTGATCAGGCTGCGCTCGTTGCTCTGGTCCTCGAAGCGCACCTGGTAGCCCACCAGCTCACCCAACGGCGTGCCGATCTCTTCCGCCACCCGGGTGGCCACGCTGCGCGCGGCCAGGCGGCGCGGCTGGGTGTGACCGATCAGACCATGGGTGCCACGGCCCAGCTCCAGGCAGATCTTCGGCAGCTGGGTAGTCTTGCCCGAGCCGGTCTCGCCGGCGATCACCACCACCTGATGGGCGCTGATCGCCGCCTTGATCTCGTCGCGCTTGGCGGCGATCGGCAGGGCGTCGTCGTAGCGCATGGCCGGCACGCTGAGGCGGCGCGCCTCGACCTTGGCGGCGGAGGCCTGGAAGCGCTCCAGCCACTGCGCCAGCTTGGCCTCGTCCGGCGTCGCCGGCTTGCGCAGCTCATGCAGCTGGCGGCGCAGGCGGTGGCGATCGGCGATCAGTGCCTGGTCGAGGTTTTTCAGCAGGAGGTCGAATGCGGGAGTCTGGTCGGTCATCGGGGCCGTGGTGCAGTCATGCCAGGGTGGGCGCGAACGGCGCCCAGCCCGGCGGGAAAATTAGCCGGCGATTGTCGCAGATTTCCCCCCACTGCGCCCAAGCCAGCTCAGCCCCTCGCCTCTTACCGCACATCCGCCGCCTCCGCGCCTCAGAATCCCTCGGCGCGATAGACCTCCGCGCCACCGAGCAGGGTCCAGAGCACCCGGGCCTTGCCGAGCTGCTCGACTGGCAGCCGGAATATGTCGCGATCCAGCACCACCAGGTCGGCTTGCTTGCCTACCTCCAGGGAGCCGGTGTCCTGCTCCTGGCGCAGGCTGTAGGCGGCATCCAGGGTGTAGGCGCGCACCGCCGCCTCCAGGCTGGGCAGGCTGCGCTCGCCCAGACCCAGGGCATTGTGCATGATGCCCAGGGGCGACAGCGGGTTGACGTCCCAGTCGGAACTCAGGGTGACCCGCGCACCGCTGTCATGCAGCTGGCCCAACGGCAGCAGTCGATAGGCGCGCTGACCGATCAGCGGCTCGTTGTCCTTGAGGAAAGACGGCGCGAAGTAACGGCTCGGCTGAAAATCGGCGGTAACGTTCAGCTGCCGGAAACGCGGCAGGTCGGCCTGGTCCACCAACTCGACGTGGGTCAGGCGGTGCCGCCCCTGGCCGCCGCCGGCCTCGATGGCGTCCAGGGCATCGCCCACCGCCTGGTCGCCGATGGCATGGATATGCATGTCGAAGCCTGCCTCGGACAGCTCGCCGACATAGCGTCGCAACCGCTCGGGACCAAAGTAGTACAGCCCTTTGGGCTCGACCCCCGGCAGGCTTTCTTGATAGGGCTGCTGCAGCCGTGCGGTGCTGTTGTGGATGATGCCGTCGACGTAGAACTTGACCTGGTTGACCCGCAGCAGGCTGTGCTCATCGCCGGGTCGATACAGGGACTTGAGTTCGGCCAGCTGCTGCTCGTCGTCCAGCGACGGATAGGCCCACAAGCCCAGGGCGGTGCGCGCCTTAAGTTCGTCGCGTTCGGCGGCCTTCTGCCAGGCCTCGAGATGGCCCCGGCGCCAGAACACCCGGGCATCGGCCACCGAGGTGACGCCGTTGCTGGCCAGTTCGTCCTGGCCCGTCAGCACCGCCTGATAATAGACCTCTGCGAGCGCCCTGGACGGCGGCAGGGCCTGGTCCAGCGCCAGGTCGCCGGCATTGTCCAGCACCAGGCCGGTGGGTCGACCGTCCTCGTCGCGCATGATCACGCCGCCGATCGGGTCGGGGGTGTCGGCATCGATGCCGGCCAGTTCCAGGCCCTTGGAGTTGAGCCAGTAGGCGTGCGAGGTCTCCTCCATCAGGGTCACCGGACGGTCCGCCACCACGGCGTCGAGCAGGTCGCGCGGGGCTTCGTCCTCCTCCAGCAGGGTATGCAGGGCGAAGCCCCAACCCACCAGCCAGTCGCCCTCGTCCTCGGCATTGCAGCCCTCCAGTTGCGCCAGCCACCGCTCCATCCCATCCCCGGGGCTGAGGGTGCAATCGCCCTGGGCCTGCGAGGAGGCATCCAGCACATGGGCGTGGGTATCCTGGAAACCCGGCAGCACCAGGCGCCCCTGCAGGTCGACCCGCTCGGTCTGCGCGTCGACATAGGCCTGCAGCGCCTGGCCATCGCCCACGGCGAGAATCCGCCCGTCCTCGGCGATGGCCAGGGCGCTGGCCCAGGGCTGCTGCTCGTTCACCGTGTAGATCTTGCCGTTGTGCAACAGCGTGGCGGCCGGCTCGGCGGCCTGCAGGGCGGAACTGGCCAGCATCAGCAGGCCGGTCAGACTCGGAACTACTCGCATAAAAAGCCTCATCCTTGGATATCGGTGCCACCGCCGCACTGGCGCGAACTACTGCGCGGTGGCGGTCTTGAAGTTGGTCCAGGTGCGCATGCGCGCACGCATGTCGCGCTGTGGGATGTCCTTGCCGGGGAACAGCCGGGCGTAGCTGGCCTCGCTCGGGTAGATGTCCGGGTTGTCGCGCATCTGCGGGTCGACGGCGGCGCGCGCCTTGGCGTTGGAGGTGGGGTAGCCGGTGAAGTTGGAGATGGCCGCCATGTGCTCCGGGCGCATGACGAAGTTGATGAAGGCGTAGGCGTATTCAGGATGCTTGGCATCCACGGGAATCGCCATGGTGTCCATCCACACCGCGGAGCCCTCGCTGGGGATGCGGTACTGGAAGTCCACCTGCTTGCCGGCGGCGTCTGCCGTGCGCTGGGCCTGGGTCATGTCGCCGCTGTAGCCGAGCGACAGGCACAGGTCGCCGTTGACCAGGTCGGTGACCGGCTGCGACTGCAGCTTGGTCACATAGGGGCGCAGCTGCATCAGCAGGGCTTGCGCCGCCTCCAGGTCCTCAGGCTTGGCGCTGCGCGGGTCGCGCCCCAGGTAGTGCAGCGCCACCGCCAGCACTTCGTCGGGGGAGTCGATCAGGGAGATTCCGCAGTCGGCGAACCTGGCCGCCAGCTCCGGCTTGAACAACATATCCAGACTGTTAACCGGCGCGCCCGGCGCCCGCTGGCGGATCATCTCGGCGTTGTAGGTCAGGCCGACCGTGCCCCAGGTGTAAGGCACCGTGGCATCGCGGGAATTGGGGTACTGCGCGTGCAGCGCCCGCAGGCCCGGCTCGATGTCCTCCAGCTCGGTCAGCTTGGCCTTGTCCAGCGGCTGCAGGGCGCCGGCGCGCATCAGCCGTTCGGCCACGGTGTCGCCGGGGAAGATCAGGTCGTAGCCACTGCCGCCGGACATCATCCTGGCCTCCAGCGTTTCGCTGCTGTCCATCACGTCGTAGACCACGCGAATGCCGGTCTCCGCGGTGAACTTGGCCAGGGTGTCCTCGGCGAAGTAGTCCGCCCAGTTGTACAGGTGCAGCACCTTCTCCTCGGCCAGCAGCGGCTGGCTCAGCAGCCCCAGGCCCAGGACCAACGCCGCCAGTGGTTTGCTGTGCTTATTCATCGTGAACTCCTCGCGCCGTCCAGCGCACGTGGGTTTGACGACCGTCCAGGCCCAGCAGGGGGCCGTACATTTCCGGGCGACGATCGCGGTAGATGCCCCAGGTCAGGCGCTCTTCGCGCATGGCCGGCAGATCCAGGGTCTGCACCAGCACGCCGGTCGAATCGCGGTCGGCCTCGGCCAGCGTCTTGCCCTTGTGATCGGTGATGAACGACGAGCCGTAGAAACTCATCGCCAGCTCGGGGTCGTTGCTCGCCACCTCACGGCCGACGCGGTTGGCGGCGACCACCGGCAGGATGTTGGCGGCGGCATGGCCCCGCATGCACATCTGCCAGTGATCGCGCGAATCCAGCGTCGCGGCCCCCGGCTCGGAGCCGATGGCGGCGGGGAACAGCAGCACCTCGGCGCCCTGCAGGGCCAGGCAACGGGCGGTCTCGGGGAACCACTGGTCCCAGCAGATGCCCACACCGAGGCAACCGAAGGCGGTGTCCCAGACCCGGAAACCGGTGTCGCCGGGGCTGAAGTACTCCTTCTCCTGATAGCCGATGGCGTTGGGAATGTGGGTCTTGCGGTAGACACCGAGCAAGCGACCGTCGGCGTCGGCCACGCTCAAGGAATTGAAGTAGACATTGCCGGCCTTCTCGAACCAGGACAGCGGCAAGACCACGCCCAGCTCCCGGGCCAGGGCGGCGAAGCGTTTGAGCACCCGGCTGTTGCCGTACTCCTCGGCCAGCGCCAGGTGCTTGTGATCCTGCTCGATGCAGAAATAGGGCGTGGCGAACAGCTCCTGCAGCAGGATCACCTGGGCGCCCTGGGCGGCCGCCTGGCGCACCAGCTGCTCGGCCTGGTCGAGATTGCGTCCGAGCTCCCAGCTGCAGGCGAACTGGGTGGTGGCGATGCACAGTTTGCTCATGCCCCTCACCCCTTCAGCGGCCAGGCCGGCTGTTGCTGGGTGATGCAGTGCACCCCGCCGCCGCCATGGGCCAGGTGGTCGATCCGCACCGGTACCACTTCACGCCCCGGGAAGGCCATGGCCAGGGTCTCGGCGGCCACCCGATCGGCGGCGATACCGTAGGCCGGCATGATCACGGCGCCGTTGGCGATGTAGAAGTTGGTGTAGGAGGCGCAGAACACCTCGGCCGCGCTGTCCACCGCATCGCTGGCATCAAACAGCTCGAGCAGCTCGAACCGGCGCCCACGGGCATCGGTGGCCAGCTCCAGGGCGCGTCGATTCTCGCGCACCACCTCGGCATAGGTCGAGGACTGCTCATGGGTGGCGTCCACCAGCAGCGCGCCGGGCCGGGCGAAGGCGCAGACGCCATCGACGTGGCCGTCGGTCATGTCGCCGGTGACATGGTCGGGATCGCCTGGCAGCCAGATGGTCTTCTTCACGCCGAGCAGGCGGGCGAAGATGGCCTCCATCTCGACCTTGCTCAGGCCCGGATTGCGATTGGGGTTGAGCAACACCGACTCGGTGGTGATCAGGGTGCCATCGCCGTCCACATGGATGGCGCCGCCCTCGTTGGCCAGCGGCGTGCCGAAGCACTCCAGGCCCAGGCCGTTGAGCACGCGCCGGGCCAGGCTCTCGTCCAGGTCATGGGCCGACTTGCCGCCCCAGGCATTGAAACGCCAGCTGACCCCGGCCAGGCCCAGCTGCGGATGGCAGACGAAGCTCGGCCCGCTGTCGCGGCACCAGCTGTCGTTGACCGCCAGCTCGACCAGTTCGATACCCGGCCCGCACAGCGTCCGGGCGGACGCCAGGGCGCTGGGGTCGACGACCAGCCTGACCGGCTCGAAGCGGGCGATGGTGTTGGCCACCCGGGCGAAGTCCTCCTGCACCTGGGCCAGGGTCACCCCCCAGGTGTTCTCCCACAGCGCCTGGTTGTGCGGCCAGACCATCCAGGTCGCGGCGTGCCGGGCCCATTCGGCCGGCATCCACCAGCTTGCTTGCTGCGTGTCGTTCAGTTGCATGACGAGTGCCTTTCCAGTTAAGTAGTTGTTATCACTGAAAACCGCCGAAGCGGCCATGACACCCATGCTAAGCCCCTATAAATCACGCAACAAACGATGGATTTTGCCTAAAACTGATTAGCAGGACTTATCAATCATGCTCAAACACTGGCCACCGCTGAACGCCCTGCGCGGCTTCGAAGCCGCCGCCCGCCTGGGCAGCTTCCACAAGGCCGCCGAGGAGCTGCACCTCACTCAGTCGGCCATCAGCCAGCAGATCCGCAGCCTGGAAGGCTATCTGGAGCAGCCGCTGTTCCATCGCAGCGGCCGCAGCGTCAGCCTGACGGACGCGGGCCACGACCTGCTCAGCACCACCCAGTCGCTGCTGCAACAACTGGCCGTGGGCATTCGCCGCCTGGAGCAGTACAGCAAGCCCAATCAGCTGGTGCTCAACACCACCCCGGCTTTCGCCCGTCACTGGCTACTGCCGCGCCTGGGTGATTTCCATCGGCACCACCCGGAGATCGATCTGTGGCTGTTCACCACCGACGAAGCCCCGGACATGGCTAGCCAAACCATCGACATTGCCGTGCGTGACGATATCGCCGCCCAGGCCGAGTGCAGTTTCCGGGTGCTGTTGCGTGACCGCCTCTATCCGGCCGGACACCCTACACAGCTGGCACTACCGGTCAGCCAACGCACCACCCTGCACGGCGAACGGGAGATGGATTGGAGTCATTGGGAAGTGGAGGCAGGCATCGACGTCGGCCAGCAGGGCCACGGCCTGAATTTCTCAGAGCCCGGCCTGCTGCTGGACGCCGCCTGCCAGGGCCTGGGCATCGCCCTGGTCAGCCAGCTGCTGGCCCGTCAGGCACGCACCAACGGCCTGTTGCAGCCGTTGACCGAGCGTAGCGTACGCGGCCCCAACTGGGCCTGGCTGATTCACCGCGACAGCGAGCACAGCCCGTTGACGCGCGACTTCTGCACCTGGCTGGAGCGTCAATTGGAGAGCGGTGACAACACCAAGAGCACGGCGCGCCATCAAGGCTGACGCCCCGGTGGCGCAGGCCCGCGCTCTCAGGATCAGATCTGGAACTGGCCAACCAGGCGCTCGCCGAGGCCATGCAATTCGCGCGAGGTCTGCGTTTCCTGCTGATCGGCCAGGCGCTGCAGCATCAGCATGGCGATGGTGCTGAGCACCAGGGTCAACAGGAAGATCGGGCCGAGGGCCAGGCCAGCAGCAGTTTGCCGCGTAGACGAAGACCGGAAAGCATGAAGGCGAGCACCTGGGTTGAAAGCAAAGGGCCGGCATTGTGCCAAACAACAGTCGCCAGAAATAATTACGCTTATGTCTAGTTCCCGCCGAAACCCCGGTCTAGAGCCATTTGCCAAATGACCGACAAGAAAAAACCCGCCGCGGCGGGTTTTTTCAAGCGATTGCGACTCAGGCGTTGGCGACTTTCTTCAGCTCCTGGTCACGCAGCTCGCGACGCAAGATCTTGCCGACATTGGTGGTCGGCAGCTCTTCGCGGAACTCCACCGCCCTCGGCACCTTGTAGCCGGTGACGTTGGCGCGCATGTGCTCCATGACCTGCTCCTTGGTCAGGGTCACGCCCGGCTTGGCGACCACGAACAGCTTGATCGACTCGCCGGATTTTTCATCCGGCACACCGATGGCCGCGCACTGCAGCACGCCCGGCAGGGTCGCCAGCACGTCTTCCAATTCGTTCGGATAGACGTTGAAGCCGGACACCAGAATCATGTCCTTCTTGCGGTCGACGACCCGCATGTAGCCGTCGTCCTGGATCAGCGCGATGTCACCGGTCTTCAGCCAGCCCTCGGCATCGATCATCTCGTCGGTGGCGTCCTGGCGCTGCCAGTAGCCCTTCATCACCTGCGGGCCCTTGACGCACAGCTCGCCCACCGCACCCAGCGGCAGCGCGTTGCCGGCATCGTCGATGACCTTGCACTGGGTCGAGGGCACCGGAATGCCGATGGTGCCCATTTGAATGTTCGCCACCGGATTGACCGAGGTCACCGGGCTGGTTTCGGTCATGCCATAGCCTTCGCACACCGGACTGCCGGTCACCTGGGTCCAGCGCTCGGCGGTGGCCATTTGCAGGGCCATACCGCCGGACAACGTGATCTTAAGGGACGAGAAGTCGAGCTTCTGGAATGCCTCGTTGTTGCACAGGGCGATGAACAGGGTATTGAGGCCCACGAAGGCGCTGAACTTGTGGCGCGACAGTTCCTTGACCATGCCTGGCAGGTCGCGCGGATTGGTGATCAGCAGGTTGTGGTTGCCGATCAGCATCATCGCCATGCAGTGAAAGGTGAAGGCATAGATGTGGTAAAGCGGCAGCGGCGCCACGACGATTTCGCAGCCATCGCCCATGTTCGAGGCCATCATCGCCCGGGCCTGCAGCATGTTGGCCACCAGGTTGCGGTGGGTCAGCATCGCGCCCTTCGCCACTCCGGTGGTACCGCCGGTGTACTGCAGCACGGCGATCTCGCCGCTGGCCGGATTGACCTCGGCCACTGGCTTGCCGCGCCCCTTGGCCAGAGCCTGGGTGAGCTTGACCGCCTTCGGCAGGTTGTAGGCCGGCACCATCTTCTTCACGTGCTTGATCACGCTGTTGACCAACAGGCGCTTGAGCGGCGCCAGCATGTCGCCGACCTCGGTGACGATGACCGTGTTGACCCCGGTCTTGGGCACCACCTGCTCCGCCAGGTGGGCCATATTGGCCAGGCAGACCAGGGCCTTGGCGCCGGAATCGTTGAACTGGTGCTCCATTTCCCGCGCGGTGTACAGCGGGTTGGTATTGACCACCACCAGGCCGGCGCGCATGGCGCCGAATACCACCACCGGGTACTGCAGCAGGTTGGGCAGCTGCACGGCGATGCGGTCGCCCGGCTCGAGATCGGTATGCTGTTGCAGGTAGGCGGCAAAGGCACCCGACAGCTGGTACAGCTCGCCGTAGGTCAGGGTCTTGCCGAGGTTGCTGAAGGCCGGCTTGTCGGCAAAACGCTGGCAGGACTGCTTCAGCACCGCCTGAATGTTCGGGTACTGGTCCGGATCGATCTCCGCGGCGATGCCAACGGGATACTTATCCTTCCAAAAATTCTCGGTCATGGAAGCCCACTCCTAAGCGACAGCTGATCTTCGCCGCGCGCAGGCGGCTGTTTGTTGTTTTGACCTGCTTTTCCACCGTACAGGCGGCCACAAGGCGGGCCGAGAGTAGCAGCTTTGCCAGGGGCCGCCTAGCACCCAAAGCAGGACAGGAGGTCCAAATGCGAACGAAATATGCATTTTTGGTCATTTTTAGAAGAAGCTGTCAGATTGCCCGACAATCGCCTCAGTATCTGGCATGCAATCACGAACCTGGTGCGTACAGAAGGGGCTCAGGCTGCCGCCTCGGGCTGTTCCTGGCGACCCTGGGTGATGAGCGTAGTCGCCCCCGGGCGAAGCACGCACGAGCGATTCGGGGCCTGGCCCCGAACCGGTAACGCCGCCCGCAGGCGGCGTCGAAGGAGGGGTCAGGCGATATCGCGCAGTTCGCGCCGGAGGATCTTGCCGACCGGGGTCATCGGCAGCGCCTCCTTGAAGACGATGTGCTTGGGCACCTTGTAGCCGGTGAAGTTTTCCTTGCAGTAGGCCTTGAGCTCCTCGACGCTGAGGTCGCCGCTGCGCGGCACCACGAACAACTTCACCGCTTCGCCGGATTTCTCGTCGGGCACGCCGATGGCCGCGCAGCTGGCGACCTTGGGGTGGGCCATCACCACGTCTTCGATCTCGTTGGGGTACACGTTGAAACCGGAGACGATGATCATGTCCTTCTTGCGATCGACGATGCGTACAAAGCCGTCCGGGTCGATCACCGCGATGTCGCCGGTCTTGAACCAGCCGTCGGCATCCAGCACCTCGGCGGTGGCCTCCTCGCGCTGCCAGTAGCCTTTCATCACCTGCGGTCCCTTGATGCACAGCTCGCCGCGCTCGCCCAGTGGCTGCTCGTTGCCGTCATCATCGATGACCTTGAACGCCGTGCCCGGCAGAGGAACGCCAACCGTCCCCAGGCGCGCCTTGTCGCCGTAGCCGTTGGCGCTGGCCACCGGCGAGGTCTCGGTCAGGCCGTAGCCTTCGGTCACCGCGCAACCGGTCATGGCCTTCCAGCGCTCGGCCGTGGCCTTGACCAAGGCGGTGCCGCCGGAATTGGTGAGCTTGAGGTGGGAGAAGTCGAGCTTCTTGAAATCGGGGTGATCCATCAGGGCGACGAACAGGGTGTTGAGCCCCAGCAACGCGGAGAACTGCCACTTGCCCAGCTCCTTGACGAAGCCGGCGATATCCCGAGGATTGGTGATCAGCACGTTGTGGTTGCCGTTGACCATCATGCACATGCAGTTCGCGGTGAATGCATAGATATGGTAGAGCGGCAACGGCGCGATCATGATTTCCTGCGCCTCCTTGAGCAGCGGCGCGCCGTCGTTGCCAAGCTGCGACATGCAGGCGTTGACCTGGAGCATGTTGCCCACCAGGTTGCCGTGGGTCAGCATCGCGCCCTTGGCCACCCCCGTGGTGCCACCGGTGTACTGCAGCACGGCGATGTCGTCCTGGCCGACCTTGACCGGTTTGAGGTCGTAGCCGTGACCCTGGCGCAGCGCCTGCTTGAAGGGTACCGCCTGGGGCAGGCGGTAGTCCGGCACCAGCTTCTTGACCTTCTTCACCAGGGTATTGACCAGCCAGCCCTTCAGGCTCGGCAGCATGTCGCCCATTCTGGCTTCGATCAGGTATTCGATTTCGGTGTCGGGCAGCACTTCCTGCACCAGCTTGCCGAACATGTTCAGGTAGACTAGGGCGCGCACCCCGGCGTCCTTGAACTGGTGGCGCATCTCCCGGGCGGTGTACAGCGGGTTGGTGTTGACCACGATCAGCCCGGCGCGCATGGCGCCGAACACCGCGATCGGGTATTGCAGGACGTTGGGCATCTGCACGGCGATGCGGTCGCCGGGCTGCAGGTCGGTGTGCTTCTGCAGATAGCCGGCGAAGGCGGCGGACAGTCGATCAAGCTCGGCGTAACTGAGGGTCACCCCCAGGTTGGTGAAGGCCGGGCGGTCGGCGAATTTCTTGCAGGAGCGCTCGAACACCTCGACCACCGACTTGTAGGCGCCCATGTCGATGCTGCTGGGTACCCCGGCCGGGCGCTTGTCGTTCCAGAAATCAGGCTGCATTGTTGTTATTCCTCTTCCTCGAGATGTTGTCCCCCGCCAAGCGGGCCTGCGCAAGGCCTTGCCATGACACGCCTGGAGCTGCGCCGAACTTAGCAGTTCTGCCGCGGGGCGCAAAGACTGGCACGGGCGTCATAGATCCCATGAATCTTCGATCCGCGCATGCGGCTGTGAAAGCCCGGGGCCTGCCTCTACAATGCCGACTCCCGCAGGCTCAAGGACTCGCCATGCACCATGAAGCATTCTGGCTGAACAGCAGCGATGCAACGCCCCTGTACGTGAACCGCTGGTCCCCCGACGAGCCACCCAGGGCCGTGGTGATGCTGGCCCACGGCATGGCCGAGCACAGCGACCGTTACGCCCGCCTGGGGACCGCGCTGACGGCGGCCGGCTACGAGCTGTTCGCCCACGACCAGCGGGGCCACGGCCAGACCGCCCGTCACGGACGCCTCGGCCACTATGCCGACGACAATGGCTGGAACCTGGTGATTGGCGACCTGGCCCGTCTCAACCACCATATCCGCCAACACCACCCGCACACGCCAATCTTCCTGCTCGGCCACAGCATGGGCAGCTATATCGGCCAGGCCTACCTGATGCACCACAGCAGCAGCCTGCAGGGCGCGATCCTCTCCGGCTCGAACTACCAGCCAAGCTGGCTGTACCGCCTCGCCCGCCTGGTGGCGCGTTTCGAACACTGGCGCCAGGGCCCCCACGGCCGCAGCAAGCTGATCGTCCGGCTGTCCTTCGGCTCGTTCAACAGCGCATTCAAACCCAACCGCACCACCTTCGACTGGCTGAGCCGGGACCCGCAGGAAGTCGCCAGCTACGTCAACGACCCGCTGTGCGGCTTCCTCTGCACCAATCAGCTGTGGCTCGACCTGCTCGGCGGTCTGCAGCACATCAGCCAGCCGCAGCACCTCGAGCAGATCGACAGCGAGCTGCCGCTGCTGGTGATCGGTGGCGACCACGACCCGGTCAGTGCCGGCAAGCGCCTGCACCACCTGGCCGACGTCCTGCGCCAGGCCGGCCTCAAGCAGGTGCAATTGAAAACCTACCCGGACGCCCGTCACGAGCTGCTCAACGAGCGCAATCGCGACGAAGTGACCGCCCACCTGATCGGCTGGCTGGACGAGGCCCTGGCCCACAGCCGCCACCGCACCCGGAAAGCCAAGGAGACCCCATGAGCCAGACCAGCAACACGCCCTACGAAGCCCTCGAAGTCGGCCAGACCGCCAGCTACAGCAAGACCGTCGAGGAACGCGACATCCAGCTGTTCGCGGCGATGTCCGGCGACCACAACCCGGTGCACCTGGACGCCGAGTACGCCGCCGGCACCATGTTCAAGGAGCGCATCGCCCACGGCATGTTCAGTGGCGCGCTGATCAGCGCCGCGGTCGCCTGCGAGCTGCCCGGCCCCGGCACCATCTACCTGGGCCAGACCATGCGTTTCACCCTTCCGGTCAAGCTCGGCGACACCCTCACCGTGCGCCTGGAAATCCTCGAGAAGCTGCCGAAATTCCGCGTCCGCATCGCCACCCGCGTGTTCAACCAGCGGGACGAACTGGTGGTCGACGGCGAGGCGGAGATCCTCGCCCCGCGCAAGCAGCAGACCGTGGAACTGACCGAACTGCCGCCGATCCGCATCGGCTAGGTGCCGGGCAACCTGAGCGATGCGCTCCGGTCTAACCCGCACAGCCCCCGACAGACCGCCACGGCGGCGGTCTGTATTTTTCTTCGCAGCACCCCACGCACCTCCCTGGAGAGTTCCATGTCCCTATCCATGTACCACGCGTCCATCCCGGTCTTCGTCCGCCAACTGGGCAACCTGTCGACCATTCTCGGCCTCGCCGCCGCCGACGCCGAGGCGCGCAAGATCGACCCGAGCGTGTTCTTCAACGCCCGCCTGGCCCCCGACATGTTCCCCCTGAGCCGTCAGGTGCAGATCGCCTGCGATGGCGCCAAGGCCGGCGTCGCCCTGCTGGCGGGCGTCGAAGCGCCCAGCCATGCCGACGACGAAACCAACCTCGCCGAACTGCAGGCGCGCATCGCCAAGACCCTGGAATTCCTCCAGGCCGTGAGCCCCGAACAGATCGACGGCAGCGAGGCGCGCACCGTGACCCTCAAGCGCCGCGACAAGGAAACCCACTTCCAGGGCCAGGCCTTCCTCCTCGACCACGTCCTGCCCAACTTCTATTTCCACTACACCACCGCCTACGCCATCCTGCGCCACAACGGCGTCGCCGTCGGCAAGCGCGACTTCCTCGGCACCCGCTGAGTCGCGCCCGACAGCCGATCCACTCGGCTGCCCGCAACTGCCGTGAGGGCGGGGCCCATGTTGCCCCGCCCCTCGCCGCCCCTCTCTGGATATCCAATAAAGATCCTGCCGCCTACCGTTCGGCGGATGCGGCCGTTCGTTGGCATCAATTAATTAAACTGATATTTAAATAAACTCCGCCAAACCCGGAGCCGAACATGTCCCGCCCCCGTTCACCCGGCCGGCCCAGCGGCGACTCGCCGCCGCAGCGCGAGCGCCTGCTCGACGCCGCCGTACAGGCCTTCGCCCACACCGGCATCCAGGCCGCCAGCCTGCGCGGCATCGCCGAGCACGCCGGGGTCACTCCGGCCTTGGTCAATTACTACTTCGGCAACAAGGCGCGCCTGGTCGAGGCGATGATCGAGGAACGCTTCATGCCCTTGATCCGCGGCGTCGCCGAGCGCCTGCAGCAGGCCGGCGACGACCCGCACGAGCTGGTGCAGCGCTTCGTTCGCGGCATGAGCGAGATGGTGGTCCAGCACCCCTGGATTCCGCCGCTGTGGGTGCGCGAAATACTCTGCGAGGGCGGCGCGCTGCGCGAACAACTGACCAGCCGCATCGCCCCGCTGATCCCCCTGCTGCTGGCCCAACGCTTCGCCGCCGCCCAGGCCCGCGGCGGCCTCAACCCGGCCCTCGATCCGCGCCTGCTGGTGGTCTCGCTGATCGGCCTGACCATGCTGCCCTATGCCGCCGCGCCGCTGTGGCGCGGCATCTTCGCCAACCCGCAGCTCGGCGACGAGGCGCTGATCAGCCACACCCTGGCCCTGCTCGAACATGGGATGGAGGCCTGAAATGCGCACCCTGCTGCCCTGCCTGCTGATACTCGGCCTGTTTGCCGGCTGCGAACGCCCAAACGATGCGGTGCTGCTCGGCACCCTGGAATGGGACCGCATCGGCCTGCCGGCCGAAGCCTCGGAGCCCATCCTGCGCTGGCACGTGACCGAGGGCGAGCGGGTCGAGGCCGGCCAGCTGCTGCTGGAGCTCGACCCGCGCCGGCAGAACGCCCGCATCGCCCAGGCCCGGGGCGAAGTCGCCCTGGCCGAGGCGCGGCTGCGCGAACTGAGCAACGGCGCCCGGGTGGAAGCCATCGACGCAGCCCAGGCCAATCTGGCGCGCAACCGCGCCGCGCAAGTCGACGCCGAACGCAACTTCCGGCGCATCGCCACCCTGCACCGGCGCGGCCTGCTGGCCGTGGCCGAACTGGACAGTGCCCGCGCCAGCCGCGACCAGGCCCGCGCCGCCAGCCGCAATGCCGAGGCCCAGCTGCGTGAACTGAGCAACGGCACCCGGCCCGAGCAGCTGGAGCAGGCCAGCGCGGCGCTGCAGGCGGCCCGCGGCGGCCTGGCCCTGCTCGAGGTCGGCCGCGAGCACCTGAGCCTGCGTGCCCCCCGGGCCGGGCGGGTCGACGCCCTGCCCTTCAAGCCCGGCGACCAGCCGCCCGGTGGCGCCGAACTGGTCAGCCTGCTGGTGGGCGAGCAGCCCTACGCGCGGGTCTACGTGCCCGCCAGCCTGCGCGCCGGCATGACCCTGGGCGATACCCTGCAGGTGCGGGTCGAAGGAATCGAGCAGCCGTTCACCGCCAGCGTCAGCAGCATCCGCAGCGAGGCCAGCTTCACCCCCTATTTCGCCCTCAGCGGCGACGACGCCAGTCGTCTGATGTACCGCGCCGAGTTGCGCCTGCAGGGCGAGGCCGCCCGCCAACTGCCGGCCGGCCTGCCGGTACGCGCCGAGCGCCAGCGCCATGAATAGCGCCGAGCCGGTGATCCGCTGCCGCGGCCTGAGCAAGCGCTTCGCCGCGCTGACCGCGGTCGACGCGCTCGACCTCAACGTGCGCCGCGCCGAGGTGTTCGGTTTCCTCGGCCCCAACGGCTCCGGCAAGTCCACCACCATCCGCATGCTCTGCGGCCTGCTGCTGCCCAGCGCCGGCGAGATCGAGGTGCTCGGCTGCCAGATTCCCCGGGACGCCGAGGCGCTGAAGCGGCGCATCGGCTACATGACCCAGAAGTTCTCCCTGTACGAGGACCTCAGCGTGCTGGAGAACCTGCAGTTCCTCGCCACCGTGCAGGGTCTGGGCAAGGCCGCGGCGCGTTCACGCATCGCCGAGCTGCTCGAGCGCTACTGGCTGAGCGAGCTCCGCCAGCAGATGGCCGGCACCCTCAGTGGCGGCCAGAAGCAGCGCCTGGCACTGGCCGGCGCGGTGCTGCACAAACCCGACCTGCTGCTGCTGGACGAGCCGACCAGTGCGGTCGATCCGCAGTCGCGGCGCGAATTCTGGGATTCGCTGTTCGAGCTGGCCGAAGCCGGCACCACCCTGCTGGTATCCACCCACTACATGGACGAGGCCGAGCGCTGCACCCGCCTGGGCATCCTCGACGCCGGCCGCCTGGTGGCCGACGGCAGCCCGCGCGAGCTGCTCGACGCCCTGCCCGGTCAGCCGCTGCTGGTCGAATGCGAACAGCCGCGCCAGGCTCAGCGGGCGCTGCAGGGCTGCCCCGAAGTGCTGGCCATGGCCCAGATCGGCGCCGCGCTGCGGGTGCTGGTGGCCGGCACCGATGGCCGCGCCGCCATCGCCCAGCGCCTCGACGCCGCACGCCTCGACGCCCGCCTGCACGATGCCCCGGCCAACCTCGAGGACGTATTCGTCTGCGTCACCCGGCAGCCCGTACAGGTGCGCCCATGAACCTGCGCCGACTCAGCGCGATCGTCATCAAGGAACTGCGCCAGCTGCGCCGCGACCGCCTGACCTTCGCCATGATCGTCGGCATCCCGCTGCTGCAGCTGGTGCTGTTCGGCTACGCCATCAACATGGACGTGCGCGGCATCGACGCCGCCGTGCTGGACCAGGCCGGCACCGCCAATGCCCGCGAGGTGGTGGCGGAAATCGGCTCCAGCCAGGTGCTTGACCTGCGCTACCGGGCCAGCAGCCCACAGCAGCTGGACGAGCTGCTGCGCCAGGGCAAGATCAGCGCCGCCCTGGTGCTGCCCGCGGACTTCGAGGCGCGCCTGCAGCGCCAGGACCGGCCGCCGCTGCAGCTCGTGGTCGACGGCTCGGACCAGAGCGTGCAGGCCTCGGCCCGGCAACTGGCGGCCTACCCCCTGCCAGGCTGGGACAGCCGCCAGGCGGTGGAGCTGGTGAACTTCTACAACCCCGAGCGGCGAGCCGCCCTGAACACGGTGCCGGGGCTGATCGGGGTGATCCTGACCATGACCCTGGTGATGTTCACCGCCATCGCCCTGGTGCGCGAGCGCGAACGGGGCAACCTGGAGATGCTGATCGCCACGCCGCTGTCGCCCTGGGAGCTGACCCTGGGCAAGGTGCTGCCGTTCGTCGGCATCGGCCTGATCCAGGTGACGGTGATCCTGCTGGTCGGCCGCCTGCTGTTCGAGGTGCCGGTGCGCGGCTCGTTGCTGCAGCTGTATGGCGCGGCCCTGCTGTTCATCGTCGCCAGCCTGGCCCTCGGGGTGTTCCTCTCGACCCTGGCGCGCACCCAGTTCCAGGCCATGCAGATGGCTTTTTTCACCTTCCTGCCGCAGATCCTGCTGTCCGGTTTCATGTTCCCCTTCGCCGGCATGCCCCAGGCCGCCCAGTGGTTCGCCGAGCTGCTGCCGCTCACCCACTTCCTGCGCCTGGCGCGCGGCATCATGCTGCGCAGCGCCGGCCTGCTGGAACTCTGGCCGGAAATGCTCGCCCTGCTGGCGTTCACCGTACTGATGCTGAGCGTGGCGGTGCTGCGGGTCAGCAAGCGCCTCGACTAGCCGCGGCAGCTTGCTCCCCGGCAGTTTCGAAGCAAAAAAGGGGCGACCGTAGTCGCCCCAATTGCCTTGCGTGCCCATGCAAACGCCGGCGCTAGCCCTGGCCGCGCCCTCGCGAATCCTTCCAGATGAAATAACCAACGCCCGCGAAGAACGCCAGCATCAGGGCGACGGTGCCGACCCCGGCGAGAACGACTACATCGATGAACATGCTGGCCTCCTGCATTGACCTTGGCGGGTATGGCGCCAAGGTAACAGGGGCGACGGCGCGGTCCTTGACCCAGGTCAACGGATGCGAGGGGGGAGAAAGCAGGGGGACACCCAAGATTGACCCGGGTCAAGGGAGCGGCGTCCAGCGCGATGGCTCAGCGCTTCTTAGACTTGCCCCGGGACTTCTTCTTGCCCTGGGTCAAGGGCAACACCTGCTCGAACTTCTCGCGCATCTCGTTGAGGCGCTTGTCGTGCAGGTCGTGGATGCGCTTGTCGCGCTCGGCGCTGAAATCGATCAGGTTTTCGTCATTGCTCATGCGGTCGACCGGATTAAGCGGAAGGTCAGGTTCAGACGCGGCGCACAGGGCCGGCGCGTCTTCGCCACTTGATGCTGCCAATAATGCTGCGTCGGGCCGGCCATGACCAGCAGCGATCCGTGTTCGAGGCGCAACGAGTGCTCGATCCGCGACTGGCCCTTGCGGCGCAGGTCGAAACGGCGGGCGCCGCCCAGGT
The DNA here is from genome assembly GCF_024397895.1 of Pseudomonas benzenivorans. Taxonomy (NCBI): domain Bacteria; kingdom Pseudomonadati; phylum Pseudomonadota; class Gammaproteobacteria; order Pseudomonadales; family Pseudomonadaceae; genus Pseudomonas; species Pseudomonas benzenivorans. The sequence continues at coordinate 1,095,734 of NZ_CP073346.1, forward strand.
TGAGCGAGACGATCACTGGGTTGGCACCCAACTCGGCCTCGTCGTCGCTGTGCCAGCCCATGGAATCGTTGCCATCGCGGTAATAGTTGAGCAGCACGCCATTGAGCGCCTGGCCCACCGTCGCCTGCAGCCGCTGGCGGATCTGCGCCAGCAAGGGCGTCCACGGCAGTGGCCGATGCTGCAGGCCGGAATAGCGGTAGGCGGCGTCCTCGTCGCCGTACCAGGCCACCAGGCGCGGCACCGGGTGAACGCGGCCATAGAGGCGCACCTGAGGCTGCTGCCAGGGCGTTTGCGCGAGTAACTGGTGCAACCAGGCATCGGCCGTGAGCGGGTCGAGCCACTGGGCATGCAGTTCCAGCTGGGCATCGGGCAGTTGCAAATGGCTGTCGGAAAAAAGGTCCAAGGGCATCTCGGGGCGGGGCTGAGGCGATTCGATTGTCCGCGTTTCAGACCTGCACATCCACCCACAGGCCCTGGCGCGGCAGCTCGTCGAGCCCCTGGGCATCGGCCTCGTCCACCTCGCCCTCGGCCAGTTCCTCGGCGCTGTAGCCCCGACGTTGACGCCGTCGCTGTTCCTCGCGCCGCAGTTCCTCGGCCTCCTGCGGGTGCCGCTTGTCGAGGCCCACACCGCTCTCCTTGGCGCTTTCCGCCGCAGGCGTCACCGGTGGCACCTCGGGTTTTGGCTTGATCACGTCCTGCTGCACGGTGACCGGGGCCAGGCTGTGGGGAATGGGTGGTAGCACGATATGACGCCCTCCTTTGGTCAGGCTGTCGGCCAACTCGATGCCGACTTGAGAACCGCCTAACTACACTTTCGACTCGGGAGACGCCGTCAAGTGCCCTTCGCGCAGTATTGCGCCTTTGGCCTGGGCCCGACGTTCCGTTACCATAGCCGGCTTTTTCACGCGGGAGACAGGCATGGCGCAATACGAACCGGGGCAACGCTGGATCAGTGACAGCGAAGCGGAGCTGGGCTTGGGAACCATCCTCATGCAGGAAGGCCGCATGCTCACCGTGCTCTACCCGGCCACTGGCGAGACCCGCCAGTACGCTGCGCGCAATGCACCGCTGACCCGCGTGCGCTTCGCCCCGGGTGACGAGATCACCCATTTCGAGGGCTGGAAGCTGACCGTGCAGGAAGTCGAGGACATCGACGGCCTGCTGGTCTACCACGGCCTCAATGGTCAGCACGACAGCATCAGCCTGCCGGAAACCCAGCTGTCGAACTTCATCCAGTTCCGTCTGGCCAGCGACCGCCTGTTCGCCGGCCAGATCGACCCGCTGCCCTGGTTCGCCCTGCGCTATCGCACCCTGGAGTTCACCAGCCGTCAGCTGCAGTCGAAGCTCTGGGGCCTGGGCGGCGTCCGCGCACAACCCATCGCCCACCAGCTGCACATCGCCCGCGAAGTCGCCGACCGCATCGCCCCGCGGGTACTGCTGGCCGACGAAGTGGGCCTGGGCAAGACCATCGAGGCCGGCCTGGTGATCCATCGCCAGCTGCTCAGCGGCCGCGCCAGCCGGGTGCTGATCCTGGTACCGGAGAACCTGCAGCACCAGTGGCTGGTGGAGATGCGCCGGCGCTTCAACCTCGAGGTCGCCCTGTTCGACGCCGAGCGCTTCATCGAGAGCGACGCCGACAACCCGTTCGAGGACGCCCAGCTGGCACTGGTCGCCCTGGAGTGGCTGCGCGAGGACGACAAGGCCCAGGACGCGCTGCTCAAAGCCGGCTGGGACCTGCTGGTGGTCGACGAGGCCCACCACCTGGTCTGGCACCCGGAACACGCCAGTGCGGAATACCGCCTGGTCGAGCAACTGGCCGGGGTCATTCCCGGCGTGCTGCTGCTCACCGCGACGCCGGAGCAGCTTGGCCAGGACAGCCACTTCGCCCGCCTGCGCCTGCTCGACCCGCACCGTTTCCACGACCTCGAGGCTTTCCGCGCCGAGAGCGCCCATTACCGGCCGATCGCCGAAGCGGTGCAGGAGCTGCTGGACAAGGGCAAGCTGTCGACCACCGCGCACCGCACCATCCACGACTTCCTCGGCCTGGAAGGCGAAGGCCTGCTGGCCGCGGTCAACGACGGCGACCAGGATGCCGCGGCGCGCCTGGTGCGCGAGCTGCTCGACCGCCACGGTACCGGCCGCCTGCTGTTTCGCAACACCCGCGCGGCGGTGCAGGGCTTTCCCGAGCGCGAACTGCACCCCTACCCGCTGGCGAGCCCGGACGAGTACATGGAGCTGCCGATCGGCGAGCACCCCGACCTCTACCCGGAAGTCAGCTACCAGGCCCAGTCCGAGGTGGACGAGGACCAGCGCTGGTGGCGTTTCGACCCGCGCGTCGAGTGGCTGGTCGATACCCTGAAGATGCTCAAGAAGTTCAAGGTGCTGGTGATCTGCGCCCACGCCGAGACCGCCATGGACCTGGAAGACGCCCTGCGCGTGCGCAAGGGCATCCCCGCCACCGTGTTCCACGAGGGCATGAGCATCCTCGAGCGCGACCGCGCCGCGGCCTACTTCGCCGACGAAGAGTTCGGCGCCCAGGTGCTGGTCTGCTCGGAAATCGGCAGCGAAGGCCGCAACTTCCAGTTCGCCCATCACCTGGTGCTGTTCGACCTGCCGGCCCACCCCGACCTGCTCGAGCAGCGCATCGGCCGCCTCGACCGCATCGGCCAGAAACACCGCATCCAGCTGCACGTGCCCTACCTGGAGAACAGCCCGCAGGAGCGCCTGTTCCAGTGGTACCACCAGGGGCTCAACGCCTTCCTCGCCACCTGCCCCACCGGCAACGCCCTGCAGCACCAGTTCGGCGCGCGCCTGCTGCCGCTGCTCGAAGGCGGCGACGACGATCAGTGGCAGCGCCTGGTGGATGAGGCCCGCGCCGAGCGTCAGCGCCTGGAAGGCGAGCTGCACGCCGGCCGCGACCGCCTGCTGGAACTCAACTCCGGGGGCGCCGGCGAAGGCGAGGCGCTGGTCGAGGCGATCCTCGAGCAGGACGATCAGTTCGCCCTGCCGATCTATATGGAAGCGCTGTTCGACGCCTTTGGCATCGACAGCGAGGACCACTCGGAAAACGCCCTGATCCTGCGCCCCAGCGAGAAGATGCTGGACGCCAGTTTTCCGCTGGGCGACGACGAAGGGGTGACCATCACCTACGACCGCAGCCAGGCCCTGGCCCGCGAGGACATGCAGTTCCTCACCTGGGAACACCCCATGGTGCAGGGCGGCATGGACCTGGTGCGCTCTGGCTCGATGGGCAACACCGGCGTCGCGCTGATCAAGAACAAGGCGCTCAAACCCGGTACCGTGCTGCTGGAACTGCTGTACGTCAGCGAAGTGGTCGCCCCGCGCACCCTGCAGCTGGGCCGCTACCTGCCGCCCGCGGCGCTGCGCTGCCTGCTCGACGCCAACGGCAACGACCTGGCCGGCAAGGTCGCCTTCGAAACCCTCAACGACCAGCTGGAAAGCGTGCCGCGTGCCAGCGCCAACAAGTTCGTCCAGGCCCAGCGGGACGCCATCAGTCCACTGATCAACTCGGGCGAGGAGAAAATCGCGCCGCGCCACGCCGAGCGGGTCGCCGAGGCCAAGCGCCGCCTGGCCGCGGAGATCGACGAGGAGCTGGCGCGCCTGACCGCTTTGCAGGCCGTCAACCCGAGCGTGCGCGACGACGAACTGAACGCCCTGCGCCAGCAGCGCGAGCAGGGCCTGGCCATGCTCGACAAGGCCGCCCTGCGCCTGGAGGCGATCCGCGTGCTGGTGGCCGGCTAAGCCCCCAAGTCGTACCGCAGAAGGCCCGCACGCGCGGGCCTTCTTGCGTTTCTGATGCCTGGATCGCCGGCATGGCGCGGCAATGCCCACTCAGATCAGACGCCCCAGCCGGCGGGCGCTCGCCCTTGGCTCGAATGGCTATAAGCGTAGTAGCCAAAAAATCACCACCGTCCCCCCATCACCGCTTGTCGCCCAAGCACCCTCACTATACTCACGGCATACCGCGACCCTCCGTCGACTGGTGTACGGGAGAGAGCACGCTATGGATTGGCTAGACCTGCGTTTGACCTCGGATATTCCCCTCAGCGGACAACTGATCCTCGAATCTACCCATACATTTTGGCTGGTCCTGCTGGCCTGCATGGTCGCCGGCGCCGCCGGCTACGCTGCCCTGGACATGGTCGAGCGCGCCCGCGGCTGCCAGCGCCCCGGCACCCGAAGCCTGTGGTGCTGGATGGGCGCCCTGAGCCTGGCCGGCGGCATCTGGTCGCTGCACTTCATCGCCATGCTCGCCCTGCAGGCGCCCATCGCCATCCGCCATGACCTGCCGACCACTCTGGTCTCGCTGCTGGCCGCCTTCGTTCCAGCCCTTGTGGCCATGCACCTGCTCGACCGCCAACAGCTGGGCCGTCGCCAATGTGCACTCGCCGCCCTGTGCATCGGCCTGGGCATCACCGCCGCCCATTACGGCGGTCTGAGCGCGACGCGCTCGGCGGCCACCCTGTATTTCCAGCCCGGATTGCTGGCGCTGGCGGTGTCGCTGGCGGTCGGCTGCAATTACGCCGCGCTGCTGCTGCATCGGCATGCCCGCCAGGTGCGCAGCGAGCGGCGGCCAGGCTACCGGGCCGCCGCCGGCGCCCTGCTGGGCCTGGCCATGGTGCTGATGCATTTCGTCGGCATGCAGTCGCTGAGCCTGACGGTGCCAATGGGCACCGCCCTGCATCTGCAGGGGGCGACCAATGGCCTGCAGCTGGCCCTGACCGTCGCCAGCATCGCCCTGCTCAGCATCGGCGCCAGCCTGGGCGCCGCCTGGGCCGACCGCAAACAGGAGCACAAGGAGCACGAGCAGTTGCAGGTCGACTCACTGCTGACCCAGCTCGATCACGCCCGCGCTTCGCTGCAGCAGGTTACCCAGTTCGACGCCCTGACCGACCTGCTCAATCGCCAGGGCCTGGACGAGGCCCTGGCCGAGAAGATTCAGCAGCATCGACAAGAAGGCATACCACTGGCGGTCATGTTCCTCGACATCGATCACTTCAAGCGCATCAACGACAGCCTCGGCCACGCCGCCGGCGACGAGATGCTTCGGGTGTTCGCCGAGCGGATTCGTGGCGTGCTGCGTGGCAACGACGTGATCGCCCGCTTCGGCGGTGACGAATTCTGCGTGGTCGCCAGCCTGATCGACAATGAAGAGGCGCGCTACCTGGCGCAGCGGGTGATGCAGCGCATCAAGGAACCGGTGGTCCTGGCCGGACGCAGCATGGTGATGACCACCAGCATCGGCATCAGCCTGTTCCCCAAGGATGGGGAAAACTGCGAGGAGCTGCTCAAGCACGCCGATCTGGCCCTCTATCAGTCCAAGGGCAGCGGCCGCAACAATGCCCAGTTCTTCAGCACCCCGCTGAAGATCAAGGCCAGCTTCGAGCTGCAGTTGGAAGAAGAACTGCGCACCGCCCTGCAGCACGACCACGGCCTGCTGCTCTACTACCAACCGATTCTCGATCTCGACACTGGCCAGGTGAGCAAGCTGGAGGCCCTGGTGCGCTGGCAGCACCCCGAGCACGGCCTGTTGACCCCGGACCGCTTCATCGGCATTGCCGAAGCCAACGGCTTCATCGCCGAACTCGACGCCTGGGTGCTGCTGCGCGCCTGTCGCGACCTCTGCATGCTCGGCGACACCGGCTATCCGCAGCTGCGGGTTGCGGTGAACTGCTCGGCGCTGAACCTGGGTCGCGAAGAGCTGGTCCAGGAGGTGCGCGAAGCCCTGACCCGCTCCGGTGTCGCGGCCCAGCGCCTGGAGCTGGAGGTGACCGAGAACGCCCTGATGGGCAATATCAACCGTGCGGTCGGCCTGCTGCAGCAGATCCGCGAGCTGGGCGTTAGCCTGTCGATCGACGATTTCGGCACCGGCTACTCGTCGCTGGCCTACCTCAAGCGCCTGCCCCTCGACACGCTGAAGATCGATCGCTCCTTCATCCAGGACGTGCCTGCCTCACACCAGGACATGGAGATCATCCAGGCCGTGATCGGCATGGCCCACACCCTGCACCTGAAGGTCGTCGCCGAAGGCGTCGAGACCCCCCAGCAACTGGCCTTCCTGCAACAGCACGGCTGCGACTACCTGCAAGGCTACCTGCTCAGCCGACCGCTGCCGCTGCTGCAACTGCTGGACTTCCTGCGCCAGCAACCGGCGACCGCCGAATCCTTGCCCCTGCTGTCGCGCTGTCGCTGAACGCCTGCCGGTTGACGCCTGGGCCTTCGCTGTCCATGGTCATAGCAGGCATCAACACGCCAAACCAGCGACGGGCTCCATGTCAGTACCCATTGCCAGCCAACCTGCAAGCACGGCCTCGACCCACACGACCGGCTACTCGCTGTGCCTGGGCATCGCCCTGTTCATCGCCCAGTTGCTCTGGCCGGTGGACACGCTGGCGGCCGACAAGCTGCGCCTGCAACTGCGCTGGCTGCACCAGTTCCAGTTCGCCGGTTACTACATGGCCCTGGAAAAAGGCTTTTATCGCCAGGCCGGGCTGGACGTGGAAATTCTCCCGGGCGGCCCCCAGGCGGCCAGATCGATAGAGGCGGTGCTGGCCGGCGAGGTCGATTTCGCCATCGCCAACAGCGGCCTGGTCATCGCTCGCCTGCAGGGCGAACCGGTCGTGGCGCTGGCGGCGATCATGCAGAGCTCGCCGGTGGTGTGGATCGTCCGCGCCGACTCGGACATCTATGCGCCCCAGGACCTGGCCGGCAAGCGGGTGATGCTGCTGGCGCCGCCGGAAAGCGCCGAGCTGCGCATCACCCTGCTGCGCGAGGGCATCGACCTCAGCCAGCTGCGGATCAGCCCGGCGAGCTTCGATCCGCAGGACCTGATCGACGGCCGCACCGACGCCTACAACGGCTACACCTCGAACGAGCCGTACTGGCTCAAGCAACAGCAAATTGCCTACCGCCTGATCAACCCGCGCGAGTACGGCGTGAACTTCTACAACGACGTGCTGGCCACCCGCGAGGCCCTGCTCGAAGAGCGGCCCGAGCAGGTCGAAGCCTTTGTCAACGCCAGCCTGGCTGGCTGGCAGTACGCCCTGGACAACACCGAGGAAAGCATCCGGCTGATCCGGCAACGCTATGCCCCCGACAAGCCCCTGGAGCACCTGCGCTTCGAGGCGCAGGCGCTGAGGAAGCTGATCATGCCGGAGCTGGTTCAGCTCGGGCACATGAACCCCGGCCGCTGGCAGACCATCGCCGACAGCTATGTCGAGCTGGGCATGGCCGAGGCTTCCAGTGACTTGGAGGGTTTCCTTTACCAGGGCCTGGCACAGCCCGATCACCGCCTGCTCTACCAGGTCATCGCGGGCACCGCCCTGGCCCTGCTGTTGACGGCCATCGTCGCCCTGCGCTTCGCCCACCTGACCCGACGCCTGCGCCAGGAGATGGGCCGGCGCCTGCAGGCCGAACAGGAGCTGCGCGACAGCAACCTGCAGCTCGAACGTGTGGCCAGCACCGACCGCCTGACCGGGCTGTGGACCCGCCTGAAACTGGAGGAAGTGGCGCACAACGAGATCAAGCGCGCCGAGCGCTATCAACTGCCGCTCAGCCTGCTGTTCTTCGACATCGATCACTTCAAGGTGGTCAACGACCAGCATGGCCATGATGCCGGCGACCGAGTCCTCAGCGCCCTGGCCCAGCGCGTCCAGGCGCAGCTGCGCGAATCCGACTGCCTGTGCCGCTGGGGCGGCGAGGAGTTCGTCATCCTCATGCCCCATACCGACCTCGAGCATGCCGCGGTGATGGCGGAGAAGCTGCGCATCCTGGTGTCCGCCGAGGCGGCCGCCCCGGACATTGGCGTCACCGCCAGCTTCGGCGTGGCCCAGTGGCAACCCGGGCAGAGCCTGCGCGAGCTGGTGAAATCTGCCGATCAGGTGCTCTACCTGGCCAAGCAGCGCGGTCGCAACCGCATCGAGTGCTTCGTTCCGAGCGCGCCGCGCCCCCAGACCTGACCCCGACCTATGCCTCAGGCAAGGGCGCGCCAGTGGGCCAGCCAGCCCAGGCTGGCGCGCGTGCCCCCCTCCCCCGGCTTGTATTCGGCGCCCAGCCAGCCGCGATAGCCGGTGTCATTCAGCGCCGCCAGCGCCGGGGCGAAGTCCTGGCTGCCACTACCCGGTGCCCCGCGGCCGGGACAATCGGCGAACTGCACATGACCGATGCGCCCGGCCAGCAGCTCGATGCCCGCGACCAGGTCGAGGCCCTGCCGGGCCATGTGGTAGAGGTCGTACTGGGCCAGGCAATTGGGGTGAGCGACCGCGCGCAGCAGCGCGTCCAGCTGTTGCGGCGTATTGACCAGAAAGCCGGGCATATCCAGTGGATTGATCGCCTCCACCAGCACCCGGATGCCCAGCAGTTCGAACGCCTCGGCCGCCTGGCGCAGGTTGTCGACCAGGGTGGTCAGTGCCTGCTCCCGACTGACGCCTTCGGCCAGGCGCCCCGGCAACACGTTGACGCAGGCCGGGCGCACCATCGCGGCGTAGCTCAGGGCCTCCTGCAACGCCTCCGAGAAGGCCGCCTGGCGCTCCGGCACAGCCGCCAGGCCGGGGCCGCCGCTCATCAGGTCAGCGGCCGGCAGATTGATCAGCACCAGCGGCAGCCCGGCGGCGGCCAGGGCCTCCTTCAGGCGAATCGCCGGAACCTCATAGGGAAACTGGATCTCCACGCCATCGAATCCGGCGGCACCGGCGGCGACAATGCGCTCGACCAGCGGCAGTTCGCCGAACAGCAGCGACAGGTTGGCGGCGATCTTCATGCCTGGCCCTCGCGATACAGCTCGACCAGGGTCGCCGGGTCCTTCTCCAGGTTGCCCTGACTGCCGTGCAGGCGCATCAGCTGGGCGGCCAGGCCGCTGACCGGCGTGGCCGAACCGGTCTCGCGGGAAAGCCTGACCGCGGTATCCAGGTCCTTGAGCAGGGTGCGCACATGCCACTTGATCGGCTCGAACTGGCTGCTGGCCATCTGCGGCGCGAGTATCTGCAACGGCTTGGAATCGGCGAAGCCGCCGGCCAGCGCCGGCGCGATCAGGCCGGCGTCGACCCCGGCGCGCTCGGCCAGGGCCACCACCTCGGCGATCACCAGGGCGTTGCAGGCGACGATCATCTGGTTGCACACCTTGGTCACCTGGCCGGCGCCGACCTCGCCCATGCGCGTGAGACGCTGGCCCAGGTGCGCGAGGATCGGCCGCACGCGCTCGACATCCGCCTCGCAACCGCCGGCCATGATCGCCAGACTGCCCGCCTCGGCGCCCACCGTGCCGCCAGACACCGGCGCGTCCACCCAGCGCATGCCGGTACGCTGCAGCAGTTCGGCGGCCATCTCGCGGGTCGCCGCCGGCTCCAGGCTGGACAGATCCACCAGCACCTGTCCGGGCTTGCCGCCCTCGACTATGCCGCCCGGCCCGAACACCACCTCGCGCACCACCTCGGTGTTGGCCAGGCAGAGCATCACCACGTCGGCCTCGGCGCAGAGCGCGGCCGGCGTCGCCACGCAGCGCGCGCCCTGCTGCTGCAGGGGCGCGCACTTGTCCGGGGAACGGTTCCATACGCTCAGCGGATAACCGGCGGCGAGCAGACGGCGGGTCATCGGCAGGCCCATCAGGCCAATGCCGGCAAAAGCGATCGAAGGCAGTGAAGCGGTCATCTGGCAACTTCCCAAGTTCAACAGAAAATCCATCTTAACGGCAGGCGCCCGCAATGAAAGCTGCGCAATTGCCCGCGCATCCCTATAATCCGCCCGCTTTCCCCGCTATTGAACCGGAGAACCCATGAAACTCAAGAATTCCCTGGCGCTCGTCGCCGGCCTCGCCCTGTCCCTGTCCTGCGTCATCAGCCAAGCCGCCGAAGTCCTGAAGGTCTCGGCCATTCCCGACGAGGCACCCACCGAGCTGCTGCGCAAGTTCGAACCGCTGGGCGCCTATCTCGAACAGCAGCTGGGCATGCCGGTCGAATTCGTCCCGGTGACCGACTACGCCGCCGTGGTCGAAGCCCTCGCCGCCGAGCGCGTCGACCTGGCCTGGCTGGGCGGTTTCACCTTCGTCCAGGCGCACCTGAAGAACGCCGAAGTCCTGCCCCTGGTGCAACGCGCCGAGGATGAGCAGTTCACCAGCAAGATCATCAGCGCCGACCCCACCGTCCAGTCGCTGCAGGACCTCAAGGGCAAGACCTTCGCCTTCGGCTCGGTGTCCTCCACCTCCGGCAGCCTGATGCCACGCTACTTCATGCTGCAGGACGGCATCGAACCGGAAGCCTTCTTCAGCCGCATCGCCTACTCCGGCGCCCACGACGCCACTGCCGCCTGGGTCCAGGCCGGCAAGGCCGATGGCGGCGTGCTCAATGCCTCGGTCTGGGACAAGCTGGTCGCGGCCGGCAAGATCGACAGCGACAAGGTCCGGGTGATCGCCACCACCCCGCCTTACTTCGACTACAACTGGACCGTTCGCGGCGGCCTCGACCCGGCCCTGCGCGACAAGCTCAAGGCCGCATTCCTCGCCCTCGACCCGGCCGATCCGGCGCACAAGGCGATCCTCGACCTGCAGGGCGCCAGCCGTTTCATCGAAACCAAGGCGGACAACTACCAAGGCATCGAGGAAGCAGCCCGCGCGGCCGGCCTATTGAAGTGAGCCTGAGCCTGCACGGCGTGGGCCTGGCCCACGCCAATGGCCGGGTCGCGCTCAGCGACATCGACCTGCACATTCGCCCCGGCGAGCGGGTGGCCATCATTGGTCCATCCGGTGCGGGCAAGACCAGCCTGCTGCGGCTGTTCGCCACCGCCCTGCGCCCCAGCTGCGGCCAGCTCAGCGTGCTCGAGCAGCAGCCCTGGCAACTCAGCGCCCGCCAGCGCCAGCGCCTGCGCGCGCGCATCGGCCTGATCCACCAGACCCCACCCTTGCCGCCGCGCCAGCGCGTGGTCACCGCGGTGCTGGCCGGCAAGCTGGGTCAATGGACCCTGGCCCGCAGCCTGTTCAGCCTGCTGCACCCGGTCGACACCGCCGGGGCGGCCGCGGCCCTCGGCCGCCTGGACCTGGCGCAAAAGCTGTTCGAGCGCTGCGACCAACTCTCCGGTGGCCAACTGCAACGCGTCGGCATCGCCCGCGCGCTGTACCAGGCCCCCGAACTGATTCTCGCCGATGAACCGGTATCGGCCATGGACCCGCTGCTCGCCGGGCACACCCTGGGGGTGCTCAACCGCGAGGCCGACAGCCGCGGCCTGACCCTGCTGGCCAGCCTGCACGCGGTGGACCTGGCCCTGGCCCACTTCCCGCGGATCATCGGCCTGCGCGACGGACGCATCGTCTTCGATCTGCCACCGGCGGCGATCAAGCCCGCCCAGCTGAACGCCCTGTACGTCAACGAGCAGCTGCAGGCCGCACCGACCTCGACACCGCCGCCGCAGCAGATCCTGCATATCCCGCGATGCTGAACCCAGCCCCACGCGACCCGGCCGCACTGCCGCGCCTGGCCCTGACCCTGCTCGCCCTGCTGCTGTTGTGGCCCGGCTTGAGCATCAGCGAACTGGACCTGGGCGTGCTGTTCGACGACGACAATGCCGTGAGCATGGGCCGCTTTCTCGGCGACTTCTGGCCGCCGGCCCATGATGCCGAGTTCCTCCGCCTGCTCGGCCGCGCGACCCTGGAGACCCTGGCCATCGCCACCGCCGGCATGGCCCTGACGCTGCTGATCGCCATTCCCGGCGCGCTGCTGGCCAGTCGCGCGCTGTCGCTGTCGGCACTGCACCATGGCGGACGTCCCGCCTGGTGGGCGCAGGCCCTGCGCTGGCCGGTTCGCGCCACCCTGATCGTCCTGCGCAGCGTGCCGGAAATCGTCTGGGCCCTGCTGTTCGTGCGCGCGGTGGGCCTGGGCCCGACCGCCGGCGTGCTGGCCATCGCCATCACCTACAGCGGCATGCTCGGCAAGGTCTACGCGGAAATATTCGAGTCGGTCGACCCACGCCCCAGCCGCGCCCTGCTGCTGGCCGGCAGCCCGCGCCTGGCGGCCTTCGCCTATGGTGTGCTGCCCGCCGCTGCCGCGGAAATGCTTTCCTACACGGTGTACCGCTGGGAGTGTGCGATCCGCGCCTCGGTGGTGATGGGCTTCGTCGGCGCCGGCGGCCTGGGCCAACAGATCGAACTGTCGATGCGCATGTTCGCCGGTGCCGAGGTCGCGAGCATGCTACTGACCTTCCTGGCCCTGGTGCTGCTCGCCGACCAGCTCAGCCGACTGCTACGGGCGCGGCTGCTGTGAGGCGCGCCGACAGCCGGCTTCTGGGCAACGGCGCCCTGCTGCTGGTGCTGCTGGCGGCGGTGATCGCCGCCTTCATCTACCTCGGCATCGATCTCGGTGCGCTGCTCGGCGGCGACAACCTGCAGCAGATGGCCGACTACGCCGGCCGCTTCCTGCGCCCGGACCTCTCCGCCGCGCACCTCCGAGCCATCGGCCAGGGCGCCGTGGAGACCCTGGCGATGTCGGCCATCGGCACACTGCTGGCGATGGTAGTGGGATTGTTCCTGGCACTGCCGGCCGCCGGCCGCTTCGGTTGGCCCGCCAAGAGCGCCGCGCGCCTGCTGCTCAACGCCCTGCGGGCAGTCCCGGAGCTGGTCTGGGCGGCCCTGGTGGTGCTGGCCGCCGGCCTGGGGCCCAACGCCGGCACCCTGGCGCTGGCGCTGCATACGGCCGGGGTGCTCGGGCGGCTGTTCGCCGAGGCCCTGGAAAACGCGGCGGACGAGCCGGCCGAGGCGATCCGCCTGGGCGGTGGCAGCGCCGTTGCGGCCTTCTGCTATGGCACCCTGCCGGCGGTCTGGCCGCAACTGGTGGCCTACTCGCTGTACCGCTGGGAAAACAACATCCGCATGGCCAGCGTGCTGGGCTTCGTCGGCGCCGGCGGTCTGGGCCAGATGCTCTACGTCCACCTGAGCCTGTTTCAGGAAGCCCAGGCGGCGACGGTGATCCTGGCCATGCTGGTGCTGGTACTGGGTGTCGATGCGCTGAGCGGCTGGGCCCGGCAACGCTGGGTCAGCGCCTGAGCACTAAAGCCCGTCCTTCTCCAGATGGTCCAGGTTGACCGGGTCGCCGGTATGACTGCCGAGCTTGGCCCGGATATCGGCGAACATGTGGTCGTATTCCTGATGATCGCGCAGCAGCAGGCTGGTGTTGGCCGGCAGGCCATGCTTGCGCGCGATACGGCTGGCAACACTGGCGAAGTTGAATGCCGTATCGCGGTGCAGCTCGAACTGCTCCTCGAAGGCCTTGCCCGCCACTTCGCCGGCCATGCGCATGTGCAGCATCGGTCCTTCGACCGGGTCCTGACGCACCTCGTAAAACAGGTCGATGCTGTACTTGGGCTGATCAGTGGTGGCAACCGGGTTGCCACGGTGCAAATGGCCGGGCTCGAACATGGCGACGCTCCGTCTGCGGATCAGCAACGAGCATAGTTGCTTCTCGGTGGCTTTGCCGGAGCAGGCTCAGCGCGGCTGCTCGGCCCGCTCCTGGACCAGCACCCAGGGTGCCACGACCACCGCCCACAGCTGCGGATCACGGGCCAGCAGATCCTCGGCGAGCCCATCGTCGACCTTGCGCAGCAGGCCACTCTGCAACCAAGCGGCCACCTTGTCCTGATGGTTCTCAGCGACGGCCTCGGCAATCGCGACCAGATCCTGGGCACCCTCGACCCACAACAAGGCGCCCCGGGCGAAGAACGGTTGCAGCTCTTGCCAGCGAATGGGGGCGGTTTCGCCAAGCAGCTTGGCGTAGAGGGTGCTAGGTTGTTCTGTCATGGTGTGCCCTGTCGTGGAAGCCGGGATTGAGTCGGCGGCCATGATAGCGTCGCAAGCCCTCGAGGCAAGCGCGCAGGACGCCATCAGGAGGTGACGAGGCACGCCGCTTTTCTGTACGTCTATTGCATTTAAGCGACACCCGCGTATTTTGCCCCCAGCGGCCGGCTTTTCAAGGCGCGAACCGGCGCTCTACACTGCACCGGTACAGTTGCCGGGGGTACAGCCGGGGGAAACATCCCGGTTCTGCAGCTTTGGCCGCCAGAACTACAACAATGAAATACCAATAAGAGTGGAGCACTATGAACAAGGCTACTAAGCAGATTTCCAAACTGTTTGCCGCCATGGCCATGGCCGGCGTTGCCAGCTACTCGGTAGCGGCTGACAACATCAAGATCGGCATGGCCGGTCCGGTGACCGGCGCAGTCGCCCAGTACGGCGAAATGCAATTCATCGGTGCCAAGATGGCCATAGAGCAGATCAACAAGGCCGGCGGGGTGAACGGCGCGATGCTCGAAGGCGTGGTCTACGACGACGCTTGCGATCCGAAGCAGGCCGTTGCCGTGGCCAACAAGATCGTCAACGACGAAGTCAAGTTCGTGATCGGTCACCTCTGCTCCAGCTCCACTCAGCCGGCGTCCGACATCTACGAAGACGAAGGCATCCTGATGGTCACTCCGGCCTCCACCAGCCCGGACATCACCGCCCGCGGTTACGAACTGGTGTTCCGCACCATCGGCCTTGACAGCCTGCAGGGCCCGACCGCCGGCAACTTCATCGCCGACAGCATTAAGCCGAAGAACGTCGCGGTCATTCACGACAAGCAGCAGTACGGCGAAGGCATCGCCACCGCGGTCAAGCAGACCCTGGAAGGCAAGGGTGTGAACGTCGCCCTGTTCGAAGGCATCAATGCCGGCGACAAGGACTTCTCGGCGATGATCTCCAAGCTCAAGCAGGCCAACGTGGACTTCATCTACTACGGCGGCTACCACCCGGAGCTGGGCCTGCTGCTGCGCCAGTCTTCCGAGAAGGGTCTGAAGGTCCGTTTCATGGGCCCGGAAGGCGTGGGTAACAAGGAAATCTCCGCCATCGCCGGCCCGGCCTCCGAAGGCCTGCTGGTGACCCTGCCGAAGTCCTTCGACCAGGACCCGAAGAACCAGGCGCTGGTCGAGGCCTTCAAGGCCAAGAACGAAGACCCGACCGGTCCGTTCGTGTTCCCAGCTTACGCCGCGGTACAAGTGATCGCCGAAGGCATCGAGAAGGCCGGCGACACCGACACCGCCAAGGTGGCCGAGGCCCTGCGCGCCAACAGCTTCGACACCCCGACCGGCAACCTGGCCTTCGACGAGAAGGGTGACCTGAAGGACTTCAGCTTCGTGGTCTACGAGTGGCACCAGGACGGCACCAAGTCCGAAGCCAAGTAAGCGTCCCGCCTGAACCCAGAACCCACTGCAACCGCAGTGGGTTTTGTTTATTAGAAGAATTCTGGTCTCACGCTGCGCCACAAGCGCCGCCGTGCGTGCTGACCCAGGAGTTAGGCAATGCCTGATCTTTATCACTACCTGCAACAGCTGGTTAACGGCCTGACCGTTGGCAGCACCTATGCCCTGATCGCCATCGGCTACACCATGGTCTACGGCATCATCGGCATGATCAACTTCGCCCACGGCGAGGTTTACATGATTGGCTCGTATGTAGCCTTCATCGCCATTACCATCCTCGCGATGTTCGGCCTGGACAGCCTGCCCCTGATCATGATCGCCGGCTTCGCCGCCAGCATCATCGTCTGCAGCGCCTATGGCTACAGCATCGAACGGGTCGCCTACCGCCCGCTGCGCGGCGGCAACCGCCTGATCCCGCTGATTTCGGCGATCGGCATGTCGATCTTCCTGCAGAACCTGGTCCTGCTGGCCCAGGACTCCAAGGACAAGGCCATCCCCAACCCGCTGCCGGGCAACTTCGTGTTCGGCGAAAGCACCATGAACGGGGTGGTGATCTCCTATACCCAGGTGCTGATCTTCGTCGTCACCTTCCTGGTGATGGTCGGCCTGACCCTGTTCATTTCCCGCTCACGCCTCGGCCGCGCCTGCCGCGCCAGCGCCGAAGACCTGAAGATGGCCAACCTGCTGGGCATCAACACCAACAACATCATCGCCCTGACCTTCGTCATCGGTGCCGCCCTGGCCGCCGTCGCCGCGGTGCTGCTGGGCATGCAGTACGGCGTGATCAACCCGCACCTGGGCTTCCTCGCCGGCATCAAGGCCTTCACCGCCGCAGTACTGGGCGGCATCGGCAGCATCCCCGGCGCCATGCTCGGCGGCCTGGTACTGGGCGTGGCCGAGGCCTTCGGCGCCGACCTGTTCGGCGACCAGTACAAGGACGTGGTGGCTTTCAGCCTGCTGGTGCTGGTCCTGCTGTTCCGCCCGACCGGTATTCTCGGCCGTCCGGAGGTTGAAAAAGTATGAACCCCTCGATCCGCGGCAACCTCAAGACCGCTTTCTTCAGCGCCCTGCTGGTCCTGGCCGTGGCCTACCCGGTCATCGGCCTGAAGCTGACCACGGTCGGCATCAGCCTGCAGGTACAGGGCGCCAGCCCGGCCGTGCTCTGGACCATCGGCGCCTGCGCCATCGCCATGTTCTTCTGGCAACTGTTGCGCAACCAGATCGGCGCCGCCTGGAGCAGTGCGCCCGGGCTGCCCAAGGTGCCGAGCCAGTCCAGCGACTTCCTCACCCAACCGTCCACGCAGCGCTGGGCCGTGCTCGGCCTGATCCTCATCGCCCTGGCCTGGCCGTTCTTCGGCAGCCGCGGCGCGGTGGATATCGCCACGCTGATCCTGATCTACGTGATGCTCGGCCTCGGCCTGAACATCGTGGTAGGTCTGGCCGGCCTGCTCGACCTCGGCTATGTCGGCTTCTATGCCGTGGGCGCCTACAGCTACGCGCTGCTGTCGCACTACTACGGCCTGGGCTTCTGGGTGTGCCTGCCGATCGCCGGCCTGATGGCGGCCTTCTTCGGCTTCATCCTCGGTTTCCCGGTATTGCGCCTGCGCGGCGACTACCTGGCCATCGTCACCCTCGGTTTCGGCGAGATCATTCGCATCCTGCTGCGCAACATGACCGAGCTGACCGGCGGCCCCAACGGCATCAGCAACATCGACAAACCGACGCTGTTCGGCCTGTCGTTCGAGCGCCGTGCCGAAGAAGGCCTGCAGACCTTCCACGAGTTTTTCGGGGTTGCCTACCAGTCGATCAACAAGGTGATCTTCCTCTACCTGATCGCCCTGCTGCTGGTGCTGCTGACCCTGTTCGTGATCAACCGCCTGCTGCGCATGCCGATCGGCCGTGCCTGGGAGGCACTGCGCGAAGACGAAATCGCCTGCCGCGCACTGGGCATGAACCCCACCGTGATCAAGCTCTCGGCCTTCACCCTGGGTGCCACCTTCGCCGGATTCGCCGGCAGCTTCTTCGCCGCGCGCCAGGGCCTGGTGACGCCGGAGTCCTTCACCTTCATCGAGTCGGCGATCATCCTCGCCATCGTCGTGCTGGGTGGCATGGGCTCACAGCTGGGCATCATTCTCGCCGCGGTGGTGATGATCCTGCTGCCCGAGCTGATGCGTGAGTTCAGCGAGTACCGCATGCTGATGTTCGGTGCCCTGATGGTATTCATGATGATTTGGCGTCCGCAGGGCCTGCTGCCCATGCAGCGCCCGCACCTGGAGCTGAAACCATGAGCCGCCCGATCCTAGAAGTAAGCGGCCTGTCCATGCGCTTCGGCGGCCTCCTGGCCGTCAACGGGGTGGGTCTGTCGGTCGATGAGAAGCAAGTGGTGTCGATGATCGGGCCGAATGGCGCCGGCAAGACCACGGTGTTCAACTGCCTGACCGGTTTCTACCAGCCCACCAGCGGCAGCATCCGCCTCAATGGCGAGCAGATCGAAGGGTTGCCTGGCCACAAGATCGCCCACAAGGGCGTCGTGCGCACCTTCCAGAACGTCCGCCTGTTCAAGGAAATGACGGCGGTGGAGAACCTGCTGGTAGCCCAGCATCGTCACCTCAACACCAACTTCATTGCCGGCCTGCTGAAGACCCCGGCGTTCCGCAAGAGCGAGCGCGAGGCGATGGAATACGCCGCCCACTGGCTCGAGCAGGTCAACCTGACCGAGTTCGCCAACCGCCCGGCCGGCACTCTGGCCTACGGCCAGCAACGCCGCCTGGAGATCGCCCGCTGCATGATGACGCGCCCGCGCATCCTCATGCTCGACGAACCGGCCGCCGGCCTCAATCCGCGCGAGACCGACGACCTCAAGGCGTTGATCCGCATGCTGCGCGACCAGCACAACGTCACCGTGCTGCTGATCGAGCACGACATGAAGCTGGTCATGAGCATTTCCGACTACATCTACGTGATCAACCAGGGCACCCCCCTGGCCGACGGCACGCCGGAGCAGATCCGCGACAACCCCGACGTGATCAAAGCCTATCTGGGGGAGGCGTAAGCCATGCTGACGTTCGACAAGGTTTCCACCTTCTACGGCAAGATCCAGGCGCTGCACGACGTCAGCGTCGAGGTCCGTCAGGGCGAGATCGTCACCCTGATCGGCGCCAACGGCGCCGGCAAGTCGACGCTGCTGATGACCCTGTGCGGCAACCCGCATGCGAGCAGCGGCAGCATCCGCTACCAGGGCGAGGAACTGGTCGGCCAGGACACCCCGGAGATCATGCGCAAGAGCATCGCCATCGTTCCCGAGGGACGCCGGGTGTTCGCCCGCCTGACCGTCGAGGAAAACCTGGTGATGGGCGGCTTCTTCACCGCCAAGGGCGACTTCCGCCAGCAGATGGACAAGGTCCTGCACCTGTTCCCGCGACTCAAGGAGCGCCTCAATCAGCGCGCCGGCACCATGTCCGGCGGCGAACAGCAGATGCTCGCCATCGGCCGTGCGCTGATGAGCATGCCCAAGCTGTTGCTGCTCGACGAGCCGTCCCTGGGCCTGGCGCCGATCATCATCCAGCAGATCTTCGACATCATCGAACAGCTGCGCAAGGACGGCGTGACCATCTTCCTGGTCGAGCAGAACGCCAACCAGGCGCTCAAGCTGGCCGATCGCGGTTATGTGCTGGAGAACGGGCGGATCGTCATGCAGGGCAGTGGCCATGAGCTGCTGACCAACCCCAAGGTGCGCGACGCTTACCTCGGCGGCTGAGCCACCGGCAGTCAGAAAACCGCTCCTCGGAGCGGTTTTTTTATCCCTGTAGCGAGGCCGTGGCCAGTTACAATGGCGGCCCTGCCCTTCACGATGACCTTTGCCATGACCGACCCCATCCGCCTGTCCAAACGCCTGATCGAACTGGTCGGCTGCTCGCGCCGCGAGGCCGAGCTGTATATCCAGGGCGGCTGGGTGCTGGTCGATGGCGAAGTGGTGGACGAGCCACAGTTCAAGGTCGCGAGCCAGCATGTCGAACTGCTCCCGGATGCCGTGGCCGCCCCCGTGGAGCCGGTCACCCTGCTGCTCCACGTGCCCGCCGGCCACGCCCCGGCGAGCGCCGTCGCCACGCTCGGCCCGGCGACCCACTGGCCGGAGGATGCCTCCGGCCTGCGCCCGTTGAAGAGCCACTTCGAGCGACTGACCGCGTGCATCCCGCTGCAGGCCGGCGCCGACGGTCTGCACGTACTGACCCAGGACTGGCGCGTCGAGCGCAAGCTCAGGGAAGACCTGAGCAAGATCGAGCAGGAGTACGTGGTCGAGGTAAGCGGCGAACTCAGCCCCGCCCAACTCAAGCGCCTCAACCATGGCCTGAGTTTCAACGACAGGCCGCTGCCGCCCTGCAAGGTCAGTTGGCAGAACGAAACCCGTCTGCGTTTCGCCCTGAAGAATCCCCAGCCCGGCCAACTGGTGTTCATGTGCAACAGCGTCGGCCTCAAGGTGCTGGGGCTCAAGCGCATCCGCATCGGCGGCGTACCGATGGCCAAGGTGCAGCCCGGCCAGTGGCGCTATCTGGCGGCCAAGGAACGCTTCTAGGCCCTCTGCTCTCGCCGCCCGACAGGGTGCGGCGCCCTCTTCTTCCCAGGAACCACCCCATGCTCAATAACGATGTACTGCGCAGCCTGCGCTACACCCTCGACCTCAGCGACGCCCAGATGGCCGATATCATCCAGCTCAGCGGCCTGCAGGTCGACCAGGCCCGGGTCAGCGACGTGCTGAAAAAGGACGACGAGGAAGGCTTCCAGGCCTGCGACGATGAGCTGATGGCGCATTTTCTCGATGGTCTGGTGTACTTCAAGCGCGGCAAGGATGACAGCCGCCCGCCACAGCCGTTCGAGCTGCCGGTGACCAACAACATGGTGTTGAAGAAAATCCGCGTGGCCTTCGAGCTGAAGGAAGACGACATGCACGCGATCATGCAGAGCGTCGACTGCCCGGTGTCGAAGCCGGAGATGAGCGCCCTGTTCCGCAAGTTCGGGCACAGCAATTACCGCACCTGCGGCGATCAGTTTCTGCGCAACTTCCTCAAGGGCCTGACCCTTCGCCTGCGCGGCTGAGCCAGGCACCAGCGCAAGCCTAGGCGGCCGTCCAGGCCGCCCGCGAGCACGCCCCTAGCGCCTGACACGAACAACGGCCCCGCCCTGCGCGTCGGCGCGCGCCGTTGGTCCGCCACGCCGTCCGCGCCCTTCGCCATTGCTAACCTTTCATTTGGGGGGTTATCGCGCTTCAGGCCGCCAACGCGGCAGGGAGGAAGGTCATGAGCATGGCTGACTGGCGCATGCAGGGCGCCGAATTCGCCACCTGCAACTGCAACTGGGGCTGCCCCTGTCAATTCAGCGCACTGCCCAGCCACGGCAACTGCGAAGCCGTGGTGTCGATGCGCATCGATCAAGGCCATTACCAGGACATCAGACTGGACGGCCTGTGCTGGGTCGGCACCTTCGCCTGGCCCAAGGCCATCCACGAAGGCAACGGCCGCTGCCAGCTGTTTATCGACAACAGGGCCACCGCCGAGCAACGCGAGGCGTTGCTGCGGATTCTCACGGGCGAGGACACCGAACCCGGTGCCACCGTCTTCTCCGTATTCGCCAGCACCCTCAGCGAGGTCTACGAGCCGCAGTTCGTGCCGATCGAGTTCAGCGTCGATGTGGATCGGCGCGAAGCCCACACCCGCATCCCCGGCGTGCTGGAAGTGACGGGTGAACCGATTCGCAACCCGGTCAGCGGCCAGGCCCAGGAAGCCCGCCTGGTGCTGCCCGCCGGCTTCGAGTTCACCGAGGCGCAGATGGCCAGTGGCAGCTACAAGACCCAGGGCGCGATCAAGATTCAGTCGCAGAAGGGCCACGGCCACTTCGCCCGCCTGCACTTCACCGGCCAGGGGGTGGTGCGCTGAAGTCCCTCGAGCTGCCCGACGCCAGCGCCGCACGGACACGGCGGCTGCCACACTGGCCGCTGCAGCGCGACCAGTGGGCCACCCTGCTCTGCCTGCTGGCCTTGGTCGCCCTGGCCTGGTGGGCCTTGCTGCGGATGGACCGGGGCATGGCCGCAATGGCCATGTCCACCATGCCGATGCCCTGGACGGGCACGGACGCCTTGCTGATGCTGGCGATGTGGGTGGTGATGATGGTCGGCATGATGCTGCCCAGCGCCCTGCCGATGATCCTGCTGTATCAACAGATGCTGCGCAAACACCTGCAGGCGCCTCGGCGCCAGCTGGCGCTGCTGCTGTTCTGCCTGACCTATCTGCTGGTGTGGAGCGGTTTCAGCCTGCTCGCCACCGCACTGCAATGGGGCCTGGAGCGCCTCGCCCTGCTCAGCCCGCAGATGCGCAGCGACAGTCAGTGGCTCGGCGGCACGCTGCTGCTGCTCGCCGGCGCCTACCAGTGGCTGCCGGGCAAGGCCGCCTGCCTGGCCCATTGCCGTGGCCCGGTGCTGTTCCTCATGAGCCATTGGCGCCCCGGCATCGCCGGTGGCTGGCGCATGGGCCTGGCCCACGGCCTTTACTGCCTCGGTTGCTGCTGGGCCCTGATGGGCCTGCTGTTTCTCGGCGGGGTGATGAACCTGCTGTGGGTGGCGGGGATCGGTGCCTATGTGCTGCTGGAAAAGATTCTCCCCCAGGGACTCGGACTCGCACGCCTCGCCGGGCTAGTGCTGATGGCCGGGGGCATTGCCGTGCTGCTCGAATAACACCCCTTAAGACGGGCGCCCTCTGCAGGTAAGATGGGCATCCCCCCGCCGCCGACTGCCTGCTCATGTCCTACGCCGTATCGCCCATTGGCTTCGTTCGCTCCTGCTTCAAGGAGAAGTTCGCCATCCCCCGCCAGCCGCAACTGGCGCCGGCGGCCCGCGGGACCCTGGACCTGCTCCCGCCCTTCGACCAGGGTGAAGCCGTGCAAGGTCTGGAGCAGGTCAGCCATGTCTGGCTGCTGTTCCTGTTCCACCAGGCGCTGGAAGACAAGCCACGCCTGAAGGTGCGCCCGCCACGCCTGGGCGGCAACCAGTCGATCGGCGTGTTCGCCAGCCGCGCCACCCACAGACCCAATGGCCTTGGCCAGTCGGTGGTCAAGCTGGACAGGGTCGAGCCGGGGCGACTCTGGCTGTCCGGCATCGACCTGCTGGACGGCACGCCGGTACTGGATATCAAGCCCTACGTGCCCTATGCAGACTGCGTGACGGATGCGGTCAACGCCATTGCCGACAGCGCGCCACTGCCCATCAAGGTCGACTGGCAGGAGCAGGCGCTGACCCAGGCGCGTCAGCACGGCCTGCGCCTGAACGAGCCCCTGGTCGAGCTGATCGAGCAGTGCCTGGCCCAGGATCCACGACCGGCCTACCAGACGCCGCAACCCGAACGGCGCTACGGCGCCGCCTTCTGGGACCTGGATGTGCGTTGGCACTACCCGCAACCGGGACGCATCTGCGTGCTGGACGTGGTCGCCAGCGCAGCCACCCTCTAGGCCGATGGTTCAACGCCGCGGATTGAGCGCCAGCGAATCCGCCTCGATCGCCTCCTGGCTGAGGACCAGCGGATCGACCAGCGGCCGGCTGGCAATGAAGTGCGGCGCCTGCAGGTGCGCCTCGAAGGCCGCCTCGTCGCGGTAAACCTCGTACAGCCAGACCCGATCGGGGTCACCGCGGTCGCGCAGCACATCGAACACCAGACAGCCGGGCTCTTCACGCACCGAGGCCGCCGCATTGACGCCCATCGCTGCCATGAAGGCATCCAGGCAACCGGGTTTGAGTTGGGTCTTGAGCAGTAGGCAGTACACGCAGAACTCCATTTGTCCTATATTGAATACTTAATTGTATACAAGTAGGAGTGCGAATAAATGCCTGAACGTCCCAGCCGACTCAACGGATTGCGCCACCTGGCCTTGCAGGTCGTCGATCTGGAAGCCTGCGAGCGCTTCTACGTCGACATGCTCGGCATGCAGGTGCTGCACCGCGCCAGCCCGGACCTGGTCTACCTGACCTGCGGCAACGACAACCTCTCCCTGAGTCGCGCCAACGCCGAACCCCACGGCGTGCCGACAATGGACCACTTCGGCTTCATCGTCGACAGCGTCGAAGAGCTGGAGGCCTGGTACCAGTACCTCAAGGCCGAGGGCGTGCGACTGCTGGACCGGCCCTTCGACCATGGCGACGGCGCGCGCAGCTTTCACCTGCTCGACCCGGCGGGCAACAAGGTGCAGCCGATCTATCACCCGGCGGTGTCCGGGCAGCGCTTCAGCCAGCCTTAACCTTCGGGACAAGAAAAAGCCCGCCAATAGGCGGGCTTTTTCGTCTCGCTGAGGCGCCTACTTCTCGACGAAGGCGCGCTCGATCAGGTAGTCACCCGGCTCGCCCAGGCGCGGCGATATCTTCAGGCCGAAACCATCCAGCACCGCGCTGGTCTCGTCGAGCATGCTCGGGCTGCCGCAGATCATGGCACGGTCGTCCTGCGGGTTGATCGGCGGCAGGCCGATATCGCGGAACAGTTTGCCGCTGCGCATGAGGTCGGTCAGGCGACCCTGGTTCTCGAACTCTTCGCGGGTCACGGTCGGGTAGTAGATCAACTTGCTCTTCAGCGACTCGCCAAAGTACTCGTTCTGCGGCAGGTGCTCGGTGATGTACTCGCGGTAGGCCACCTCGTTGACGTAGCGCACGCCGTGCACCAGTACCACCTTCTCGTAGCGCTCATAGGTTTCCGGGTCCTGGATCACGCTCATGAACGGCGCCAGACCGGTACCGGTGCTGAGCAGGTAGAGGTGCTTGCCCGGCAGCAGATCGTCGAGCAGCAGGGTGCCGGTGGGCTTGCGGCTGACCATCAACTCGTCGCCCGGTTTGAGGTGCTGCAGCTTGGAGGTCAGCGGGCCGTCCGCCACCTTGATGCTGAAGAACTCCAGGTGATCTTCGTAGTTGGGGCTGGCGATGGAGTAGGCGCGCATCAGCGGACGACCGTTGTCCTGCTGCAGACCGATCATCACGAACTGACCGTTCTCGAATCGCAGGCCCGCATTGCGGGTGGTCTTGAAACTGAACAGGGTGTCGTTCCAGTGGTGGACGCTGAGCACACGCTCGACGTTCAGATTGCTCATGCTGGCTTCCTCGAAGGCTCAGATACCCGAAGCGGGTGATTGCGCGGCATTTTAGGCGGGTGCAGAATATCTGTTAAGTGGATTATTATGATATGGCTTATCGGTTATATAGATATGCGATTTACGCTTAGACAGCTTCACGTATTCGTCATCGCCGCCCAGCAGGAAAGCGTGTCCCGCGCAGCCGAGGCGCTGGCCCTGTCGCAATCGGCCACCAGCACCTCATTGAGCGAGCTGGAACGACAATCCGGCTGCCAACTGTTCGACCGCTCCGGCAAGCGTCTGCGCCTCAACGCACTGGGCCGCCAGCTGCTGCCCGAAGCCGTGGCGCTGCTCGATCAGGCCAAGGAAATCGAACGCCTGCTCGCCGGCAAGAGCGGCTTCGGCTCGCTCGACGTCGGCGCCACCCTCACCGTCGGCAATTACCTGGCGACCCTGCTGATCGGCAACTTCATGCAGCGCCACCCGGAGTGTCGGGTGAAGCTGCAGGTGCACAACACCGCCCACGTGGTCCAGCAGATTGCCCACTACGAACTGGATCTCGGCCTGATCGAAGGCGACTGCCAGCATCCGGATATCGAGGTGCAACCCTGGGTGGAGGACGAACTGGTGGTGTTCTGCGCGCCCCAGCACCCTTTGGCGCAGCGTCGCGAGGCGAGCCTCGAGGAGCTGGCCAATGAGGCATGGATTCTCCGCGAGAAGGGCTCCGGCACCCGTCTGACGTTCGACCAGGCCATGCGCCACCATCCGGCTTCGCTGAACATCCGGCTGGAGCTGGAACATACCGAAGCGATCAAGCGCGCGGTGGAGTCGGGCCTGGGTATCGGCTGCATCTCACGCCTGGCCCTGCGCGATGCGGTGCGCCGCGGCAGCCTGGTGGCGGTGGAAACGCCGGCCCTGGATCTGCGCCGACAGTTCTACTTCATCTGGCACAAACAGAAGTACCAGACCGCCGCCATGCGTGAGTTCCTCGAACAGTGCCGGGCGCTGACCGCCGGGGTCAGGCGCAGCGACGAAATCGTCCTGCCGAGCCTGGCCTAGCCACCTCAGCGCTGGGCTCAGCCGGCCGGAATGGATTCCAGCTGCTGCAGCAGCAGCGCCGCCTGGGTGCGGGTGCGCACGCCGAGCTTGCGGAATATCGCCGTGACGTGGGCCTTGACGGTCGCCTCCGAAACGCTCAATTCGTAGGCAATCTGCTTGTTCAGCAGGCCATCGCAGACCATGGTCAGCACGCGAAACTGCTGCGGCGTCAGGCTGGCCAGGCCGGCACTGGCGGCCTTGGCCTCGGCGGATAGCGCCTGCGCCTCCTCGGTTTGCGCCGGCCACCAGACCTCTCCTTCGAGCACCTGGCGCACGGCCTGCTGGATGGTTTCCAGCGGGCTGGATTTGGGAATGAAACCGCTGGCGCCGAACTCCCGCGAGCGCGCCACGACGGCGGCGTCCTCTTGGGCCGAGACCATCACCACAGGAATCTGCGGATACTGCCCGCGCAGCAGCACCAGGCCAGAGAAGCCATAGGCGCCGGGCATATTGAGGTCGAGCAGCACCAGGTCCCAGTCCGCCTTGTTGCTCAGGAAACCTTCCAACTCGGCGATGCTGGCGGCCTCCATCAGCCGCACATCCGGGCCCAGGCCCAGGGTCAAGGCTTGCTGCAGGGCGCTGCGAAACAGTGGGTGATCGTCGGCAATCAGGATTTCATAGGCAGCCATAGGCAGATCCTGTTGTTGTTATATGAGGAGCCACGTCGTGACCCGTACAGGTTACCCCAGCGGGGGACCGATAGCAGCCTGGGCGTGCCGCCGGGCAACGTGGTCAGACCAATTTCACGCCAGAGACGGCGGCCAGCATGCCGAGCCCTGCCGGGGTGGTCAAGTACGGCGCTTTACGGCACAGTCTGCGCCTTAACTCCACAAGGATTGCTCCATGCGAAAGGAAGCCCTGCGCGCCGACCTGTTGATGCTACTTACCGCCATGATCTGGGGCTCTGCCTTCGTTGCGCAACGCCTGGGCATGGATAACATCGGCCCGTTTCTCTACAGCGGTCTGCGCTTCGCCCTGGCGGCCCTGATTCTTGTGCCGCTACTGCCCATTCTGCAGCGCCTGTCGCCCGACACCCCGGTGCCGCCGGTGAATCGTCATCTGCTGTTCGGCGGCGGGCTGATGGGCCTGGCCCTGGCCCTGGGAATCAACCTGCAGCAGGTCGGCCTGCTGTTCACCAGCGTGACCAACTCGGGCTTCATCACCGGCCTGTACGTGATCATCGTGCCGCTGCTGGGCCTGCTGATCGGCCACAAGACCGGGCTGGGCATCTGGCTGGGCGCCTGCCTGGCGGTGGTCGGCATGTTCCTGCTGAGCGTCGGCGAAGGTTTCCAGGTGGCCAGCGGCGACTGGCTGCAGCTGGCCGGCGCCTTCGTCTGGGGGGTGCACGTATTGCTGGTGGGCTTCTTCGCCGGGCGCCACGACCCACTGCGCCTGGCCGCCGTGCAGTTCGTCACCTGCGCGCTGATCAGCCTGCTACTGGCCGTGCTGTTCGAGGAGATTCGGCTGGACGCGATCATCGCCGCCGGCCCGGCGATCCTCTATGGCGGCGTGTTCGGCGTGGCGATCGGCTTCACCCTGCAGGTGGTGGCGCAGAAGCACGCGATCGCCTCCCACGCGGCGATCATCCTCTCGCTGGAGGCGGTGTTCGCCGCCATCGCCGGGGCGATCATGCTCGGCGAATCCCTGGAGCTGCGCGGCTATTTCGGCTGTGCGCTGATGTTCGGCGGCATGCTGCTGGCCCAGCTATGGCCGCGCAAACTGCCGCCGCTGCCCGCGCCGACGCTCACAGAAACGCCCGCAGGCGCTGGTGAAGCGGGTCATCCGGGTCGATCGCGCGCTGCCCTTTAGCCGCCAGGTAGTGCTGGCTGAACACATCCAGATAGGCCCCCAGTGCATCGCCGGCGCGCTGGTCGCCGGCCAGCTCGAGACAGAGCGCGGCGACCTCGGCGGTGCACAGGTGATCGCCACGGGTGGAGCGGCGCAAGCGATAGCGCGACAACTGCTCCGGCTTGAAGCTGAGCACCGGCAAGTGATCCAGGTAAGGACTCTTGCGGAACATCTTGCGCGCCTCGGTCCAGGTCGCATCGAGCAACACGAACAGCGGCCGCTTGCCCGGCGCCACCTCGACCTCGCTGACCACCCGCTCCGGCGCCGCATATTCGCCGGGAAACACCAGGTAGGGCTGCCACTGCGGCTCGGCCAGCAGCGCCGGCAAGCCCGCATCGACCTCCGTGCGCAGCCAGCCGAAAGCCGAGGTATCGCCCACTACATCGGCGATCAACCAGCCGGTGTTGCTCGGTTTGAGCGCTTCGATATCGTGCATCAGCAGGCACACCGCCGATTGCGCCTCGACCCGTGGTCGCCAGGTGCACAGGCAATGGCTCGGGACCAAGCGGCAGCGCGCGCACCGCATGGCTTTGGAACCGCGTGCGACGAAGGGCTTTACACTGCGCGCCAGGCGGGCGGCGCGCAAACGGGCAACGGCGTGACTCATGGAGACGGCGCCTGGAGGCAAAAAAAGGACGGCATACTTGATCCTGGATCGACAGGCGCGGCAGTCTAACAAAGCCGCCGCGCGCCGGCGTGCCCGCATGACTGATGGCGCAGCACGCTGAACCTCTGCCGGCCCCAGCCGGTCCAACGCACGAACCGTTTCCGGAGCCCCCCATGCTGCGCGCCACCGCCCTGTCCATCGCCCTGTGCCTGCCCTTTTGCGTCCAGGCCGCCTCGCTCAAGGACCAGGAGCTGACCAAGCTGCTGGAACAGGTCGCCCGCCAGAGCAGCCAGGGTACGCCGCGGGCCATCAACGCCGACATCCTCGACCGCGGCTACACGGTGGAAGGCAACGAGCTGATCAACCACCTCAGCGTGCGGGCCGGCCACGCCGCACAGATGCGCGGCAACCCCGACACGGTCAGGGCGCAACTGGCCGACAGCGTGTGCCGCAATACCGGCTACCGCCGCCTGCTGGCCCAGGGCGCGGTACTGCGCTATCAGTTCAGCGAATACCAGAGCAACCGCCCGGTCACCAGCGAACGCTTCTCCAAGGACGACTGCGGCGTACCCTGAGCGCAACCCGAGGCGAGCGCCAGGCCACGGCAATGGATGAGCGGCAGGTGACCGCGCCAGCGGGACTAGGCTTAAGGCATGAGGGGCTGGCGTCGCCGCACAGGTTGCGGGAGCGGCTCGCGGCGCAGGTCGATGGGCGTCAGGGCTGACCTGGATCAAGACCTCTTGAGCTTATCTGAGGCAGCCTGATGCCATGCCCATCCCGCACGCCCAAGGAGTCCTTCCATGGCACTACTCAACTTCTTCGGGGCCATTCAGCAGGTCACCGGCTCCTGTTACCTGGTCGAAAGCCGCGATGGCGCCCGTGTCCTGCTCGAATGCGGCATGCACCAGGGCCGCCGGCAGGAGGAGGATCGCAACCACGCGCCCTTCCCCTTCGAGCCCGCCAGCCTGGACGCCGTGGTCATCTCCCATGCCCATCTCGACCACACCGGTCTGCTGCCGCGCCTGGTCGCCTGCGGCTACCGGGGGCCGATCTTCGCCACCGAAGCCAGCTGTGAACTGATGGAGCTGATGCTGCTGGACTCGGCGCACATTCAGGAGAAGGACGCCGAATGGGAAAGCAAATGGCGGGTGCGCCAGGGCAAGCCGCCGGTCAAGCCGCTGTACACCACCCAGGACACCGAACAGACCCTCGCGCTGCGCCGCCCCCTGCCCTACGGCGTGCCCCATGAGGTGGCCAAGGGCGTGCAGGTCACCTACCACGATGCGGGCCACATCCTCGGCTCCGCAATAGTCGAGCTTGAGGTCGAGGATCACCACCTCACCCGTCGCCTGGTGTTCTCCGGCGACCTGGGCAACACCTGTTCGCCGCTGATGTGCGACCCGGCCACCCTGAAGCGCGCCGACCTGGTGCTGCTCGAATCCACCTACGGCGATCGCGACCATCGCAACAGCGACGAGACCCTCGACGAGCTCGGGGAAATCCTCCAGCAGGCCCATCGCGATGGCGGCAATGTACTGATTCCATCCTTCGCCGTCGGCCGCACCCAGGACCTGATCTACTACCTCGGGCGCTTCTATCAGGAAGGGCGCCTGCCACAGCAGGCGGTCTTTCTCGACAGTCCCATGGCCATCCGCGCAAACGCCATCTACGCGCGCTTTCACGAACAGTTCGACCTGACCAACCAGGCGGAGATCAAGGCCAGGAACGTCAAGCGCGTCGAGGATTGGCTGCCGATCCTGCGCTGCACGCCGTCACCGGAAGAGTCCATGGCGATCAACCGGATCAAGAGCGGTGCGATCATCATCGCCGGCAGCGGCATGTGCAACGGCGGACGCATCGTTCACCATTTCAAGCACAACCTCTGGCGCAGTGACTGCCACCTGGTGTTCCCCGGTTTCCAGGCCAGAGGTACCACCGGCCGGGCCATTGTTGATGGCGCCACCACGGTGAAGGTGCTGCACCAACGCATCGCGGTAAAGGCCAAGGTGCATACCCTCGGCGGCTTCTCCGCCCATGCCGGGCAGTCACAGTTGCTCGACTGGGTCAGCCACTTCACTCACCACCCGGAGCTGTACCTGGTGCATGGCGAACTGGAGAAGATGCAGGTCTTGCAGCAGGTGCTGCGCGAGCGCCTCAACTGGATCGCCAACATCCCCGAGCCCGGCGAGCAAATCGCCCTGTAACCGGGCCGCTCCAACCTGCCGACAGGCCGCCCTGGTCGCTCCAGTTGGTCTGCGATGCCTGTGGCCCTGCCGCAAAAGCGCCGCGACCCAGCCATACTCTTGGACAGGGCCGGGCGCTTCATGGAACCGAAGGGACCCGGTCCGCATAACAAAAGGAGAAGTTCTATGCCTGATGAATCGGACGACTACCTGTCTCGGCATTTCCAGACCAGCGGCATCGACCTGGCCAGCAAGGTGGATGAGCTCACCACCCTGGTCGTCCCCCCGGACAGCCCCAACCTGCCCTTGTACCGGGAAATGCTCATCACCGTGACCCGCATGGCCCAGGCCGACCGCAATCGCTGGGACGCCAAGATCATGCTGCAGACCCTGCGGGAAATGGAGCACGCCTTCAGCACCCTGGATAAGTTCAAACGGCGGCGCAAAGTCACGGTATTCGGCTCGGCGCGCACCCCGGTGGATCACCCGGTGTACGGGTTGGCGCGTGAGCTGGGCGCCACCCTGGCGCGCTACGACCTGATGGTGGTGACCGGCGCCGGGGGCGGCATCATGGCCGCCGCCCACGAAGGCGCCGGCCTGGAAAACAGTCTCGGCTTCAACATCACCCTGCCCTTCGAGCAGGGCGCCAACGCCACCGTGGAAGGCAGCGGCAACCTGCTGTCATTCCATTTCTTCTTTCTGCGCAAGCTGTTCTTCGTCAAGGAAGCCGACGCGCTGGTGCTCTGTCCTGGCGGCTTCGGCACCCTGGACGAAGCCCTGGAGGTGCTGACCCTGATCCAGACCGGCAAGAGTCCGATCGTGCCGGTGGTGCTGCTGGACCAGCCGGGCGGCAACTACTGGGAGGAGCACCTGGCCTTTATCGAGAAGCAAGTGCTCGGTCACGGCTATATCCTGCCCAGCGACCTGCACCTGATACGCCTGGTGCACAGCGCCGACGAGGCGGCCGAGGAAATCGCCCAGTTCTACCGCAACTTCCACTCCAGCCGCTGGCTGAAGGGTCTGTTCGTCATACGCCTCAACCACCCGCTCAGCGATGCCGCCGTCGAGCAGTTGAACCTCGACTACGCGGACCTGTGCAAGCACGGCGACTTCCAGCAGCAACCCCCCTGCGATCAGGAGCAGGATGAACCGGAGCTCTGCCACCTGACTCGGCTGGCCTTCGCCTTCAACGGCCGCGACCACGGGCGCCTGCGGGAGCTGCTGAATTTCATCAATCGGCCACAGAACTGGGCGAAAAACGCCTGAGGACGCCCGGTGACCTTTGCCGACCGAGGTCGGTGGAGCGGAGCCCCCTCCGGACGGCGGACGGCGGACGGCAAGCAAGTACATCAAGGCCAGCAGGCGCCCCAGGGAAGCGACATGGACACAGCGCGCCCGCTAGGGGCTTCGATCAGGAACGAGGGGTATTGCAAGCGAGTGGCTGGCCGGGTACTTGCCGGCTCAGTCTTCGATACCGCGCAACAGGCGGCCGATCGATTCGAGGGGGAAACCGCGGTAACTGAGAAAGCGTCCTTGCTGGGCACGTTCGCGGGGATCGGCAGGCAGCTTGCCGGAGAACTTGCGTTGCCAGGCGGCGTGCAGCTGTTCGGCCCAGTCGATGCCGCTGTCGCGCAGCGCCTGCTCGACTTCGGCCCGGTCCAACCCTCGCTGCGTCAGCTCCTCGCGAATCCGCTGCGGTCCATAGCCGGCCCGCGCGCGATGGCCGATGTAACTCTCCAGATAACGCGCCTCGGACAGCAGCCCCTCCTCCGCCAGCCGATCGAGGGCGGCCTCGATCAACTCGGCGGCGGCGCCGCGCTGACGCAGCTTGCGCGTCAGCTCGACCCGCCCGTGCTCCCGGCGCGCCAGCAGGTCCATGGCCGTGCGCCGCACCGCCAGCGGGTTATCCAGGATTACCGACATGCTCTAGGACCTGCTGCGCAATCGTCCAACGATTAACTCAGGCGTCGACTTCGGCCTCTACCAGACGGTCGGCAGTGGCCTTGACCGGAGCGCTGGAAACCAGCAGCTTCTCGCGGATCATGCCCTCGATGGTGCGCGCCACTTCCGGGTTGTCTTCCAGGTACTTGGCCGAGTTGGCCTTGCCCTGGCCGATCTTGCTGCCCTGGTAGCTGTACCAGGCGCCGGACTTCTCCAGCAGCCCGAGCTGCACGCCCAGGTCGATGATCTCGCCGTTACGGTAGATACCCTTGCCGTAGAGGATCTGGAACTCCGCCTGGCGGAAGGGCGGCGCCACCTTGTTCTTGACGACCTTGACCCGGGTCTCGCTGCCGACCACCTCGTCGCCTTCCTTCACCGCGCCGGTACGGCGGATGTCCAGGCGCACCGAGGAATAGAACTTCAGCGCGTTACCGCCGGTGGTGGTTTCCGGGCTGCCGAACATCACGCCGATCTTCATGCGGATCTGGTTGATGAAAATCACCAGGCAGTTGGCGTTCTTGATATTGCCGGTGATCTTGCGCAGCGCCTGGGACATCAGGCGAGCCTGCAGGCCGACGTGCATGTCACCCATCTCGCCTTCGATTTCCGCCTTCGGCACCAGGGCCGCCACCGAGTCGACGATGATCACGTCGATGGCATTGGAACGCACCAGCATGTCGGTGATCTCCAGGGCCTGCTCACCGGTGTCCGGCTGCGACACCAGCAGGTCGTCGACGTTGACCCCCAGCTTGCCGGCATAGTCCGGGTCCAGCGCGTGCTCGGCGTCGACGAACGCGCAGGTGGCACCCTGCCTCTGCGCTTCGGCGATCACCGACAGGGTCAGGGTGGTCTTGCCCGAGGACTCGGGACCGTAGATCTCGACGATACGGCCCTTCGGCAGACCGCCAATGCCCAAGGCGATGTCCAGGCCGAGCGAGCCGGTGGAGATGGCCGGAATCGCCTGGCGCTCATGATCGCCCATGCGCATGACCGCGCCCTTGCCGAATTGCTTTTCGATCTGGCCCAGGGCAGCCGCCAAGGCGCGCTTCTTATTCTCGTCCATTGAAGTCCTCACGTGATCAAGAGGGCCTGACGGCCAACAACTGTATAAGTAGACAGTATTATTCCACAGGGCAAGTCGCCCGCCTACCCCGCCCCCGGATTTTCTTTCGCCAACAGGCGCAGCAGCCCCTCTAGGGCGGCCTCGACCGTTTGTCGGCGAACTTCGGCGCGATCCCCCGTGAACTGCCGGCGCACGCTGAACAGCTCACCGCCATCGCCCCAGGCCAGCCAGACGGTACCCACCGGCTTCTCCGGCGAACCGCCATCGGGCCCAGCCACACCACTGACCGCCACTGCGTAACGGGCACCGCTGGCGGCCTGGGCGCCGCGTACCATGGCCTCGACCACTTCGCGACTGACTGCGCCGACAGAATCGAACAGGGTAGCGGGGACGCCCAGTTGCCTGCTCTTCTGCGCATTGGAGTAGGTAACGTAACCGGCTTCGAACCAGCTCGAACTGCCAGGAATCCGCGTGATCGCCTCGGCGATGCCGCCACCGGTACAGGACTCGGCTGTGCTCACCTGGGCCTCAAAGGCCATCAACCGCGCTCCTAGCTCGGTAGCCAGCTGATTCAACTCTCGATCATCCACAGTCATCCTCACTCCGGGGTTAAAGCCAGCCAGGGGGATACCGTACACTAGGCGCTTTTGCGATTCAGCCGGATAGTCCAAAACGATGAGCCAAAGCGATCTCAGCGCCCACACCCCCATGATGCAGCAGTACTGGAAGCTCAAAAACCAGCATCCGGACCAACTGATGTTCTACCGCATGGGCGATTTCTACGAGATCTTCTACGAGGACGCCAAGAAGGCCGCCAAGCTGCTCGACATCACCCTCACCGCCCGCGGCCAGTCCGCCGGCCAGGCGATTCCGATGTGCGGCATCCCCTTCCATTCTGTCGAAGGCTACCTGGCCAAGCTGGTCAAGCTCGGCGAGTCGGTGGTGATCTGTGAGCAGGTCGGCGACCCGGCCACCAGCAAGGGGCCGGTGGAGCGCCAGGTGGTGCGCATCATCACCCCCGGCACGGTCAGCGACGAGGCCCTGCTCGACGAGCGCCGCGACAACCTGCTGGCCGCCGTGCTGGGCGACGAGCGCCTGTTCGGCCTGGCGGTACTGGACATCACCAGCGGCCGCTTCAGCGTGCTGGAGATCAAGGGTTGGGAGAACCTGCTGGCCGAGCTGGAGCGGCTCAATCCGGTCGAGCTGCTGATTCCGGATGACTGGCCTCAGGGCTTGCCGGCGGAGAAGCGCCGTGGCGCCCGGCGCCGCGCGCCCTGGGACTTCGAGCGCGACACGGCACGCAAGAGCCTGTGCCAGCAGTTCGGCACCCAGGACCTCAAGGGCTTCGGCTGCGAGCAGCTGACCCTGGCCATCGGCGCCGCCGGCTGCCTGCTCGGCTACGCCAAGGAGACCCAGCGCACCGCCCTGCCGCACCTGCGCAGCCTGCGCCACGAACGCCTGGACGATACGGTGATCCTCGACGGCGCCAGCCGGCGCAATCTGGAGCTGGACATCAATCTCGCCGGCGGGCGCGACAACACCCTGCAATCGGTGGTCGACCGCTGCCAGACGGCCATGGGCAGTCGCCTGCTCAGCCGCTGGCTGAATCGCCCGCTGCGCGACCGCGCGGTGCTCGAGGCGCGCCAGGAGTCGATCGACTGTTTCCTGGAGCGCTACCGCTTCGAAACCCTGCAGCCCCAGCTCAAGGAGATCGGCGACCTGGAGCGCATCCTCGCCCGTATCGGCCTACGCAATGCCCGCCCACGGGATCTGGCCCGTCTGCGCGACGCCCTCGCGGCCCTGCCGCAGCTGCAGCAGGCGATGAACGAACTGGAAGCGCCGCACCTCAAAGACCTGGCGGTGAGCGTGAGCACCTACCCGGAGCTGGCCGACCTGCTCGCCCGCGCGGTCATCGACAACCCGCCGGCGGTGATCCGTGAAGGCGGCGTGCTGAAGACCGGCTACGACGCCGAACTGGACGAACTGCAGGCGATGAGCGAGAACGCCGGGCAGTACCTGATGGATCTGGAGACCCGGGAAAAGGCCCGCACCGGCCTGGCTAATCTCAAGGTCGGCTACAACCGCGTGCATGGCTACTTCATCGAGCTGCCGAGCAAGCAGGCCGAACAGGCCCCCGCCGACTACATCCGCCGGCAGACCCTCAAGGGCGCCGAGCGCTTCATCACCCCCGAACTCAAGGAGTTCGAGGACAAGGCGCTGTCGGCCAAGAGCCGCGCCCTGGCGCGGGAGAAATTGCTCTACGAGGCCCTGCTGGAGCTGCTGATCGAGCATCTCGCACCGCTGCAGGACAGCGCCGCCGCCCTGGCCGAACTGGACGTGCTGAGCAACCTGGCCGAACGCGCGCTGAACCTGGACCTCAATCGACCGCGCTTCGTCGACGAGCCCTGCATGCGCATCGATCAGGGTCGTCACCCGGTGGTCGAGCAGGTGCTCACCACGCCCTTCGTGGCCAACGACCTGAGCCTGGACGATGCGACACGCATGCTGATCATCACCGGGCCGAACATGGGCGGTAAGTCCACCTACATGCGCCAGACCGCGCTGATCGTGCTGCTTGCCCATATCGGCAGCTTCGTGCCCGCGGCCCGTTGCGAGCTTTCGCTGGTCGACCGCATCTTCACCCGTATCGGCTCAAGCGACGACCTGGCCGGCGGACGCTCGACCTTCATGGTCGAAATGAGCGAAACCGCCAACATCCTGCACAACGCCACGGAACGCAGCCTGGTGCTGATGGACGAGGTCGGGCGCGGCACCAGCACCTTTGACGGCCTGTCGCTGGCCTGGTCCGCCGCCGAGCAACTGGCAAGATTGCGCGCCTATACCCTGTTCGCCACCCACTACTTCGAGCTGACCGTGCTGCCGGAAAGCCTGCCGGTCGTGGCCAACGTCCACCTCAACGCCACCGAGCACAACGAGCGCATCGTATTTTTGCATCACGTGCTGCCCGGGCCGGCCAGTCAGAGCTATGGTTTAGCGGTGGCCCAGCTGGCCGGGGTACCCGGCGAGGTGATCACCCGTGCTCGGGAGCATCTGGCGCGTCTGGAAACCACCAGTCTGCCCCATGAAGTCCCGCGCCAGGAACCCGGACAAGCCGCAGTGCCAATGCAGAGCGACATGTTCGCCAGTCTGCCGCATCCCGTGCTGGATGAGCTCGCCAAGGTCAACCCGGATGACCTGACACCGCGCAAGGCACTGGAGCTGTTATATACATGGAAGACACACATCTAACGCAGAGTCGCGCAAGCTGTTAGAATCGCGCGCATTTTTATGACTGCCCGGTTTAAAGCCTGAGCCGCGGCCAATAACGAACGCCTGCATGCCCTGCACAGACAGGGCCAGGCCGCCGCCCGAGGAGAGAATCAAGCCATGACCTTCGTCGTTACCGACAACTGCATCAAGTGCAAATACACCGACTGCGTGGAAGTCTGCCCAGTCGACTGCTTCTACGAAGGCCCGAACTTCCTGGTCATTCATCCGGACGAGTGCATCGACTGCGCACTGTGCGAGCCGGAGTGCCCGGCTCAGGCGATTTTCTCCGAAGACGAGGTGCCGGAGGACATGCAGGAGTTCACCGAGCTGAACGCCGATCTGGCCGAGGTCTGGCCAAACATCACCGAGAAGAAAGATGCCCTGCCTGATGCCGAAGAGTGGGACGGTGTGAAGGACAAGCTGCAGCATCTGGAACGCTGAGTAGAATCAATGAAAGGCCCGCCATGTGCGGGCCTTTCGCTTTTCTGCGGACAAAAAAAGGGGCGGTTTTACCCGCCCACTCTTTTGTCCCTACTCCCTTTATTTCCCAGCTCATCGTCCTGATGAAATCGCATCCGGCGATTGTCCCGGTCACCGTCCTTAGCGACCCGTGTCTATCCCTCGACACAGATGTGATATTAGGGATTTACGGTGCGCGCACAAGTCAGTCTTACTCCCTAAAACTCCGCACCGCCCACCAAGGAAAAATAATAAATATCAATTAAATCAACACCTTGAATATATTCCAAAAGCTTAAAGAGCCAGTAGCACGCGGAACTTTCCCGCGATCTCCTACATGTTCTGTAAGCAATGGCTTACATGAACGCACACAAAAAACCCGGCCTCAGCCGGGTTTTGTTTGATGACAAACGCCTTACTGGAACAACGCGTCACTCGACAGGCCATTGCTCTCCAGAATTTCCCGCAGACGCTTGAGCGCCTCAACCTGGATCTGCCGCACACGCTCGCGGGTCAGGCCGATTTCCTGCCCCACCTCCTCGAGGGTGCAGGTCTCATGGCCACGCAAGCCGAAGCGGCGAACCACGACCTCGCGCTGCTTGTCGGTCAGCTCCGACAGCCACTGGTCGATGCTCTGGGACAGGTCATCGTCCTGCAGCAATTCACAGGGATCGGTCGGGCGGTCATCGGTCAGGGTATCGAGCAGGGTCTTGTCCGAGTCCGGCCCCAGGGACACGTCCACCGAAGACACACGCTCATTCAGGCCGAGCATGCGCTTGACCTCGCCAACCGGCTTTTCCAGCAGGTTGGCGATCTCTTCGGCGGAAGGCTCATGGTCGAGCTTCTGGGTCAGCTCACGGGCGGCGCGCAGGTAGACATTCAGCTCCTTGACCACGTGAATCGGCAGGCGAATGGTGCGCGTCTGGTTCATGATCGCCCGCTCGATGGTCTGGCGAATCCACCAGGTCGCGTAGGTGGAGAAGCGGAATCCGCGTTCGGGGTCGAACTTTTCCACCGCGCGGATCAGGCCCAGGTTGCCTTCTTCGATCAGGTCGAGCAGCGACAGGCCCCGGTTGACATAACGCCTGGCGATCTTCACCACCAAACGCAGGTTGCTTTCGATCATCCGCTTACGCCCAGCGGGATCGCCCTTCTGCGCCAGGCGCGCGAAGAACACCTCCTCTTCGGGAGTGAGCAGGGGAGAGAAGCCGATTTCGTTGAGGTACAGCTGAGTGGCGTCGAGCGCCCGAGTGTAGTCGATGTATTTATGCTGCTTGCTGCTGGTGGAATTCTTGGCCTTAGCGCGAGAAGCCGGCGCTGGCTTCTCCTCTTTCGACCCGCCGTCCAGAACGATGCCCGGCTCCATCAGGAGCACTTCATCGTCGACGTCAAACTCCGGCGTTTCTTTTTTTTTGAGAGCCATTGTGGTTGCTCCTTGCTGAGTTCGACAGCAAGCCCGAGCGTTGCCTGGATCCTTGGCTACACTAGAGCCCGTTCCTCCTACGAAATGGAACAGGCTGGCGACCGATCAACGACGCGGCAGGTATTGCAATGGGTCTACAGGTTTACCCTGACGGCGAATCTCGAAGTGGAGTTTCACCCGGTCGGTTCCCGTGGAACCCATCTCGGCAATTGTCTGTCCGGCCTTGACCCGCTGCCCCTCCCGTACCAACAGCCTGCGGTTATGTCCGTAGGCACTGACGTAGGTATCGCTGTGTTTGATGATCAATAACTCGCCGTAGCCCCGTAAACCACTCCCGGCGTACACCACTGACCCATCAGACGCAGCTAAAACAGGCTGGCCCAATTCCCCCGCGATATCAATGCCTTTATTCAAACTGCCGTTTGAGGAAAAGCGCCCTATCACTGCGCCATTTGATGGCCAGGCCCAGCCGGTCGCGGAGCGCTGAACCGGCTGCACCGGCGTGGTCGCCGGGGTCACCTGAACCGGTGCCTTTGGCGCGCTGCGTACCGTCGCCGGAGGGGCCTGAATAGCGGGCGCTGGCTGCACGACAGGCGCCGGGCGGGTCATCACCGGCGCCGATTTCGCCACCACGACCGGGGGCGTGGTGCGATGGCCATCGAAGCGAATGACCTGCCCGACCCGGATCAGGTAGGGCGCGGTGATGCCGTTGCGGGCCGCCAGCGCCTTCCAGTCCCAGCCGAAGCGAAAGGCGATCGAATACAGGGTATCGCCACGGCGCACCACGTACTGGCCACTGGTCACGGTCGGGCGTTGTTGAGTCGCGGCGCGATGGGCACGGTCGACCACCTGCACCCCACCGGACGGCGGGCTGGCGCAGCCACTCAACAGCACGCCCAGCAGCAGTCCACTCAACAGGCAACGGGCACTGCTGCAGCGAATTCGCGATTGAATGGCAGTGAAGCTCACCCGTGTCTCCCTAATCTGGCTACTGGCGTGGGGTAGTAGGCGCGTATTGTGCCGTAATTAATCGCGGCAACCAGCGTTTTGCTGGAGACGTGCAGCCAGCCACTCCAGGCCGAGCACCAGCAGCACCCCGAACAGGGCCAGGCCAATCGCCAGCAGCAGCTGCGGGTCTTGGCCACTGATCTCGGCAAAGCGCCCGGGCAGCAGATTGGCCTGCAGCAGTGGCACCGACTCTCCGTGGCGGTCGGTGTGCCAGGTCAGGGTCTCCTTCCACGGCCAGATCTTGTTCAGCGAACCGAGCATCAGCCCGGTAAGGAACGCCAGGCTCAGGTCGCGCCAACGCACCAGCAACCAGCGCAGAATGCTGGCGAAGCTGACGATGCCGACCAGGCAACCGCTGGCGAACAGCACCAGCACACCGACATCCAGGCTTTTGACGGCGCCGAGCACGAAGGGGTAGAGCCCCAGCAGCACCAGGATGAAGCTTCCGGAGATGCCCGGCAGGATCATCGCGCAGATGGCGACGGCGCCGGCGAAAAACAGGCTGAGCGGATCGTGCCCCCACTGCATCGGCGCCGCCACGGTAATCCAGTAGGCGAAGGCCATACCGAGGATGAAGCTGAGCCCGCGACTCCAGTTCCAGCGCTGAATCTCCCGCGCCACGATGTGGGAGGAGACCAGAATCAAACCGAAGAAGAACGACCATACCGGAATGGGTTGCTCAACCAGCAGATAGCTGATCAGCCGCGCCAGACTCAGCACACTGGTGAGAATGCCGGCCAGCAGGACCATCAGGAAGGTCGCATTGGCCGCCTGCCAGGCCGCCACGATACGCCCGCGCAGCAACATTCCCAGCGCTGCCGGCACGCTGGCGATCGAGCGCAGCAGCTCATCATAAATGCCGCTGATAAAGGCGACGGTACCACCGGACACCCCGGGCACCACGTCGGCCGCGCCCATGGCTATGCCTTTGGCATAGAGCAGAAAATGTTTCTTCATGGATCCATCCAGTTACGCGAAAGGTCAGGCCAAGGGCCCATTGAGCAGCGGCACGAAACGCACGGCGTCCAGCACGTGCCGGG
The DNA here is from genome assembly GCF_024397895.1 of Pseudomonas benzenivorans. Classification (NCBI taxonomy): domain Bacteria; kingdom Pseudomonadati; phylum Pseudomonadota; class Gammaproteobacteria; order Pseudomonadales; family Pseudomonadaceae; genus Pseudomonas; species Pseudomonas benzenivorans. Next base: position 1,136,004 of record NZ_CP073346.1, read on the forward strand.
CAAATCCGTGTTCCTCGCGAACGATCAGCAACAGCTGCTGCACATCGCCGGTGCCGACCGGAATCACCAGGCGTCCGCCCGGGGCCAACTGATCGAGCAGGGCCTGGGGCACCTCGGAAGCCGCCGCGGTGACGATGATGCCGTTGTAGGGCGCCAGCGCCGACCAGCCCTCCCAGCCATCCCCCCAACGGAACACCACGTTGCGCAGGTTCAGTTCGCTCAGGCGTTCCTTGGCCCGCTCCTGCAACCCCTGGATGCGTTCGACGGTGAACACCCGCTCCACCAGTTGAGCGAGGATCGCGGTCTGGTAACCGGAACCGGTGCCGATCTCCAGCACCTTGTCCAGCGGGCCGGCCGCCAGCAGCAGCTCGCTCATCCGCGCCACCATATAGGGCTGGGAGATGGTCTGGTTACTGCCGATCGGCAGCGCCGTGTCTTCGTAGGCGCGATGGGCCAGGGCCTCATCGACGAACAGATGACGGGGCGTGCGGCGGATGGCTTCGAGCACGTGGGCGTTGGACAGGCCCTCCTCGTACAGGCGCTGGATCAACCGCTCGCGGGTGCGCTGCGAGGTCATACCAATGCCCCGGCGCTGCAGTTCGCCCTGGTCCCGGTTCATCAAAGCAGGCTCTCCAGCCAAGGTTGCAGGCCGGCCAAGCCTTCCCTGAAGGTGCGGTCCAACTGCAGCGGGGTCACCGACACATAGCCTTCCATCACCGCATGAAAATCCGTTCCCGGACCGCCATCCTCGGCGGCGCCGGCGGCGGAAATCCAGTAGCCCTCCTTGCCCCGCGGATTGACCACCTTGACCGGCGCCGCCGCCCGCGCACGGTGTCCCAGGCGCGTCAGCTGGATACCGCGGATCTGCTCCAGCGGCAGGTTGGGGACATTGACGTTGAGCACCGTGCGCGGCGGCAGGTCGAGGCGCTCATGGGCGGCCACCAGCTTGCGTGCGAAATAGGCGGCAGTCGGCAGATGGTCCGGTGCCCGCGACAACAGCGAAAAGGCGAAGGCCGGGCGCAGCAGGAAGCGCCCCTCCAGGGCGGCGGCCACGGTGCCGGAATACAGCACGTCATCGCCCAGGTTGGCGCCAAGGTTGATCCCCGACACCACCAGATCGGCCAGTTCGGGCAGCAGGCCATTGAGCCCCAGGTGCACGCAATCGGTGGGCGTGCCGTTGATGCTGATGAAGCCGTTGGCCAAGGTCTGCGGGTGCAGCGGCCGGTCCAGGGTCAGGGAGCTGCTGGCGCCACTGCGGTCCTGGTCGGGCGCGATCACCGTGCAATCGGCATAGTCGAGCAGCGCAGCATGCAGCGCGGCGAGACCCGGCGCCGCTACGCCGTCGTCGTTAGAAATCAGAATACGCATGGGTTATCCGTCTGCCCTGCCGGCAGCAGATCGACGAGTTCGCGCACCAAAACGGTGGCGAAGCATCCAGCCGGCAGGACGAATTCCAGTTGCAGAATGTCAGGCTCCGGATAATGCCACGTCAAACCGCCGATGGGGAGGCGCAGGATGCGCCGTTCGTGCTGCAGGCCCGCTTCTGCCAGCCAATCGACCAGCCCTGACTCGTCCAGGCTCAGGCGCTGCTCCAGCTCCTGGGCGGCGCCACCGGCCGGTGAGGGGCCGACGCCCCACAGCGGCCCGGTCGGGTGCAGGTCGAGCAGCGCCAGGCGTGGATCGCTGCACTCGGCCTCGCCGGCCATGAAGAAGCTGCGGCTGTCGGTGAAGGCCAGCAGGTCGCCGACCTGCGCCCGGTTCCAGCTGCCGGCGGCCACCCGCGCGGCCAGGGCACGGTTGAACAGGTAACTGCGCGCCGCCGAGAGCACCCGCGAGCGCACATTGCGCTTCTCCGGCAGGCTGTTGCCCGCGGCGAAGTGCCGGGCATGGGCCAGGTTGCCGCCCTCATGACCGAAGCGTTGCGCCCCGTAGTAATTGGGGATGCCCTGGGCGGCGATCTGCTGCAGACGCTGGTCCAGTGCCGCAACATCGGCCTTGAGCTGGGTCAGGCGCAGGGTGAAGCCATTGGCGGCATGGGCACCGCGCTGCAGCTTGCGGCTGTGCCGCACCTGCTTGAGGACGCTCAGGCTGGCGTCTTGCGCCGCGCTCAGATCGGGATCGAGCTTGCCCGGCAGGTGCAGGCTGAACCATTGCCGGGTCAGGGCTTGGCGATCCTTCAGGCCGGCGTAGCTGATCATCCGCAGCGGCACGCCAGCGGCACGGGCAATGCGCTTGGCGGCCTCCTCGGTATTGAGTTCGCGCTTCTCCACCCACAGCCAGAGGTGTTCGCCCTCGCCGGCCAGGGGAATGTCCAGCACCTCGTCGACCTGAAAGTCTTCCGCGCTGGCCTTGAGCAGCGCAGTGCCGCAGGCCGGGCCGTGGGCGCGCGGGCCGAGCAGTTCGAGCTCGGTCATGGGCCGACCAACAGCGCCACGGCATGCACCGCAATGCCTTCCTCGCGACCGGTAAAGCCGAGCTTCTCGGTGGTGGTGGCCTTGACGTTGACCTGATCCAGGTCGACCTGCAGGTCTGCGGCGATCCGCTCGCGCATGGCCGGAATATGCGGGGCCATCTTCGGCGCCTGGGCGACTATGGTGGCGTCGACATTGCCGACCCGCCAGCCCTTGGCCTGGATCAGGCCGAGCACGTGGCGCAGCAGCGCCCGGCTGTCGGCGCCCTTGAAGCGCGGGTCGGTGTCAGGGAAATGCTGGCCGATATCGCCCAGCGCCGCGGCTCCGAGCAACGCATCGCTCAGCGCGTGCAGCAGCACATCGCCGTCGGAATGGGCGATCAGCCCGAACTTGTGGGGAATCTGCACGCCGCCGAGGGTGACGAACTCGCCCTCGCCGAAGCGGTGTACGTCGTAGCCGTGACCAATACGCATAAAGAACAACGCCCTGAAAATTCAGGGCGTGATTCTACAGGAGTATCGGCGACTGGGCGCTTTCAGCCCTGCAAGGCCTGCGCGTGATGGCGCAGGTGATCGCCGATGAAGCTGGCGATGAAGTAGTAGCTGTGGTCGTAGCCCGGCTGCAGACGCAACGTCAGCGGATGCTCCGCGGCCTGGGCGGCGGCCTGCAATGCCTCCGGCTTGAGCTGGTTGGCCAGGAAGTCATCGCGATCGCCCTGATCGACCAGGATCGGCAACTTCTCCTCGGACTCGGCCAGCAGCGCGCAGGCATCCCACTCGCGCCAGCGCGAACGATCCTCGCCGAGGAAACGGGAGAACGCCTTCTCGCCCCAGGGACAGTTCATCGGGTTGCTGATCGGCGAGAAGGCCGACAGCGACCGGTAACGCCCCGGGTTGCGCAGCGCGCAGACCAGGGCGCCATGGCCGCCCATGGAGTGACCGCTGATGCCGCGCTTGTCCGATACGGGAAAGTTGGCCTCGATCAGCGCGGGCAATTCCTGCACCACGTAGTCGTGCATGCGGTAATGCCGAGCCCAGGGCTCCTGGGTCGCATTCAGGTAGAAGCCGGCGCCCAGACCGAAGTCCCAGGCCCCTTCAGGGTCGGCGGGGACATCGGCGCCACGGGGGCTGGTGTCCGGCGCCACGATGATCAGTCCCAGCTCCGCGGCCAGGCGCTGGGCTCCGGCCTTCTGCATGAAGTTCTCGTCGGTGCAGGTGAGGCCCGACAGCCAGTACAGCACCGGCAGCTTGGCGCCCTGCTCGGCCTGCGGCGGCAGGTAGACGGCGAACACCATGTCGCAGTTCAGGGTGCTGGAGCGATGACGGTAACGCTTGTGCCAGCCGCCGAAGCTTTTCTGGCAAGACAGATTTTCCAAAGTCATGACCTTCTCCGTAGGGTGGAAAGCGCCTCGCGTTCTCCACCGCTGGACGGTGGATGCCGGAAGCGGCATCCACCTCGAGCAATCAGAAGTGAATTACGGTGCGGATGCTCTTGCCTTCGTGCATCAGGTCGAAGGCCTGGTTGATGTCGTCCAGCGGCATGTTGTGGGTAATGAAGGTGTCCAGGGGGATCTCGCCCTTCTGCGACTTCTCGACATAACCCGGCAGCTCGGTGCGGCCCTTGACGCCACCGAAGGCGCTACCACGCCAGACCCGGCCGGTGACCAGCTGGAACGGACGGGTGCTGATCTCGGTACCGGCCGGCGCCACGCCAATGATGGTCGACTCGCCCCAGCCCTTGTGGCAGCACTCCAGCGCCGCACGCATCAGCTGCACGTTGCCGATGCACTCGAAGCTGTAGTCGACTCCGCCGTCGGTCATCTCGACGATGACGTCCTGGATCGGCTTGGCATGGTCCTTGGGATTGACGAAGTCGGTCATGCCCAGCTCACGGGCCACGGCTTCCTTGGCCGGGTTGATGTCGATACCGATGATGCGCGAGGCCTTGGCCATCTTCGCACCGATGATCGCCGCCAGGCCGATGCCGCCCAGACCGAAGATCGCCACGGTGGCGCCCTCTTCGACCTTGGCGGTGTTGAGCACCGCACCGATGCCGGTGGTGACGCCGCAGCCCAGCAGGCAGACCTTGTCCAGCGGCGCTTCCTTCGGGATCACGGCAACCGAGACTTCCGGCAGCACGGTGTACTCGGAGAAGGTCGAGCAGCCCATGTAGTGGTAGACCGGCTGACCCTGGTAGGAGAAGCGCGAGGTGCCGTCCGGCATCAGGCCCTTGCCCTGGGTGGCACGGACCGAGCTGCACAGGTTGGTCTTGTTGGACTTGCAGAACTTGCACTGGCCGCACTCGGCGGTGTACAGCGGGATCACGTGATCGCCCACTTTGACCGAGGTCACCCCTTCGCCAACCGCCTCGACCACACCACCGCCCTCGTGACCCAGGATGCAGGGGAACACGCCCTCGGAATCCTGACCCGACAGGGTGTAGGCATCGGTGTGGCAGACACCGGTGGCGACGATGCGCACCAGCACTTCGCCGGCCTGGGGCGGCGCGACGTCTACTTCGACGATTTGCAGCGGTTGGTTGGCGGCAAAGGCCACGGCAGCACGGGACTTGATCATGTTCGCTCTCCGGCGGGTTGCAAAAGTGGCGGAAAGTATAGATCAGCGGTTTACGTCAATAATCAGCCGCCCGTAAAAACATTATTGCCATACAGGGACAATAGCCCCTTCTAGCACCTAGAATCGCGCCATCGACAAGGCACAAGGAGCGCGGCGATGAACCGCTGGGAAGGACTGGATGAATTCGTCGCGGTGGCCGAGTGCGGCCAGTTCACCGCGGCGGCGGAGCGCCTGGGGCTGTCGTCCTCCCAGGTCAGCCGGCAGATAGCCCGCCTGGAGGAGCGCCTGCAGACCCGGCTGTTCTACCGCAGCACCCGCCGGGTGGCGCTGACCGAGGCCGGGCAGACCTTCCTGCAGCATTGCCAGCGCCTGCAGGACGCCCGCGAAGAGGCGCTGCGCGCCGTTGGCGACCTGGGCAGCGCGCCCAAGGGGCTGCTGCGCATGACCTGCGCGGTGGCCTACGGCGAGCGCTTCATCGTGCCACTGGTGACCGACTTCATGAGCCGACATCCGCAATTGAGGGTCGAGATCGAACTGAGCAACCGCACCCTGGACATGGTCCAGGAGGGCCTGGACCTGGCCATTCGCCTGGGCCGCTTGCAGGACTCGCGCCTGGTGGCCACGCGCCTGGCGCCGCGGCAGATGTACCTGTGCGCGGCGCCGGCCTATCTGCAGCAATACGGCCGCCCCCACAGTCTGTCCGAGCTGAGCCGGCACAACTGCCTGATTGGCAGCTCCGACATTTGGACCTTTCAGCTCAACGGCCGTGAATCGGCGCAGCGGGTTCAGGGTAACTGGCGCTGCAACAGCGGCCAGTCGGTGCTGGAGGCGGCATTGCGCGGCCTAGGCCTGTGCCAGTTGCCCGACTACTACGTGTTGGAACACCTGCGCAGCGGCGCGCTGGTGTCGCTGCTGGCCAACCAGCAGCCGCCCAACACCGCGGTCTGGGCGCTCTATCCGCAGCAACGCCACCTGTCGCCGAAGGTGCGTCAGCTGGTGGACTTCCTCAAGGACGGCCTGGCGCAGCGCCGCGAATACAACCTGAAGCACTGGCCGGAGATAGAAGGGAGCGATGGTCAAGGCTGACGCCAGAGCAGCGCCAGACTCTGCAGGTCTTCCGGTCGGGTTACCTTGAGGTTGTCGGCGCGTCCCTCGATCAGGCGCGGCGCGTGGCCAGCCCACTCGATCGCCGAAGCCTCGTCGGTGATCGCCACGCCGGACACCAGGGCATCGGCCAGCGCCCGATGCAGCTGGCCGAGGCGAAACATCTGCGGCGTGTAGGCGTGCCAGATCGGCGCACGGTCGACGGTTTGCTGCACCCGGCCATCGGCGCCGGCGCGCTTGAGGGTGTCGCGCGCCGGCACGGCCAGCAGGCCGCCGACCGGGTCGTCGGCAAGCTCGCCGAGCAGCAGGTCGAGGTCGCCGCGCGTCAGGTTGGGTCGCGCCGCGTCGTGCACCAGCACCCAGTCCTGCTCCTCGGCGCCCAGCTCCGCCAGGCGATGCAGGCCGGCCAGCACCGAGTCGGCACGCTCGCACCCACCTTCGGCGCGCTGGATGCGCCCGTCCTCGGCGCACGCCAGGGCCGGCCAGTAGGGGTCGTCGGCCGCCAGGCTGACGACCAGGCCGCGCAACTGCGGATGATCGAGAAAGCAGGCCAGGGTGTGCTCGAGAATGGTCCTACCGGCCAGTTCCAGGTACTGCTTGGGGCGGTCGGCGCGCATGCGACTGCCGACACCGGCGGCCGGAATCAGCGCCCAGAAAGGAGGCAGGCTGGAAGCAGTCATTCGGTCAACTGGAAGAGGGTCTCGCCCTCTTTGACCATGCCCAGCTCGTGACGGGCGCGCTCTTCGACGGTCTCCATGCCTTTCTTCAACTCCATCACCTCGGCCTCGAGGATACGGTTGCGCTCCAGCAGGCGCTGGTTCTCGCCTTGCTGGTCGGCGATCTGCTGCTTCAGGTCGGCCACCTGGGCCAGGCTGCCATCACCCACCCACAGGCGGTACTGCAAGCCGGCGAGCAGCAGAACCAACATCAGCCACAACCAATAGGGGCTACGCATAGGGGAAAAAGCATCCGAACGAAAAAGGGGCGACTCGCGCCGCCCCTCTTTTACCACGACTGAGTTCAACCACGGAACTCGGCGCGACCCCGATAGGCGGCCTTGCCGGCCAGCTGCTCTTCGATGCGCAGCAGCTGGTTGTACTTCGACACGCGATCGGAGCGGCACAGCGAACCGGTCTTGATCTGGCCGGCGGCAGTACCCACCGCCAGGTCGGCAATGGTGCTGTCCTCGGTTTCGCCGGAGCGGTGCGAGATCACCGCGGTGTAGCCGGCGGCCTTGGCCATCTGGATGGCCTCCAGGGTCTCGGTCAGCGAGCCGATCTGGTTGAACTTGATCAGGATCGAGTTGCCGATGGACTCGTCGATGCCGCGCTTGAGGATCTTGGTGTTGGTGACAAACAGGTCGTCGCCGACCAGCTGCACCTTGGCGCCGATCTTGTCGGTCAGCACCTTCCAGCCGGCCCAGTCGGACTCGTCCATGCCATCTTCGATGGAGATGATCGGGTAACGCTGGCTCAGCCCGGCCAGGTAGTCGGCGAAACCGGCGGCGTCGAACACCTTGCCTTCGCCGGCCAGATCATACTGGCCGTTCTTGTAGAACTCGCTGGAGGCGCAGTCCAGGGCCAGGGTGACGTCATCGCCCAGCTTGTAGCCGGCATTGGCCACGGCTTCGGCGATGGCCGCCAGGGCGTCTTCGTTGGACGCCAGGTTCGGCGCGAAGCCGCCCTCGTCGCCCACCGAGGTGCTCAGGCCACGGGCCTTCAGCACGGCCTTGAGGTGATGGAAGATCTCGGTGCCCATGCGCAGGGCGTCGGAGAAGGTCTTGGCGCCGACCGGCTGGACCATGAACTCCTGGATATCGACGTTGTTGTCGGCGTGCTCGCCGCCGTTGATGATGTTCATCATCGGCACCGGCATGGAGTACTGGCCCGGGGTGCCGTTGAGGTCGGCGATGTGCGCATACAGCGGCACGCCCTTGGCCTGCGCGGCAGCCTTGGCGGCAGCCAGGGACACGGCGAGGATGGCGTTGGCGCCCAGGCTGGCCTTGTTCTCGGTACCGTCCAGCTCGATCATCGCGCGGTCCAGGGCCTGCTGGTCGATGGCGTTCTTGCCCAGCAGCAGCTCGCGGATCGGCCCGTTGATGTTGGCCACGGCCTTGAGCACGCCCTTGCCCAGGTAACGGCTCTTGTCGCCATCGCGCAGTTCCAGCGCTTCGCGGGAACCGGTGGAGGCACCGGACGGCGCGCAGGCGCTGCCGATGATGCCGCCCTCGAGGATCACATCGGCTTCCACGGTCGGATTGCCACGGGAATCGAGAACCTCACGGCCTTTGATGTCGACGATCTTTGCCATTGCGTTGAGCACTCCAAAAGTTGACGAAAGGGTAGCGCCGGACTGAGCACCTATTACCCGCGGTCGAATGGACCAGCGACTAAAATGTATCAGCTAGCCAACAAAATTGTATACAACCAATGCCTTTAATGAAGAACCACCTTTTCAGGCAGTCTCAATCGGCGGAAAACTCTTGATCAGGTCGTCCAGCTGCTTGAGCTGAGCCAGGAAGGGCTCCAGCTTGTCCAGGCGCAACGCGCAGGGACCGTCACACTTGGCGTTGTCCGGGTCCGGATGGGCCTCGAGAAACAGGCCGGCCAGGCCCTGGCTCATCCCCGCCTTGGCCAGGTCGGTGACCTGGGCGCGACGACCGCCGGCGGAGTCGGCACGACCGCCCGGCATCTGCAGGGCGTGGGTGACGTCGAAGAACACCGGGTACTCGAACTGCTTCATGATGCCGAAGCCGAGCATGTCGACCACCAGGTTGTTGTAGCCGAACGAGGTGCCGCGCTCGCAGAGGATCAGCTGATCGTTGCCGGCCTCCACGCACTTGGCCAGGATGTGCTTCATCTCCTGGGGCGCAAGGAACTGGGCCTTCTTGATGTTGACCACCGCGCCGGTCTTGGCCATGGCCACCACCAGGTCGGTCTGCCGCGAGAGAAAGGCCGGCAGCTGGATGATGTCGCAGACATCGGCCACCGGCTGCGCCTGGTGCGGCTCGTGTACGTCGGTGATCACCGGCACGCCGAAGGTTTTCTTCACTTCCTCGAAGATCTTCAGCCCCTCGTCCAGGCCCGGGCCGCGGAACGAGGAGACCGACGAGCGGTTGGCCTTGTCGAAGCTGGCCTTGAACACATAGGGAATGCCGAGCTTCTCGGTCACACGTACGTACGCTTCGCAGGCCCGTATGGCCAGGTCGCGCGACTCGAGCACGTTGATGCCGCCGAACAGCACGAATGGCTTGTCGTTGGCGATCTCGATCGCGCCGACACGGATGGTCTTCTGCGCCATGGCTGTTATGCCTTCTTCGCTTGCTGGGCCAACGCGGCATTGACGAAGCCGCTGAACAGCGGGTGACCGTCACGCGGGGTCGAGGTGAACTCGGGGTGGAACTGGCAGGCGACGAACCAGGGGTGATCCGGTGCCTCGACCACTTCCACCAGCGCACCGTCGCCGGAACGCCCGGTGACCTTGAGGCCCGCCTCGATCAGCTGCGGCAGCAGGTTGTTGTTGACCTCGTAGCGATGACGATGGCGCTCGACGATCACGTCCTGACCGTAGCATTCACGGACCTGGGAACCGCTTTCCAGCTGGCAGTCCTGGGCGCCCAGGCGCATGGTGCCGCCCAGGTCGGAGGCTTCGGTACGCTGCTCGGTGGCGCCGGTGGCGTCCTGCCACTCGGTGATCAGGCCGACCACCGGGTGGCTGCCGCTGCTGTCGAACTCGGTGGAGTTGGCATCGCTCCAGCCCAGCACGTTGCGGGCGAACTCGATTACCGCGACCTGCATGCCGAGGCAGATGCCCAGGTAGGGAATCTTGTTCTCGCGGGCGAACTGCACGGTCTTGATCTTGCCTTCCACGCCGCGCAGACCGAAGCCGCCGGGGACCAGGATGGCATCGACGCCGTCCAGCAGTGCGGTGCCCTGATTCTCGATGTCCTCGGAGTCGATGTAGCGCAGGTTGACCTTGGTGCGGTTCTGGATGCCGGCATGGCTCATCGCCTCGATCAGCGACTTGTAAGCGTCCAGCAGCTCCATGTACTTGCCGACCATGGCGATGTTCACTTCACGCTCGGGGTTGAGCTTGGCATCGACCACGCGGTCCCACTCGGACAGGTCGGCGCCGCCGCAGTCCAGGCCGAAACGCTCGACGACGAAGTCGTCCAGGCCCTGGGCGTGCAGCACCGACGGGATCTTGTAGATGGTGTCGACGTCTTCCAGGGAAATCACCGCACGCTCTTCGACGTTGGTGAACAGGGCGATCTTGCGCCGCGAGGACACATCGACCGGGTGGTCGGAGCGGCAGACCAGCACGTCAGGCTGCAGGCCGATGGAGCGCAGCTCCTTCACCGAGTGCTGGGTCGGCTTGGTCTTGGTCTCACCGGCAGTGGCGATGTACGGCACAAGGGTCAGGTGCATCAGCATGGCGCGCTTGGCGCCCACTTCCACGCGCAGCTGGCGAATGGCCTCGAGGAAAGGCTGCGACTCGATGTCGCCGACCGTGCCGCCGATCTCGACCATGGCCACGTCGGCATCGCCGGCGCCCTTGATGATGCGGCGCTTGATCTCGTCGGTGATGTGCGGAATCACCTGGATGGTGGCGCCCAGGTAATCGCCCCGGCGCTCCTTGCGCAGCACGTCTTCGTAGACGCGGCCGGTGGTGAAGTTGTTGTTCTGGGTCATGGTCGTGCGGATGAACCGCTCGTAATGGCCCAGGTCGAGGTCGGTCTCGGCGCCGTCGTGGGTGACGAACACCTCGCCGTGCTGGAACGGACTCATGGTGCCCGGATCGACGTTGATATAGGGGTCCAGCTTGAGCATCGTGACCTTCAGGCCCCGCGCCTCCAGGATGGCCGCCAATGAAGCCGAGGCGATGCCTTTCCCCAAAGAAGAAACAACACCACCCGTGACGAAGATGTAGCGCGTCATGAAAAACCCTAGAAGTCTGCGTTTAAGCGGTCAGCGCCGCCGGGGAAAGCGAAGGAAAGCCGAAGCTCCAATCGCGGACCAGCCGCAATTGGCAAGCCGTCACCGACTCCGGAATTCTCGAGGAAAGGGAGTCAGCAAAAGCTCTAATAAGACGGGAGCGTAGTCTACCGGAAAGGCCCTACCAGCTCAAACCCGGATCACAGGGTGGCGGCTGCCAGCTGAGCCGCGACTGCCCGTCGACCGGCCCATCCAGTCCGGACAGATTGGCCACCGCCCGCACCTCGCCGTCACACAGCAACAACGGCAGGCGACCGCGAACGAAAGCCGGTACCTGACGCTCGTTGAGCAGGCGCTTGAGATCGCGGTGACCGCGACCGGGCAGATTCATGACCTCGCCCCCCTGGCGATAGCCCAGTCGCCACTCCCCGCCCCCACTCAACCGCCCCTCGATACGCACACTGCCGTTACCGGGCAGCGGCAACACCTGATTGGCCTGTGGCGCCACAGCGGGCAGCGCCGGCGTTCGCAGCCAATCGCCGGCGAGCCACCACAGCCGCTCGTCGGCCCGATGCAACTCCCCGGCCGCGAGACGCCAGATCGGCGCGGCGTCGACAGCCGCCGAGAGCAGGGCCTGCCAGCCGACCCAGTGCTCGGCATCCGGCATCGCCGTCAGCGGGCGCAGCCAGGCACGCAGGGCGTTGCGCTGACGCGCCTCACTCAAGTCGCGCAATGGCGCCAGGGCCAGACTCGGCATCGGCAGCCAGCCAAATGCGCTGGGCGCTCGCGCCGGCGCCAGGTCCAGCTGCGCCAGCTCGTCGAGCAACAGCGCGGACTCGCCCAGCAAAACGGCACTGCGCGCCATGCTCGCGGCCGCCTGCGGCCAGCGCGCGCGCAGCGCCGGCATCACCTGGTGGCGCAGGTAGTTGCGCGCATAGCGGTCATCGGCGTTGCTGGGATCTTCGATCCAGGTCAATCGATGCTCGGCGGCGTAGGCCTCGAGCTCGTCTCGCGAGCACTGCAGCAGGGGACGCAGCAGCTGTCCCCCACCCAGCGGCCGACTCTGCGGCATGGCCGCCAGCCCCCGGGTGCCGGCGCCGCGCAACAGGCGAAACAGCAGGGTTTCGGCCTGGTCGTCGCGGTGCTGCGCGGTGAGCAACAGCTCACCCGCGCCGAGTGCCGTGGCGAAGGCCGCGTAGCGGGCGTCGCGCGCGGCACGCTCGACGCTCGCCCCCGGCTCCACCTCGACCGCCTGGACCTGCAGGGGAACGCCCCATTCCTCGCACTGGCGCCGACAATGCGCCGGCCAGGCGTCGGCCGCGGCCTGCAGACCGTGGTGGATATGGAGAGCGGAAAGTGGCGGCAGGGCCTCGCGTTGCGCGAGACCAGCCAACAGATGCAACAGCACGGTGGAGTCGAGCCCACCGGAAAAGGCGACACGCCAGGCGGGCGCATCACGCCAAGGAGCCAGATTCCCCAGCACCTTGGCGTGCAGGCTCATTTAGGCGACGCCGTAACTCATCAGGCGCTCGTAGCGACGCGCCAGAAGCTCGGCGCTGTCGAGCTTCTTCAGGGTGCTCAGCTGGGAAGCCAGCTCCTGGCGCACCGACTCGGCCGCCGCGGCCGGATCGCTGTGGGCGCCGCCCAACGGCTCGGGAATTACCTTGTCGACGATGCCCAGGCCCTTCAGGCGCTCGGCGGTGATGCCCATGGCCTCGGCGGCGTCCGGCGCCTTATCCGCAGTCTTCCACAGGATCGAGGCGCAGCCTTCCGGCGAAATCACCGAGTAGGTCGAATACTGCAGCATGTTCAGACGATCGCACACGCCGATCGCCAGGGCGCCGCCGGAGCCACCCTCGCCGATCACGGTGGCGATGATCGGGGTCTTCAGGCGCGCCATCACCCGCAGGTTCCAGGCGATCGCCTCGCTCTGCCCGCGCTCCTCGGCATCGATACCCGGGTAGGCGCCGGGGGTGTCGATGAAGGTGAGGATCGGCATCTTGAAGCGTTCGGCCATCTCCATCAGGCGGCAGGCCTTGCGGTAGCCTTCCGGACGCGGCATGCCGAAGTTGCGGCGCACTTTCTCGCGCACGTCACGGCCCTTCTGGTGACCGATGACCATCACCGGCTCGCCATCCAGGCGCGCCACGCCGCCGACGATGGCGGCGTCATCGGAGAAGTGCCGGTCGCCATGCAGTTCGTCGAACTCGGTGAAGATGTGCTGCAGATAATCCAGGGTGTAGGGGCGGCGCGGATGACGGGCGAGCTGGGCAATCTGCCAGCTGGTCAGGTTGCCGAAAATGCTTTCGGTCAAGGCGCTGCTCTTGTCCTGCAGGCGGGCGATCTCTTCGTTGATGTTCAACGCGTTGTCGTTACCCACCAAGCGAAGCTCTTCGATCTTGGCTTGCAGGTCGGCGATCGGCTGTTCGAAATCGAGAAAGTTCGGGTTCATAGTCATCCGTCTTGCGTCGACGGCCAAGCGGCCGGGGAGCTGTATCCGTTTCGCGCCCTACCTTAAGGGATCAGGCGCATTGAGGTCGACACCCAATAGCGTGTCGGACCGACTGGCGAGGCACGGCCTCGTCTATCAGCGGTAGTGCAGGAAGACGTTGTCTCGCCCGAACTGGTCACGCAATGCCTGAATCAGGCTGTCGGCCGGGTCGATTCGCCAGCTTTCGCCAAACTGCAGCAAAGCCTTGGCGTCCTGTCCGGTGTAGTCCAGGGTGATCGGGCAGGCGCCCCGATGGCGACTGCACAGGTCCGCCAACCAGCGTAGCCGATCGCCCTTGAGCGTCGCACTGGCAACCTTCAGTCGCAGGCTCTCGGCCAGGCCGGTGCGCGCCTCCTCCAGGCTCATCACCCGTTTGGCGCGCAGGCGCAGTCCGCCGGAGAAGTCGTCGTTGCTCACTTCGCCTTCGACCACCACCAGGGCATCGGTCTGCAACAGCGCCTGGGCACCGGCGAAGGCATCGGCGAACAGCGAGGCCTCGATCCGTCCCGAGCGATCGTCGAGGGTGATGAAGCCCATCTTGTCGCCCTTCTTGTTCTTCATCACCCGCAGGGCGACGATCAGCCCGGCGACTGTCTGGCTGTCGCGCGCCGGCTTGAGGTCGACGATGCGCTGGCGGGCGAAACGCCGCACCTCGCCCTCGTACTCATCGATCGGGTGGCCGGTCAGGTACAGGCCGAGGGTCTCCTTCTCACCCTTCAGGCGCTCCTTGAGCGTCAGCTCACGGGCCTTGAGGTGGTTGGCGTAGACGTCCGTCTCGGCGTCGGCGAACACCCCGCCGAACAGGTCCATATGCCCGCTGTCATGACTGCGCGCAGTCTGCTCGGCCGCCTGCACCGCCTCTTCCATGGCCGCCAGCAGCACCGCACGATTGCGGTCGATATTGGCGTGGTAGGCCTTGATCTCGTCATGGAAGTAGGGCCCCAGGCGATCCAGGGCACCGCTGCGGATCAAGGCTTCGAGGGTGCGCTTGTTGATGCGCTTGAGGTCGACCCGCGAGCAGAAATCGAACAGATCCTTGAACGGGCCATCTTGACGGGACTCGACGATGGCCTCCACCGGTCCCTCGCCAACGCCCTTGATCGCGCCCAGGCCATAGACGATGCGGCCGTCGTCGTTGACCGTGAATTTGAATTCCGAGGTGTTCACGTCCGGGGCGTCGAGGCGCAGCTTCATGCTGCGGCACTCCTCGATCAGGGTGACCACCTTGTCGGTGTTGTGCATATCCGCCGACAGCACCGCAGCCATGAAGGCCGCCGGGTGATGGGCCTTCAGCCAGGCGGTCTGGTAGGAGACCAGGCCGTAGGCCGCCGAGTGCGACTTGTTGAAGCCGTAGCCGGCGAACTTCTCCACCAGGTCGAAAATGTTGCCCGCCAGGTCGGCATCGATGCCGTTGTTGGCGCAACCCTCGATGAAGCCGCCGCGCTGCTTGGCCATCTCCTCCGGCTTCTTCTTACCCATGGCACGGCGCAGCATGTCGGCGCCGCCGAGGGTGTAGCCGGCCATGACCTGGGCGATCTGCATCACCTGTTCCTGGTACAGGATGATGCCGTAGGTCGGCGCCAGCACCGGCTTGAGGCCTTCGTACTGATAATCCGGGTGCGGGTAGGCGAGCTCCGCGCGGCCGTGCTTGCGGTTGATGAAGTCGTCGACCATGCCGGACTGCAACGGGCCGGGGCGGAACAGCGCCACCAGGGCGATGAGGTCTTCCAGGCAGTCGGGCTTGAGCTTCTTGATCAGCTCCTTCATGCCGCGCGATTCGAGCTGGAACACCGCGGTGGTCTCGGCCTTCTGCAGCATCTGGAAGGTCGGCTTGTCATCCAGCGGGATGAAGTCGATGTTCAGCGGCTCCAGGCCCTGCTTGGCCTGTTCGCGGTTGATGGTCTCCATGGCCCACTTGATGATGGTCAGGGTACGCAGGCCGAGGAAGTCGAACTTCACCAGGCCGGCCGACTCGACGTCGTCCTTGTCGAACTGGGTCACCAGGCCGCCGCCCTCTTCATCACAGGCGATCGGCGAGAAGTCGGTGAGCTTGGTCGGCGCGATCACCACGCCGCCGGCGTGCTTGCCGGTACCCCGGGTGATGCCCTCGAGCTTGAGCGACATCTCCCAGATTTCCGCCGCCTCCTCGTCGACCTTGAGGAAGTCGCGCAGCGCCTCCTCCTGCTCGTAGGCCTTCTCCAGGGTCATGCCGACCTCGAAGGGAATCATCTTCGACAGACGATCGGCCAGGCCGTAGGACTTGCCCTGGGCCCGCGCCACGTCGCGGACCACCGCCTTGGCCGCCATGGAGCCGAAGGTGATGATCTGGCTCACCGCGTTGCGCCCGTACTTCTCGGCCACGTAGTCGATCACCCGGTCGCGACCGTCCATGCAGAAGTCGACGTCGAAGTCGGGCATCGACACCCGCTCGGGGTTGAGGAAGCGCTCGAACAGCAGGTCATAGGCCAGCGGATCGAGGTCGGTGATCTTCTGCACATAGGCCACCAGCGAGCCGGCACCCGAGCCCCGGCCGGGGCCTACCGGGACGCCGTTGCTCTTGGCCCACTGGATGAAGTCCATGACGATCAGGAAGTAACCGGGGAAGCCCATCTGGATGATGATATCTAGCTCGAAGTTCAGGCGGTCGACATAGACCTGGCGCTTGGCCTCGTAGTCCGGGGTGTCCGGGGGCAGCAGCACGGCCAGACGCTCTTCCAGGCCGTCGAAGGAGACCTTGCGGAAGTACTCGTCCATGGTCATGCCGTCGGGGATCGGGAAGTTCGGCAGGAAGTAGGTGCCGAGCTGCACCTCGATATTGCAGCGCTTGGCGATCTCCACGGAGTTCTCCAGCGCTTCGGGCAGGTCGCTGAACAACCCCCACATCTCTTCCGGGGTCTTCAGGTACTGCTGGTCCGAATAGGTACGCAGGCGCCGCGGGTCGTCGAGCGAGCGCCCCTCGCCGATACACACACGAGTCTCGTGGGCGGCGAAATCCTCCTGTTTGATGAAGCGCACGTCGTTGGTCGCCACCAGAGGCGCACCGAGTCTGTGGGCCAGCGCTACCGCGGCGTGCAGGTGCTCCTCATCATTGACCCGGTTGGTGCGCTGCACCTCCAGGTAGAAGCGCTCGGGGAACACCGCCTGCCACTCGCGCAGCCGCGCTTCGGCTTCGGCCTGATCGCCCTCGAGCAGGGCATGACCGACCTCCCCTTCCTTCGCCCCGGACAGGGCGATCAGGCCCTCGGCAGCGGCCTTGACCCAGTCGCGCTGGATGATCACCAGGTCGTTGCTCTGCCCCTCCATCCAACCGCGCGAGACCAGCTCGGTGAGGTTGCGGTAACCCTGGGCATTCATCGCCAGCAGGGTCATGCGGCTCAGGGGGCCGTCCTCGTCGGGACTGGCCAGCCAGATATCGGCGCCGCAGATCGGCTTGATTCCGGCGCCCATGGCCGCCTTGTAGAACTTCACCAGGGCGCACATGTTGCTCATGTCGGTGATCGCCACCGCCGGCATACCGGCTCCCGCGGTCGCCTTGATCAGCGGTTTGACCCGCACCAGGCCGTCGACCAGGGAGTACTCGGAATGCAGACGCAGGTGGACGAAGGAAACGGTCATGGCAAGCCTATGCAAAACACGAAAACGACAAGGCCCGGATTGTACCGGGCCCGGGGATAAAGACCAGAGATGCGCGCCCAGCGAGGCCCCCGTCGCCCTCAGGACTCCAGCAGGGCGCGTACCGGCGCGAACGAACGCCGATGAATGGGCGTCGGCCCCAGGCGCCGCAGGGCCTCCAGATGGCTCGGCGTGGGATAGCCCTTGTGCCCGGCAATGCCATAGCCGGGGTACTGCAGGTCGAGCTGCTGCATCTCGCGATCGCGACTGACCTTGGCCAGGATCGAGGCGGCGGCGATGGCCGGCACCTGGCTGTCGCCCTTGACCACTGCGGCGCTGGGCACCTGCAGGCGCGGGCAGCGATTGCCATCGATCAGCGCCAGCTTGGGCGTCACGCTCAGTCCCTCGACTGCACGCTGCATGGCCAGCATGGTGGCCTGCAGGATGTTAAGCCGATCGATCTCCTCGACTTCGGCGCGGGCAATGCACCAGGCCAGCGCCTTCTCGCGGATCTCTTCGAACAGCTGCTCGCGGCGCGCCTCAGTGAGTTTCTTTGAATCGTTCAAGCCAACTATCGGTCGCTGCGGATCGAGAATCACCGCCGCGGTGACCACGGCCCCGCAGAGTGGTCCACGACCGACCTCGTCGACGCCGGCCACCAGCTCCTGCACCTGGGTGAAATCCAGCCCCAACTGCATCAGGCGCGCCCGACCAACTCGAGCACGGCATCGGCTGCCTGAGCCGACGCATCGCGGCGCAGCGCGCGATGAATCAGGTCGAAGCTCTCGGTCTGCTCCTCGCCTTCCTCCAGGAGCGGCGCCACATGCTGGGCCAGGGCCTCGGGCGTCGCCGCGTCCTGGATCAGCTCGGGCACCAACAGGCGCTCCGCAAGCAGATTGGGCAAGGAGATATAGGGACTCTTCACCAGGCGCTTGAGGATCCGGTAGGTCAACGGTGCCACCCGGTAGGCGACCACCATGGGTCGCTTGTACAGCAGCGCCTCCAGGGTTGCGGTACCGGAGGCGATCAGCACCGCATCGCAGGCGGCCAACGCCTCGTGGGAACGACCGTCGAGCAGGGTCAGCGGCAAGTCCCGCCCGACCAGCAACTGTTCGAGCTGTGCACGACGCTCGGGACTGGCGCTCGGCACCACGAAACGAATGCCTGGGCGCAGGGCCCGCAGGCGCGACGCCGCATCGAGAAACAGGCTACCCAGGCGCGCCACCTCGCCGCCGCGACTCCCCGGCAACAGGGCCACCACCGGGCCATCGACCGGCAAGTCCAGGGCGCTGCGAGCCGCAGCACGATCGGCATCCAGCGGGATGGCATCGGCCAGGGGGTGACCAACGAAGCGCACCGGCACCTGCTGGGCATCGTAGAACTGCGCCTCGAAGGGGAACAGGGTCAGCATCAGGTCGCAACCCTGACGGATCTTCAACACCCGCTTTTGTCGCCAAGCCCAGACCGAGGGGCTGACGTAATGCACGGTCTTGATACCGGCGCGGCGCAGCTTGAGCTCGAGGTCCAGGTTGAAGTCCGGGGCATCGATGCCAATGAACACGTCCGGCCTGGCCGCGATCAGGTCGCGCCGCAGTCGACGCCGGCGCGCGAGCAGCTCCGGCAGGCGGCCGAGCACCTCGACCAGCCCCATCACTGCCAGACGCTCCATGGGAAAATAGGACCTCAACCCCTCGGCCTCCATCAGCGGTCCGCCAACGCCGATGAATTCGATCTGCGGGTGCCGGGCTTTAAGCCCCTGCATCAGCCCCGCTCCGAGGATATCGCCGGAGGCTTCGCCAGCCACCAGGGCGACGCGCAATCGCTCGGCCATGAACTAGCGGGTAATGCCGCGTTTGGAAGCCAGGATCGAGTCGCGGAAGACTGCGACCTCGGGAAACTGCGCCGACGGCTCGGCCAACTCGGCCAGGGCCTGCTCGACCGTCAGCCCCTGGCGATACACCGTCTTGTAGGCGCGCCGCAATGCGGCAATGGCCTCGGTGCTGAAGCCACGACGACGCATGCCTTCGAAATTCATGCTGCGCGCCTCGGCGGGGTTGCCGAAGACCGTGACATAGGCGGGCACATCCTTGCCGATGGCCGTGCCCATACCGGAGAAGCTGTGGGCGCCGATGCGGCAGAACTGGTGCACCAGGGTGTAGCCGGAAAGAATCGCCCAGTCGTCGACGTGGACGTGGCCGGCCAACGCGGTGTTGTTCACCAGAATGCAATGATTGGCGATGACACTGTCGTGGCCGATGTGCGCATAGGCCATGAACAGGTTGTGGTCGCCGATGGTGGTTTCGCCACGATCCTGCACCGTGCCGCGGTGGATGGTGACCCCTTCACGAATGACGTTGTGGTCGCCAATCACCAGGCGCGTGGGCTCACCCTTGTACTTGAGGTCAGGGGTATCTTCCCCGACCGAGGAAAACTGGTAGATGTGGTTGTGCTTGCCAATCCGGGTCGGCCCCTTGAGTACCACATGAGGGCCGATCACCGTGCCCTCGCCGATTTTCACATTGGCGCCGACGATCGACCAGGGACCAACGACCACGTCGTCCGCCAGCTGTGCGCTGGGGTCGATGATGGCACGAGGGTCAATCAAACTCATAGTTTGCGTTCCGCACAGATGATTTCGGCCGAACAGACTTCCTTGCCATCAACGCTGGCCTTGCACTCGAACTTCCAGATGCTGCGCTTGGTACTGAGGAACTTGGCCTCGAGAATCAGCTGATCACCCGGGACCACCGGCTGACGGAAGCGCAGCTTGTCCGAACCGACGAAATAGTAGAGGGTACCATCGGAGGGCTTGGCCCCCATCATCTTGAAGCCAAGGATACCCGCGGCCTGGGCCATGGCTTCGATGATCAACACACCGGGCATGATCGGGTGCTCGGGAAAATGCCCATTGAAGAAAGGCTCATTGATGCTGACATTCTTATAGGCACGAATGCACTTGCCCTCAACATCCAGCTCGGCAACCCGGTCGACCAGCAGGAACGGGTAGCGGTGCGGCAGGTATTCGCGAATTTCGTTGATGTCCATCATGTCCAGAGAAGCCTGTAGTAAAAAGAGGGGAGCACGACATCCGCCGGGCTCAGGCATCAGATGAGGCATTACCGCCCGAGGTCACGGCAGCCAACTGTTTTTCCAGTTCTTTCAGACGCCGTGCCATGTCGTCCAACTGACGAATGCGTGCCGCACTCTTCTTCCACTCACCGGCGGGCTGCATGGCCGTGCCGGACGAGTAGGCGCCAGGCTCGGTGATAGAGCGGGTGACCATGGTCATACCGGTGACGAACACGCCATCGCACACCTCGATATGCCCGACCATGCCGACGCCGCCAGCGATCATGCAGTTCTTGCCGATCTTGGTGCTACCGGAAATCCCGGCGCAACCGGCCATGGCGGTGTTGTCGCCGATCTGCACGTTGTGCGCGATCATGATCTGGTTATCCAGCTTGACGCCGTTGCCGATCAGGGTGTCTGCCAATGCGCCACGATCGATGGTGGTGTTGGCGCCGATCTCGACGTCGTCACCGATCAGCACCCCGCCGATCTGTGCAATCTTCTGCCAGACGCCCTTCTCATTGGCGAAGCCAAAGCCCTCGCCGCCAATCACCGCGCCCGACTGGATCACCACCCGCTTGCCGATGCGCACGTCGTGATACAGGGTCACGCGAGGAGCGAGCCAACCACCCTCACCAATGACCGAACGTGCGCCCACCACGCAATGCGCGCCCAGGGTCACCCCGGGACCGATCTGCGCACCACTTTCCACCACGACATAGGCACCGATGCTGGCGCTGGCGTCGACCTGCGCGTCGCCGGCAATCGAGGCGGTCGGGTGCACACCCGCTGGCGCCTGCGGCTTGCGATCGAACAGATGGGAGAGCTCGGCGTAGGCCAGGTAGGGATTGACGACGATCAAGGCGTCACCAGCATAGCCCTCGGCATCAGCTTCGGTCAGCAGCACCGCGCCCGCCTGGCAATCACCCAGGTACTTGCGGTACTGCGGATTGGCGAGAAAACTCAGCTGATCCGGACCGGCTTCCTGCAAGGTCGCCAGTCCGCTGATCGGCTTGTCGGCGGCGCCACGCAAGGTGGCGCCCAAACGCTCGGCCAGTTGGGCCAGGGTGAAAAGCGGCGCCTTCATGTTCAGCGCAGCTGGTTCATGCGCTCGATGACTTGCAGCGTGATGTCGAACTGGGGTTTGACATCGATCACCGCGCCGCGCTCGAGCACCAGGTCGTAATTACCCTTCTTGATCACTTCCTCGACCGCCTTGTCCAGGTTCGGCTTGAGCTTTTTGAGCATGTCGCGGTCGGCAATGGCCTTGGCTTCGTTGAGCTCCTTGGACTGGAACTGGAAGTCGCGGGCCTTCTGCTTGAACTCCAGTTCCAGGCGCTCGCGCTCGGCGGTCTGCATCTTCTCGCCGTCCTTGACCAGGCGATCCTGGATGCGCTTGGCGTCGCTCTCCAGGGTCTTGAGCTTGTTCAGCTGCGGGCCGAACTTCTTCTCGGCATCGACGGCGTAACGCTTGGCCGCATCGGACTCGAGCAGCGCCATTTGATAGTTCAGCACCGCGACCTTCATTTCGGCGAAGGCAGGCATTGCCAGCAGGGCAGCACTTAACAGAACCAGTTGAGTCAACTTACGCACGATGCACTCCTGCAAAAAACTGTGATTGTTCAGGGGCCAGCCCCTTAGAAGGTCTGGCCGAGGGAGAACTGGAATACCTGGGTGTCGGCATCGTCGGGTTTGACCACCGGCATCGCCAGGCTGAAGCTCAACGGCCCCAGCGCGGTGATCCAGGTCAGGCCGACACCGACGGAGCTGGCCAGTTCGCCGGCGTCGATGCTGGTGCAACTGGTCTGGGTTTTGCCGCAGCTGGTGTCAAACACGTTGCCCACGTCCCAGAACAGCGCGGTGCGCAGCGAACGCTGGTCCTTGACGAAGGGCATCGGGAACAGCAGCTCGACGCCACCCTGGACCAGCACGTTGCCACCGAAGGGCAGCGGGTCTTGATCCGGGTCGAACTGGGTCCCCGGATTCGTCCCTTTGCTCGGGGTACTGCGTGGCCCCAGGCTGCTGTCGTCGAAACCCCGTACCGAGTTGAAACCGCCGGCGTAGTAGTGCTCGTAGAACGGCAGTTCGGCGGTCGATCCATAGCTGTCGCCATAGCCCAGCTGGGTGTGCAGGCGCAGGGTATAGGTGTTGCTCAGCGGTTTGAAGATCTGCCCGCGGTAATCGACCTTGTAGAACGACAGGTCGCTGCCCGGAACGGTGGTCTCGAACACCAGGCTCTGGGAGTGGCCACGGGTGGCCAGCACGCCCTTGTTCAGGGTCGACTCCGACCAGCCGACCGAGGCCTTGAAGTTCAGGTAGTTGTCGCCTTCCTGCTCGATGAACTTGAAGATCTCGTCGACCGTGAACACGCCGGTATTGATGGTGTCCTGCTGGGCGGTCAGGCCATAGGTCAGGCGCGAGGTTTCGCTGATCGGGTAACCGATGCTCACGCCTGCGCCCAGGCTATCCACGGCGAAGCTCGAGACCTGTGTGTCCAGCTCATCGTAGTCGGTGGTGCGATAGAAGGCGTTGTAGCCCAGGCTGACACCGTCTGGCGTCCAGTAGGGATCGACGAAGCCGAAGTTGTAGCTGGTCTGATACTCGCTGCGATTGAGGCCGACGCTGACCTTGTTACCGGTCCCGAGGAAGTTGCTCTGGCTGATCGAGCCACCGAGAATAAGGCCGGCGTTCTGGGCGAAGCCGACACTGGCGGTGATCGAACCGGACGCCTGCTCCTCGACGCTGTAGTTGACGTCGATCTGGTCGTCGGTGCCCGGCACCGGCGGGGTTTCGACGTTGACTTCCTTGAAGTAGCCGAGACGCTCCAGACGGGTCTTGGACTGGTCGATCAGGTAGGTCGAGGCCCAGCCGCCTTCCATCTGGCGCATTTCCCGGCGCAGCACGTCGTCTTCGGTCTTGGTGTTGCCGCGGAAGTTGATGCGATTGACGTAGGCGCGCTTGCCCGGGTCGACGACGAAGGTGATCGACACCGTGCCATCTTCATCGTGGGCTTCCGGCACGCCATTGACGTTGGCGAAGGTGTAACCCTCGTTACCCAGGCGACGGGTGATCAGCTCCGAGGTGGTGGTCATCACCTTGCGCGAGAACACCTGGCCTTCCTTGACCAGCAGCAGCGCGCGAATGTCTTCTTCCGGCACCTTCAGGTCGCCGGACAGCTTGACTTCGCGGACGCTGTACTTCTGCCCTTCATCGACGTTGACCGTGATGTAGACGTGCTTCTTGTCCGGCGTGATGGACACCTGGGTGGAGGAGATGTCCATGTTGATGTAACCGCGGTCCAGGTAGTAGGAACGCAGACGCTCCAGGTCGCCGGAGAGCTTTTCGCGGGCGTACTTGTCGTCGTTCTTGAAAAACGACAGCCAGTTACTGGTCTTCAACTCGAACAGGTCGATCAGATCTTCGTCGGCGAAGACCGTGTTACCCACCACGTTGATGTGCTGAATCGCCGCGACCGAACCTTCGTTGATGTTGATCTTCAGCGCCACCCGGTTGCGCGGCTGGGGGATCACTTCGGTCTCGATCTCCGCCGAGTAGCGGCCCTGGGCCACGTACTGACGCTGCAACTCGTTGCGCACGCCCTCGAGGGTCGCGCGCTGGAAAATCTCGCCCTCTGCCAGGCCGGACTGGTTGAGACCCTTGAGCAGATCTTCGCTGGTGATCGCCTTGTTGCCATCGATCTCGATGCTGGAGATCGAAGGACGCTCCACCAGGGTGATGACCAGCACGTCGCCATCGCGCCCCAACTGGATGTCCTGGAAGAAGCCGGTCTTGAACAGTTCGCGCGTGGCTTCCACCAGGCTGCGGTCATCGGCCTGTTCGCCGACATTCAGCGGCAAGGCGCCGAACACGCTGCCGGCGGAGACCCGCTGGAGGCCGTTGACGCGAATATCGGAGATGGTGAAGGACTCGGCGTGAACTTCGGCGATCATCAATGCGGCAAGCACCGCAGGTAGCAGCAGACGTTTCATGAAGTCCTTTCTTATTCCAACTGACGATAAAAAATCTGTCGCTCGAGGCGACAGATTTGTAATTCAGTAGCGACTACAACCGACCGAGATCGTTGACCAGGGCCAGCAACATGACCCCTATCACCAAACTGATGCCGATCTGCATCCCCCACCCCTGCACCCGCTCCGACAGCGGACGACCGCGCGCCCACTCGACCAGATAAAAAAGCAGATGCCCCCCATCCAGCACTGGGATCGGCAGCAAGTTGAGAACCCCCAGACTTATGCTCAGATAGGCGAGGAAATTCAGGAAATCCCCCAGGCCCGACTCAGCCGAAGCGCCCGCCACTTTAGCAATGGTTATCGGCCCGCTCAAGTTTTTTACCGAGAGCTCGCCGAACAGCATTTTCTTTAGCGAATCAAGGGTCAGCAGGCTCATGGTCCAGGTGCGCGACAGCGCTTCACCGACGGCCTCCAGCGGACCGAAGCTTACTTCGCGGAGCATCTCGGGCGGCCATTCGCCGCCTTCCACGCCAGCGCCCAGGTAGCCGCTACGGCCCTCACCTTCGCCACGCGCGGCCAGCGTCACCGCCAATTCCCGCTGTCGACCCTGGCGCTCCACCAGCAGGCGAACGTCCCGGCCCGGCAGCGCACGCACCCGATCGACCAGCTGCTGCCAGTCGTCCAGAGGCGCATCGTCCAGCGCCAGGATGCGATCACCGATCTGCAGGCCGGCCGCCTTCGCCGGACCCGCGTCATCCAGATGTGCCAACACCGGCGCCAGCATCGGCCGCCAGGGCCTAATACCCAGGGACGCGATGGGGTCCGGCTGGTCGACCCCCTGGAGCCAGTCGGACAGCGCGATCTGCCGCGGACTCTCGAGTGTGGAGCCCGGCTCTCGCACGGTGACCTGCAGACTGCCCGTCTCGCCTAACCGCCGCACCAGTTGCAGATTGACCGCCGCCCAACCGGCGGTCGGCTCGTCATTCACGGCGACGATTTCCTGCCCCGCCTGCAAACCGGCCTCTGCTGCCAGGCTGCCGCTCTCGACCGCACCGATGACCGGCCGCACCTGCAGGCTGCCGAGCATGGCCACCAGCCAGAAGAACAGCAAGGCGAGCAAGAAGTTGGCGATAGGCCCCGCCGACACGATGGCGATGCGCTGGCGCACCGTCTTGCGATTGAACGATTGATCGAGCTGCGCCGGCGGCACGTCGCCCTCGCGCTCATCGAGCATCTTCACGTAGCCGCCCAGGGGAATGGCAGCAATGACGAACTCGGTACCCTGACGATCATGCCAGCGCAGCAACGGACTGCCGAAACCGACCGAGAAGCGCAGGACCCTGACCCCACAGCGGCGCGCCACCCAGAAGTGGCCGAATTCGTGGAAGGTCACCAGCACCCCAAGGGCAACCAGGGTACCGATAATCATGTACAGCGTACTCATAGGGCTTCTCCGTGCCGCTTAGCCGCGGCGGCTCAGCCATTGGGTGGCCAGTTGACGGGCCTGACGATCAGCCGCCAACACCGTTTCCAGGCTTTCGACCGCAACCACCGGCTCTGTGTTCAGCACCTGGTCGATGATACTCGCGATCTCGGGAAAGCGAATACGCCGGTCGAGAAAGGCCGCCACCGCCACTTCATTGGCCGCATTGAGCATGGCCGGCGCAGTTCCGCCCGCCTCGGCCGAGGCCCTGGCCAGGCGCAGGCAGGGGAAGCGCTGCTCGTCCGGCGCCTGAAAATCCAGGCGGGCGATGGCGAACAGGTCGAGCGGCGCCACGCCCGAGTCGATCCGCTGCGGCCAGGCGAGGGCATGACTGATCGGCGTGCGCATATCGGGATTGCCCAGCTGCGCCAGCACCGAACCATCGACGTAATCGACCAGGGAATGAATCACGCTCTGTGGGTGAATTACCACTTCGACCTGGTCAGGCCGGGCATCGAACAGCCAGCAGGCCTCGATCAGCTCGAGACCCTTGTTCATCATGCTGGCCGAATCCACGGAAATCTTGCGCCCCATGGACCAGTTGGGATGGGCACAGGCCTGCTCCGGGGTAACAGCGGCCAACTGCTCCAGCGGGGTTTCACGGAATGGCCCACCAGAGGCCGTCAGCATGATTCGGCGCACCCCGACCTGCTGCAGGCCACGCCCATAGTCGCCCGGCAGGCACTGGAAGATCGCATTGTGCTCGCTGTCGATCGGCAGCAGGGTCGCCCCGCTGCGACGTACGGCCTCGATAAACAAGGCGCCGGACATCACCAGCGCCTCCTTGTTGGCCAGCAACACCTTCTTGCCCGCCTCGACGGCGGCCAGGGTCGGCTTGAGCCCCGCGGCTCCGACGATCGCCGCCATCACCGCATCAACCTCGGCGTGCGCCGCGACCTGGCACAAGCCCTCCTCGCCCGTCAGCACCCGGGTATCCAGCCCCGCCGCGTGCAGGCCTTCCTGCAACGCACGGGCCGAGTCGGCATCGGCGACCACGGCAAACCGCGGCCTATGGATCAGGCACAAGGCCTCAAGCTCTGCGACCCGGCTGTGCCCCGACAGGGCAAAGACCTGATAACGCTCCGGATGACGCGCAATGACATCGAGGGTACTGAGGCCGATGGAGCCCGTGGCGCCAAGCACGGTAACCTGCTGCGGCAGACTCACAGCACACCCCAGCCAGCCAGCCAGAGCAACGCGGCGAACACTGGCACCGCCGCGGTCAGGCTGTCGATGCGGTCCAGCACGCCGCCATGGCCTGGCAGCAGGTTGCTGCTGTCCTTGACCCCGGATTGACGCTTGAACATGCTCTCAGTCAGGTCACCGACCACCGAAATCAGCACCACCACGGCGGCGCCGGTCAGGGCCAGCAAAAGCGCAGCGCCGCCCCAGCCTCGATAGAGCCCGGTGACCAGGGTCAGCAACAGGCTGGTGAGCAGCCCGCCGAGAAGCCCCTCCCAGCTCTTGCCCGGACTGACCTGCGGGGCCAGCTTGCGCCTGCCAAAAGCCTTGCCGGAGAAATAGGCGCCGATATCCGCCGCCCACACCAGCACCATCACGGCCAGGATCAGGCCATTGGCCATGGGCCACTGCTTGAACAGCACCAGACCCTGCCAGGCCGGGAGCAGAATCAACAGACCGATCAGCAACTTGTGCCCAGCGCCCTGCCAGTAGCGACTGCTGGCGGGGTAGCCCAAAACCAGCAGGGTCGCCAGCCCCCACCAGAGCACGCCCAGCGCTACAACGCCGGCCGCCAGAGCAGGCACGTGGTAGAGCCCGAACAGCAACAGCGCCACCAGCGCCGCATAGGCGACGCGCTGGGGCTGCCCCTCGAATCCGGCGAGACGCGCCCACTCCCAGGCTCCCAAGCCGATCACCGCACCGATGAACAGGGCAAAGGCCGCGCCCTCGAGCAGAAAAAAGCCGCCCAGCGCGATGGGCAACAGCACCAGCGCGGTAATCACTCGTTGTTTAAGCATTAAGTGCGCGCCTCGGCTTCGACCTGTTCACTGGTTCGACCGAAACGCCGCTGGCGCCTGGCGAAATCAGCAAGCGCCTTGCGCATGGCCTCATGTTTGAAATCCGGCCAGAACAGGTCGGAGAAGTACAGCTCGCTGTAGGCGAGCTGCCAGAGCAGAAAATTGCTGATGCGGTGCTCGCCGCCGGTGCGGATGCACAGGTCGGGCAAAGGCAGGTCGCCGGTGGCCAGACACCCCTGCAGCAGCTGCGGCGTGATGTCCTCCGGGCGCAAGTGACCGCCCTGGACTTCGCGCGCCAGGCGCTGCGCGGCCTGGGCGATGTCCCACTGGCCGCCGTAGTTGGCAGCGATCTGCAGGATGAAACGCTTATCACCGGCAGTCTGCGCCTCAGCCTCGCGCATGGCCGCCTGCAACTCAGGATGGAAGCGCGAGCGATCGCCAATGATGCGCAGGCTGATGCCATTTTCGTTGAGCTTGCGCGCCTCGCGGCGCAGCGCCCCGAGAAACAGCTCCATCAGCGCCCCCACCTCATCGGCCGGGCGCTGCCAGTTCTCGCTGGAGAAGGCGAACAGGGTCAGCACCTCGACCCCGGCCTCGGCGCACACCTCGATCACCGCACGCACCGCGTCGACGCCCGCCTTGTGCCCGGCTACCCCCGGCAGCAGGCGCTTCTTCGCCCAGCGATTGTTGCCATCCATGATGATGGCAACATGCCGCGGGACGGCGACCTGAGTCCCGCCTTTGGTCTTTTCCATGACGACACCCGGCTGTCAGACAGCCATCAGATCCGCTTCTTTCTGCTTCATGGTTGCATCGATCTCGGCCACGAACTTGTCCGTCAGCTTCTGCACCTCATCGGCGGCGCGGCGCTCCTCGTCCTCGCTGATCTCCTTCTCCTTGACCAGGTCCTTCAACTGGCTCAGGGCGTCGCGGCGAATATTGCGCACTGCCACGCGGGCATCTTCTGCGGCATCGCGCGCCTGCTTGGTGTAGCCCTTGCGGGTCTCCTCGGTCAGGGCCGGCATGGGGATCAACAGCAGCTCACCCAGGTTGGTCGGATTGAAGCCCAGACCGGAGCTCTGGATCGCCTTGTCCACAGCTGCCAGCATGTTGCGCTCGAAGGCCACTACCTGCAGGGTCCGCGAATCCTTGACGGTGACGTTGGCGACCTGATTGATCGGCGTATCGGTGCCGTAGTAGGGCACCATGACACCGGCCAGGATGCTCGGGTGGGCCTGCCCGGTGCGGATACGACTGAAGGCGTGGGCCAGGGATTCCAGGCTCTTCTGCATGCGTACCTGGGCGTCTTTCTTGATCTCGTTGATCATTGCTTGTCTTCCTCAATCAAAGTGCCTTCGGTGCCACCGACTACCACGTTGAGCAGGGCGCCAGGCTTGTTCATGTTGAATACGCGCAGCGGCATCTGGTGATCGCGACACAGGCAGATGGCCGTCAGGTCCATGACCCCCAGCTTGCGGTCCAGCACCTCATCGTAGGTCAGGCGCTCGAACTTCTCGGCATGCGGATCCTTGAACGGGTCGGCAGTGTATACGCCATCGACCTTGGTCGCCTTCAAAACCACGTCGGCATCGACCTCGATGGCGCGCAGGCAGGCCGCCGAGTCGGTGGTGAAGAAAGGGTTGCCGGTACCGGCGGCGAAGATCACCACCTCGCCGGTCTTCAGATGACGCATCGCCTTGCGCCGGTCGTAATGGTCGGTCACCCCGACCATGGAGATGGCCGACATGACGATGGCCGGAATGTTCGAGCGCTCCAGCGCATCGCGCATGGCCAGGGCATTCATCACGGTCGCCAGCATACCCATGTGGTCGCCGGTCACCCGATCCATGCCCGCCGCGCTCAAGGCCGCGCCGCGAAACAGGTTGCCGCCGCCGATGACCAGACCGACCTGCACACCGATGCCGACCAGCTGACCGACTTCCAGGGCCATGCGATCGAGCACCTTGGGGTCGATGCCGAAGTCTTCCGAACCCATCAGCGCTTCGCCGCTAAGTTTGAGCAGAATGCGCTTATAGCGCGGTTGACGACCACTCACCTGCTGAGCCATTACCAGTCTCTCCTGCGGCGTTTGAATTCTGCGCGGGCGAAAATACCCGCCGTAATCGGGCGCTTAGACCGCACCCAGAGCCTTTGGTGCCAAGCACCGCGACTCGCTTCCCAGGCCAATTGCCACCCCACTTCGAAAAAGAGGCCGCACGCGCGAGCGGGCAGCCTCTTCGGGGCGACAGCCTGAGCAGACTGCTAGACCAGTTTACTGCTTGCTGGCAGCAACCTGGGCAGCAACTTCGGCAGCGAAGTCGGTCTCGGCCTTCTCGATGCCTTCGCCTACTTCGTAACGAACGAAGGAAACGATCTCGGCACCGGCCTTCTTCACCAGCTCACCGACCTTGACTTCCGGGTCCATGATGAACGCCTGCTCAACCAGGCTGGCTTCAGCCAGGAACTTGTTGATACGGCCCTTGACCATGTTCTCAACGATGTTTTCCGGCTTGCCGGCGATCTTCTCGGCGTTGAGCTGCAGGAAGATTTCCTTCTCTTTGGCAACCAGCTCTTCGGAAACCTGATCCGGGCTGATAACAGCCGGGTTGGACGCAGCAACGTGCATGGCAACGTGCTTGGCCAGCTCGTCGTTGCCGCCCTTCAGGACCACCAGAACACCGATGCGGTGGCCGTGCAGGTAGGCACCAACGGTGTCGCCGGAAACGGCAGTCAGGCGACGGATGTTGACGTTTTCGCCACACTTGGCAACCAGCGCCTCACGCGCGGACTCGCGGGAAGCGATCAGCGGAGCAGCCTCGCTCAGGTTCTGCTCGAAGGCCTCGTCCAGGCTGTCCTTGACGAACGCCTTGAAGTCGTCCTGCAGAGCCAGGAAGTCGGTCTGCGAGTTGACTTCGATGATCAGGCCACGGCCACCTTCGACGCGAACGGCAATCGAACCTTCGGCAGCAATGTTACCGGCCTTCTTGGCCGCCTTGATGGCGCCGGAAGCGCGCATGTCGTCAATGGCCTTCTCGATGTCGCCACCGGCGGCAACCAGGGCCTTCTTGCATTCCATCATGCCTTGGCCGGTGCGCTCGCGCAGTTCTTTAACCAGGGCTGCAGTAATCTCTGCCATGTTCGAATCCTCTTGGATAGGTCTTCAACCACTTCACCCGTCAGGCCGGGTGATTAATTCTGTGAGTGGCAAAAAGGGGGCCTAGCCCCCTTTTTGCGCAGCGAGTAACGCTAGAAGCTTACCGCTTAGCCTTCAGCCGCTTCGGAAGCCGGGGCTTGCTCGACGAACTCGTCGGTGCCGCCACCAGCATTGCTGCGACCACGCACTACGGCGTCGGCCATGGCACCCATGTACAGCTGGATGGCGCGGATGGCGTCGTCGTTACCCGGGATGATGTAGTCCACACCTTCCGGGCTGCTGTTGGTATCGACTACGCCGATGACCGGAATGCCCAGCTTGTTGGCTTCGGTGATGGCGATGCGCTCGTGGTCGACGTCGATCACGAACAGGGCGTCCGGCAGGCCGCCCATGTCCTTGATACCACCCAGGCTGCGATCCAGCTTTTCCAGGTCGCGGGTGCGCATCAGGGCTTCTTTCTTGGTCAGCTTGGTGAAGGTGCCATCCTGCGCCTGGGTTTCCAGGTCACGCAGACGCTTGATGGAAGCGCGAATGGTCTTGTAGTTGGTCAGCATGCCGCCCAACCAGCGGTGATCGACGAACGGCGAGCCACAACGAGCGGCTTCTTCGCGAACGATCTTGCCAGCGGAACGCTTGGTGCCGACGAACAGAATCTTGTTCTTGCCCGCAGCCAGCTTCTCAACGAAGGACAGCGCCTCGTTGAACATCGGCAGGGTTTTTTCAAGGTTGATGATGTGAATCTTGTTGCGCGAGCCGAAAATGAACTTGCCCATTTTCGGGTTCCAGTAACGGGTCTGGTGGCCGAAGTGCACACCGGCCTTCAGCATATCGCGCATATTGACTTGGGACATGATAGTTCCTTAATAAGTCGGGTTAGGCCTCCACGCATCCCAATCTCCAACCCTTGCGGGCACCCAGGAAACCGTGTCGATACGTGTGTGGGTTTGGGCTTTCGGGCTTGAAGCCCTGAAAGCGGCGCGTTTTATACCACACCACCACCTCATAAGCTACACGCAGCGTGCATATCCCGCTGTGCGGAGCGCTCGCGTGCGGCCGGGCGCCGCCTTCTCTGATAGAATCCCGGCTTTCCTTTTTTTGCCTTGCGCCGTCGAGCGCCGAGAGAGACCGCATGACCGTCACCATCAAGACGCCGGAAGAAATCGAAAAAATGCGCGTGGCCGGCCGCCTGGCCGCCGAGGTGCTGGAAATGATCGGCGAACACGTCAAGCCCGGCGTGACCACCGATGAACTGGACCGCATCTGCCATGACTATATTGTCGACGTGCAGCAGGCCATTCCCGCGCCACTCAACTACAAGGGTTTCCCCAAGTCGATCTGCACCTCGGTCAACCATGTGGTCTGCCACGGCATCCCCAATGAGAAGCCGCTCAAGGACGGCGACGTCATCAATATCGACGTCACCGTGATCAAGGATGGCTACCACGGCGACACCAGCAAGATGTTCATGGTCGGCAAGGTGCCCGAGTGGGCCGAGCGCCTGGCCAAGATCACCCAGGAATGCATGTACAAGGGCATCGAGCTGGTCCGCCCGGGCACCCGTCTCGGTGATATCGGCGAAGTGATCCAGAAGCACGCCGAGAAGAACGGCTTCTCCGTGGTTCGCGAGTATTGCGGACACGGCATCGGCAAGGTGTTCCACGAAGAACCCCAGGTCCTTCACTACGGCCGCGCCGGTACCGGCATGGAACTCAAAGAAGGCATGACCTTCACCATCGAGCCGATGATCAATCAGGGCCGCGCAGAAACCCGCCTGCTCGGCGACGGCTGGACCGCCATCACCAAGGATCGCAAGCTCTCGGCGCAGTGGGAGCACACCATCCTGGTCACTGCCGACGGCTACGAGATCTTCACCCTGCGCAGCGACGACACCATCGCCCGCACCTCGGCCTGATCCGCCGCCAATAAAGGAAAGCCGCTGCATGCCGCAGGTAGACCCGGAATTGTTCGACCGCGGCCAGTTCCAGGCGGAACTGGCCTTGAAGTCCAGCCCCATCGCGGCCTTCAAGAAAGCCATTCGCCGCGCCCAGGACGTCCTCGACGCACGCTTTCGCGCGGGGCGCGAGGTGCGCCGCCTGGTCGAAGACCGCGCCTGGTTCACCGATCAGATCCTGCGCGAGGCCTGGCACCGCCTGGACTGGCGCGGCGACACCGAGATCGCCCTGCTGGCGGTCGGCGGCTACGGCCGTGGTGAGCTGCACCCCTTTTCCGACATCGACCTGCTGATCCTGCTCGACAGTGCCGATCACGAGGCCTTCCGCGACCCGATCGAGCAGTTCCTCACCCTGCTGTGGGACATCGGCCTGGAGGTCGGCCAGAGCGTGCGCTCGGTCGAGGAATGCGCCGAGGAGGCCCGCGCCGACCTGACGGTGATCACCAACCTGATGGAAAGCCGCACCATTGCCGGCCCGGAGCCCCTGCGCCAGCGCATGCTGGAGGTCACCAGCAGTGAGCGGATGTGGCCGAGCAAGCAGTTCTTCCTGGCCAAGCGCGAGGAGCAGCGCGCCCGCCACCGCAAGTACAACGACACCGAGTACAACCTCGAGCCAAACGTCAAGGGCTCGCCTGGCGGTCTGCGCGACATCCAGAACATCCTCTGGGTCGCGCGCCGGCATTTCGGCACCCTCAATCTGCACGCGATGGTCGGCCAGGGCTTCCTCCTGGAAAGCGAACAGGCCCTGCTCGCCTCCAGCCAGGAGTTCCTCTGGCGGGTGCGCTACGCCCTGCACATGCTCGCCGGTCGCGCCGAAGATCGCCTGCTGTTCGACCATCAGGGCCAGGTCGCCGCCCTGCTCGGCTTCGAGAGCAGCGACAGCCAGCGCGCCATCGAGCGCTTCATGCAGAAGTACTACCGCGTGGTCATGGGCATCGCCGAGCTCAGCGACCTGATCAAGCAGCACTTCGAGGAAGTCATCCTGCGTGCCGGCGAGAAGGCGCCAGCCACCCCGCTGAACAGCCGCTTCCAGCTGCGCGACAGCTATATCGAGGTCACGCACCCGAACGTCTTCAAGCGCACGCCCTTTGCCATCATGGAAGTCTTCGTGCTGATGGCCCAGCACACCGAGATCAGGGGCGTGTGCGCGGACACCATCCGCCTGCTGCGCGACCACCGCCACCTGATCGACGACGAGTTCCGCAACGACATCCGCAATACCAGCCTGTTCATCGAGCTGTTCAAGAGCGGCCAGGGCATCCACCGCAACCTGCGGCGGATGAACCGCTACGGCATCCTCGGCCGCTACCTGCCGGAGTTCGGCCATATTGTCGGACAGATGCAGCACGACCTGTTCCACATCTATACGGTCGACGCCCACACCCTCAATCTGATCAAGCACCTGCGCAAGTTCAGGTGGCCGGAGTTGGCGGAGAAGTTTCCCCTGGCGAGCAAGCTGATCGACAAGCTGCCCAAGCCCGAGCTGATCTACCTGGCCGGGCTCTACCACGACATCGGCAAGGGCCGCGGCGGCGACCATTCGGAGCTCGGAGCGATCGATGCCGAGGCCTTCTGCGCCCGCCACCACCTGCCCGAGTGGGACGCCAAACTGGTGGTCTGGCTGGTCCAGCAGCACCTGGCGATGTCCACCACCGCGCAGCGCAAGGACCTCTCCGACCCCCAGGTGATCCACGACTTCGCCCTGTTCGTCGGCGACCAGACCCACCTGGATTACCTCTACGTGCTCACCGTGGCCGACATCAACGCCACCAACCCCAGCCTGTGGAACTCCTGGCGCGCCAGCCTGCTGCGCCAGCTCTACACCGAGACCAAGCGCGCCCTGCGCCGCGGCCTGGAAAATCGCCTGGAACGGGAAGAGCAGATTCGCCTGACCCAGGGCGCCGCCCTGGACATCCTGGTGCGCGGCGGCACCGATCAGGACGATGCCGAGCAGCTCTGGGCGCAGCTCGGCGACGACTATTTCCTGCGCCACACGGCGGGCGACGTGGCCTGGCATACCGAGGCGATCCTGCAGCACCCCAATGACGGCAATCCCCTGGTGCTGATCAAGGAAACCACCCAGCGCGAGTTCGAGGGGGGCACCCAGATCTTCATCTACGCCCAGGACCAGCACGATTTCTTCGCCGTGACCGTGGCGGCCATGGCGCAGCTCAACCTGAACATCCACGACGCGCGGATTCTCACTTCCACCAGCCAGTTCACCCTCGACACCTACATCGTGCTGGAGGGCGAGGGCGGCTCGATCGGCGACAATCCGGCGCGGATCAAGCAGATCCGCCAGGGCCTGATCGATGCGCTGAAGAACCCCGACGAGTACCCGAGCATCATCCAGCGCCGGGTGCCGCGACAGCTCAAGCATTTTGATTTTCCACCGCGGGTCACCATCTACAACGATGCCCAGCGGCCGGTGACCGTGGTCGAGCTGACCGCCCCCGACCGCCCAGGCCTGCTGGCACGGGTCGGACGAATCTTCCTCGATTTCGACCTGTCGGTGCAGAATGCCAAGATCGCCACCCTCGGCGAACGGGTGGAGGACGTGTTCTTCGTCACCGACGCGAACAACCAGCCGTTGTCCGACCCGGCGCTGTGCGTGCGCCTGCAGGAAACCATCGTCGCCCAGCTCACCGAAGCCAGCGAGCTGCTGAGCGAACCGAACCGAATCAGTATTTGACCGACCGCCTTGCACCGCCGCGGCGCCCAGCGAGGCCCGTCGGCAAGCCCCAGCAGTCCCAGGAAATTGCCATGAATGATGCGTTGAACCAGTTGCAGCCCTACCCCTTCGAGAAGCTCCGTGCCCTGCTGGCCGGCGCCCAGCCGAGCGCCGCGAAGAAGGCCATCGCCCTGTCGATCGGCGAGCCCAAGCACCGCTCGCCGGCCTTCGTCGCCGAGGCCCTGAGCGCCAACCTCGACCAGTTGGCGGTCTACCCGACCACCCTGGGCGTGCCGGCGCTGCGCGAGGCGATCGCCAACTGGTGCAGCCAGCGCTTCAACCTGCCGAACGACTGGCTCGACCCGGCCCGCCACGTGCTGCCGGTCAACGGTACCCGCGAGGCGCTGTTCGCCTTCACCCAGGCCGTGGTGCAGCGCGACGACCAGGCCCTGGTGGTCAGCCCCAACCCCTTCTACCAGATCTACGAAGGCGCGGCCCTGCTCGCCGGTGCCCAGCCCCACTACCTGCCCTGCCTGGAAGAACACGGCTTCAACCCGGATTTCGACGCGGTGCCGGCGGACATCTGGCGACGTTGCCAGATCCTCTTTCTCTGCTCGCCGGGTAACCCGACCGGCGCCCTGATCCCCCTGGACACCCTGAAGAAGCTGATCCAGCTGGCCGACGAGTTCGACTTCGTCATCGCCGCCGACGAGTGCTACAGCGAGCTGTACTTCGACGAGCAGCACCCGCCCGCCGGCCTGCTCAGCGCCTGCGCCGAACTGGGCCGCAGCGATTTTGCGCGTTGCGTTGTGTTCCACAGCCTGTCCAAGCGTTCCAACCTGCCGGGCCTGCGCTCGGGCTTCGTCGCCGGCGACGCCGAGATTCTGAAAGCCTTCCTGCTGTACCGCACCTACCACGGCTGCGCCATGCCGGTGCAGACCCAGCTGGCCAGCGTCGCCGCCTGGAACGACGAGGTGCACGTGCGGGCCAACCGCGCCCTGTACTGCGAGAAGTTCGACGCGGTGCTGGCGATTCTCGACGGCGTGCTCGAGGTGCAGCGCCCGGACGGTGGTTTCTACCTGTGGGCCAAGACCCCGGTCGACGACGAGACCTTCACCCGCGAGCTGTTCGCCCGCGAGCAGGTCACCGTGGTGCCGGGCTCCTACCTGTCGCGCAGCGTCGACGGCTGCAACCCGGGCGCCAACCGCGTGCGCATGGCCCTGGTCGCACCGCTGGCCGAGTGCGTCGAGGCCGCCGAGCGCATCCGTGACTTCGTGAAGAGCCTGTAACCATGAGCAAGACCCTGTTTGGCATCAAAGCCTGCGACACCATGAAGAAAGCCCGCACCTGGCTCGACGAGCACGGCGTGGACTATGCCTTCCATGACTACAAGGCGGTCGGCATCGACCGCGCGCACCTGCAGCAGTGGTGCGAGGAGCACGGCTGGGAGACCATCCTCAACCGCGCCGGCACCACCTTCCGCAAACTGGATGAGGCGCAGAAGGCGGATCTCGATCAGGACAAGGCCATCGAACTGATGCTGGCCCAGCCCTCGATGATCAAGCGTCCGGTGCTGGACCTGGGTGACAAGACCCTGGTCGGCTTCAAGCCCGAGCGCTACGCTGCCGCGTTGTCCTGAACCAAGGAGCACCGTCATGGAGATCGCCTGGTTGCTGTTCATCCCCGCCTGCTTCGCCCTGAACCTGGCGCCGGGACCGAACAACCTGCTGTCGCTGAACAACGCGGCGCGCCAGGGCCTGCGCGTCGCCTGCCTGGCCTCCAGTGGCCGGCTGCTGGCGTTCGCCGGCATGATCGCCCTGGCGGCGTCCGGCCTGGCCCTGGTGCTGCAGGCTTCGGCCAGCCTGTTCCTGGCCATCAAGCTGCTCGGCGCGGCCTACCTGTTCTGGCTGGCCCTGCAGCTGTGGCGCGCCCCATCGGCGCAGCTCGACGGCCGGGCCGGCTCGCCAGGTCAGTCGTTGTGGACGCTGTGCCGCCAGGAGTTCTGGGTGGCCGCCGGCAATCCCAAGGCCATTCTGATCTTCACCGCGTTCCTGCCGCAGTTCGTCAACCCGCAACAGCCGGTGACCCTGCAGTTTGCGGCGCTCGGCCTGGCCTTCCTGCTTCTGGAATGGCTGGCCGTGCTGCTCTATTCACTGGCCGGGCTGCAGCTCGGCCGCCTGCTCGCCGCCCCTCGGGCGCGGCAATTGTTCAACCGTGGCTGCGCCGCCCTGCTGGGCAGCGCCGGCCTGGGCCTGCTGCTCAGCCGCCGGCCCGCCTGATTCCACCTATTCAGCAAGAGGAAAATCCATGTCCACCCAACTCTTCAGCGTCGCCTTCGGTGTCGGCACCCAGAATCGCCAGGGCGCCTGGCTGGAAGTGTTCTACGCACAACCCCTGCTCAATCCGGCCAGCGAACTGGTCGCCAAGGCCGCCGAGAAGCTCGGCTACAGCGGCGGCAACCAGGCGATCG
This sequence comes from Pseudomonas benzenivorans, assembly GCF_024397895.1. Classification (NCBI taxonomy): domain Bacteria; kingdom Pseudomonadati; phylum Pseudomonadota; class Gammaproteobacteria; order Pseudomonadales; family Pseudomonadaceae; genus Pseudomonas; species Pseudomonas benzenivorans. The sequence goes on from NZ_CP073346.1 coordinate 1,173,880, forward strand.
CCTTCACCATCACCCAGGCCGGCGAACTGGCCGAAGCCCTCAAGGGCATCGACGCCGCCCAGGCCAAGCTGCTGACCCGTCTGGCCGAAAGCCACCAGCCGCTGGTCGCCACCTTCCTCGCCGAAGACGCGGCGCCGGCCAGCACGCCCGAGGCCTACCTCAAGCTGCACCTGCTGTCCCACCGCCTGGTCAAGCCCCACGGCGTCAACCTCACCGGCATCTTCCCGTTGCTGCCCAACGTCGCCTGGACCAGCCAGGGCGCCGTGGACCTCGCCGAACTGGCCGAACGCCAACTGGAAGCCCGCCTCAAAGGCAAGCTGCTGGAGGTCTTCTCGGTGGACAAGTTCCCGAAGATGACCGACTACGTGGTCCCGGCCGGCGTGCGCATCGCCGACACCGCGCGCGTGCGCCTGGGCGCCTACATCGGCGAAGGCACCACCGTGATGCACGAAGGCTTCGTCAACTTCAACGCCGGCACGGCCGGCCCGGGCATGATCGAAGGCCGTGTCTCCGCCGGGGTATTCGTCGGCAAGGGCTCGGACCTGGGCGGCGGCTGCTCGACCATGGGCACCCTGTCCGGCGGCGGCAATATCGTCATCTCCGTGGGCGAAGGCTGCCTGATCGGTGCCAACGCCGGCATCGGCATCCCCCTGGGCGATCGCAACACCGTGGAGTCCGGCCTGTACGTCACCGCCGGCACCAAGGTGGCGCTGCTCGACGACAAGGGCGAGCTGGTCAAGCTGGTCAAGGCGCGCGAGCTGGCCGGTCAAGCGGACCTGCTGTTCCGCCGCAACTCGCAGACCGGCGCCGTGGAGTGCAAGACCCACAAGTCGGCGATCGAGCTGAACGAAGCGCTGCACGCCCACAACTGATGGTCGAGGCCCACCCGGCAACCCCGGGTGGGCTACCTTTTCTACACCTTCTCCCGATTTCCCTGCCATGTCCCTGCCCTCCCCCTGGCGCACCGATTTCCCCGGCATCCTGGCGCTCGAAGCCGAGGGCCAGACCTACCTGGACAGTGCCGCCACCGCACAGAAGCCCCAGGCCGTGCTCGATGCCCTGCTCGGCTACTACGGCGCCGGCGCGGCCAACGTGCATCGCGCCCAGCACCTGCCCGGCGAGCGCGCCACCCGCGCCTTCGAGGCGACCCGGGACAAGGTCGCGACCTGGCTGAATGCCGCCGAGCCGAGCCAGATCGTCTTCACCCGCGGCGCCACCGAAGCCTTCAACCTGCTGGCCTATGGCCTGGAGTCCGAGTTCCAGGCCGGCGACGAGATCGCCGTCAGCGCCGCGGAGCACCACGCCAACCTCTTGCCCTGGCAGCAGCTGGCGCAGCGTCGCGGCCTCAAGCTGGTGGTGCTGCCCCTGGATGACGGCGGGCGCATCGACCTGCAGCGGGCCGCCGAGCTGATCGGCCCGCGCACCCGGCTGCTGGCTATCAGCCAGCTGTCCAACGTGCTCGGCTGCTGGCAGCCGTTGGCCGAGCTGATCGCCCTGGGCAAGGCCCAGGGCGCGCTGTCCGTGGTCGACGGCGCCCAGGGCGTGGTCCACGGCCGTCACGACGTACAGGCGCTGGGCTGCGACTTCTACGTGTTTTCCAGCCACAAGCTCTACGGCCCGGATGGGGTCGGCGCGCTCTACGGCAGCCGCGCGGCCTTGCGCCGCCTCGGTCACTGGCAATACGGCGGCGAGATGGTGCGCCTGGCCGATTACCAGTACGCCGAGTTCCGCGACGCGCCGCTGGGCTTCGAGGCCGGTACGCCACCCATCGCCGGGGTGATCGCCCTCGGCGCCACCCTGGATTACCTGGGCGGACTGGACGCCGCCGCGGTCAGCGGCCACGAGGCGGCGCTGCACCTCAAGCTGCTCGCCGGCCTGTCCGCCCGCGACGGCATCCAGCTGCTCGGCGCGCCGCGGGTGGCGCTGGCCAGCTTCGTGGTCGAGGGCGTGCACAACGCCGATCTCGCCCATCTGCTGACCGAACAGGGTATCGCCGTGCGCGCCGGCCACCACTGCGCGATGCCGCTGCTCAACAGCCTCGGCCTGGCCGGTGCGGTGCGGGTGTCCCTGGGGCTGTACAACGACGACACGGACCTGCAGCGTTTCTTCACCGCCCTGGACCAGGCCCTGGAGCTGCTGCGATGAGCCTCCCCAGCAGCGCCGAGGAAGCACTCGACGCCTTCGCCCAGTGCCCAGGCTGGGAACAGCGCGCGCGCCTGCTGATGCAATGGGGCGAGCGCCTGACGCCGCTGCGACCGGAGGAACGTGACGAGGCCAACCGGGTACACGGTTGCGAGAGTCAGGTCTGGCTGGTGGGCGAGGTGCAGGAGGGCCATTGGCACTTCCGGGCGGCCAGCGATGCGCGGCTGCTGCGCGGCCTGCTGGCCGTGCTGCTGGCGCGAGTCGACGGCCTTAGCTGCAGCCAGCTCGGCGAGGTGGACCTGACGGACTGGTTCAACCGCCTTGGCCTGTCGCGGCAACTGTCACCGTCGCGCAGCAACGGGCTGAACGCCGTGCTGCAGCGCATGCGCCAGCTGGCCGCAGAGAACTAAGGCGCTTTCGCCGCGCGCTCGGCCGGTCGCCGCGCCCCGGCGACCAGCTTGTCCACCGTCTTGGCCACCGCTGCCATGCCGAAGCTGGCGGTGACCATCATCACCGCCCCGAAACCGCCGGCACAATCGAGCTTCACCCCCTCACCGACGAAGCCCTTGGCCTGGCACACCGTGCCGTCCGGCTTGGGGTAGCGCAACTGCTCGGTGGAGAACACGCAAGGCACGCTGTAGGTGCGCCCCGGGGTGCGCGAGAAGTTGTACTCGCGGCGCAGCACCGAGCGCACCTTGGCGGCCAACGGGTCGTTGAAGGTCTTGTTGAGGTCGGCGATCTGGATCTGGGTCGGATCGACCTGACCGCCGGCACCACCGGTGGTGACGATCTGGATCTTGCGCCGCTTGCACCAGGCGACCAGCGCCGCCTTGGCCGCCACGCTGTCGATGCAGTCGATCACCGCATCGAGCTGCTCGGTGATGTATTCGGCCATGGTTTCGCGGGTGACGAAGTCGGCCACCGCGTGCACCACGCAGGCGGGATTGATGGCACGGATGCGCGCCGCCATGGCCTCGACCTTGGCCTGACCGACCGCACCGTCCAGGGCATGCACCTGGCGGTTGGTGTTGGTGATGCACACGTCGTCCAGGTCGAACAGCGAGATTTCACCAACGCCCGAGCGCGCCAACGCCTCCGCCGCCCAGGAGCCCACACCGCCAATGCCGACCACCGCGACATGGGCGGCCAGCAGGCGCTCTGCCCCTTCGCGGCCATACAGGCGGGCAATTCCGGCAAAGCGTTGATCGTCGAACTGCATTTCATCACCTCGGCACCCAGAACACGGGCAGGCGCGCATTATAGGAAGGCTGCGGCTATCACCCAAGGCCGGATGACGCGACCCTGAAGTAGAACCGTCCCCCTACCCTGAATCCGGAGGCTGAAACCGCGGTACTCAGGCCCCAGCGCGATTGCCTGCCGACCAGCCCCAACCGAATGCCCCCTTTCACGGCACAGCCCGGCCCATAGCTACCAACTGGGCCTCGATCACATTAACCGCCGGGTCAACCGGTTATACTGCCCGGCTGACGTGCCGGGAGGCGCGGCACGACCACAGGGACGTCGTTCACACAGGAGATTCACCGTGCACAAGCTACTCACCCTCGGCGCCTGCCTGCTGCTTGGCGCCTGCGCCGGCCAGCAACAGACGACTCACAGCCACGCGCCGCAGGCGGACGCCGACGCCTTCCCCGCCGGCACCCTGGCGGCCGTCAATCATGCCGAAGCCGTGCCCCTGCCGGTGAACCCTGGCCTGCTGCCGGCGCAGCGCTCGAACACTGTCGAGCAGGCGCGCCTGGCGCCGCCGTCGCTGTCCAACTACCGGGTATATGCCATGCACCTGAGAAAGGGCGAACGCTATCGGCTGAATGTCAGCTCGCTGTGCCGTGACGCGTGCCTGGACCTGCCCAGGCCCAGCCTTACGCCGCGCGCCTTGCTGCTCGATGCCAACGGCGCGGTGATCGCCAGCCAGCAGTCGCCGGCTGCCGTCGGCTTCGGCCCGCAGAGCCTTGGCTGGGACGGTGAAGCGCCGGAAGATGGCACCTACTACCTGCTGGTGGCGGCGGATGTGGAGAGCAGCGGCAAGGCCATCGTGATCGACGATGTGTGGGTCAACAATTCGCCGCTGATGGCCGTGGAGACCGGCCTGAACGGCGCGCCTATGCTGGACTGACAGCTTCGCGGCAGCTGGGCGACCCGCTCGAGCTGCCGCCGATAGCCTCTATCGAGACGAATGATTTCAGCTTTGCCCCTGCGCCCAATAGCCTGTGTGCCTGCCGTCAACGCCGTCCACAGGTACTCCGATGCACCGTCCGAATCGCTTCGCCCTCGCCGGCCTCGTGCTGGCACTCGCCGGCTGCACAACCCCGCCACCGGCGGAGCGCCCCTACAGCGACGCCGAGATCAAGCAGTTCTCCCTCGAACTGCTGAGCCGCAGCGGCCTGCCCTATGAAGACTACGAGCGAGTCCGCCGCGCCCTGATGAAGCCCGAGCGGCGGATGTCCAACACGATCCGCGATCTCGACTCACTGCCCCCCACTGACCCGCGGCGCGGCTGACGCCAGCCGCCCGCTATTCGCAGCGCAGCGCCTCCACCGGCTGCAGGCGCGCCGCCCGGCGGGCCGGGGCAATGCCGGCGAACACACCGATCAACGCGGCCAAGAGCAATGCCAGCAGCAGGAACAGCGGCTGCAGGGCGAGGGGCAGCCCCGGCAACAGCAGGTGCAACACAACCAGCAGCAATGCCATCAGCAGCAACCCCAGCACCCCGCCGAGCACGGACAGCAGCAACGCCTCGCCGAGAAACAGGCCGAGCACCTGCCGCGGCGTGGCGCCGATGGCGCGCAGCAGGCCGATTTCCGCGGCGCGCTCGCCGACCGTGGTGGTCATGATGGTAAGGATGCCGACCGCGCCGACCAGCAGGGAAATACCGCCGAGTGCGCCGATGGCCAGACTGAGGATGGCGAGGATACGGTCCAGGCTGCGCAGCATGTCGTCCTGGGTGGTGAGGCTGAAGTCCTCGTCGCCGTGGCGCTCGATCAGCAACCGGCGGATCTGTTCGCTGAGCGCCAGGGCCGTGGTCCCGCCATTGAACACCACGTTGATCTTCGCCAGGCCGCTGCGGTTGAACAGGTTTTCCGCCCAGTCCACCGGAATGTAGGCGATATCATCGATATCGAAGCCGAGCAGCCGGCCCTTCTCCTCCATCACGCCGATCACCCGGAAGCGCATCCCCCCGACACGCACCATCTGGCCCAACGGGTTGGCCGCCCCGAACAGCTCCTCGCGCAGGGTATGGCCGAGCACCACGTAGGGCGGCGAGCGCCCGTCGCGCGGCTCGGGCAGGAACTCTCCGAGGGCCAGGCGAAAGCGCCAGGCCTGGGCCATCTGGTGACCGCTGCCGAGGATGCCGATGCGCCGGTCGAGGCGGCCATACTGCACGTCGCCGTGGCCCTGGATGATCGGCACCACCGCCTCGACGTGGGGCAGTCGGCGCAGCGCATCGGCGTCGGCGATGCTCAGCGGGCGCACGCTGCCGAGCAGCCCGCCGAGGCCGGCGGTCTGGGTCAGGCCCGGGCGGACCGACACGTTACGCGTGCCGAACTGGGCGAAGTTGTCCTGCACATAGTCGCGCAGGCCCTCGCCGATGGCGGTGAGCAGCGCCACCGCGGCGATGCCGATGGCCACGCCGAGCAGGGTCAGCAGGCTGCGCAGCGGCCGGCTGAGCAGGGCCGAGCCCGTCAGCCGGAGCGCATCCTGCCAGTACATCAGCGGCCCCCGGCCAGCGGCCGCAGTGCCGCCACCGGCGCCAGGGCCGCGCCGCGACTGGCCGGCAGCCAGGCGAACAGCAGGGCGCAGGCCAGCGCCAGCGCCAGAGCACTGAGCCGCGCCCACCAGGGTGCGTAGAGCGGCAGCTGGAAGAGCAGGCGTGCAAGCCACAGCAGCAGCTCGCCGAGCAGCAGGCCGGCCAGGGCACCGCCCAGGGCCAACACAGCCGCCTCGCCGAGAAACAGCAGGCGCACCTGTCCCGCCGTCGCGCCCAGGGCCTTGAGCAGGCCGATTTCGGCCGTACGCTGGCTGACCGATATCCAGGTGACGTTCATGATCAGGATGCCGGCCACCAGCAGGCTGATGGCGGCGATCCCGCTCATCGCCAGGGTCAGGGCCGCGAGAATATCGGTGAAGGCGCCGAGCAGACTGCCCTGGCTGATCAAGGTGACATCCTCGTCTCCACCATGACGATCCCTGAGGGTGGCGAGAATCTGCAGGCGGCTGCTGGCCATAAAGCGTGGCCCGCGGATCTCGGCGAACACCCGCAACAGCCCCTCGCGGTTGAACAGCGCCTGGGCATTGGCCAGCGGGATGATCACCAGTTCGTTGAAATCCATGCCGAAGGATTCGCCACGCGGCTCGAGGATGCCGATCACCCGAAAGCGCCGGTCACCGGCACGCAACCACTCGCCGAGCGCAGGCCCGGTGCCGAACAGCTCGCGGCGCAGTCCGGCGCCGATCACGCAGACCGCCTCGGCCTCGTCGAAGCCCAGCTCCGGCAACGGTCGTCCCTGGGCGACCCGCAGCCGGCGAATGGCGAAAAACTCGGAACTGGTACCCAGGGCCAGGGCCTCGCGACTGCGATTGCCGACGTTGACCTGCAGCTGCCCGGCCTGCTGCGGCGCGACCCGCCGCACATGGGGCAGGCGCGCGATCGCCCGGGCGTCCTGTGCGGTCAGATCCCGCGGCGACAGGCCGGTGATCGGCGGCATGCCGCCGGTGGTTTCGCTGCGTCCGGGGAGGATGATCAGGGTGTTGCGCCCCAGACTGGAGAACTCGTTGAGCACGAAGGCCCGCGCACCCTCACCGAGACCGGTGAGGAGGATCACCGCGACCACGCCGATGCCCACCGCCAGCAACAGCATCAGGCTGCGCGAACGATGCCCGCGCAAGGCGCCGAGCCACAGCTGCACGGCGTCCCCGGCGCGCATCAGGCCAGCTCCCAGCTTGCCTCATGCACCCGGCGACCGTCGCACAGCCTCAGCTGGCGCCGCGCGCGGGCCGCGTGCTGGGCATCGTGGGTCACCACGATCAGGGTCAGGCCCTCGGCATTGAGTTCCTCGAGCAGGGCGAACACCTCTTCGCCGGCGCGGCTGTCGAGGTTGCCGGTGGGCTCGTCGGCCAGCAGCAGCTCCGGCTGCATGGCGATAGCCCGGGCGATCGCCACCCGCTGGCGCTGCCCGCCGGACAGTTCGCCCGGGCGATGCTGCAGGCGGCTGCCCAGGCCCAGGCGCTCGACCAGCTCATGGCTGCGCTGGCGACGCACCTCGGGTTCGATGCCGGCCAGGACCATCGGCAACTCGATATTCTCCAGGGCGGTCAGGCGGGGAATCAGGTGGTAGGACTGGAACACGAAGCCGATCCAGCGGCTGCGCAGCTCCGCGCGGCGGGCCTCGCTGAGGGTCGCCGTGGCCTCGCCGTTGAGCCAGTACTCGCCGGCATCCGGGGCGTCCAGCAGGCCGAGGATATTGAGCAGGGTCGATTTGCCCGAGCCGGACGGCCCCATCACCGCCAGGTAGTCGCCGGCGGCAACCTCCAGCTCCAGCGCATCGAGCCCCACGACCCGCTGCTCGCCGGCCTGAAAGCAGCGGGTCAGCCCGCACAGGCGGATCATCGCCGCGGCTCCAACTGCTCGGCCGAGACCACCGCGATGCCATCCTTCAACCCTTCCTGGTCGAGACTGGCAAGAATCCGCTCCCCCTCCTGCAAGCCTCCGAGCACTTCGGTCCAGCGCCAGTTGGCCAGCCCGGTGTTCAGCGCCACCTCGCGCAGCATCCCGGTGTTGGGGTCGTAGCGCAGCACCCGGCGCCCCTCCAGCAGGGTCTCGGTGGGGATGCGCAAGCCCCCGGCGCTCTGCTCCAACAGAATCTCCACGTCGGCGCTGTAACCGGTCAGCAGCGCCACGTCGACCGGCAACTGGACGAAGCGCACCTCGACGTCGACGGTGCGCGCCTGCTTCTCCAGCTCGCGGACGAAGGGCGCGATGCGGCTCACCTGGCCGGTGAAGGAGCGTCCACGGAAGGCATCGAGACTGATGCGCACCGGCATGCCGATGCGCACGCGACCGGCGTCGACCTCGTCGATTGGCGCGTCCACGTAGAGGCAGCTGTCGTCGATCAGGTCCACCGCCGGCGGTGTCGGGATGCCCGGCGGCGACGGGGTGACGAACTCGCCGAGTTCACCGTTGATCTGCGCCACTATGCCGGAGAACGGCGCGCGCAGATTGGCCTGGTCGAGCAAGGCGCGCTGCAGCGCCAGGTTGGCATCGGCCTCACGGATCAGCGCGTCGCTGGAGCTGCAAACCATCTGCGCCAGGCGCGCGCGGGTCTCGGCCTGGTCCAGGCGGTCGGCGGCCAGGAGCTTGCGCGCGGCCAGGCGCTCCAGGCGCTTGAAATCGCGCTGATCGAGCTTGGCCTGGCGACAGGCCTGCTCGCGGGCATTGCGCTTGGCCTCCAGGCGCGCCTCGGCCTCCTGCACCCGGGCCTGACGATCATCCTGACGCAGCCGCATCAGCACCTGGCCCTGTTTCACCGACTGGCCCTCGTCGACCAGCAGTTCGCTGACCTGGCCGCCAATATTGAATGACAGACGCGAACGCCGGCAGGACTTCAGGGTTCCGGCCCGGGTATTGGCCACCAGCGTCTCCACCGGGCCCCGCTCCACTGCCACCAACTGCACAGGCATGGGCTGGGGGCGGTTCCACCACCAACCAAACGCCAGAAAACAGGCGAGTACAACTAGGCTGATCGATAGACTACGCATAGGTGCCTCTATTTTGACACTGGCTTCTTGAGCCTAGGACAGCCCCTCGTAGATGCAACGAGGCATTTCTGCTGTTGGTCGCCTGATAACCGTTCTTAGTCCGGTTGAGCCATAGGGCCGCCCCAGGCTGCGCGCTGGCCCCGGCCGCCCTGGGCGAGGCGAGCGCGCATGGCGGCGCTCCGTTCGATTCGGAGGCGCAGAAGCGCGCGCCCCTTCAGTGCCGGCAGTGAGGTCCGAGGGATGATCAACCCTTGCGTGGAAGCCGCCGTGCGCGGCCGCGCCGAGTCGCCTAGAGCAGGGTCTTGGCGGCCAGGGTCGCACCGACGCCGATCAGCAGAATCGCCAGTACGGCCACGGCGGCCGGCAACAGACCCTTCAGTCGTGATCCAGGGGCACCGGGTGGCGGCTCGGCCTGCGCCAGCGGCCGGGGCGCGGCTGCACCGCGTAGCGGGTTGAGCGTGCTGGCGGCGGAGCTGGCGGGCTTGCCCTTGAGGGGTTTGGGCAGATCGAGGGCGCGCATGAACAGGGTCGCATCCTCTTCCTCGGCCGGCGCCACGGCGACCTTGGGACCTATCACCAGCAGGCTGACCGAGCCCATCTTCAACTGGTCGCCTGGCTGCAGCACCGCCGTCGTCACCCTCTGCTGGTTGACCCTCACGCCGTTGGCCGAGGCCAGGTCCTTTACCTCCAGCACATCGTCCTTGAGGAAAAACTCGCAATGGCGGCGCGACAGCTCCAGGTCGCTGAAACTCATCTCGCACCTGGCGGAACGGCCGAAGGTCATCGAGCCATGGATGTGGAACTTCTTGCCCTCGTGCTCCCCCTTGATCACCTGGAGAAACCAGCGCGGCGCCGTTTCGGCCTTGCTCCGGGCCGTCGCCGGGTCGAGCAGCAGCAACTCCAAAGCCCCCAGGCGCACCCGGTCGTTGGCACGCAGCTGGTAGCGTGCCCCGATGCGCTCTTCATTGACGAAGGTGCCGACCTGGGTACCGCAGTCGGTGAGGTAGTAGTAGCCGTGATCCAGACGCACCTCGGCATGGAAGGCGGCGATCAGGGGATCGTCCAGCACCAGGTTGTTTCGACTGTCGTGGCCGATAGTGAAACGCTCGTCCGCCAGCCAGATAGGTGCCTGACGGTTGTCGCCGAAATGAACTCTGAGCATGTGCCGTGCTGCCTCGAGAAAGACCCTGAGCCGATGGGACGCCACGCAGTGCGCAGGCCTGGTCGCCGACCGCTCACCGATTGAAGATGTTGTTCCACAGCCGTTTGATCGGATTCTGGCTACCCTGCTGCGGCGCTTGCGCGCTCCGCTGACGAGGCGCCGCTGCCGGCGCGCGCGGCGCCTGAGCCAGGCGCACCCGCCGATCGTGATCGTCATAGAGTTTTAGCAGGGTTTCGTTGGCTGGCTCGACCTCCAGCCCCTGCTTGATGTGTTCCAGCGCCAGCGCAGGCTCACGCCGGGCGTAGGCCCGCTCGCTCAGCTCGATGAAGCGCTGCACCACACGGTCCAGGCCGGCGAGGGCCAGCAGGTTATCCGCTTCCCAGGTCAGCACACGGCGAAAATAAAAGGTCGCGCTGTCATCTTCGGGCAGCAACAGGCGGTTCTCCGCCATGCGTTGTTCGGCCAGCGCCAGGTCGCTGGCGATGTGGGCCTGCAGCACTCGCTGCAAACCATCCAGGGCCTGGGCATTGTCCGCGTCCAGGGCCAGGGCCTGGCGGAAGAAGTAGTCGGCATTGTCCTGGTGCGGCGCGAGCAACTGACCTTCGACCAGGCGCTGCTCCGCTCGGGCCAGGAAATCGGCCAGCTGCATCTGCCGGTAGCCGAAATATCCGGCACTGCCCGCCCCGACCAACAGCAGCATGCCGAGCAGCGCCCAGACCAGCAGCGGGCGCCGAGCGCTCACGGATTCGCCGCCCCGTGCAGGGCCTGGCCTGAGCGCCGGCGCTCGGCGGGTGCTCTCGGTGTCGTCCTCGGACAGCTCGTCAAGACTCGCCAGCAATACCCGGCAATCGTCGAAGCGCTCGTCCGGGTCCTTGGCCAGCATGCGCGCCAGCAACCACTGAAAGTCCTCCAGCGCTGGCGACAGCTGCGGCAACTCCATCTGCAGGTGGTTCATCACGGTCTGGGTGTAGTTGGCGCCGCGAAAGGGATTACTACCAGTGAGCATCTCCAGCAGGATCACGCCGAGACTGTAGATGTCGCTGCGCGCGTCCAGCGGCTGGCACTGGGCCTGCTCGGGGCTGCTATAGGCGGGACTGCCGACGGCAATTCCCACCTGGGTGAGGTCTTGATCGAAGCTGACCTCCTTGGCCACGCCGAAATCGGTGAGTACGGCGGTGCCGTCTTCACGAAAGAGGATATTGGCCGGCTTGATGTCCCGGTGCACCAACCCGCTGTCGTGGACCACGGCTAGGGCGCTGGCGATCTGCCGGACAATGCGCAGCGCCTGGAGCGGTTCGAACTGCTGCCCCTTGTGCTGGGCCAGGTCGCCGCCGGGGACGAACTCCATCGCCAGGTAGTGGCGACCGTCGGCGAGCCGGTCGATGTCGTGGATGGTGATGATCGAGGGGTGATGCAGCGAGGCCAGCAGGTGGCCTTCCCTGATAAAGCGCTGGCTGAACGCCTGATCGTCGGCGCTGAGCAGCACCTTCACCGCCACCTTGCGATGCAGCGACAACTGGGTGGCCAGGTAGACCTCGGCCATGCCGCCCTTGCCGAGGCGGCCATGCACGCGGTAACCGGGAATCTCGAGCAATGCTTCGGTCATGGCGATGGTCGGCTATCCAGTGGTCAGGATTTCAAGGGTTTGAACAATCTGCTGAGAAATCCGCGCGGGCGTTCGACCGCGGCCGGCCCGGTGGGACTGCCGCCCAGCACGATGCAGGAAATATTGTCACGCCCCCCCTGGTGATTGGCCTGGGCGATCAACGCGGCCACCAGTTCATCCAGGGTAGCCGCGGCGGCGCACTGCTGCTGAATCTGCCCGTCGTCCAGCTCGCCGGTCAGGCCATCACTGCACAGCAGCAGCAGCTCGTGCGGCTGCAACCGGCCCTGCAGCAGGCCGACCTCCAGGCTCTGATCCTCACGCCCCAGGCACTGGAAGATCACCCCACGCTGGGGATGGCAGCGCGCCTCGGCCTCGCTCATCTCGCCGGCATCGATCATCGCCTGAACCCAGCTGTGATCGTGCGTCAGGGGCTCGATGGCATCGGCGTCGACGCGGTAGGCGCGGCTATCGCCGACCCAGGCAATCTGGTAATCGGCGCCGCGACACTGCACGGCGACCAGGGTGGTACCCATGCCACGGCACTCGGCGTCGGCCTCGGCGGCCGCCAGCACGGCGGCATTGGCCGCATGCACCGCCGCGCTCAGCTCAAGTCCCTCGACGCTGGCGGCGCGCAGCGCCTGCAGGGCCAGGGCACTGGCCACCTCGCCGCGCCGGTGGCCGCCCATGCCGTCGGCGACCGCCCACAGGCCAAGCTCGGGGCAACAGAGCACGGCGTCTTCGTTGTGACCGCGTACCTGGCCGACGACGGTATCCGCTGCATACACCAGGGGCTGTAGATTCGCTGTCATCGACATGCCTGCTGCCACCCCCTCATGGATCGAACACCGAATACAGACCATAGCGTGGATGATGCGACGACACCGCCACGGCTGTCACCGGTTCGGCCGACTATTCCCGCGAAGTGTTAACCAGTCGAACCGCCCCCGTCCTGCACCGGACAGGCGGCGCGCATGCGCGCCCATGGCCCGCGCCAGAGGTCGACCAACCGGCTATTCTTAAGCTGACGCTGACGGCTGTCAGTTCATGCAGGCTCATGCAGCCTGGGAGGTGGGAGTGACCTGGAAAGCAATCATCCTGGCGAAATCGTCGACCACTTCTTAGCGTGAGATAACGATCATGAGCAAAGGTTTGGATGCGAAGAAACAAGGGAAGAAAAAGCCGCTGAAGAGCGCCCACGAAAAGCGCATGGCCAAGAAGGACAAGCGCGCGGGCAAGGGCCTGCTGGGCAGCCACTCGGCCAACTCCTGAACCCACCGCCCAGCGCAGACCAGGCGTCTGTCGCTGGGCCCCCAACCCCCACCACGGACCCATGCCCGATCTGCAGTTCTGCGCCTTACCGACTCAACTCACGCCGCTGGCCGACAAGTTCTATCGCAGCCATCGCTCGCCCATGCGCCCGCGCCAGCAGGACAGGGTATGGGTGGCCCGACAGCAGGATATTCTCGCCGCGCTGTGCCTGCGCCCCGTTGCCGGCGGTCAGTGGCTGACCAGCCTGTTCGTCGCGCCACAGCACCGTCGACAAGGACTGGGCCGCCAGTTGGTCGAACGAGCCCTGGCCAGCGCCGAGGGTCCCACCTGGCTGTTCTGCCACCCGGAATTGCACCCCTTCTATCAACCGCTGGGCTTCAGCAGCCACGCTTGCCTGCCAACGGAGCTCAGTGAGCGCCTGCAGCGCTACCAGCGGCACAAGGCCCTGATCGCCCTCGCGCACGGCGCCGACATCGACTGCCCCACGCAGCGATGATGGCGGGATTCCCTGCAAAAGCGTGCAGCAACCCGCCTCCATAATGGCACTTTGCCCGGAATTGCTCCTTGCCAGATCGGGGCAAAGCTCTGCATGCTTGACCGGCCTTTAGCCCATTAAAAATAAAAGTACCGGCTATGCCCAAGCTCACCTCGCTGCTGCTCAGGCGGCTGCGCAAAGACTATCAACTGTCCATCATCACCCTGATGGGCCTGTTCGGCGTCCTGGCCGTTACGCCTTACGCGGTGTACCGCTTCGTCCAAGGCAACTACCTGGTCAGCATCGCCGACAGCATCATCGTGCTGTCGACCATCTTCGCCGTGCTCCACGCCTGGCGGACCGGCGACACGGTGAAACCGGGAATAGCGCTGGCGGTGATCTTCTCGGCGGGCGCCACGGTGATCGCCATCAACCTCGGGGTCAACGGCCTGTTCTGGATCTACCCGCTGACGCTCTTCAACTTCTTCATGGTTTCACCGGGCAAGGCCATGGTGCTCATGCTCATGGTGCTGGCCTCCCTGCTCGGCCATGCCTTGTTGATTCCCGGCTCGGTATTCGAAAGCGACTACCAGATGATGTCGTTCCTGGTCACCGGCCTGATGGCCAGCGTGTTGACCTGCATCTTCGCCTTCCGCACCCGCAGCCAGCGCGATCAGCTGCAGGCCATGGCGATCCTCGACCCGCTGACCGGTGCGCGCAATCGCCGGGCGATGAACGAAGAGCTCAGAATCGCCGTGTCCACCCATCGCCGCCATGGCAACAACTACGGTGTATTGGTGATGGACCTGGACCATTTCAAACAGATCAACGACAAGTTCGGCCATCCCGCAGGCGACCAGGTGCTGGTGGATTTCGTCGATCTGATCCAGCAGTCCTCGCGCCAGGAGAATCGCCTGTTCCGCTTCGGCGGCGAAGAGTTTCTCCTGCTCCTGCCCAATACCGACGTGCCGGCCCTGGAGGCCGCAGCCGCGCACCTGCAGCGTCAGGTCAGGGAAGACCTGCGCGGCCCCGGGGGGCCGGTGACCATGTCCGTGGGCGGCGCCATCCTGCGCACGGGCGAACCCTGGGAAGGCTGGCTGCAGCGCGCCGACGAACACCTGTACCAGGCGAAAAGTTCCGGTCGCAACTGCTCCATCATCGAAGCAAAGCCCGAGTCCCAGATCGCCTGAACCCTAAAGCTCCTGAGGCTGCCCCCGCCGTTTAGCGCCGCTGCGCTCAGTGGATGACCGACACCGCGACAAGAGCGGTGGCGAAGAACGCGCGATCACGCCTACTTGTCGTCGCTCAGGGCAGTCATTCACTGACGGGCAAGTTGGCCGAGGCTTCTCTGGAACAGGCTTTTCCGGGCGACAGGCGACCCAGGTAGAAGAACAGCGGCAGTCGCGATCAAGGTCCAGGGCCGTCCCTGCAGAGCGCTCGCCTGTAACAATCGGGTCGCTGGCCTGTCTACAGATCGAACCCTTGTGCAGAGACTCGCCATGAAACGACGTTCCCTTCTCCAGGGCATGGCCCTGCTGCCAGCCCTGCCGCTGCTGGCCAGCCAGGTGCCACCGGGCCTGGCCGAAACCAAGACGGCCGGCATCACCGTGGTACCACTCGACAAGCCACACGAGGCCTGGCGCGAATTGCTGGCGCCCGATGCCTATGCGGTGCTGTTCGAGGAAGACACCGAGCGCCCCGGCAGCAGCCCGCTGAATCACGAAAAGCGCGCCGGCACCTACATCTGCGCCGCCTGCTACCTGCCGCTGTTCGACAGCCAGCACAAGTACGACAGCCGCACCGGCTGGCCGAGCTTCACCCAGTCGATCGAAGGCCATACCGGCTTCAAGCGTGACTTCAGGCTGATCTTCCCCCGCACCGAGTACCACTGCGCGCGCTGCGGCGGCCACCAGGGCCACCTGTTCAACGATGGCCCGGCACCCCGCGGCGAACGCTGGTGCAACAACGGCCTGGCCCTGCGCTTCGTTCCCCAGGGCGATGCCCTGCCCGCCCTGAGGAGTTGAGCATGAGACCTAAGCCGTTTCCCAGCCTCGGCCTCGGTGCATGGGCCGCCTTGCTGCTCGGCGCCCTGCTGCTCAGCGCCTGCAAACCCGGCGCGCCGCAGGTGCAGCAGGCGCAAGCCAGCGAGCCCAGCGACCTCGCCGCAGGCGAACAGGGCGTCGCGATCTTTGCCGGCGGCTGCTTCTGGTGCACCGAGGCGGACTTCGACAAGCTGCCCGGGGTGATTTCGACCACCTCCGGCTACACCGGCGGCCATGCCGCCAACCCCAGCTACCAGCAGGTCTCCGCCGGCACCACCGGTCACACCGAGGCCGTGCGGGTCAACTACGACCCGCGCAAGATCGGCTACGCAGAACTGCTCGAATACTTCTGGCCGACCATCGACCCGCTGACCGCCAATGCCCAGTTCTGCGACCATGGCTCGCAATACCGCAGCGCGATCTTCTACGGCAACCCCGAGGAAAAGGCCCTGGCCGAAGCCTCGAAAGCCGCCTTGCAGGCCTCGGGCCGCTTCGACCGGCCGATCGTCACGGAAATTTTGCCCACCTCGACCTTCTACCCGGCCGAGGAGTACCACCAGGACTATCACCGCAAAAACCCGCTGCGCTACACCTACTACCGCAATGGTTGCGGCCGCGACGACCGGCTCGAGCAGCTGTGGGGCAAGCAGCACTGAGCTGGCACCCGCGCCGACTCGGGCCATGAGAGCCCGATCGGCCGTGGGGAAACAGCCTGACGGCGGCCAATGGCCGCCGTTTTGCTTTAAGATGGCGGCCTTTC
Organism: Pseudomonas benzenivorans; assembly: GCF_024397895.1. NCBI lineage: Bacteria > Pseudomonadati > Pseudomonadota > Gammaproteobacteria > Pseudomonadales > Pseudomonadaceae > Pseudomonas > Pseudomonas benzenivorans. The sequence continues at coordinate 1,190,107 of NZ_CP073346.1, forward strand.
CGCTAGACGCCGCCCTGGAGCCGCAATGACTGCCCCCGCCTCGCCCCTATCCGCCACCCTGGAGCTCGCCTGCGATCTGATTCGCCGTCCTTCCGTCACGCCGGTCGATGAAGGCTGCCAGGAACTGATGATGCGCCGCCTGCAAGCCGCCGGCTTCGCGGTCGAGCCGATGCGCATCGAGGAAGTGGACAACTTCTGGGCCAGCCACGGCGAGCAGGACGGTCCGGTGCTCTGTTTCGCAGGCCACACCGACGTGGTGCCGACCGGCCCGCTGCAGGCCTGGCAGCACCAGCCGTTCGACGCCCTGATCGACGAGCACGGCATGCTCTGCGGCCGCGGCGCCGCCGACATGAAGGGCAGCCTGGCGTCGATGATCATCGCGGTGGAGCGTTTCGTCGCCGACCACCCCAAGCACAAGGGGCGTATCGCCTTCCTCATCACCAGCGACGAAGAAGGCCCGGCCCAGCACGGCACCAAGGCGGTGATCGAGCGCCTGGCGGCGCGCCAGGAGCGCCTGGACTGGTGCATCGTCGGCGAACCCTCGAGCACCTCGCTGGTCGGCGACGTGGTCAAGAACGGTCGCCGCGGCTCCCTCGGCGCCAAGCTCACGGTGCGCGGCGTGCAGGGCCACGTGGCCTACCCGCACCTGGCCAAGAACCCCATCCACCTGGCCGCACCGGCCCTGGCCGAAATGGCCGCCGAGCACTGGGACGACGGCAACGACTTCTTTCCGCCGACCAGCTTCCAGGTCTCCAACCTCAACTCCGGCACCGGCGCCACCAACGTGATCCCGGGCGAGCTGCAGGCGATCTTCAACTTCCGCTTCTCCACCGAGTCGACGGTCGAGGGCCTGCAGAAGCGCGTCGAGGCCATTCTCGACAAGCACGGCCTGGACTACCACGTGGAGTGGGCGCTGTCCGGCCTGCCGTTCCTCACCGAGCCCGGCGCCCTGCTGGATGCCGTGGCCGCCAGCATCAAGACGGTGACCGGCCGCGAGACCACGCCGAGCACCAGCGGCGGCACCTCCGATGGCCGCTTTATCGCCACCCTGGGCACCCAGGTGGTCGAACTCGGCCCGGTCAACGCGACCATCCACCAGATCAACGAGCGGGTGCTGGCCAGCGACCTGGATGTGCTGACCGAAATCTACTACCAGACCCTCGTCAAGCTGCTCGCCTGATGCTCAGCTGTCCGATCTGCCAGGACGCCCTGAGCGCGGTCGACAACGGCGTGGCCTGCCCCGCCGGCCACCGCTTCGACCGCGCGCGCCAGGGTTACCTGAACCTGCTGCCGGTGCAGCACAAGAACAGCCGCGACCCCGGCGATAACGCCGCCATGGTCGAGGCGCGGCGGCGCTTTCTCGAGGGCGGCCACTATGCCCCGCTGGCCCTGCGCCTGGCCGAACTGGCCGCCGCCCAGGCGCCCGAGCGCTGGCTGGATATCGGCTGCGGCGAAGGCTATTACACCGCGCAGCTCGCCGAGGCCCTGCCCCAGGCCGAGGCCGAGGGCTATGCCCTGGACATCTCCCGCGAAGCGATCAAGCGCGCCTGCAAGCGCGCCCCGCAGCTCGAATGGCTGGTGGCGAGCATGGCCCGGGTTCCCCTGGCTGACGCCAGCTGCCAGCTGCTGGCCAGCGTGTTCAGTCCCCTCGACTGGCGGGAAGCCCGGCGCCTGCTTGCCCCCGGCGGCGGCCTGCTGCGCATGGGGCCCAGCCGCGAGCACTTGCTGGAACTGCGCCAGAAACTCTATGACGAGGTGCGTGACTACGACGATCAGAAGCACCTCGAGTTGATACCCGAAGGCATGCGCCTGGCCCACAGCGAGACCCTGCGCTTCGCCCTGCCGCTGGCCAGTGCCGAGGCCCGTGCCGACCTGCTGGCGATGACCCCCCACGGCTGGCGCGCCAGCGTCGAGCGGCGTAACGCGGTGATCGCCGCGCCGTTCGAGGTGACCGTCGCCATACGCTACGATTGGATCGAGAAACTCTAGGGACCTGCCCCATGCGCCAACCGGATATCGAGATTTACCTGAAGGATGCCGAGCATCAGGCCGTCGCCGACTGGCTGGGCCAGGCCATCGGCCCCTGTACGCCCTGGCAGCAGAAGGGCCAGACCTTCAAATGCCGCGCCGGCGAGGTGCCGGTAACCTGGCTGCCGAAGGCCGTCGGCAAATGGCACAGCCTCTTCCTGGAAAGCGACGCCACGCCCTGGGAGGACGACCTGGCCTGCGCCCAGGCGGCCTTCGCCGCGCTGCAGGTCGAGGTGCGCTGTGCCCCCGGCGGCTGGCAGGAAGAGGAAAGCGACGAGCAGGCCGACCGCTGGCTGCGCATCAGCGCCGATGGCGTCGAAGAGATCACCTGGCGCACCGGCTGACGCCGATTCCAGGCGCTAAGCGTGCAAACAAAAAAGCCCGTCGATGACGGGCTTTTTTGTGCGGCCGGGATTCAGATTGCGGCCACGTCTTCGGCCTGCAGGCCTTTCTGGCCCTGGGTCACCGCGAACTCGACCTTCTGCCCTTCGACCAGGGAGCGGTGGCCGTCGCCACGGATGGCCCGATAGTGCACGAACACATCGGCGCCGCTCTCGCGCTGGATAAAGCCATAACCCTTGGAATCATTGAACCACTTGACGGTTCCAGTCTCACGATCAGCCATTACTACACTCTCCAACTCGCAGTTTTTTATTGTCCCGTAAAGGCGCTTCGACGGTTCGGTGCACACGTTGTTCCAGTCATGCCCGACCTCGCCGAAGCAGGCGCGGAGCGGGTACAAACGATGGCGTTAAAACAACGACCGCTGCCGGAGTATAAAGCAAGCCCGGAGCCTGAAAAGCACTTTTTTGATCGGGCTGAGAGCCATGCGGCACTAAGCTCTCAGCCCTTTTTTGAGGACTCCGTCAATGGCCTTCCGACGCTGCCCGGACAGCCCCGCCATCAACCCTGCCGACGCCGCCGCCACAGCCACAGCGCCAGCACGCCGAGGGTCAGCAACAGCGGCACCAGGGCGATGTTGACGAACTTCAGGGTCCGCCCCAGTGCCTCGATATCGGCGTTGAGCCGATAGCGCACGTCGCGCAGCTCCTTGCGGATCTTCAGTTTCTCCTGGAGGAACTGCTGCACCGTGGCCTGCTGTTCAGGACTCAGCTCCAGCGCCTTGCTCGGGTCGTCGCTGCGCTGCAGGGCGGCGAGCTTCTGCTCGGTGTCGGCCAGGCGCGCCTGCAGCGCCTGCTCCTTCTCGCGGAAGCGCGCCTCGGCCTCGCGCTGCAGTGCCTCGACCACCTCGAACGGCCGGCTGAAGCGGCCGCGTGAACGCACGCTGATCAGCGCCTCGGAACCGCTCAGGTTGTCCAGCGCGTTGATCGCGAAGCCGGCGTTGTCCGCCCAGGGCTGCGGGATGCGCTGGCCGAAGAAGTCCTGCACCTGCACCCACATGCGATCGCTCAGCAGGTCGGTATCGGCCACCACGATGACGTTGATGTTGTCCGCCTGCTTGAGACCGTCCTTGCGCCCCTCGATGCCGTCCGGGTAGGCCGACTGCGCCGGCCCGCTGATACGCGCGGCGAGGGTGTAGCGTTCGCCGGTCGGCTGCAGCTCGCGGATCAGCTCCTCGGGGTTCTGCAGCAGGCCGAAGCGTTTGACATCGAAGGGCATCGCGTACTGCGAACTCTGGATCAGGGGGATGAAGCGGGTCTTGGCGTCTTCCAGCGGTTCGAGCATGCCGGCGGTGGCCACGGTCAGGTTCTCCAGCGCCGCGGTGCTGATATCGTCCTGGTCCAGGGCATTCTTCGGCAGGCTCAGCCAGGCGGCATGGCGCACCGGCCGCTCGCCCTGGCCCATGCTCACGGCCATGGCGTAGGCACCGTCGCCAAGCACCTGATCGGGCAGCATGCGCAGGCCCCAGGACTTGAACAGCGGCCCCAGGTCGGAGGACTTGTCGAGGGCCATTTCCCCGGGCAGCTCGGCCAGGGTATCGGCTTCGCTGAACGGGTCGACAAAGGCCAGCAGCTTGCCGCCGCGCAGGACGAACTGATCGATGGCGTAGAGGGTCTGCTGCGGCAGGTGCTTCGGGTGCACCAGCAGCAGCACCGAGACCTTCTCGGGAATCTGATCGATGTCGGTTTTCAGGCTCTCGATCTTGAACAGCTGGCGGATCTCCTCCATGACCATCCAGGGCGGCGTCGGCTGGCGCGCCATCATGTCGAAGCCGCCGTTGATCTGCAGCCCCGCGAGCACGCCGACCACCGGCCGCTCGGGCTCGGCCAGGCTCTGCACCAGGCGGCTGAGTTCGTACTCGAGGAACTCCTCCTGATCCAGGGCGAAGAACGGGATGACCTGGGTATCGCCCCGGGCGTTCTTGCCGGCCAGGCCGAAATAGAGCGAATCGCCACCCTGCTGCAGCGGGATGGCCTGCAGGCCGAATTCGGCGGCCCTGTCCTCGTCCTCGGAGAAGGGCTCGGGGTCGATCACCTGCAGCTTGAGCTGGCCGTCGGCCTCGCGCTGGTAGGCCCTGAGCATCTCCTCCACGCGGCTGGCGTAGGTGCGCAGTGCCGGCAGGTCCTTGGCCAGGCCGTCGGAGTAGAAGAAGCTCAGTTCGATCGGCTCCTCCAGGCTGCCGAGTATCTGCTCGGTGCCGGCGGAAATGGTGTAGAGCTTCTGTTCGGTCAGGTCCAGGCGGGCGCCACTGAGGCCCAATCCGGCGAACAGGTTGAAGGCAAGAAACGCCAGGGCGATGAGCACCAGCCCGGCGCTGGAATACATCAGCTTTTTCATCGGCGCAGGTCCTCAGTCGGCTTTCTTCAGGTCGATGACCACCGCGGTCGCGGCCAGCCAGGCGGCGATCAGGGTGAGGAAATACAGCAGGTCGCGCAGGTCGATCACGCCCTTGCTGATGGCATCGAAACGGGTCAGGAAGCTCAGCGAAGCGACGGCGTCGACCCACCACTGCGGCGCCCAGCCGCTGAAGGCATCGAGCACCATGGGAAAACCGCTGACGATGAACAGGAAGCACAGGCCCACGGCGAGGATGAAGGCGATCACCTGATTCTTCGCCAGGGCCGACATGCACGAGCCAATCGACAGGTAGGCGCCGGCCAGCAGCCAGCTGCCCAGGTAGCCGGTGACGATGGCGCCATTGTCCGGCTCGCCCAGGTAGTTGACCGTGATGACCATCGGGAAGGTCAGCAACAGGGCCAGGCCGGCGAACACCCAGGCGGCGAGGAACTTGCCGGTGACCGCCTCGAAACGGCTGATCGGCAGGGTCATCAGCAGCTCGATGGAGCCGGACTTGCGCTCCTCGGCCCACAGGCGCATGGCGATGGCCGGCACCAGGAACAGGTACAACCAGGGGTGGAAGTTGAAGAAGGGCGCCAGGTTGGCCTGACCGCTCTCGAAGAAGCCGCCCAGGTAGAAGGTGAACACCCCGGACAGCACCAGGAAGATCACGATGAACACGTAGGCCAGCGGCGTGGCGAAATAGCTCGCCAGCTCGCGTTTGAAGATAACCGACAGCTGCGTCATACCACCTCCCCTCGGGTCAGGCTGCGGAACACCTCGTCCAGGCGGCCGCGCTCGACATTCAACTCCTTGATCCTCCAGCCGCGCTCGGCGATCAACCGATTGACCTGGGGGAAGATCACCTGGCCCGGCCTGGCCAGCACGCTCAGGCTGTGTTCCTGGGCATTGGCCTCCACCCCGAGCACCCCGGGCAGGGTCGCCAGGGCGTCATGGTCCAGCGGCTCCTCGGCCAGCAGGGTCACCGCCTGGTGGTAGCGCGAGCGGCTCTCCAGTTCCAGCGGCGTGCCATCGGCCAGCAGGCGGCCGTGGGCGATCACCACGGCGCGGGTGCACACGGCCGAGACCTCCTCGAGGATGTGGGTCGAGATGATGACGATCTTGTCCCGGGCCAGGCCCTGGATCAGCTTGCGCACCTGGTGCTTCTGGTTCGGGTCGAGGCCGTCGGTGGGCTCGTCGAGGATCAGCACCCGCGGATCGTGCAGAATCGCCTGGGCCAGGCCGACCCGGCGCTTGAAGCCCTTGGACAGGGTCTCGATGGTTTGCCCCAGGACCTTTTCCAGTTCCACCTGGGCCACCGCGTGCTGGACCCGCTGCAGTTTCTCCTTGCCGCGATAGCCGCGGACCTCGGCGATGAACTGCAAGAAGCCCTGGACCGTCATGTCGCCATAGCAGGGCGCGCCCTCCGGCAGATAACCGATCTGCCGCTGGGCCTTGCGCGTGTCCTTCTGGATGTCGAAACCGAGGATGCTGGCGCTGCCGGAGGTCGGCGCGAGAAAGCCGGTGAGCATCTTCATGGTGGTGGACTTGCCGGCGCCGTTGGGGCCGAGAAAGCCCAGCACTTCACCGGGCTGCACGCGGAAGGACAGATTGTCCACCGCGGTGTGCTGTGCAAAACGCTTCGTAAGATTTGTTATCTCGATCATGGTCTCTCACCATTGCGGTCAAACCCTGTCCGCTACCCGTACAGCAGCGAGACGGGCCTTTCGAATGCGCGCAGGACTATAAGGACTCGGGCTTTGCCAGTGCAAGGCCACGACTTTGCGCAAATGTTGCGCCGCCGCGCAAAGCGCGGCGAGGGTCAAGTTTTTTGCCGGCGCGCCGGCGATACGGCACACTAACCGGCCCGAGCAAGTGCTCGTTTTACACCACCAGCAGACTCCGTATGACCCGTTCTCCGTTCCATCGTCTCGTGTTCGGCACCCTGCGCCGCCTGCTGTACCTCTGGGTACGCTCGGAAACCATCAACCAGTCGGCCTTCACCCTCAAGCTGGACCGCAGCAAGCCGGTGTTCTACGTGCTGCAGCTGCCCTCGCTGAGCGACCTGGCGGTGGTCGACCGCGAGTGCCGCAAGGCCGGACTGCCACGACCGGTCCTGCCGGTCAGGGTGGGCAAGCTGGAGGAGCCGGCGGCCTTCTTCTACCTGACCCCGGAGCCGGACTGGCTCGGCCGCCAGGACAAGCGCGGCAGCTCGCCGACCCTGGCGCGGCTGGTCGCGGCGCTGAGCCAGCAGGCCGTCGACGATGCCCAGATCGTCCCGGTCAGCGTGTTCTGGGGGCAGTCGCCGGACCGCGAGACCAGTGCCTGGAAGCTGCTGTTCGCCGACAGCTGGGCGGTCACCGGGCGCCTGCGCCGGCTGGTCAGCATCCTGATCCTCGGGCGCAAGACCCGGGTGCAGTTCTCCAGCCCCATTCACCTGCGCGAACTGGTGGAACAGGACAAGGGCCACGAGCGCACCCTGCGCATGGTCCAGCGCATGCTGCGGGTGCACTTTCGCAACCAGAAGACCGCGGTAATCGGCCCGGACGTGTCGCACCGACGCAACCTGGTCAAGGGCCTGGTGCATGGCCCGCTGGTGCGCCAGGCGATCGGCGAGGAATGCGAGCGCAGCGGTATCAGCCCGGAAAAGGCCGAGGCCCAGGCGCTGCGCTACGGCAACGAGATCGCCTCGGACTACGCCTACACCGCGATCCGCTTCCTCGAACTGGTGCTCAGCTGGTTCTGGAACAAGATCTACGACGGCATCCGGGTCAACCATATCGAGGGCGTGCAGGAGGCGGCCCAGGGCCACGAGGTGATCTACGTGCCCTGCCACCGCAGCCATATCGACTACCTGCTGCTGTCCTACCTGCTGTTCCGCAACGGCCTGACACCGCCGCACATCGCCGCCGGCATCAACCTCAACATGCCATTGATCGGCGGCCTGCTGCGCCGCGGCGGCGCCTTCTTCATGCGCCGCAGCTTCAAGGGCAACCCGCTGTACACCGCGGTGTTCAATGAATACCTGCATACCCTGTTCAGCAAGGGCTTCCCGGTCGAGTACTTCGTCGAGGGCGGACGCTCGCGCACCGGGCGCATGCTGCAGCCCAAGACCGGCATGCTGGCCATCACCCTGCGCAGCTTCCTGCGCAGCCACCGCCTGCCGGTGGTCTTCGTGCCGGTATACATCGGCTACGAGCGGGTGCTGGAGGGCCGCACCTACCTGGGCGAGCTGCGCGGGGCGAGCAAGAAGAAGGAATCGATCTTCGACATCTTCAAGGTCATCGGCGCGCTCAAGCAGCGCTTCGGCCAGGTCTGGGTGAACTTCGGCGAACCGCTCAAGCTGGCCGAGTTTCTCGACCAGCAGCAGCCGGACTGGCGCGAGCAGGACTACGCCGGGCAGTTCCGCCCGGCCTGGCTGAACGAGACCACCCATCGCCTCGGCCAGCGCGTGGCGCAACGGCTCAACGAGGCGGCGGCGATCAACCCGGTCAACCTGGTGGCCCTGGTGCTGCTCTCCACCAGCAAACTGGCCCTCGACGACAGCGCCCTGGCGCGGGTCCTCGACCTCTACCTGGCGCTGCTGCGCCAGGTGCCCTACTCGCCCCACACCACCTTGCCGGAGGGCGACGGCCGGGCGCTGATCGACTACGTCAAGGGCATGGACCTGCTCGCCGAACAGCGCGACGCCCTGGGCAAGATCCTCTACCTGGACGAGCACAACGCGGTGCTGATGACCTACTACCGCAACAATGTGCTGCATATCTTCGCCCTGCCGGCGCTGCTGGCGAGCTTCTTCCAGAGCAGCGCGCGGATCAGCCGCGAGCAGATCCTGCGCTTCACCGAGGCGCTCTACCCCTACCTGCAATCCGAGCTGTTCATTCGCTGGGAAGTGGAAGAACTGGAGACCGTGGTCGATCAGTGGCTGGCCGCCTTCGTCGGGCAGGGTCTGCTCAAGCTCGAAGGCGATGTCTATGTGCGGCCGGCGCCGAGCTCGCGCCAGTTCGTGCTGCTGACTCTGCTGTCGCGGGCCATCGCGCCAACCCTGCAGCGTTTCTACATGGCCATCGCCCTGCTGCTCAACGCCGGGCAGAACCTCATCAGCGCCGAGGAACTGGAGGACCTGTGCACGGTGATGGCCCAGCGCCTGTCGATTCTCCATGGCCTCAATGCCCCGGAGTTCTTCGACAAGAGTCTGTTCCGCCATTTCATCCAGACCCTGCAGGACCAAGGCGTGCTGCTGCAGGACGAGGCCGGCAAGCTCGGCCACCACGTCAAATTGGGCGAGCTGGTCGAAGGCGCGGCCAAGCGCGTGCTGCCGGCCGAGCTGCGCCTGTCGATCCGCCAGGTGGCGCTGGAGCGCGGCGAGCAGGCCCCGGCCAGCCAGTGAGTCAGGACGCGCTGCGGGTCAACCAGCGAAACAGCGCGAGCTGGGACGGCAGGTAGAACAGGTACTCGGGGTGCCACTGCACGCCGAGGATGGGCCGGCCATCGCTGGACTCCACCGCCTGCACCAGGTTGTCCAGGTCCCAGGCCACCACCTGCAGGCCATCGCCCGGTTTGCGGATGGCCTGATGGTGCAGGCTGTTGACCCGCAGGCGGGCCTTGGCGCAGACCTGGGCCAGCCGCGACTCGGCATCGACGCGCACCTGCTTGGTCGGCAGCAGGCCCGGCCGGTTGTAGGTGTGCACGCGCATCGGGCGAATGTCCTGGTGCAGGTTGCCGCCCAGCACCACGTTGATCAGCTGCGCACCGCGGCAGATGCCGAGCAGCGGAATGCCCTCCTCCAGCGCCTGCTCGATCCAGCGCATTTCCAGCGTGTCGCGCTCCGGGTCGCTGCGCACCATGGCCTCGATGTCGCCGCCGTAATGCTCCGGCGCGATATCGTCGCCGCCGCCGATGATCAGGGCACTCAGGGGCCGGCCGCTGGGGGCATGCGCCACGCTGATGCGCTCGGCCTGGGCACCGACCAGGCGCAGCGCGCAACGGGTCGACCACCAGGACGGCGACCAGCGCCGATGGTTGCCGGTTACCCCCACCCGCGGTCGTTCAGCCATCGCCCGACGTACTCCAGCCATGCGCCACGATTGAGTCCCAGCAGCGGCCGCCAGTGCTGCCCGAAGGCCTCGCCAAGGGCCTGCAGGTCGTCCTCATTACCGGCCAGCTGCTCGACCACCCACCACAGGTTCCAGGAACTGGCCAGGGACCAGTCGGCCTTCTCGATCTGGCAGTTGGGCAGGCGGTAGTGGAAGGTGGGCCGGGCCTTGATCTTGGGGTCCGGCACCGCCTGGCGCACCCGCTCGGCATCGATCTGCGCCAGCAGCGGCAGCAGGTCGAGCGCGCGGTTGCGCGTGGCGTTGTGCTCGAGGTAGTCGTCGAACAACTGCGCCATGTCGGGCCTGGGCTGCTCGACCAGGCGCCTCACGTAGGCTTCCGGGTACAGGTCGATGTAGGGACTGATCTTGCGCGACAGGTCCACCTGGTGGGCGTCCACCAGCCACCATTGCAACAGGCCGAAGGCACGCAGGTAGGCGCTGATGGTGGCGGGATCGAGCCGCGGAATGTCCGGATTGAGGTGCACGCCGAAGGCCGCCATCGGCGAGTTCTCGGTGCCCACCGCGCCCGCCTGGCGCAGGCCGGCGATCATGCCGTCCAGACGCCCCAGCTCGCCGATGTCGATGGGGGGGCAGACCACCTCCAGGGGCACCATCAGGCTCGCGGCCCGACTGAGCAGGTCCATCCACTCCGGGCTGCCTTCCTGGGCGTTCTCCGCCTTGAGCGACTGGCGTTTGAGGAGGTCCCAGTCCAGCTCGATGTTGAACTTGCCCAGACCGTCCACCCGCAGCACCCGCTCGCTCGCCGAGGTTCTCGACAGCTCGCCCCCCAGCGCATCCTGCACCGCCGCGGCGGTCTGCTCCAGGGTCAGGCCGGTGAACTCCAGCTCGAAGCCGACCTGGCGCGACGCGCCGTCTTCCTTATGAGGGACTGGGGGCTGCTTGAATTCGAGGTCTCGAGGCATCGCGTCAATAGCCTTTGCAGTGGGAAAGGCCTTCCAGTAATAACCTGTGGGACGCCTCGGCGCAAACCACGGCGGGCCGCCGGCGAACACCCCACTACGAGCCGACCGCCGCCAGGCCCGGGTTTGCGCAGCCCCGCCGCTCCGCTAAGCTCGACCCATCCCCTCCTGAAGAAGGACCGCCCCATGTTGCGCCTTTCCACATTGATCGCCGGCCTGGCCTTGTCCGCCAGCGCCTTTGCCCTGTCGCTCGCCGACCTGACCCAGCAGGACGCCAGCGGCGGCCTCAAGGACGCGCTGATCCAGGGTGCCCAGGTCGCGGTCAAGCAACTCGGCGCTCCCGGCGGTTTCAACGACAACCCACAGGTACGCATCGAGCTGCCGGGCAACCTCGGCAAGGCGGCCAAGACCATGAAGCTGATGGGCATGGGCAATCAGGTCGAGCAGCTGGAGCTGAGCATGAACCGCGCCGCCGAAGCGGCCGTGCCCGAAGCCCAGGCGCTGCTGGTCGACGCGGTGAAGAAGATGACCCTGCAGGACGCCAAGGGCATCCTCAGCGGCCCGCAGGATTCCGCCACCCAGTACCTGGACCGCAGCAGCCGCGAGCAGATTCGTGCGCGCTTCCTGCCGATCGTCAAACAGGCCACCGACCGGGTCGGCCTGGCCCAGCAGTACAATGCCTTCGCCGGCCAGGCGGCCAACTTCGGCATGCTCGACGCCAAGAACGCCAGTATCGAAGGTTACGTCGCCGAACAGGCGCTGGATGGCCTGTTCGCCATGATCGCCGAGCAGGAGGCCAGCCTGCGCAAGAACCCGGCCGGTGCCGCCACCAGCCTGGCGAAGAAGGTCTTCGGCGCCCTGTAGCGCGCTTAGCTGGCTTCTTGCAGCAGTTCGCGCACGCCCTGGGCCATCTTATGTTTCGCCGCCAGACGCTGGGTGATGCGCTCGACCGTTTCCAGGCGCGCCGCCGCCAGGCTGCGCATTTCCATCAGCGCCTGTAGGGCCACGGCAGACTTGTCCAGACTGGCGCGGGTCGAAGTATCGACCTGCGACAGGCCGGCACGTGCATCTTCGGCGGTACCTTGCAGCCCCGCCACGATGCCGCGGATCTGCTCGCTGGCCTCGTTGCTGCGCTTGGCCAGATTGCGCACCTCATCGGCCACCACTGCGAACCCCCTGCCCTGCTCGCCGGCCCTGGCCGCCTCGATAGCAGCATTAAGCGCCAGCAGATTGGTCTGCTTGGCGATGTCCTGGATGCTCCCGACAATCACGCCGATGCGTTTGGACTGGTCGCTGAGTTCGTTGAACACATCGATGATGTGCAGCATGTACTCGGCCAAGGCGCCAATGGATTCGGTCGAAGCCTGGATGCTGTCGCAACTCAGGTTCAGGTTATCCCCGGCACGACGGGCCAGCGTGTTGGCCTGCTGAATGTCGTCTTCACTCTGCGCGATGGCGTCGATCAATGACAACAGGCGCTCCTGCAGTTCCTCTATCGGCAGGTAGATCGCAGGCTCGCTGGGCTTCGTCTCGACCGTCACCAGGGACACCGGCTGCTGCGCATGCGGCTCGTTCAGGGGAATGGATTCGGCCAGGACAACGGGCGCAGCCGCCGTCAGGGCGTGATCCCGCGAATAGAACCACAGGGCAAACAGACAGCAGGCCAGAGCAGCAGCTGCCACGCCCTGGTGCATCCTCTCGAAGCCAAGGGCTACCAGCATGGCGGTAGCCAACCACAAGGCGAGAATTACCACCTTCTTTTGCAACATATCGATTCTCCGCTAAGAGTTGCCTCCCGATTTCGGGAGCTTCTCTCTCCATTCCGAGAGAAGCTGAGGTAAGGAGCAGAACTCACTCGGGCTGCAGACCAGGAGCCACCCGTTCCAGTCCCGATCAGTGTTGGCCAGCGCTTGCCAAGCCCCCAGAGCCGTGCCTCTCTGCCAGGCGCGGATTGCCTTGCAGCAAGGTCGGCGTTTGCCCTGGCACAGGCACTAGATCGTCACTGGATTCATCATCCATACACCAGCCGCCAGGGGCGACCGACACGCCCTGACGCGCGCAATCCTTCGTGACAAGCGTCGAGGCGGTCAGCGGATGACCGGCCAGGCTTGGCTATCGCCTGGTTTCAAATTGCGCTGCTGACCTTGACCGGAATTCTAGGCAGCCTTAGATTATTTAGACATGCAATATCAGAAATACTCATCATTTAAATTATGAATATTTATCCCTCATGATTCGCTTGAGCGAGATCGACCTGAACCTGCTGGTCGTCTTCCAGTTGATGTATCGGGAGCGAAAGACCGGGGTGGTGGCCGAACAGCTGGGACTCTCGCAACCGACCATCAGCAACGCCCTCGCGAGGCTTCGCAAGACCTTTGGCGACGAGCTGTTCGAGCGCACGGCCAGGGGCATGCGCCCGACCCCTTTTGCCGAGGGAATAGCCGAGTCCATCGCCACGGCACTGACCAGCCTGGAAGAAACCTTCAACCGCGATGATCAGTTCGTACCGAGCACCAGCACGCGGGCTTTTCGGGTGGCCATGACCGACCTGGGCGAAGTCCATCTGCTGCCGAGCCTGATGACCCGATTCGCCGAAGAGGCGCCAGGGATCACCTTGACCACCGTGCGCGACAACACGATTCCACTCAAGGAGGAACTGGAATCTGGCAGCGTCAATCTGGCACTCGGCCTGCTGCCGCAGCTTGGCGCGGGGTTCTATCAGCGCCGGCTGTTCAGCCAGAAGTACGTCTGTCTCATGCGTCGCGAGCACCCGCTGGCGAAAGGACCGTTCGACCTCGAGCAGTTCAGCCAGGCGCACCACGCCGTAGTGGTTGCCCAGGGCACTGGCCACGGCAGGGTGGAAGAGCTACTCGCCAAGTCGGGCGTGCCGCGCCCCGTGAGGCTGAAGCTGCCTCACTTCGCCGCGGTTCCCTACATCATCAGCGAAACCGACCTGATCGTGACAGTCACCGAGAAGCTTGCCTCGCAGACCGCGAAGCGGTTCGATCTGGTTGCCCGCCCGCACCCGATGGAGATGCCGACAGCTCAGATCAACCTCTTCTGGCATCGGCGCTTTCATCAGGACAAGGGCAATATCTGGCTGAGGAATCTGATTGTAGAGATGTTCGCGGAATAACTTGCCACCGGTATCCAAGGATCCACGGCGAGACGAGCGCTCCAGCGCAAGTCTGTAGTGGCATAGGGTCGGCGTAGCCAGCAAGCCGGCCCCAATGAACCTTTCAATTGGCGAGCGCTTCTTGCTGGCGGCCTGCACCAGGTAGAGGAACAGGCCGGCCACCCCATTTCCACCCCACACTCAACCCGGAGTCGATATGACCATTTCCCGATACGAAACCAGCGCGCGCATGAGCCGAATCGTGGTGCATAACCAGACCGCCTACCTCTGCGGCCAGGTGGCCGAAGATCGCACGGCCGGGATCACCGAGCAGACCCGCACCATGCTGGCCAAGGTCGACACCCTGCTGGAGTCGGTCGGCAGCAGCCGCGAACAGATCCTCTCCGCCACCCTCTACCTCAAGGACATGAGCCTGTTCGCCGAGATGAACAGCGTCTGGGACAACTGGGTGCCAGCTGGCCATGCACCGGCCCGCGCCTGCGTGCAGGCGTCGATGGCCAGCCCCGAGCTGCTGGTGGAAATCTCGGTGATCGCCGCCGTCTCCCCCTGACAGGCGCCCGCCCCGAGCCGACGACGCCTCTCCTGAAGATGGGTGCCGCGAGCCCGGTCATCGACCTTTGTCAGCCCGCTGACATCCCTGTCTAATGTACGGCCCATTCATCGACCACTCGCCTCGAGCAGCGCCAATCGCTACCTTGGGGCGCTTCGCTGCAAGGAATCCCGCCATGCCGCTGGGCAAATCCCTCGCCTCCTGGTGCCAGGAGTATCCATTGATCGCCGAGCTGATCGCGCTGCAGCCGGTTAGCTGGTTCAACCCGGGGGTCGCCCCCGCCGCCGAGGCCCTGGACGACGTCGGGCTGAACCAGGCCGACGTCGACGCCGCCAGCGCGCGCCTGGCCCGCTTCGCGCCCTACCTGGCCCGGGCCTTCCCGGAAACGGCGGGCAGTGGCGGCATCATCGAGTCGCCGATCATGCCGGCGCCACGGCTGCAGGCAGAACTGGCCAGGCGCTATGGCCTGGAGCTGGGCGGCGCGCTGTGGCTCAAGCAGGACAGCCACCTGCCGATCTCCGGCTCGATCAAGGCCCGCGGCGGCATCTACGAGGTGCTCAAGCATGCCGAGCAGCTGGCGCTGGCCGAGGGCCAGCTGGGGCTCGAGGACGACTACGCGAAACTCGACAGCGAGGCGGCGCGGGCCTTCTTCGGCCGCCACAAGATCGCCGTCGGTTCCACCGGCAATCTAGGCCTGTCGATCGGTATCATCGGCGCGCGCCTGGGCTTTAAGACCACCGTGCACATGTCCGCCGACGCCCGCCAGTGGAAGAAGGACAAGCTGCGCGCCCACGGCGTGGAGGTCGTCGAATACGCCAGCGACTACAGCGTGGCAGTGGCCGAGGGGCGCCGCCAGGCCGATGCCGACCCGCTCTGCCACTTCGTCGACGACGAAAACTCGCCCGACCTGTTCCTCGGCTATGCGGTGGCCGCCGAACGCCTCAAGGGGCAACTGGCCGCCGCCAATATTCGCGTCGATGAGCAGCATCCGCTGTTCGTCTACCTGCCCTGCGGCGTCGGCGGTGGGCCCGGCGGGGTGGCCTTCGGCCTCAAGCTGGCGTTTGGCGATGCGGTGCACTGCCTGTTCGCCGAGCCCACCCACTCGCCCTGCATGCTGCTCGGCGTGCATACCGGCCGGCATGAGCAGATGGCGGTGCAGGACTTCGGCATCGACAACCTCACTGCCGCCGACGGCCTGGCGGTGGGCCGCCCCTCCGGCTTCGTCGGCCGCGCCATGCAGCGCCTGATCGACGGCTACTACACCGTCAGCGACGAGGAGCTGCTGCGCCTGCTGGCGCTGCTGGCGGCCAGCGAAGGACTGCGCCTGGAGCCCTCGGCCCTGGCCGGGGTGCCGGGCATCGCCCGGGTGCTGGACGAGCGCCAGGGCTACCGGGCCCGCCTCGGCCTGACGCCCGAGCGCCTGGCCGGCGCCACCCATCTGGTCTGGGCCACCGGCGGCAGCATGGTGCCGGACGCCGAGATGGACGCCTATCTGGCACGCGGCCAGGCCTTGCTGCGGGCCGAGCAGGACTAGCTAGCCTGGCGACTCCGCGCAGAAAAAAGCCCGGTCGTACGACCGGGCTTTTTCATGGCAACGCCTGACGTCAGCGGGCCGTGGGCTTGACCCTGAACCAGGCGGCGTAGAGCGCCGGCAGGAACAACAGGGTGAGCGCCGTGGCGATGATCAGGCCGCCCATGATGGCCACCGCCATCGGCCCGAAGAACACGCTGCGCGACAGCGGGATCATCGCCAGCACCGCGGCCAGGGCGGTCAGCACTATGGGGCGGAAGCGCCGCACCGTGGCTTCGATGATGGCCTGCCAGCGGTCCAGGCCGGCGGCGATGTCCTGCTCGATCTGATCGACCAGGATCACCGAGTTGCGCATGATCATCCCGGACAGGGCGATGGTGCCGAGCATGGCGACGAAGCCGAAGGGCTGGCGGAAGATCAGCAGGAACAGGGTCACGCCGATCAGCCCCAGCGGCGCGGTGAGGAACACCATGGCCGAGCGCGAGAAGCTCTTGAGCTGCAGCATCAGCAGGGTCAGCACCACCACGATGAACAGCGGCACGCCGGCGTTCACCGACTGCTGCCCGCGCGCCGAGTCCTCCACGGTGCCGCCGACGTCCAGCAGGTAGCCGTCCGGCAGGGCGGCGCGGATCGGTTCCAGGGTCGGCAGTATCTGTTTGACCAGGCTGACCGGCTGCTGCTGGCCATAGATGTCGGCGCGCACGGTGACGGTCGGCAGGCGGTTGCGGTGCCAGATCACCCCCTCCTCGAAGCCGTACTCGAGCACCGCGATCTGCGCCAGGGGCACCCGCTTGCCGCTGTCGGTGGGCACCGCCAGGCTCGGCAACAGGCCCAGTTGCTGGCGCTCGCCGGGGGTGCCGCGCAGGAGGATCTCGATCAGCTCATTGCCTTCGCGGTAGTGGCTGACCGGCGTGCCGGTCAGCGAACTCTGCAGGAAGCGCGACAGGTCGGCGCTGCTCACGCCCAGGGCGCGGGCACGCTCCTGGTCGATGTTCAGACGCACCACCTTGCTCGGTTCTTCCCAGTCCAGGTGCACGTTGACCACATGGGGGTTCTGGCGGACCTTCTCGGATACCTCACGGGCCAGGGCGCGAACCTCGTCGATATGCTCGCCGGACACGCGGAACTGCACCGGATAGCCGACCGGCGGGCCGTTCTCCAGGCGCGAGATGCGCGTGCGCAGGGTCGGGAACTCCTGGTTCAGGGTGTCGATCAGCCAGCTGCGCAGCTTCTCCCGCTCCTCGATGCTCTTGGCCAGGACCACGAACTGGGCGAAGCTGGCCGCCGGCAGTTGCTGGTCCAGCGGCAGGTAGAAGCGTGGCGAGCCGGTGCCGACGTAGGCGACGTAGTTGTCGATGCCCTCATGCCCGCGCAGCAGCTCCTCCAGGCGCTTGACCTGGGCCTCGGTGCTGCTCAGCGAGGCGCCCTCGCCGAGCTTGAGGTCGACCATCAGCTCCAGACGCCCGGAGGCCGGGAAGAACTGCTGGGGCACGAAACGGAACAGCGCGATGGAGGCGACGAACAGCACCAGGGTCAGCACGATCACCGTCTTGCGCCGGCGCACGCACCAGTCCACCACCCGCCGCACGCGCTGGTAGAACGGCGTGTCGTAGGGATCGTAACCCTGCGCGCTGCCGCCGTGCTTGGCCGCGTGCAGCTTGGCCAGGTCCGGCAGAAGCTTGGCGCCCAGATAGGGCACGAAGACCACCGCGGCGATCCAGGACACCACCAGGGCGATGGTCACCACCTGGAAGATCGAGCGGGTGTACTCGCCGGTGCCGGATTGCGCGGTGGCGATCGGCAGGAAGCCGGCGGCGGTGATCAGGGTGCCGGTGAGCATGGGAAAGGCGGTGCTGCTCCAGGCGTAACTGGCCGCCTTGAGGCGGTCGTAGCCCTGCTCCATCTTGATCGCCATCATCTCCACCGCGATGATCGCGTCGTCCACCAGCAGGCCCAGCGCCAGCACCAGGGCGCCGAGGGAAATCTTGTGCAGGCCGATGTCCAGGTAATACATGGCGGCGAAAGTCATCGCCAGCACCAGGGGGATCGACAGCGCCACCACCAGGCCGGTGCGCAGGCCCAGGGAGAAGAAGCTCACCAGCAGGACGATGATCAGCGCCTCGGTAAGCACCTGGACGAACTCGCCCACGCCGGTCTTCACCGCCGCCGGCTGGTCGGACACCTTGCGCAGCTGCATGCCGGCCGGCAGGGTCTCCTGCAGGCGGGCGAACTCGCCCTCCAGGGCCTCGCCCAGGACCAGGATGTCGCCGCCGCTCTTCATCGACACCGCCAGGCCGATGGCGTCTTCGCCCATGAAGCGCATGCGCGGCGCCGGCGGATCGTTGAAGCCGCGCTTGACCTCGGCCACATCGCCGATTCGGAAGGTGCGCTCGGCCACTCGAATGGGGAAGTCGCGGATCTGCTCGACCGACTCGAAGCGCCCGGTCACCCGCAGCTGCACGCGATCGGAGGCGGTCTCGAAGAAACCCGCCGAGGCCACCGCGTTCTGTTCATCCAGCGCCTGCTGCACCACGCCCAGGGGCAGGCCGAGGGTGGCCAGCTTGGTGTTGGACAGCTCGATCCAGATCTTCTCGTCCTGCAGGCCGAGCAGATCCACCTTGCCGACGTCCTTGACCCGCTGCAGCTGCAGCTGGATGCGGTCGGCGTAGTCCTTGAGCACGGCGTAGTCGAAGCCGGCGCCGGTCAGCGCGTAGATATTGCCGAAGGTGGTGCCGAACTCGTCGTTGAAGAAGGGCCCCTGGATGCCCTGGGGCAGGGTGTGGCGAATGTCGCCGACCTTCTTGCGCACCTGGTACCAGAGCTCGGGGATGTCCGCCGAATGCATGGAATCGCGGGCGACGAAGGTGACCTGGGACACGCCGGGGCGCGAGAAGGAGACGATCTTGTCGTACTCGCCGGTCTCCATCAGCTTCTTCTCGATGCGCTCGGTGACCTGACGCGACACCTCCTCGGCCGTGGCCCCCGGCCAGTTGGTGCTGACCACCATGGCCTTGAAGGTGAAGGGCGGGTCTTCGCTCTGTCCCAGCTTGGTGTAGGACAGCGCCCCGACCACGGCCAGCAGCAGCATGACGTAAAGGACGATCTGGCGATTGCGCAGCGCCCAGGCGGACAGGTTGAAATCCATCGGGCCTACTCCTTAGCCGCCAGCTCGACCAGACGGTTCTCGCGGTCCACCGGACGCACCTGCTGCCCCTCGCGCAGCACCTGCACGCCGGCCGCCACCACCCAGTCACTCGGGCTCAGGCCTTCCAGGATCGGCACGCTCTTCTCGCCGTAGGCACCGATCCGTACCGGCCGGCGCTCGAGGGTGGAGTCCGGCGCAGTGACCACCCAGACGAAGGGCCGGCCCTTCTCGGCGCTCAGTGCCGAGAGCGGCACCGCCAGCGGCACCTCGCCGTTGTGGGCGATGAAGACTCGGGCGCTCTGCCCCAGCTCGGCCGGCACCTCGCCTTCGCTGAAGGCGACCCGGGCGGCGAAGGTGCGCGACTGCGGATCGGCCGACGGCGACATCTCGCGGATGCGCCCGGAGAAACGCTGATCCGGTTGCGACCACAGCTCCACCGCGACCTGCTGCCCCACCTTGAAGCGCTCGAAGGCCTGCTCGGGCAGGCTGATCAGCACCTCGCGCTCGCCGTTGGCGGCCAGGGTGAAGACGCTCTGCCCCGCCGCGACCACCTGGCCGACCTCGACCATGCGCCGGGCGATGATGCCGTCCTGGGAAGCGCGCAGCACGGCGTATCCGGCCTGGTTACTGGCGACATCGAACTCGGCCTTGACCTGCTTGAGCCGCGCCTGACCGGAACGGTAGAGGTTCTCCGCGTTGTCGAACTGCGAGCGGCTGACCAGCTGGCGCGCCAGCAGCTTCTGATAGCGGTCACGCTCGGCGCGGACCAGGCGCAGATTGGCCTCGGCCGCGGCGACCTGGGCGCGCATCGCCTCCAGCTGCAGGCGCACGTCCTGGGGATCGAGCTCGGCCAGCGGCTGGTCCTTCTTCACCCGATCGCCGACTTCGACCAGGCGCTTGGTCACCTTGCCGCCGATACGGAACGCCAGCTCCGGTTCCAGGCGCGCGCGCACCTCCCCCGGATAGCTGTCCATCAGCTCGCCGGCCGGCTGGGGCTGGACCACCAGCGCCGGACGGATGGACTGCGCGACCGGCTCGCCATTGCCGCAGGCGGCGAGCAGAGCGATTAAACTGGCGGGCACTGTAACGGACAGGACATGACGCAACATGATCGAAGACCTTTCGCCAAGGTTTGGAATATTTGTACTGCCGGGTATAGTAAAAATAGCAAACTCGCCAGTCCAGTATTAAAAGCAGCCAATGTCCAAGCAATTGTTACCACCCAGCGGCCCCGGCCGACCGAAAGACCTCACCAAGCGCCAGGCCATCCTGGATGCGGCGAAGAACCTGTTCCTCCGTAACGGCTACGACGGCAGCAGCATGGACGCCATAGCGGCCGAAGCCGGGGTGTCCAAGCTGACGGTCTACAGCCACTTCACCGACAAGGAGACGCTGTTTTCCGAGGCGGTAAAGGCCAAGTGCCAGGAACAGCTGCCCGAGCTGCTGTTCGAGCTGAAGGACGATGCCCCAGTCGAGCGGGTGCTGCTGGATATCGCCCGCGGCTTCCACAGCCTGATCAACAGCCGCGAGTCGATCGAGCTGCACCGGGTGATGGTCTGCATGGGCACTCAGGACCCCAAGCTGTCGCGGGTCTTCTACGAGGCCGGGCCACAGCGCGTGCTGCAGGAGATGGAGCATCTGCTGCGCCAGGCCGACCGGGCCGGCAAGCTGCGCATCGACGACCCGCATGAGGCGGCCGACCAGTTCTTCTGCCTGGTCAAGGGCGGCGCCAACTTCCGCCTGCTGATCGGCTGTGGCGAGCCGCAACACGGCGCGGTCGCCGAGCAGCATGTGGCCAACGTGGTGAAACTGTTCATGCGGGCCTACCGGCCCGACTGATCAGGCCTTGCCCAGGGACTTCTTCGGGTAGATGTCGTAGCGGCTCGACTTGCCCTCCAGGGCGTAACCGGGCTTGGGCCCGTCGATGACCGGCGCCTTGCGCGGGCGCTTGACCACCACCCGGTGGCTGGCCAGCCCGAGGGCCGCGGCGAGCAACGCCGGCGCATCCAGGTCGTCGCCGACGAAGGGGCGGAACAGGCGCATTTCCTTCTTCACCAGCGCGCTCTTGTCGCGGTGGGGAAACATCGGGTCGAGGTAGATCACCTGGGGCGCCTCTTCCGCCCAGGCCCCCATCAGCTCGATGGCATTGCCGGCCAGCAGGCGCATGCGGGCGACGATCGCCCCCACCTCGGCATCGCCGGCGGCGCGCGCCAGGCCATCCTCGAGCAGCGCGGCGATCAACGGCTGGCGCTCGATCAGGGTCATTTCGCAGCCCAGGCTGGCCAGGACGAACGCATCGCGCCCCAGGCCCGCGGTGGCATCGAGCACCCGCGGGCGCACGCCCGGTTGCACCCCGACGGCCTTGGCGATCATCTGTCCGCTGCCGCCGCCGAACTGCCGGCGATGGGCCATCGCCCCTTCGACGAAGTCCACCCGCACCGGCCCCGGCGCCTGGGGCCCCAGTTCGACCAGCTGCAGCCCCGCTTCCCCCAGTTGCAGGGCGAACTGCGCCTCGCCGTCCTGCGGCAAGCCGAGGCGCGCGGCCCAGGCGGCGGCGGCCTCGGTCAGGTGGGCGGCCAGGGCGTCCATGCGAATGCTGGCGCTGGGCTGTGGATCAGTCATGGGAATCACGCTCGACATCGTTCAATTTGGCCGCGCGGCGGCCGATAACCGGTTTGGGTCGGCATTCTGCCAGACCCGGCCCCGTCCAGCCGCACCGAGTTGTCGATGATCAACGCCCCCGCCATCTTTCGCCCCGCCTCCGTCCCCGGCAGCAGTCTGCCCGCGGCGAGCAGTGCGGCGGAAGTACGCGGCTATCTGGACTTTCAGCTGCTCATGAGCCGGATGCTGTCCGAACAGGCGCCGGCCGGCGCAGAGCCCGCGGAGCCTGCCGCCACGCCGGCCAGCGCCGACCCGGACCAGCGAGCGTTCGTCACCCGCCTGCAGCTCGAGCTGGGCGAGCATCTGAAAGCCAGCTGGCAATGTGTCGACCGCCTGAGCCTGGCCATGCTGGCCGACGCCTGCGACGCCTGCGCCCGGGTCAGCGCGCCAGCGGCGACGCTCGCCCTGCCCGCCCCGCAACACTGACCGCGGCGGCCAGGGCGGCACCGCGGTTCAACGGCCCTGCTGCGTGGTCGCGCGAAAGCGTCCCGGGGCGACGTCGAAGAACTCGCGGAAACAGCGACGGAAGTGGGAAATGCTGACGAAGCCACTGGCCACGGCGATCTCCGCCATGGACTTGTTGGTCTGCTGCAGCAGCTGGCGCGCGCGGGTCAGGCGCAGCTCCAGGTAATAGCGCGAGGGGGTGGCGTTGACGTGGCGACAGAACAGACGCTCCAGATGACGCCGGGAGATGCCCACGCACTCGGCGATCTCATCCACCACCAACGGCTCGTCGATATTGTTGTGCATCAGCTCCAGCGCCAGCTTCAGGGTCTGGGGCAGAGTCGGGTCGTAGTCCACCGATACCACCGATACATCCATCACCTCACGCATCTTGTCGCAGCTGAGCACCTCCTCCACGGCACTGACCAACTGCTCGCCGCCGCTGCAGCGCACCACCTCGAGCATCATCCCCAGGGAGCTGTTGGCGCCGGCGCAGCTGATGCGCTCGCGATCGACCACGTGGGCATGGCTGGACAACTTCACCCGCGGGAACAGCTCGGCCATCATAGCCCGGCCATCGGGGTGGAAGGCGCACTCGTAGCCGTTCAGCAGGCCGGCCTCGGCGAGAAAATAGGCGCCGTTCCACAGGCCGCCGAGGATGGCGCCGGCCGCCTCCGCCGAGCGCAGCTTGCTGCGCAACAGCGGCTCGCCCTGCAGGCGCACGCGGAATCCGCCGCACACCACCAGGACATCCAGCTTCTTTTCCTCCAGCTCGGCCAGGCGGCAGCCGGCCGAGATGGCGATGCCCAGATCGCTGACCACCAGCGCCTCAGTGCCCCCGACCACCAGCACCTCGAACAGCGGTGACGAGCTCATCAGGTTGGCGGTGACCAGGGCATCCACCGCACCGGTGAAGGCCATCATCGAGAAGTGTTCCTGCAACACGAAGGCGACCCGCCGCGGCGGCAGCGAGGGCCCCGCGCTCACCATCTTGTCGAGGTGAGCCAGGTTCTTGTTTTTCAGCACGCTCTCGAAGGACGATCTCATCTGGCAACTCGGTCGGACATGAAGGCCATGGGGTTATTCTACTGATTCCGGCTGGAGGCTCGGCAAGCGCCGCGACCGGGCCACGCCTGCAGCCTCATGGCCTGCGGCGCGATGCCCGCTAGCATAGCCTGCCCCCTCGGTCATTCCGCAAAAAATCATCGATGTAAATGACCTGTAACAGCGCGATTACAAGCTGATACAGCAGGCGATAAAGCGGTTCACATCGGCTTGCTAGGTTGAATCCTCCAAGAACTACAAAAAAGATCGCCGGCTTCGCAAGGCGATCGCCCCTGGAGGAAGCACGTGAACCGTAACGACAACAATCGACCGTCTCTCATCCTCGCCCTGATCCCCATCGTCCTGACGCTCGGGGTACTCGGCATCCAGCTCTTCTACTACGGCGACTTCACCCCCCACGTTCCCCTGGCCATCGGCCTGGCCATCACCGCGCTGATCGGCTGGTTCCAGGGCTACCGCTGGAAGGACATCGAAGAAGGCTCGCTGCACGTGGTGTCCATCGGCCTGCAGTCGATCGGCATCCTCATCGTGGTCGGCATGATCATCGGCACCTGGATCGCCAGCGGCACCGTACCGCTGATGATCTATGGCGGCCTCAAACTGCTCTCGCCCGAGCTGTTCCTTGCCGTCGCCATGCTGATGTGCGCGGTGGTGTCCGTTTCGCTCGGCACCTCATGGGGCACGGTGGGCACCGTCGGTCTGGCCTTGATGGGTATTGGCGCAGGTTTCGACGTGCCGATGTACTGGACCGCCGGCGCCGTGGTCTCCGGCGCCTTCTTCGGCGACAAGATCTCGCCGCTGTCGGACACCACCAACCTGGCTCCGGCCGTTACCGGCGTCAACCTGTTCGACCACATCCGCAACATGCTGCCCACCACCGTTCCGGCCATGCTCATCGCCCTGGTCATCTACCTGCTGGCGGGCTTCCACCTGATTGGCGGCCAGGACGTCGACGCCAGCAAGATCGACCAGATCACCAACGGCATCGCGCAGAACTTCGAGCTGAGTTGGGTGCTGCTGTTGCCCGCCGTGCTGGTCATCGGCCTGGCATTGAAGAAGATGCCGGCATTGCCCTCGCTGTTCGCCGGCGCAGTCACCGGCGGCATCCTCGCCATGGTCTACCAGGGCGCCAGCCTGCACGAGGTGTTCAGCTTCATGCAGAGCGGCTACAGCATCGACACCGGCATCAAGGCGATCGACAGCCTGCTCAACCGGGGCGGCATCCAGTCCATGGCCTGGGTCATCACCCTGGTGATGATCGCCCTGGCCCTGGGCGGCGCACTGGAGCGCACCCGCTGCCTGGAGGTGATTGTCGAGGCGGTGCTCAAGCGCACCCGCAGCTTCGGCAGCATGCAGGCCTCGGCCATCGGCACCTCGGTCGCCACCAATCTGGTCGCCGGCGACCCCTACCTGTCCATCGCCCTGCCCGGACGCATGTACGCCCCGGCCTATCGCGGCAAGGGCTATTCGACCCTCAACCTGTCCCGCGCGGTCGAGGAAGGCGGCACCCTGATCTCCCCGCTGGTGCCCTGGAACGCCGGCGGCGCCATCGTCATCGCCTCCCTGGGGCTGACCGTCGGCGAAGGCAACTTCGAGAACCTGCTGTACATTCCGCTGGCCTTCGCCTGCTGGCTGTCGCCACTGATCGGCATCGCCTACGCCTACCTGGGCTGGTTCTCGCCCAGGGCCAGCGCCCAGGAGCGCGCCAGTTGGCAGGAGCTGGGTGAAGCGGTGCAGGTCGTCGAGCCGGCCGAACCGGGTTTCCGCACCGTGGCGGCGGCCGACTGAGCTAACCGGCGGGCCAAGCCCCGCCGCAACCGCCACCCGCAGGGCCGGCCGTCATCGACGCCCGGCCCTGTTGCGTTGGCGGCGCCGCACCCGGGGGGTCAGCCCTCGCAGGCCTCGCGGGCGCTGGCCAGGGAACGGCGCAGCACGCGCTTGAACTCGGCCAGCAGCGCCGGACAGCCCGCACCCTCGTCCTGCCGACTGCCGTCTTCCAGTGCCTGCGCCAGCTCGGCCGCCGCGACCAGGCCGAGGGTCTGGCAGCTGCCGGCCAACTTGTGCGCCAGCTCGCCGACCTCGTACAGATCGTCCAGCTGCAGGGCCTGCTCCAGCTGCGCCAGCACAGCCGCGGCCTGCTCCTCGAACTGCTCGAACAGGGTGGCCAGGCGAGCCCGGCCGAACACCTGACGGTGCATGCCCAGCAGCTGCAGATCGACCCCCGACTGCACCACCGATGGTGCAGGGCAGGCCGCGCCCGGCGTCTGCTCGCACAGGCGCGCCAGCAGTTGCTGCAAGGCCTCGAGCTGCAGCGGCTTGGCCTGCACCGCATCGATGCCCGCGGCCTGGTAGGCCCTGATGTCCGCCACGCCGACGCTGGCCGTCAGGGCGATCACCGGGGTGGCGGCGTTGAGGCTGTCGCCGGCGGTGCGAATGGCGTGGGTCACCTCGATACCGCTCATCCCCGGCAGGTGCATGTCCATCAGGATCGCGTCGAAGGCCTGCTGCCGGCACACCGCCAGGGCCTGCTCGCCGTCCGCAGCCAGCTGGACCAGATGCCCGGCGTGCTCCAGCAGGCCGCGGATGACCTGCTGATTGATCGGTGTGTCCTCCACCAGCAACAGACTCAGACTGGCCAGCTGCACGGGAGTAGCGTCGGCTACTGACTGCTGCGACGGCGCCTCGGCGGGGCTCAGCGCCACCTCGAACCAGAAGGTACTGCCATTGCCCTCAACGCTGTGCACACCGATTTCCCCGCCCATGGCCAGGACCATCTTCTGGCAGATGGCCAGACCCAGGCCGGTGCCGCCGAAGCGCCGGGTGATGCTCTCGTCGGCCTGGGTGAAACGCTCGAAGATCCGCCGCTGTTGCTCGGTGCCGATGCCCATGCCCGTGTCGCACACCTCGAAACGCAGGTGCTGGCCACCGCGCTCGCCCGCGCCAACCCGCACCTCGATGCTGCCTTTATCGGTGAACTTCAGCGCATTGCTGAGCAGGTTGGACAGCACCTGGCGCAGACAACCGGCGGCGCCGTGGTAGCAGGGATGCAGCGTCGACTCGATCCGGCAGCTGACCCGCAATCCCTTGTTCTGAGCCTGGGCCCCGGCCAGCAGGATCTGCTCCTCGAGCAACTGCCGCAGATCGAACGGCTGCTCTTCCGGCACATAACCGCCCTCCTCCAGCTTGGCGTAGTCGAGCACCCCGTCGAGGATCGCCAGCAGGTTCTCGCCGGACTGGCGCAGGGCCTGCAGGTAGCCGCGAGCCTGTCCGGTCTGGCGGGTGTGGGCCAGCAGCTGGGTCATGCCGAGGATGCCGCTGATGGGTGTGCGAATCTCGTGGCTGATGCCGGCGAGAAACTGCGAGCGCGCCTGGCTGGCGGCTTCCGCCGCCTCCTTGGCCTGGCGCAGGCTGCGGGTGCGTTTTTCGACCCTGCGGCGCAACTGCTCGCGACTGAACAGCAGTTGCTCGTGGGCCCGTTCGCGGCGGTCGATGTCCTGGTTGATCGCCAGGCGCATGTCGTTGAGCGCTTCGGCCACCGCATCGAGTTCGTCGCTGCGCGCCGCTGGCTGACGTTCCAGTTGCAGCGGCGCATCGCGCGGACCGCTGCCCAGGCTGCGGGCATAGCGGGCCATGCTCTCCAGGTGGCGGGTGACCAGGCGCTGGAAGATCAGCATGACCACCAGCACCACCAGGAAGATGGTCAGGGTCTGGCCGAGAAACAGGGTCAGGGCGCTGCGACCGAGGCGGGCATAGACGGCGCCCAGATCGGTATGCACCACCAGCTGACCCAGGTTGCGCGGGCCCAGGGACGTCTGGTGAAGCAGCTCGAATCGGTGCTGCGCGGTACGCCCAGCGGGCTTCGGCCCCGCGTGCAGGAGCAGGCTCTCACCGCTGTCGGCGTCCTCCAGGGTCAGCGCGCTGATGTCGGGGAAGTCGAGGATGCCGCGCATCTGCAGGCGCAACTGCTCCTGGTCGACGTCCCAGATGCTCTTGGCCAGACTGCCCAGATAGACGTTACGAATCAGCTCGATGCGCTGCTCGATCACCCGCATCTCGCGGCGGTACTCGATGACCGCCTGGATGGCGGTGGACAGGACCACGAACAGCAGGCTGCTGACCAGCACGTAGCCCATCATGCGGTAGCCGAGCGGGTGCTCCTGGCGATAGGTGAGCAGTTTGCGCCATCGGCTTTCAGGGGGCTGGGTCATAGAGGCTGGGCATGCGGTGGGGTTCGGCGAGGTAGCGGGCGCTGTAGTGCTCGTCCAGGCGGCGCAGGGTGCCGTCCTCGGCCAGCTCGCGCAGACGCTGGTCGAGGTGCGGCAACAGGGCCAGCAGCGAGGGTTCACGGCGCACGCCGAGGTAATAGTGTTCGGTGACCAGCTCGCCCGGCTGCTGGACGATCAGCTGGTCGTAGCCGAATCGACGGTTCTGCAGCGTCCAGCTGTACAGGCCGACCGGCATGAAGTCGATGCGCCCCTGGGCCAGCTTGATGAAATTCTGCTCGCCGCTGGAGACCCACTCGATATTCAGGTGCCGAGCGGCAAACTGGTCGAAGCGCTCGCCGAAACTGTCACCGAGCAACAGGCCGACGGTCAGCCCGCGCAGGTCGTCCCAGTCGTCGAAGCGCACCGGTCGGTCGCGACGGGTGAACAACAGGATGGGGTCGGCCACCAGCGGCGACTGGCTGAAGCCCATCCAGGCCTCGCGCTCGCGCGTGCGGTAGGCCGCCACCACTATATCCACGCGGCCCCGCTTGACCTCCAGCAGGCAGCGCTTCCAGTTGCCCAGCACCAGCAGGCGCACCTCGTGGCCCAGCTCGGCGAACAGCTCGCGCGCGACCTGGGGCGCCAGGCCCACCAGCTGACCCTGGGAATGCCAGGACACCGGTGGATAGGACGGATGACCGCAGGCCAGCAGCTCGCGCGCCAGCGCCGCCGGCGCGAGCAGGCACAGCAGCAGTCCGAGCGCCGCGCGTTTCACCGGGACTGCAACGCCTTGGCCGCGAGCAGGTAGCCGACCCCGTGGATCGTCAGGATGATCCGCGGGTTGGCCGGGTCATCCCTGAGCTTGCGGCGCAGACGACCAACCAGCACGTCGACGGTGCGGTCGTTCGGTGCCCACTCGCGGTTGCGCATCTGGTCGAGCAGCTGATCACGGCTCATGGTCTTGCCGATGTTGCTCAACAGCACGCTGAGCAACTGGAACTCGCCCGCGGTGAGCGGGCTGACCTGGTTGTCGCGGCCGCTGACCTGGCGCAGGCCCAGGTCCACCGTGCATTCGTCGAACCGCAGCAGCTCCGCCTCGACCTGGCTCGGCGCCTGGGCGCGAGTCAGCCGCACGCGACGGCAGAGGTTCTTGGCCCGGGCAAGGATTTCGCGCGGGTTGAAGGGCTTGGTCACGTAATCGTCGGCGCCGCACTCCAGGCCGATCAGCTGGTCGACGGCGTCCTGGCGGGCGCTGATCAGGATGATGCCGACCTCCGAATGCACCCGCAGCTCACGGGTCAGGGTCAGGCCATCCTTGCCCGGCATGCGGATGTCCAGCAGGATCAGGTCCACCGCCTCGCGCGCCAGGATCTGCTCGGCCTCCTCGGCCGTGGCGGCGGCCAGCACCCGGTAGCGCTCTTCGGAAAAATAGTTGCACAGGCACTCGCGGGTGATGAGTTCGTCATCCACCACCAGCACCGTCAGGTCATCGAACATGCCAGGCCTTCCAGGACTGAAAACTGTCGACTGGACCTCGGTTGGAGCCGTTCGCTGCCCAGTCTGGTCGATGCACTGTATTACAAACGCACGCGCCCCAGGTGCCTACTTCCGACACCTGGGGCGCGCTGGCGCAGGGCATCCTGCCCGCGGCGACTCAGAACGGCAGGGGCAGCTTGGCGGTGCGGCCGCCGTCGACCACCAGGATCTGCCCGGTGACGAAGGCCGCCTCGTCGGAGGCGAGGAACACCACCGCGCCACCGACATCCTGCGGCGTGCCGGTGCGGCCCACCGGGTGCATGGCCAGCAGGCCCTGGCGCGCCCCGACCGGGTCGGCCTGGACGTCGATGTAGGCGTTGCTCAGGTCCGAGTCGATCCAGCCCGGGGCGATGGCGTTGCAGCGCACCCCGTCGCGCCCCAGGTCCACCGCCAGGGCCCGGGTCAGGCCGTGGATACCGGCCTTGGAGGCGCAGTAGGCGGCGTGCTGCGGGTTGGCGCCGAGGCCTTCGATCGAACCGATGTTGATGATGCTGCCGCCGCCGCGCTGGCGCATCTGGCCCAGCAGCTCGCGGGCGAGG
This sequence comes from Pseudomonas benzenivorans, assembly GCF_024397895.1. Lineage (NCBI taxonomy): Bacteria > Pseudomonadati > Pseudomonadota > Gammaproteobacteria > Pseudomonadales > Pseudomonadaceae > Pseudomonas > Pseudomonas benzenivorans. The sequence goes on from NZ_CP073346.1 coordinate 1,219,702, forward strand.
AACACGGGCGCGCGCAGGTTGACCACCAGCATTCGGTCCCAGTCCTGCTCGCTCATCGTCTCGATCGGCTGCTCGAACATGAAGCCGGCGTTGTTCACCAGCACATCGATGCCGCCGATCAGCTCGGCCGCGGCCTGGGCGATCAGGCGCGGGGCGCCGGATTCGGCCAGGTCGGCCTCGACGAAGAACACGTCCGGGTGATCCGCCAGCTCGGCGTCCAGGGCCTGGCGCTGGGCCACCAGCACCCGCGCGCCGGCGGCCAGGAGTTTCTCGGTGATGCCGCGGCCGATGCCGCGGCCGCCGCCGGTGACCAGGGCATTCTTTCCAGTCAGTAACATGGTCGTCTCCTTAGCCCGAAACCGGCTTGGCGCCGGTCACCTCGAGGGTCTCGCCGGCGATGTAACGGGCCTCGTCGGAGGCCAGGAAGGCGATCACGTCGGCGATGTCCTCCGGCTCGGCGATGCGCCCCAGGGGCACGCTCTTGTTCAATTCTTCCACCGCCTGGTCCGGGTCCAGGCCGCGACGGGCGAAGCCGGTGCGGATCATCGGCGTGTTGATCTCGTGGGGGCACACGGCGTTGACGCGGATGCCCAGGGGCGCGCAGTCGCGGCCGAGGTTCTTGCTCAGGGCCGCCACCGCGCCCTTGCTGGTGCAGTAGGCGACGTGCCCCGGGCCCGGATAGACGCCCCACACCGAGGAGGTGTTGACGATGGCCGCGCCCTTGCGCCCCTTCATGTGCGGGATGGCCGCGCGGCAGATGTAGAACACCGCGTTGAGGTTGACGCCCATGGCGTCGAACCACATCTCGTCGGTGGTTTCCTCGATGGTGCCGCGGGGGATGATGCCGGCGTTGTTGAGCACGATGTCGAGGCCGCCGAAGGCCTCCACCGCGGCGCTGACCAGCGCCTCGCAATAGCTCTTCTGCTTCAGGTCGCCGGCCAGGTAGCTGACCTCGGCGCCGAGGGCGCGGGCGCGCTCGGCGATGGCCGCGCAGCCCAGCTCGTCGCGGTCCGACAGCATCAATCGGGCGCCCTCGCGGGCGAACAGCAGGGCCAGGGCCTGGCCGACGCCGCCGGCGGCGCCGGTGATCAGGGTCGCTTTCTCGGCAAACTTCATAGGGCGATCTCCATGGCGTGAGGTTGAGCCGCCAGCGCTTGCGCGGCTTCGGGCTGGAACAGCAGATCAAATAGAACCGAGCAGTCGCTGCTGGCCGGCAGCGCGGCGACGGCCTGCTCGATGGCCTGGCACTGGCTAGCACTGAGGCTGACCGAGGCCAGCAGGTGGAACTTGGCGCTGAATTCCGCCGCGCTCATGGCGGTGGCCGGATCGCCCTTGGCCGCGGTGATCGGGCTGGTGAAGCCTTGGCCATCCTTGAGCGACACCGAGACCCGCGAGAGGATTTCATTGGGGAAGCGTGCCGACAGGTCATCGGCCTCGACGATCTCGATGCGCCGGCTGACCGCGAGGATGTCGGCGGCGTGGATCGCCTCGCCGGTCACCTCCAGCGGGCCGACCTGGCCGCGGGCCACCAGGGCCGCCAGGGGGAACGCCAGGGCGTACTGGGCCTCGTCGGCGTTGGCCGGGGTATGACCCTGCAGACGCATGGACTCGTGGAAGGTCTCGACCTCAATGCGCTCGATGGCCTCGCCGGTGATCTGCGGGTGCTCGGCCAGCAGCGCGGTCATCGCGGTCAGCGCCGGCTGCGCCCAGCGGCACACCGGCCAGGGCTTGAAGTACTGGGCGTCGATCTCCCAGCGCTGGCCGAGGTCGTGCCACTGGGCGGCCACGGCCGTGGTCTCCACGGTTTCGGCCGGTGCCCCGGTGACCCCGGCCTGGGCCAGCAGCAGGGCGTTGAGCCCGGCATGGGCGCCGGCGCCGTGGGCGTCACGCAGCATCGAGGGGTGATCGACCAGGCGCATCATCGGGCAGCGCGGGCCGAAGTATTCGGCAATGCCCAGGGCATGGCGGAAGGTCTGCTCGTCCAGGCCGAGCAGGCGCGCGCCGCCACAGACCACGCCAAGCCCGGAGAAGGCGCCGGATGCGTGGTACTCGGGCGCCGTGGCCATCAGCGCGGCGCCGGCGCGCAGCGCCGTCTCGTAGCCGATGCACAGGGCGCTGAGCAGCTCCTCGCCGCTGATCGCCCGGCCCTGCTCGCGGCAGGCATCGACCAGCGCCAGCAGCGCCGGCACCACGGTGGCGCCGGCATGGCCCTTGGAGGTGAAGTGGCCCTCGTGGGCATCCAGGCTGTCGACGCTGAAACCGCCGGCCCAGGCCGCGCCCAGGGGGTGCACCGCGCGCCCGTCGAACAGCAGGCGGCTGGCCAGGGCGCCGGCCGGGTAATGGCTGACGGCGTAGTGTTTGAGGGCCTGACTGGTCTGGTTGTCGCGGGCGCCGGCGGCGACCCCGAGGATATCCAGCAGGCAGGTCTGCAGCAGCGCGCGGGTATGGGCCGGCGCCTGGTTGAAACTGAAATCACGGACGAACGAATAGAGCGACATGCGGTAACTCCACAGACGACACTCGGACAGGCGGGAAAAAAAGGTGCCCGTAGCGGGCACCTAACAGGGTGGAAGCGGGAAAGGCAGGACTCAGTTGGCGGCGGCGCGGGAGGCGGCCAGCCAGGCGTCGAACTGCTCGCGGTTAGCGGCGATCCACTCGGCGGCGTGGCGCTCGATATCCTTGGCGCTGTTCTCGCCGTTCTGCATCTTCAGGTTCTGCGCGCTCTCATCGCCGGAGCTGATCTGCACCTGGGACAGGAACTTGGTGGCGACCGGGTTCTCGGCGGCGAAGTCCTTGTTCAGCACGCTCTGGATCTTGTCCACGGCGAAACCGAGGTTCTTGCCGTCGAAGCTGGTGTTGGTGTCGTTCTTGCCGTCCGGCAGGTCGGTGTGCGGCACTTCCAGCCAGACCACATCCTTGCCCTCGACCAGCACGCCGGCGATCCACTGCGGCACCCAGGTGTAGTAGAGGATCGACTGACCGTCCTTGTAGCGGGCGATGGTGTCGGCCATCAGGGCGAAGTAGGAGCCGCGGTTGTGGCTGACGGTCTGCTCCAGGTCATAGGCCTTGAGGTGGTGGTCGATCACCAGCTCGCAGCCCCAGCCCGGGTTGCAGCCGGTGAGGTCGGCCTTGCCGTCGCCGTTGGCGTCGAACAGCTTGGCGATCTCCGGCTTCTTCAGGTCGGCCACGGACTTGATGCCATGGGCATCGGCGGTCTTCTTGTCGATCAGGTAGCCCTGCAACACACCGGGGATCACTTCGCCGGCCTTGACCAGGGTGTCGTCGCCGCCGACCTTCTGGTAGAAGGTGTCGTGCAGCTTGTCCCACAGGTGCACGGAGAAGTCGGCATCGCCGTAGGACAGCGCCAGCATCATCGCCGCGTATTCGGTTTCCTTGGGTTCCTGTACCTCGTAACCCAGCTCGCGCAGGCCGGCCATGGCCACCTCACCGCGGAAGCGCTCCTCGGCGATGCTCGGGAAGATCGGCGTCACTTCCACGCCCTCGCCGGGCTTCTCGGCGCTCGCCGCCTGGCCATACAGTGGCAGCAGGCTCAGGGACGCCACGGCGGCGCAGTGCAGGACCTTCTGGGTGAAGCCACGCTTTTCGAAACTCATCGTCATCTACCTCTGGGTTTTGTTGTTCGTCGGGTATTTCGATTGGGTTCAGGAACCAGGCCTCAGGCCTGGGCTTTGGCACTTGCCGGGCGGCTGCCCAGCAGGCCCATCAGCAGGCCGATGGGGCCGCTGTGGTACCAGCGCAGGCTCGGGTCGGCGCTGCTGCGCTCGCCCATGGCCTGGGTCAGGCGGTCGAGGAAGATTGCCAGCAGCACCAGACCGACCCCGCCAACCGTGGCCAGGCCCATGTCCAGGCGGCCGATGCCGCGCAGAACCATCTGCCCCAGGCCGCCGACCGAGATCATCGAGGCGATCACCACCATCGACAGCGACAGCATCAGGGTCTGGTTGACGCCGGCCATGATGGTCGGCGCGGCCAGCGGCAGCTGCACGCGCCGCAGCATCTGCCAGGGGGTGCAGCCGAAGGCGCGGGCCGCCTCGATCTTGTCTTCCGGCACCTGGCGGATGCCCAGGTTGGTCAGGCGCACCAGCGGCGGCACGGCGAACACGATGGTCACCAGCACCCCCGGCACGTTGCCGATGCCGAACAGCATCACCACCGGCACCAGGTAGACGAAGGCCGGCAGGGTCTGCATGGCGTCGAGCACCGGCCGCACCACCTTCTCCAGGCGATCGCTGCGGGCCGAAAGGATGCCCAGGGGCACGCCGACCAGGGCGCAGAAGAACACCGAGGTCAGCACCAGGGCCAGGGTGGTCATGGACTCCGACCAGACCCCGATCAGACCCAGCAGGGTCAGGGTCACGGCACACAGCAGGCCCATGCGCGGCCCGGCCACCTGCCAGCCAAGCAGCGAGGACAGGAGGATGCCGATGGTCGGCGGGATGCTCTGCAGGGTGAACTCGAAGCCGTTGAGTACCTGGTCGATCGGCCAGCGAATGGCGCGAAAGAAGTCGCGAAAGTTCTGCACCAGGTAATTGAGGCTGCTTTCCACCCAGTCGCCCAGGGGGATGTTCAAGGTCTGGAAGGGATCGAGAAGGCTGAACTCTGACATCGTGGTTACCTATTCTGTGAAGTTGCGGCGCATGCCGGGTCGACGGTCCGCCGCTCAGTGGCGACTCATGGTGTGCAGCAGCAAGCTCTTGGAAATGGTGCCCTTGAAGGCGCCGGCATGGTCCAGCACCGGCACCGGGTAGGGCACCTCGGCGACGATATCCAGCACGTCGTGCAGCGGCGTATCGATGTAGATGGGCTGGTGGCAGTCCAGTCGGAGCTGCTCGATGCGCCCGGGTTCGGCGCCGTCACGCATCTGCGCCGGGTCGACCACGGCGAGCAACTTGTCCTGCTCGTTGACCAGGTAGCCGAAGGGCACGCCTGCGGCGAAGGCCGGCACATGGCCGTTGACCCGGCACACCGTGGTCGGGTCCAGTTGGGCGACGTCGCCGGCCTTGAGCACCCGGGAGCTGTCGAAGCCCTTGAAGAAGGCCTCGACATAGTCGTTGGCCGGGTTGCACAGCAGTTCCTGGGGCGTGCCGATCTGCACCACCCGACCGCCTTCCATGATGGCGATGCGATGGCCGATGCGGATGGCCTCTTCGATGTCGTGGGAGATGAAGATGATGGTGCGCTGCTGCTCGGCCTGCAGGCGGATCAGCTCGCCCTGCATCTCGCTGCGGATCAGCGGGTCGAGGGCGGAGAAGGCTTCGTCCATCAGCAGGATGGTCGGGTCGTTGGTCAGCGCCCGGGCCAGGCCGACACGCTGCTGCATGCCGCCGGACAGCTGGTGCGGGTAGCTGTTCTCGTGCCCGGCCAGGCCGACCTGGGCCAGGGCCTCCATGGCCCGGGCGCGGCGCTCCTGCTCGCTGATGCCGGAGATCTCCAGGCCGAACGCGGCGTTGTCCAGCACGCTCATGTGCGGCATCAGGGCGAAGGACTGGAAGACCATGCCCATTTCCTTGCGCCGCACGTTGGTCAGCTCCTTGTCCGACAGCCCGGTGATCTCCCGGCCGTTGAGGTGGATGCTGCCGGAGGTGGGTTCGATCAGCCGGTTGAACAGGCGCACCATGGTCGACTTGCCCGAGCCGGACAGGCCCATGATGACGAAGATTTCGCCGCGCTTGACCGAGAAGCTGGCGTCGAACACGCCGACGACCTGGCCGGTCTTCTGGAATATCTCGTTTTTGTCGGCGCCCTTGCGCAACATATCCATGGCCACTTCCGGCTGCGCGCCGAATACCTTGAATATGTTCTTGACCGAAAGTATCTCGTCAGCTTGGGTCATTACGCCCTCTTCTTATCGATATATACAGCGTGACTTGGCTGGCGCCGTTTGGCGCTTTATCCAGGGCGAAGTCATCCCGCCAGCACACAACTTCGGAGAAGTTGTCGCCGGCCAATCAATGGCCTGGATCACCGTGAATATGCCCTTGGTGGCGACCTGTAGGAGTGCCGCCGGGTGAGTTCAAATTAGAGTTTGGGCGGCCGAGCGTCCAACTACATTTGTTCGGCTTAAACAATAACCTGATGTTATTGATTGACCGGGCAGTCACCGCCGAGCGAAGTGGCTGGCGGAGGCGCACAGCGCTCAAACGCAGTACCGGGAAAGCGCGCGGGCAAGGAGGTCGGGAAGCAAGCGCCCAGCCGGGCGCCGGGCTATCTTCTGGGTTGGGCGTAGCCGGCTTTCATGCGCTGGGCTGCCGCTTCGGCCGCCTCCAGCCCGGCGTCGACGGCCTGCTTGAAGCCGGCGTCGAGCATGGCCTGCAACCCGGCGGCGGTGGTGCCGCGGTAGTCGAGCATGGCCTGGACCATCTCGGCCGGCGACATGCCGCCGCGGCCGAGCAGCTGGCTCGCACCGACCACCACGCCGCGCACCGCGTTCTCGGCCACCTGAGGCGAAATACCCCGGGCCAGGGCATGGGCGAGCATGGCCTCGGCCAGCAGCGCCGGATAGGCCGCGCCCGAGCCGACCAGTCCGGTCAGGTAGTCGAGGTCGGCTTCGCCAGCCACTTCGTCGGCGCTGCCGCAGGCCTCGAACATCGCCTGGGTGAAGGCCTTGTCGGCGGCCGTCACCGCCGCCGTGGCGAACCAGGGCGCGTAGCACTGGCCGATCTCGGCCGCGGCATTGGGCATCGCGCGGATCACCCTGCGGCTGCCGGTGCGCTCGACAAGGGTGTCGACCGAGACCCCGGCCATAAAGGAGATCACCAGCTTGTCCGCCGCATCGACCTGCACCTCGGCGAACTGCTCGGGGCGCACCGACAGCACGATGACGTCGGCTTGCCGCGCCAGTTCCCCGTTATCCGTGGTCAGCTGCACCTCGGGCCAGGCGTCGAAGCCCTCGACCCGCCCGCTGCGGCTGGAGAGAATCAAATTGGCCGGCGCCAGCACGCCCTTGACGAGCATGGCGGCGCCGATGGAGCGGCCCAGCCAGCCGCCCCCGCCGATGATTCCGAGCGTCATTGCCTGTGCCATCTCACCCCCTATGAGCCGATTTCGTTGATTCAAGGGAAAGGCCGCGGTTCGCGGCGCCGCTTACCGCCCGTACCGGCGCAGCACACCTGTACGGTGGGCAGCGCCAGTGGATGGCTACGGCCGGCCACCCCAGGGGCGTGGAACTTTGCTCGCTCGAGTCCGCGGCGCTAGCGCTGCAGCGGACTCTTCGCCCCCAGCGCCACCAGGGTCGGCGCCTGCACGGCATAGCCATGGCGGGCATAGAAGCGCTCCAGTTCGCGGGGCTGCGGCAGCTGGCCGGTGAAGATCTTCACGTACTCGGGAATGCGCTGCATGCGCGTCAGCGCATCCTCGCGGGTGTTCATGCTGATGTAGCCGATCTGCGTCAGGTAGGTGGAGCGGGCGCGTACGTCGGCACTGATGGGCTCGTAGCCGAAGCGCTCGAACATGGCGCCCAGCGCCGCCAGGCGTGTCTTGTCCGCTACCTCGACCTCCTCCGCCACCCTGGGTTCCTGCAGCGCCCAACTGCGCACCGCGAACTCGAACTGGGAGTCGAACAGGGACGGATTCAGCCAGCAGTCGAACACGTTGAGCGTGGCCTCGGCGATGCTTTCGGCGTAGGCGTCGGCCTGGCTGACCAGGTTGCCGGTGTTCTTCGCCCGCCAGCGCTCGATCAGCGCCGCCAGCAGTTCCTCGCGGTCCTTGAAGAACCAGTAGAAGCTGGTGCGCGACAGGTTCAGCTTCTTGGCCAGTGGCTGGATGCGCACGGCCTCGACGCCCGACTCGACCAGGCTGTCGTAGGCGGCCTGCAGCCAGCCCTCGGCCGAGCCGCGCCAGCCGCTCTCGGTGGATTTGCTCTGTGTAGTCATGGCCCGATCCTAGCGGCCGCCCCCCCTCTGTACAAGCAGAATGTCCAGAAACGTTGGTAAAAATGACATAGCTGTACATTCAACCCAAACCACCAGCGCCGCTGGATATTCCGCCAGGAACAGCTAGACGCCTTAGAACCAATGATTTGACTCTGTAAACGCCATTGCCTGCGACATCAAATAGTCGTGAGCGACATCTGAGCTTCAGACAAATGTACATCTAGGTTCACTAAATAGACACTCATGTACATTAAGCCCGAACGGCCACCCCAACCCTTCTCTGCGTGGAGCCCAGACCATGTCCAACGACCCGCTTCTCCAGCCCTACCAGCTCAAGCACCTGACCCTGCGCAACCGCATCATCACCACCTCCCACGAACCGGCCTACCCCGAGGACGGCATGCCCAAGGCGCTGTATCGCGCCTACCACGTGGAGCGGGCCAAGGCCGGGGTGGCCCTGACCATGACCGCCGGTTCGGCGGCGGTGTCGCGCGACAGCCCGCCGGTGTTCAACAACATCCTCGCCTACAAGGACGAGGTGGTCGGCTGGATGAAGGACCTGACCGACGAGTGCCACGAGCACGGCGCCGCGGTGATGATCCAGCTGACCCACCTGGGCCGGCGCACCCGCTGGGACAAGGGCGACTGGCTGCCGGTGGTGTCGCCCTCGCACAATCGCGAGGCGGCCCACCGCGCTTTCCCCAAGAAGCTGGAAGACTGGGACATCGAGCGCATCATCAAGGACTACGCCGACGCCGCCGAGCGGATGAAGGCCGCCGGCCTCGACGGCATCGAACTGCAGGCCTACGGCCACCTGATGGACCAGTTCTGGTCGCCTTTGACCAACGAGCTGGACGCGCCCTACGGCGGCTCCCTGGACAATCGCCTGCGCTTCACCTTCGACGTGCTCAAGGCCGTGCGCCAGCGCGTCGGCAACGAGTTCATCGTCGGCGTGCGCTACACCGCCGACGAGGCGCTGGCCGGCGGCCTGGGCGCCGAAGAAGGCCTGGACATCTCGCGCCGCCTCAAGGACAGCGGCATGGTGGATTTTCTCAACATCATCCGCGGCCACATCGACACCGACCCGGGCCTGACCGACGTGATCCCGATCCAGGGCATGGCCAACTCGCCGCACCTGGATTTCGCCGGGCAGATCCGCGCCGCCACCGACTTTCCCACCTTCCACGCCGCGAAGATTCCGGACATCGCCACGGCGCGCCACGCCATCGCCTCGGGCAAGGTCGACATGGTCGGCATGACCCGCGCGCACATGACCGACCCGCACATCGTGCGCAAGCTGATCGAAGGCCGCGAAGAAGCCATCCGCCCCTGCGTCGGCGCCAACTACTGCCTCGACCGCATCTACCAGGGCGGCGCGGCCTACTGCATCCACAACGCCGCCACCGGCCGCGAAACCAGCATGCCCCACGACATCCCCAAGGCCGCCGCGCGGCGCAAGGTGGTGATCATCGGCGCCGGTCCCGCCGGGCTGGAGGCGGCCCGGGTGGCCGGCGAGCGCGGCCACCAGGTGCTGGTGATCGAGGCGGCCGACCAGCCCGGCGGGCAGATCCGCCTGACCGCCCGCAGCCCGCGCCGGCGCGAGATGCTCAGCATCATCGAATGGCGCATGAGCCAGTGCCAGGCCCTGGGCGTGGAGTTTCGCTTCAACACCTGGGCCGATGCCGAGAGCATCCGCGCCGAGCAGGCCGACGTGGTCATCGTCGCCACCGGCGGCTTCCCCCACAGCGAAGTGCTCAGCGCCGGCAACGAGCACGTGGTCTCGGCCTGGGACATCATCTCCGGCGACGTCAAGCCGGGGCGCAACGTGCTGCTGTTCGACGACGCCGGCGACCACGCCGCCCTGCAGGCCGCCGAATTCATCGCCCAGAGCGGCGCCAAGCTGGAAATCATGACCCCCGACCGCAGCTTCGCCCCGGAAGTCATGGCCATGAACCTGGTGCCCTACATGCGCTCGCTGCAGAAGCTCGACACCACCTTCACCGTCACCTACCGCCTGGCCTCCGTGGCCCGCGACGGTGGCGAGCTGGTGGCGCAGATCGACAGCGACTACGGCGGCGTGCGCAAGGAACGCCGGGTGGACCAGGTGGTGGTCAACCACGGCACCCTGCCGATGGACGAGCTGTACCTGGAACTCAGGCCCTTCTCGCGCAACCTCGGCGCGGTCGAATACGCCGACCTGATCGTCGGCCAGCCGCAGACCCGCGACGACAACCCGGACGGCGAGTTCCAGCTGTTCCGCATCGGCGATGCAGTGGCCGCACGCAACACCCACGCGGCCATCTACGACGCCCTGCGCCTGGTCAAGGACCTGTAAGGGCCGGGCCTGACGAGCCAGCAGGCACCAGGGGCACATGACGATCGAACCGTCATGTGCCTTGCTTCCGCGCAGGTTGCCCCCGACCCACCGACCTCGCTCACGCCCTACAGCAGCACATAGCTGACCTGCGCTCGCAGGCAGAGCGCGCGCATTCACTGCTCGAAAATTGGGAAGCAGTACGGCCCAGGGCATGAGCAGCCTTGGCAAACGACGACCCTCGGCTTGACCCCATCGCGGCCTGGAAAAACCGACACCTCAGCCAACAGCAGTCGAATACTGTCGAATGCGCGTGCTTCCTCAGCACCGACTCGGAAATATTGGGTTTTTCGTGCATGGCCCATCATTTTCTTGTTGCCCCCGCTGGCACCTCCCAAACAGGCAAGGAACGCCCAAGGCGAAAAGAAATGTCACCCAAATAACGGTGCGTTCAACCCGCCAACTGGCGTCTAATTTTCGTTACGCGTTGCTTACGGAATAGTTGCCAAGCAAAACGACTGCGCTCCGGCACAACGATTGGCGGGCGACGACGCAACAAACTCCGCGCATGCCAGAACCACCACTCAACACGAAAGCCATCGTGCTCTCAACCGAGGAGACCAGGGACCATGCGACAGTCTATAGCCGGCTCAATGAGCGCCATTTATTTAACAGGCGCCATGCTTCTCAGCGGTACAGCAACTGCACAACCTGCTTGGTCAGACGCGGCGCCGTTGCCGTCGCCACGACAGGAAATTTACGCCACTACGCACAACCGGATGATTTATACGGCCGGCGGGCTTGGAGAAGGGGCTTCTGCGGTACGGAGCGAATTTAACGCTTTCGATCCGCAGGAAAATCGCTGGATTGAACTGGCCAAGCTGCCCGCCCCTCGGCATCACGTCACGCTGTCAGCGCTGGACGGCGCAATCTACGCGGTGGGCGGTTTTTCCGGCGCGTTCCCAAACTGGAAATCGGAAAGCTCAGCCTATGCCTACGACCTCGAGACGGGTCAGTGGAGCGCACTCCCTGCTCTGCCTGTTGCACGAGGTGAGCATGTCTCGGCGGCGGTAGATGGAAAGATCTACGTTATTGGCGGACGGGTCGGAGGAACACCAAAGGCAGCTCATTACAAGGATTACCGCGATACGAGTCGCGTCGATGTTTTTGATACAGCCAACCGAACCTGGTCGCGCGGGGTCGACGCGCCAACTGCGCGAAACAGTGCGGCGGGTGTGGTAATTGGCGACAGAATCTACGTCGTCGGTGGTCGCCAGTATCTTGAGTCGAACGGCAACGCAGTCAATGTGAACGTGGCAGCCCTCGAGGTCTTCAATACCAAGACCGGGCTGTGGTCAGTAAAGGCACCGATGCCGAGGGCTTCGGGCGGCATCGCCGCAACCACACTCGATGGAAGACTCTACGTTTTCGGCGGTGAACAATGGACCCCGACCAAGGAAGTGCTCGCCAATGGCTGGGCTTATGATCCGTCTGCGGATGCCTGGGAAGCCTTGCCAGACATGAAGGTGCCACGGCATGGGGCGGCGGCCGGTGCCATCGGTGATCGCATATTCGTTTTTGGCGGGGCGACCAAAGTCGGTGCGGGCGACGTGGCTGTAAACGAGGCGCTTGCGCTAGAGCCGTAACCACATAGCTAAAGGGTCGGAGTGATTTATTTTTATTCACTCCGCCCCCTTTATTGCTGCTCGCCCTGTCGAACCTGTGGATGGTGCGCAGACATTTACTGACGAATGCAGGAGAGGTGCGCCTGTAATGTGGGAAATGGCCGATGCAAGCTGCTCGCGGCGGCTAAAAGTTCAGAAATGAGCGGATGACTTGATCCTTTTTGGTCGAATCGTCGCATCTAAAATCGGCAAGGGCTGAAGTCGGCCGGAAATACCGGGCTACTTCAGACCATCCTTAGGCAAAAAACAGTAGCGAGAACTTAAAAAATGAACAAAACGCAACGGCCGATTAATTCTCACAAAGCCTATCATGCTCATATTTATTTCGACGAAGCGACTAAAGCACAGGCAAGGAAACTGTGTGACATTTCTGCAGAGAAATTTCATCTCAACGTCGGTCGATTTCACGAAAAGTTGATTGGCCCACATCCATGCTGGAGTTGTCAGGTGACATTTGGTGCGAAGGATTTTGAAAACTATATTCCTTGGTTAGATGCTAACAGGGAAAACTTGACGGTATTGGTTCACGCGCTCACAGGTGACGATTATAAAGATCATACTGAGTTCGCCTATTGGCTGGGCCAAGAAGTTGAATTGAATTTGGCTTTTTTCAAAAATACCTAACAAGCATATATGGACGCCCCCCGCAAGCAGCGAGGAATCGCTTTTCAAGCATGCCGTCAGTGTGGTTGGGAAAAAGGGGACAGGTCTATTTATTCAAGCCAAAGGGGGGCGGAGAGCTAAAGGGGTCGGAGTGATTTATTTCTACTCACTCCAACCCCCTTTTATTACGACAATCCGGTCGGCGAGCTCCAGCTGTTGCGCATCGGCGACGCGGTAGCGGCGCGCAACACCCACGCGGCCATCTACGACGCCCTGCGCCTGGTCAAGGACCGCTGACAGAGGCTGCCTGCACGCCGCACACGCCGTCCAATGACGGCGTGTGCGGCGTGCAGGATGTCAGCAGTGAAAGCTCCACCGACCAAGCCGCTCCAAGCCCCCTAATTGATTAAATCCGCTTATGCATGGCATTGGGCGAACTCGTTTGTCAGCAAAACCGCGCCAGCCTAAATTTCACCCACCCGAATAGGGAGCCGCTGATTGATTCGGTTTGCCGCCGCCGAGGCACCCCGCAAGCCTTGATCCAGCTGCGCCTTCGGGACGTTGGCAAAACACCGAGCGACACGCCGCGCTGTTCGCGTTGGCAAACGCTTTGGTAAGCCCCTGCAAGCCAGGGAACAGGTGAATTGAGAGCAGCAAAGCGCTGACACTTCGCCGGAACATCGATTGTTGAAGCGCGAACGGGACAGCAGCCAATAGCGGCGGCCACTTCAGAATCTTTATTAAGAGAAACAGTCTTGGAAAACTACATTTCTGGAATGGGGCTTCCTCAGGAAGCCATATTCGACCTTGATCGTGCCAAGCGTCTTTATTCGAAGAAGTGGTTCTTCGCGGGCACCCGCGGTGACGTGCCCAAACCCAGGGACTACCTCAAGTTCTCCTTGTTCGACGACGAGTATTTCCTGCTGCATGGCACGGACGGCGTGATCCGTTGCATGGCGAACCGCTGCGCGCACCAGAGCGCCCGCCTGCTGCGCGAGACGCATGGAACATGCCCACCGATGATCATGTGCCCCAACCATCAGTGGGTCTATGAACTCAATGGCGGCCGTTTGCTCAATGCACCTGGATTTGCCCCCGACTTCCCTGGCTCGGAGCTGGGACAGTCGATGCATCTCGACAGCCTGCCAGTGGTCGAGGTACACGGTCTGCTGTTCGCCAGTCTGGACCCTGAGTGTGATCGCAGCGATCTGGAAGAAATCGAGAAAATCATCGCACCCTACGCGGCGCCGTTTGGCTTGCAAAACGGTGGCTACAAGCTGGCCTATCACGAATGCGAAATTGTCGACGCCAGCTGGTTCTTGGTGATGATCAACAACCGCGAGTGCTGCCATTGCAATATGAACCACCAGGGCCTGGTTAAACTATTCGACCCCTCCAGTTTCAATGGCGCGCAATCTCCAGCCTATGAGCAACTGTTTGCCCGGGCGGTACAGCGCTGGGAGTCGCTCGGACTGGCGTGGCAGGAGCAAGCCTTCTCACCGAATGATTGCTGCCGCGTGGCGCGCTATCCCATGCAGGAAAACTTCCAATCCATCACCTTTGATGGCAAGCCGGCCAGCAAGAAGCTGATCGGCCCGTTCAAGGACTACGATCAAAGCACGCTGTCGATGTGGTTCAACCCCAACGCCTGGATTCACTTCACCTCGGACCACATTGCGACCAACTGGGTGCTGCCGCTCGGCAGTGACAAATGTGCGCTCTATACCAGCTGGATCGTGCGTGAGGATGCCGTCGAAGGCGTCGATTATCATCCCGAACACATGAAGGAAGTCTGGCAGGTGACCAACGCGGAAGATGTCGCCCTGTGCCAATCGATGACCGCAGGCGCCAAGTCCGCTTTCTATCGACCGGGACCCTTCGCGAAAGATGAGAAGTTTTGTGTTCAGCTAAGCGATTGGTACATGGAGCATTCGGCCGGCTGAGAATTCGCCGGCCTGGCGGGTCAGTGCTTGCCGCCGTGCCTGCGGCGGGGCCGTTGAATCAGCGCCTGGAGAAAACGGTGAACATCGCGGGCTCAGGCCCGCGATGTTCGTTTATCAGCCGTCTGAGCTTCGCCCGTTATCCACTCATGAAAGGCGCGTACGGCGGGTCGCTCCAGCGCGTCGTCCCGGCACACGACAAAATAGCCGTAGCCCTCGAGCGAGATATCGAAAGGCCTGACAAGACGCTTGAGGGATATCTCGTCGGCAATAAGCTCATCGGCCATTGCCCAGCCGCGCCCATCGATGGCCGCCTGGAGGTAAACGTTCGGGTCGCTGATCTTCATGTCATAGGTAGGCCCCGCATCATCGAAACCGGCCAATTTCAGCCACTTCGACCACGCCTCATAGTGCACTTCATCGCGCAACAGAGCCTGCTTGCGTAGCCCTTGAGAGGAGGCTGGAGCCGCCAGGTTTTCAAATAGCGCGGGGCTACAGACAGGGCTGACGGCCGAGGAAAACAACAACTGACTGTTGAGGCCAGGTTGCGGAGCCCAGTCACGCGCCTTCCACATGATCACCATATCCACGCCATCGACACCTGGGCGTGCATTGGTCTCAGGGTGCTGCAATCTGAGCTGGATATCCGGATGCAGATTAGAGAAGCGCCCCAATCTTCTAGACAGCCAATGAATCGCAAAATAGGTACTGAGCGCGACCGTGAGTCGCTCTTCGCGGCTTGTGGCCGAAAAAGTGGCTATTCCTTCGGCAATCTCTGAAAACGCCCGTTGCAACACGGGTAACAGCTGTTGCGCACCCTCGGTTAGCACCACTGTACGTTTCTCACGCAAGAACAGCCGGGCGCCGAGTTCATCCTCCAACATGCGAATCTGGTAACTGACGGCGCCCTGGGTGATATGCAGTTCCTGCGCGGCCTTCGTAAAGCTCAAGTGGCGTGCTGCCGCTTCGAAGGCTCGCAGCGCGGAAAGAGAAGGCAGTCTGGCCATCGGTTAATAGCGTCCAGATTAATTGGATGGGTCATTCAGGTTAGCGCCCATGCGCTATTGCCTTCGCCGTCGTCCAATCACGGACTGGACTATCGCAAGGGCGCGCTTGATCCGGTCAAGCTTGAACGGGTTTCGTCCTCGCCGAACTCAGTCAGCGCGATCTCGCCGCCCACTCGAACGAGGAAAGTCTGCGCATTGCGGTGCCTCAGGCACAGCACCTAACCTTTACACCCATTGTTGCCATACGGCAGGTCGGTTGCGACCTGTAGCGTCCCCCCGCCGTCAGCCCCTCCTCCTGCGGCCCCTTGCGCCCAATTGCTGCTCTGCATTACCCGCCGATGACCACATCCTGCAGATGGGTGTAGCTGTCAACGAACCGCTTGTATTTGTGCTGGCCGCTGGTGTACGGCTGGTACTTGCTGGGTCTGTCTGCACTGATGCAGGTAGGCACCACATCGACCACCGCATCGAAATCGAGGTCGATGAAGAACGGCACCGAATAGCGATCCACACCGCTGGTATTGATCACGCGGTGCATGGTGGAGATATAGCGGTCGTTGGTGAAGGTCTGCACCAGATCGCCGATATTGACAATGAAGGTATCCGCCACCGGCGGTGCGCTGACCCATTCGCCGTCTCGATTCTGCACCTGCAGACCGCCATTGGAATCCTGGGAAAGGATGGTCAGAAAGCCGTAATCGGTGTGCGCACCAATGCCAATCTCTTTCAGCGTGATATCGCCGAACTGTGGCGGATAGTGCAACAGCCGCTGAATAGTGATCGGTTTCTTCTGCAGTTTCTCAAAATAATCCGCCGGCAGATTCAGGCTCAAGGCGATCGCGCTGATCAGTTTACGTGCAAGCCCCAGCATGGCTGCGTGATAGGTCTCCATGACCTGCTTGAATTCTTGAATAGACTCCGGCATCAGGTTGGGGCCAAAGAACGGTGATACCGCCTCTTCGTGCCGACCATAGTCAAAACACTCTTTGAAATCCCTGGTGTTCTGCGGGTCGACATTTTCGCCATACATGGGAATGTAGCCGCGCAAGGTCTGGCCGGAGTTGACGATATTCAACCGATTCTTGACGTCGAATGGCAAGTCAAAAAACTTGCGGGAGAGCCGATACACATCACGCACCAGAGAAGCGGGGACCCCATGATTCTTGATATACAAGAAACCGACATTCTCACAGACACGGCCAATTTGACGCGCCACCGAATGCACATCACTGTCATCCAACAATGGCCCGACATCGACAATGGGGATCTCGTTGAAAGACGTTGACTTGCTGGAAAGACAGCTCTCGATTACTTGCGCCATACTCTGACCCTCGATTTCGGTGGAGTGAAGATAGCCGCTAGCTTCTGCTCACCGGGGTTTCAGAGCTATAACAGAACCGAAGAAATTTATAACTTTTTGACGCTGCGCAAGTGGCTCGGGGAAAAGCCATAGGCCTCCCTGAATCGCTTGGTGAAGTAGCTCTGCGAGGCGAACCCCGTCGCCTGAGCAACAGTTGCGATGGGTAGCAGGGTATCCTCGATCAGGGTCCTGGCGCGCCGCAGCCGCAATTGGAGATAGTAATTGACTGGCGTGGTGTTTTCGTGAGTGCGGAATACCTGCTCCAGCGTCCGCACCGTCGCGCCAATTTTCCCGGCCAATACTTCGATGGGGTAAGGCGCATCGATATTGCTTTCCATCAGTTCGATTGCCGCCCCCAGGCAGGACGACTTCATTCTCAACTCAAGATAGCGGCGACTGTTCTGTATTTCATCCCGCGTTCTGATTCTGTCCTGACAGAACTGATGGGACACTTTCAATGCAAAGTCGGCGCCATGGTCTTGGCCGATGATATAAAGCAGCATGTCGAGCGCGGTAGTGCCGCCCTGACAGGTAAAGACACCCTCCCCCACGGTATAGATGCTCTCGTCAACCGTGACAGCCGGATAGAGCTCCTTGAACGTCGCTATTTGCTCGTTAAACAGCGTGCAGGGAGTTTTTCCCAGAACGCCCGCTTTGGCCAGGATAAAACTGCCACTGGACAAGGATGCGAGTCTGCAACCTTTCTTTTTCAGAGCCTTCAACTTCGAGAACAGCGCGACCCCATCATATCCAGCCGCCTTCTTGTAAGCACAAACAAACAACAAGTTACTGTCTTCGATGTCGCCACAGTGCCCGGACACCCTGATGGGAACGCCGTTCGAGCTACAGACCTCAGTCGCCGTCGGATCGACATCCCCGCTGTACAACCGGTATTCATAGGCCACTTCACCCCATAGGGCGTTGGCGACGCTAAGCGCCTCGATCGCCAACGAAAAAGAAGTCAGGGCAAATCCGGGTACCAGTACAAAGCCGACGCGCCTTGTCTCACATTGATGCAGCTGTGGTGGCATGGCGGCCATTCTCTCTGCTTGAGCACACGATAAGAACGCGGGCGGGAGCCTTGTCATGCCCGCCAGGCTCCGTTGCATCGTCACGCGACATAACCCGGACGTTTCACCAACGCTAAAGGGGTCGCTAAAGGGGTCGGAGTGATTATTTAATCACTCCGACTTCTTTGTTCCGCTTTCAACGGCCTGCTAGGAGATCTCGTCCGTCTCCTCCGGCACCGGTACCGGCACCAACGCAGGCTCCGGCAAGGTGCCGCCCTGGCGAGACAGGATGATCGCCGCCGCCACCACCAGCAGGCCGCCGCCGAGCATGCCGGCGCTGATCTGTTCGCCGATCAGCAGCACGGCGATGGTCACCGCCACCACCGGCTCCAGGGTCGACAGGGTGGAGGCCGCGGACGAGCCGATCAGCGGCGAGCCGGCGAGGAAGAAGGCCACCGGCAGAATGGTGGCGAACAGCGCCAGGCCCAGCATCGACCACCAGGCCGGCGCCCCGGACGGCGTCGACGCCCCCCAGCACAGCGCGGCCACGGCGAAGGTCAGGGCGCAGCCCAGCAGCACCATGGCCGCCGAGGCCAGCGGCTGCTCGTGGCGGATGCTGTGGGTGCCGTAGATGATGGCCGCGCCGTAGCTCAGGGCCGAGAACAGCGCCCAGAGCACCCCGGACAGGTTGCCGCGCAGGCTCAGGCCGGTGGCCAGCAGCACGCCGCCCAGGGCCAGCACCAGGCTGAGCAATTTCAGCGGGCTGGTGCGCTCGCCCAGGTAGGCGATCGACAGGGCGGTGACGAAGGCCGGGAAGGAATACATCAGGATCACCGCCAGGCTCACCGAGGTGCTGCGGCTGGCGGTGTAGTAGCCCAGGGCAGTCAGGCCGTAGCCGATGCCCACCAGCAGGTTCTGCCAGGCCAGGCGCCCACGCGGCAGGCGAATACCGCGCAAGCGCAGGAACAGCATCAGGATCGAGGCGGCGATGGCGAAGCGCACCAGCAGCAGGCCCACCGGGTCGGCGCCACCGGCATAGGCGTATTGGGCGAACAGCGGCTGCAGGCCGTAGCAGAAGGCCGACAGCAGCACGAGCATTAAGCCGCGGGCATAGGCGCTGCCGAGTAGCGGGATGGACGCAGGCTGCATCGCTGATGCTCCTGTAAGAAGATACGCTCGGGGAAACCAAAAGCCCCGCATGACCGGGAAGGGCCATACGGGGCAGTGCGTGTTGTCGGTGGGCGCGTCAGTCGGCCAGCTTGCGCGCCATGGTGGCGCAGTACCAGTCGTCGAACTGGCACACGCCGTTCTCGGCGATCGAGGAATACGGGCCCGGCTCATAGGCCGGCGAGTTGACCCCGGCCTGGGTGCCCTCGACCAGGCGGCGATCCTGGTCGTTGGTGGCCAGCCACACCCGGGTCAGGGTCTCCAGGTCGTAGTCGAGGCCTTCCTGGGCATCCTTGGGCACCAGCCACTTGGTGGTCACCAGGGTCTCGTTGGGCCCCATCGGCAGCACGCGGAAGCTCAGGGCGTGGTCGCCGAGGAAGTGGTTCCAGGTCGAGGGGTAGTTGAAGTACAGCAGGGCGCCGATGTTCTCCACGCCGCTGGTGTCCAGGCGCCGACTCACCGCTGGCTTGCCGTTCATGGTGTAGCTGACGGCGCCGGAGGACAGCGGAATGCGGGTCATGCGGAACTGGCCGTTCTCGTCCATCACCAGGCGGCTGGGCAGGCCGCCCGCCTCGCAGCTGTCCCAGTGGGCGACCAGTTCGGGGTCCTCTTCACCGCCGACCCCGGCCACCGAGAGGTTCTCGACGAAGGAGTTCATCAGCTCCGGGTGGGTGCCGTCGCAGTGGAAACACTCGCGGTTGTTCTCGAACACCAGCTTCCAGTTACCCTTCTCCACCAGGTTGGACTCGAAGGCCACCTTGCAGTCGTCGAGGTTGTGCGGGGCGATGAAGGGCGACAGGGCGGCGCGGAATTTCTCGAAGTCCGGCGCCTGCTCGGCCACGCAGACATAGATGTAGCTGTTGACCACCTCGCAGTGGGCGGACTTGAGGCCGTACTCGGCGTTGTTGAAGTCCACGCCCATGTTGCCGGCGAACAGCAGCTTGCCGTCCAGGTCGAAGGTCCATTTGTGGTAGGGGCAGACCAGCTTGGCCACCTTGCCGCTGGCCTCGCTGCATACCTTGGAGCCGCGATGGCGGCAGGCGTTGTGCAGCGCGCGGATCTGGCCGTCGCCGCCGCGCACCACCACTACCGGGTAGTCGCCGATCTGCAGGGTCAGGTACTGGCCCGGTTTCTCCAGCTCGAAGGTGTGCCCGGCGAAGATCCACTCCTTGTGCCAGATCTGCTCCAGGTCCTGGCGATACACCTCGGCATCGCTGTACAAGGCCGTCGGCAGCGCATGACGCGGCTTGCGCTGCTGGATGAGTTCTGCAACCTTCGCTTTGTTGTTCACGTTATCGGCACTCCAACACTTATCCGGATGATCCAACGGGCGCTATCGGATAACCTCCGAGCCCGATTGCGGGCGGCAACGCCGTTTTTGGCACAGTCGAAAGTCTAGTGCGGGGCTATAGTCGGCAGAACCGACTTTTTATTCAGGAAATTGAATACTTGCCGTTATGGTTAAACACACTGAACCCGATCAGACGCTGATCAAGATGCCCTCGCTGCGCGCGGTGAAGTCCTTCGTGGCCGCGGCCAAGTACCAGAACTTCACCCGTGCCGCCGAGGCCCTGTGCGTGACCCAGGCGGCGATCAGCCGGCAGATTCGCGAGCTGGAGACCTACCTGGGCGCCGAGCTGTTCAAGCGCGCCGGCCGCGCGGTGGAGCTGACCGCCGCCGGCGCCATCTTCTTCGATGCCGCCCAGCTGTCGTTCGTCAACATCGCCCAGGCGGCCGAGCGCATCCGCAGCCGCAACGTCGGCAAGCGGGTGCTGACCCTGTGCTGCTCGCCGGCGTTCTCGGCCATGTGGCTGGCGCACCGCCTCCCGAGCTTCTTCAGCGCCAACCCGGACGTCGACCTCAACCTGATCACCACGCAGAACTTCCTGTCCATGGAACCCGGGGTGCGCCCGGACATCTTCATCACCAAGATGGCCAAGATCCGCGCCGGCTACCGCAGCCTGCCGATGTTCCACGACGTCATCTACCCGGTGTGCACCCCGCGCTACCTGGAACAGCACCCGGAGCTCGGCAGCCTGGAGGGGCTGCGCGACAGCGTGCTGCTCAACCTCAGCCCCTACGGCCGCTCGCAGGTGGCCGAGCACGTCGACTGGGGCGTCTGGCTGGCCTTCCACGACGTCGATATCGAGGCGCGCGGCAGCGACAGCCCGCACTTCTTCAACGCCAACGACTACAACATGCTGGTGCAGATGGTCCTCAACCACCAGGGCGTGGCCCTGGGCTGGCACCACCTGGTCGGTCATCTGGTCGAGCAGGGCCTGCTGGTGCGTCCGGTGCCCGAGCAGGTGGTGCACAAGGAGAGCCAGCACTACCTGACCTTCAACGAAGACAAGGAAGACGACGAGGCCTGTTGCCGCCTTCGCGACTGGCTGATGGAGCAACTTTGATAACGGCCGGTTATTGGCTGCCACAACCCCACGTTATCCATATCCAGTACAAGGCGAGTTGAACTTTCAAGCGTTCGCCTTCCCCCCAATAAGAGGACCTGCCTGGCGCAGGTTTTTTTATGCCTGAAGCCCCCATTCTCGGCCCATCCATAACCTTTGATTATTAATTAACGGCCCTAAATGTTTCTTGTTGCCGGGCGCAGAACGGCCGTAACCTTTTTCTCGAAATCGACCCAACATTCAACTTCTTGGAATCAGGTGATCGCATGAACTTCGATGGTATTTGGACTCCCGTGGTAACGCCCTTCAACCAGGATGGGGCGATCAACTTCGCCGCCCTGCGCGAGGTCATCGACAGCCTGATCGGCGACGGCGTGCACGGCCTGATCATCGGCGGCACCACCGGCGAGTACTACGCCCTGAGCAATGCCGAGCGCAAGCAGCTGTTCGACGCGGTCGCCGAGCAGGCCAAGGGCCGCATCACCCTGATGGCCGGGATCAACGCCACCAGCACCGAGGAAAGCCTGGACCTGGGCCGCTACGCCAAGGCCGCCGGCTACGACTGCATCCTCCTGGCCGCGCCCTACTACTGCCAGCCGACCCAGGAAGAACTGCTGGCCCATGCCCTGTGCGTCGACGATGCCCTGGACATGCCGATCATGCTCTACAACTTCCCGGCCCGTACCGGCACGCCGATGAGCTTCGAGTTCATCGACGCCCTCAAGGGCCGGCCGAACTTCCAGGCGATCAAGGAGAGCACCGGCTCGATCGAGCGCATGCACACCCTGACCCAGGAATACGCCGACCAGCTGCAGACCAGCTGCGGCATGGACGACCAGGTGCTGGAGTACTTCACCTGGGGTGCGCGCAGCTGGGTCTGCGGCGCCTCCAACTTCCTCGCCCGCGAGCACGTGGCCCTGTACCAGGCCTGCGTGGTCGAGCAGGACATGCTCAAGGGTCGCCAGCTGGCCCAGCGCCTGTTGCCGATGCTCAACCTGCTCGAGGGCGGCGGCAAGTTCTGCCAGTACATCAAGCAGGGCTGCGAGTTGGCCGGCCTGCCGGTGGGCGTGACCCGCCGTCCCCTGCTGCCGCTGAACGACGCCGAGAAGTCCGCCTTCAAGCAGACCTACGAGCAGCTCATCGCCCATCGCGGCTAACCCTTCGGGCGTGGAGGCACTCCCTATGCAACTGCACTGCAATTCCCTGCCCCAGAACGATGGGCGCTGCGGTTGGTACGAGACCCTGCCGCCACCGCCGCCGAGCACGCCGCTGCGCGGCACCGTACAGGCCGACTGGGTGGTGCTCGGCGCCGGCTACGCCGGCCTGGCCGCCGCCCGCCGTCTGGCCGAACTGCAGCCCGAGGCCTCGGTGGTGCTGATCGACGCCAAGCGCGTCGGCTTCGGCGCCGCCGGGCGCAACTCCGGCTTCATGGTCGACCTGCCCCACGACCTGACCTCCCACAGCTACACCAGCAGTCACGAGGCCGACCACAAGACCATCCGCCTGAGCCGCGGCGCCATCGACTACACCCGCGAGATCGTCCAGCGCCACGGCATCGACTGCGACTGGCGCGAGCAGGGCAAGCTGCATGGCGCGGCCAACGAGCGCGGTGGCCTGGCCCTGGATGAATTCGCCAAGGGCCTGAGCGTCCTCGGCGAGCCCTATCGCCTGCTCGATGCCGGGCAGATGAAGGCCGTCACCGGCAGCGACTTCTACCAGGCCGGCCTGCATGCGCCGGGTGCGGTGCTGGTGCAGCCGGCGGCGCTGGCGCGCGGTTTGGGCCAGAGCCTGCCAGCCAACGTGCGGCTGTTCGAGGAAAGCCCGGTGCTGGACATCGTGGTGGGCAAGCCGCACACCCTGACCACCGCCGAGGGCTGCGTGAAGGCGCCGCGCCTGGTGCTGGCCAACAACGCCTATGCCTCGAGTTTCGGTGAGCTGGGCCTCAAGGGTCGCCTGCTGCCGGTGTACACCTACGGCAGCATGACCCGCCAGCTGACCGAGGAAGAGCAGGCGCGCCTGGGCGGTGAGCAGAGCTGGGGCCTGATTCCGGCCGACCCGCTGGGCTCCACCGTGCGCCGCCTGGCCAATGGGCGCATCTGCGTGCGCAACTCCTTCACCTACAACCCGGACGTGCACGCCTCGGCTGGCACCCTGCAACGGGTGCTCAAGGCCCACCGCACCTCCTTCGCGCGGCGCTTCCCGATGCTCCCGGAGGTCGACTTCGAATACACCTGGGGCGGCGCCCTGTGCCTCTCGCGCAACGCCGGCTCGGTGTTCGGCGAGCTCGCCCCCGGCGTGTTCGGCGCCATGTGCTGCAACGGCCTGGGCCTGACCCGCGGCACCATCTCCGGCAAGTTGATCGCCGAGTACGCCCTGGGGATGGACAGCGACCTGCTGAGCATCATGCTGGAACAGCCCAAGCCCAGCCGCAATCCGCCCGAACCCCTGCTCGGGATCGGCGTGCGCTCCTCCATCGCCTGGAAAGAGTGGTCCGCCGGCGTAGAACTCTGAAACTGTCCCAATCTTCAGGAGAACAACAATGACTGACGCCCTCACCCGCAGCGCCATCGACCAGCAGCTCGAGCGCCTGGAATACCGCAACCTGGCCTTCATCAACGGCCGCTTCGTCGCCGCCCGTTCGGGCGCCACCTTCGCCACCCTCAACCCGGCCACCGGCCAGGTGCTGACCGAGGTCGCCGCCTGCGACGCCGAGGACATCGATGCCGCCGTGCAGGCCGCCCGCGCCGCCTTCGACGCCGGGGTCTGGTCGAAGCTGGCGCCGGCCGAGCGCAAGGCCATCATGCTGCGCTTCGCCGACCTGATCGATGCCAATCGCCTGGAACTGTCGGTACTGGAGTCCCTGGAGGCCGGCAAGCCGGTCGGCGAGTGCTTCGGCATCGACATCCCCGACACCGCCAACACCATCCGCTGGCACGCCGAGGCCGGCGACAAGCTGTACGACGCCATCTCGCCGTCCAGCCCGGGCAACGTGGGCATGATCCGCCGCGAGCCGATCGGCGTGGTCGGCGCCGTGCTGCCGTGGAACTTCCCCTGCATGATGGCCGGCTGGAAGCTCGGCCCGGCGCTGATCACCGGCAACAGCGTGGTCCTCAAGCCCGCCGAGCTGACCTCCCTGGCCACCCTGCGCCTGGCCGAGCTGGCCTTCGAGGCCGGCATCCCGGCCGGCGTGCTCAACGTGGTGCCGGGCCTGGGCCACACCGCCGGCAAGGCCATCGGCCTGCACCCGGACATCGACCTGGCGGCCTTCACCGGCTCCACCGAGGTCGGCCGGCTGTTCCTCGAGTACTCGGCCAAGAGCAACCTCAAGCGCGTGGTGCTGGAGTGCGGCGGCAAGAACCCCCAGGTGGTGATGGGCGATGCCGGCGACCTTTCGGCAGTGGCCGGCAACGTGCTCGCCGCAGCCTTCTGGAACATGGGTGAGAACTGCTCGGCCGGCTCCCGGCTGATCGTTCATCGCTCGCTCAAGGATGCGCTGCTCAAGGAAATGCTCAGCCAGCTGGAAGACTGGGCCACCGGCGACCCGCTGGACCCGAGCGTACGCCTCGGGGCGCTGATCGAAGAGGCGCACATGGCCAAGGTCCTGGGGCATATCGAGCAGGCCAAGGCCGAGGGCTGCAAGCTGGTCACCGGTGGCGTGCGCCTGCATGCCGAGAGCGGCGGCTATTTCGTCGCCCCGACCATCTTCGAAGCCGACTCCAACGCCGCCTCGGTGGCCCAGGAAGAGATCTTCGGCCCGGTGCTGGCGGTGATCGCCTTCGACACCGAAGAAGAGGCCATCGCCATCGCCAACGACACCTGCTACGGCCTGGCCGCCTCCCTGTGGACCGCCAACATCAACACCGCCCACCGCATGTCGGCGGCCATCCGCGCCGGCACCGTGTCGGTCAACTGCTTCTCCGAGGGCGACATCTGCACCCCGTTCGGCGGCTACAAGCAGTCCGGCTTCGGCGGCCGCGACAAGTCGATCTATGCCCACGACCAGTACTGCGAGTTGAAGACCACCTGGATCCAGTTGTCCTGACGCCAGCCTCTCCCGGCCGCACCCGCGGCCGCTCCCCCTAGATCGACAGTCCCCTCCCGGCAACCGCCGGCGAGGGGGCTTTGCCTATTGCCGAGAAACGCCCATGCACAGCCTCACCAGCAGTGATTACCTCAACCCGGTCAGCACCCAGACCTGGGCCAACGGCCGCCATCTGGTACGCTGCCTCAAGGTCATCCGGGAAACCGCGGACGTCATCACCTACTGCTTCAGCATGCAGGAGCCGGTGCTGTTCTTCTTCAAGCCCGGGCAGTTCGTCACCCTGGAGCTGGAGATCGACGGCGAGCAGGTGATGCGCTCCTACACCATCTCCAGCGCGCCCTCGATTCCCTACAGCTTCTCCATCACGATCAAGCGTGTGCCCGGCGGCCTAGTATCGAACTGGCTGCACGAACACCTGAAGGAAGGCGAGGTGATCGCCGTGCACGGCCCGGTCGGCCAGTTCAACTGCATCGACTACCCGGCCGACAAGGTGCTGCTGCTCTCCGGCGGCGTCGGCATCACCCCGGTGATGTCCATGGCCCGTTGGTTTTTCAACACCAACAGCGAAGTCGACATGGTGTTCGCCCACAGCGCGCGCACCCCGGCCGACATCATCTACCGAGCCGAACTGGACTACATGTCCACGCGCATCGACAACTTCAAGCTGCACCTGATCTGCGAACGCAACGAGACCGGGCAGATCTGGGGCGGCTACCGCGGCTTCCTCAGCCGCGAGATGCTCCAGCTGATCGCCCCGGACTTCCTCGAGCGCGAGGTGTTCTGCTGCGGCCCGGCGTCCTACATGCGCGCCGTGCGGCGCCTGCTCACCGAGGCCGGCTACGACATGGCGCGCTACCACGAGGAGTCTTTCGGCGAGACGCCTGCCGAGGACATTGCCAGCGCCGAGGAACAGGCGGCAGAGGCCCAGGCCCTGGCCGACGAACCCCAGGTCAGTCACTGGGTGACCTTCAGCGACTCTGGAAAATCGGTGCAGGCGCCACTGGGTGCGACCCTCTACGAGGCGGCCGCCAGTGCCGGCCTGACCATTCCCAAGGCCTGCGGCATGGGCATCTGCGGCACCTGCAAGGTGCGCGTGGCAAGCGGCGAGACCGCCATGGAGCACAACGGCGGCATCAGCGAGGAAGAGATCGCCGAGGGCTTCGTGCTGAGCTGCTGCACCCGGGTCACCGGCGCCGTCGAGGTGGAGTACTAGAGACCGGCCTCAGAGCAGCGCCAGCTGCTCTCGAGTATCTGGCGGAGTCGGCTCCGGCAGCACCGCCAGGCCGGGCAAACGCTGCCTCAGCTGGGCATGAAAACGCCGCGCCAGCTGCGCCGCCAGGCGGTTGTCCGGGGTGTGCAGGAAGGCATAGGGGGTGCGCCCCGCCTCGATCCAGGCGGCGACCTTGTCCAGCCAGGGCGCCATAAAGGCATCGTTGGCCGCCAGCTCCGGGTGGCCGATGAAACGCAACTGCGGCGCCTGGCTGAAGGCGGTCGGGCGCACCGGCAGGCGCGGCTTCTTCGCCTGGGCATGGTGCACGGCGGGTTCGTCCGAGTTACAACTGAACAGCGCCCGCGAATCCAGGCAGATTCGCTCGATCCCCTGCCCCAGCAGCAGACGGTTGAGCGCCCGCTCCTCCTCGCCCCTGGCGAAGAACGCCGGGTGGCGCAGCTCCACCGCCAGATCGGCGCCCGCCCAGTGCTCGACGAAGGCAGCCAGCTCCCCCAGGCGCGACGGACCGAAGCTCGCCGGCAGTTGCAGCCAGAACGGCGCCACACGGTCGCCGAGGGGCGCGAGCAGGCGGCGAAAGCTGTCGGCGGCGCCCAGTTGCTCACGCAGATCGCCGCCATGGCTGATATCCCGCGGCAGTTTGGCGCAGAAGCGAAACTGCGCCGGCATCGCCGCGGCCCAGCGGGCGACGGTATCGGGCGAGGGACTGGCATAGAAGGTGGTGTTGCCCTCCACCGCATTGAACAGCTGCGTGTAGAGCGGCAGGAAGTCGTGCGCCCGGGCGTTTTCCGGGTACAGCGAGCCGCGCCAGGCCGGCTCGCTCCAGGACGGGCATCCGAGGAAATAGGGCAGCACTAGGCGTAGAGGTCGAGACCCAGCACCTGCTGCGCGTCGGACTCGCTGGCAAAGGCGGCGGTGCTGCTGTAGCTGGCGAGGGCCTGGGCGGCGCGGTTGCTCAGCGTGGGGCGGTAGTCGGGCTCCTGGGCCCGCGCCGACAGGTTGTCGCTGCCGCCGCTGGCGGCCTGAACCCGGCGCAATTGCGGCAGCTGCTCGAAGCCCTGGCTGCTGGCCGGTGCGGCCGGCTGCTCACGACGCGCCTCGACTTCCCGCTGGGTCTCGCGATAGGGCGTGACCGCCGTCCCCGAGCGGGGGCCGCGATCTGGCGAGTAGGGAGCGATGGAGCCGTCGATGCGCATCAGTTACTGCTCGGCCGGGTGGGCCAACTGTGTGGGATTTGACCAATCTACCGCCGTCGACCCGGCTTGGCAATCGAGCACTGGGCCGCGAGCCGCGCCAGATCGGCCGCAGCCGACTATTGCGGGGCCTTGGGCGTGGCGACCTGGTCGCGCAGGTACACTGGCTGCGCCTGGTCGGCCGGCAGCGCCTCGCCACGGGCCCAGGCGAAGCGGGCCAGGCTGAGCAGGTCTTCGGCGTGGGGCAGCATCGCGCCGTCCTGTCCGGCCAGCATCGCCGGCAGCCGGGCGGCGTGAGTGCCCCAGCCGGTGCCGGCGCCGAACCAGTCGCCGGCGGCCTCGCGCGGCAGCCCGGCCAGCTCCGGCGGCAGCACCGCCTCGTCACCGAGCAGGCGCATCTCGCCCTGATCGGCGCGGTAGCAACCCCAGTAGACCTCGTCCATCCGCGCATCGATGGCCGCGGCTACCTGCTGCGCGCCGTGCTCGCGCAGCGCCCGCTGCGCCAGCACGGCCAGATCGGAGATCGGCAGCACCGGTCTATCCAGGCCGAAAGCCAGGCCCTGGACCACGCCAATGGCGATGCGCACGCCGGTGAAGGCACCGGGTCCACGGCCGAAGGCGATGGCATCGACGGCCGACAGGGCGACACCCGCCTCGTCCAGCAACGTCTTGATCATCGGCAGCAGCCGCTGGGCGTGCAGGCGCGGAATCACTTCATAGTGGCTGTACACCCGGTCGTCATGCAGCAGGGCGACGGAGCAGGCTTCGGTGGCGGTATCGAGGGCCAGCAGAGTGGTCATGGCGAATGGGCAGACTGGAGATTGGCCGGGCATTAAAACGGTTTACGCGCGTTTTGGCCAGCCGCCGCCCCGTCATTGCGACGGCGCGGCAGTCTGGCACCCACCACCGGGGGGCGGGTGCCTGGACTTCAGTGCAGCTGGTCGGGGCTGACCACCAGCCAGTTCTTGTCGGCGGTCACCGGCAGGCCCAGTTCGGCCTGGCGCTTGGCCGCGGATGCCTGCCAGTCCTTGACCTGCTGGATGTACTTGGCCTTGCGATCGACCCAGATGCGCAGGCCGCCCTTGCTGGTATCGGTGGCGTTGAACAGCATGTAGCCATCGGACAACGGGGTGTCGCCGGCCACCAGCACCGGCATCTTCCACTGGTCGATCCAGCCGAAGATGGACCCGAGCTTGCCTTCGTACCAGGTCATCGGGTTCATCAGGTAGGGGGTCAGCTCCAGGTCGAGGTTTTTCGCCGGGTCATAGTTGCCCTTCTGCACCTGCAGGCGCGAGGTGGTCAGGGCGCCGGTCTTGCGGTCCTTGAGCAGCATGTTGACGCCGATAACGTTCTGCGGCTTGACGTTGTAGCCGTACTTCGGGTCGCTGGCGATCATCCGCACCAGCTCCTCGCTGGCGGCGCTGATCACGTAGACCTCGATGCCGTTTTCCTGCAGGCGGTTGTACAGCTCCTGCATGCCGGCGAAGGGCTTGGGCGGGTTGACGCTGCCCTCGACCACCTTGTCGCCGTCGTAATACTTCAGCGGGATCGGCTTGCCGTAGGCCATGACCTCGTCGACATAACCCTTGAGCTCGCGCAGGGTGAAGCCGGAGAAGATCTGCGCCACCCAGGGGTAGCACACCAGGTTGTCGACTTCGCACAGGCGGTAGTAGTAGCTGTTGAGGCTTTCCTTGAACGCCGGGGTGTCCTTGAACGGAATCAGCTTGAGCGAGGGATCCATGGTCTCGCGGGTCAGCACACCCTTCATTTCCAGATAGGGCAGCAGCGACTCCTCGATGTCGAACTGGTAGGTGGTGTTGTCCATGTCGAAGACCGCGTAAGCGCCCTTGTTGGCGTTGGCGGCGATCATGCTGTCGATCTTGGCGGCCGCCTCGCTGGGCCAGTGCTGCAGCTCGGTAGCGGCCACGGCGCCCAGGGACGCAACGCTCATGGCCAAACCCATCATCCACGCCTGCATAACTCTCATGTGTTCTCCTACTTCCGTTTAGTGAGGAATGAAGCCTATCTGGTATAGACCAGAGACTCGAGCCTAGCTTGCCCGAACAAGATGACTGTTCCGAGAACGACGACAACCCGGCTGCCGCAACGCCAGAAACGACAACGGCCCGCAAGCGGGCCGTTGTTTCAAGGAGACCGAGAACTCAGCTGAGCGCGGCCAGTACCTTGGCGGTGATCTCGTCCACCGAACCGACGCCGGCGACGGCGCTGTATTTCGGCGTGCCTTCGCTGGCGGCCAACTGCTGGTAGAAGTTGACCAGCGGCTTGGTCTGCGAGTGGTAGACCGACAGGCGATGACGCACGGTCTCTTCCTTGTCGTCGTCGCGCTGGATCAGCTCGTCGCCGGTTTCGTCGTCGAGGCCGGCAACCTTGGGCGGGTTGTGCTCGGTGTGGTAGACGCGGCCGGACGCCGGGTGCACGCGACGGCCGGCGATGCGGCTGACGATTTCCTCGTCGTCGACGGCGATCTCGACCACGTAATCGATGGTCACGCCGGCTTCCTTCAGGGCTTCGGCCTGGGGAATGGTGCGCGGGAAGCCGTCGAAGAGGAAGCCGCCGGCGCAATCCGGCTGAGCGATGCGCTCCTTGACCAGGTTGATGATCAGGTCGTCGGAGACCAGGCCGCCGGCGTCCATGACGCTCTTGGCCTTCAGGCCCAGCTCGGTGCCGGCCTTGACCGCCGCGCGCAGCATGTCGCCGGTGGAGATTTGCGGAATGCCGAACTTCTTGGTGATGAAGCCAGCCTGGGTACCTTTACCGGCACCGGGCGCCCCCAGCAGAATCACGCGCATCGATGTGCTCCTCAAGACTTAAATAGAAAATCGTCGGACTCGCCTCTTGGGGCCAATCTCAGAATGGTTTCGGCAGCACTGCGCACGGGTGCCTGACTGCCAGAAGGCCGATCAAGATACACAGCGCATCCCTGGCGCACAAGCCACCGAAAGTCGCACAGGCTGTCGCAGCCCGGACGCCTGAAAGACGCCCGCCGAGCCGCTTACAGCCACCGCCCGGCGCCTGGCCAGGACGCCGGGACAGCTTGATCAGCCGGTGTTGCGCAGCCCTGCGGCGATGCCCGCGACACTGACCAGCAAGGCCTGCTCCAGAGGGCTGTCGGCCTCATCCTGGCGCTGTCTGGAGCGCGCCAGCAGCTCGGCCTGCAGCAGGTGCAGAGGGTCCAGATAGGTGTTGCGCACGCTGATGAACTCCAGGGTCTCGGGGCTGTGCGCCAGCAGCTGCGACTGACCGGTCAGCCCCAGCACCGCGGCCACCGCCTGCGACAATAGGTCGCGCAGATGCTCGCCCAGACGTCGCAAATCCGATTGAACGAGGCGCTCATCGTACAGGCGGGCAATCGCCGCGTCGGCCTTGGCCAGGACCATTTCCAGCATGTCGATGCGGGTGCGGAAGAACGGCCAGTGCTCGCGCATCTGCCCGAGCAGCTCGCCTTCGCCGCGCTTCAACGCGTTGCACAGGGCGTACTCCCAGCCGAGCCAGGCCGGCAGCATCAAGCGCGTCTGGGTCCAGGCGAAGATCCAGGGGATCGCCCGCAGGCTTTCCACCCCGCCCGCGCGGCGCTTGGCCGGCCGGCTGCCGAGGGGCAGCCGGCCGAGCTCCTGCTCCGGGGTGGCCTGGCGGAAATATTCGACGAACTGCGGGTGTTCGCGCACCACGCCGCGGTAGGCGGTGACGCCATCGGCGGCCAGCCGGTCCATCAGCTCGCGCCAGGCCGGCTCGGGGGTTGGCGGCGGCAGCAGGGTGGCCTCCAGCACGGCGGCCAGGTAGAGATTGAGGTTCTGTTCGGC
Organism: Pseudomonas benzenivorans; assembly: GCF_024397895.1. Lineage (NCBI taxonomy): Bacteria > Pseudomonadati > Pseudomonadota > Gammaproteobacteria > Pseudomonadales > Pseudomonadaceae > Pseudomonas > Pseudomonas benzenivorans. Next base: position 1,251,372 of record NZ_CP073346.1, read on the forward strand.
GACATCCGGCAAGCCGAACTTGAAGCGGATCATCTCGCCCTGCTCGGTAGTGCGGAAGCGCCCCGCCACCGAGCCCGGCGGCTGCGACAGGATCGCCGCATGGGCCGGACCGCCGCCCCGACCGACGGTACCGCCGCGGCCGTGGAACAGCAGCAGTTCGACCCCATGGCCAGCGCAGACCTGCACCAGGGTCTCCTGGGCGCGGTACTGGGCCCAAGCCGCCGCCGTGGTGCCGGCATCCTTGGCCGAGTCGGAATAGCCGATCATCACCTCCTGCGGCCCCGCCAGGCGCGCGCGGTACCCCGGCAGGCCGAGCAGGCGGTCGATCGCGGGCCCGGCGTGATCCAGGTCGGCAAGGGTCTCGAACAGCGGCACCACACGCATCGGCCGCTGCAGGCCGGCTTCCTTGAGCAGCAACTGCACCGCCAGCACATCGGAAGGCGCGCCGGCCATGGAGATCACGTAGGAACCCAGCGAGGCGGCCGGCGCCGCCGCCACTTCGCGGCAGGTGGCCAACACTTCGGCGGTTTCGGCACTCGGCTCGAAATGCGTTGGCAGCAAGGGCCGACGATTGTCCAGCTCGGCCAGCAGGAAGCCCTGGCGGGCCTCTTCGCCCCACTCGGCGTAGCGCCCCAGGCCCAGGTAGTCGGTGATCTCGTCGAGCGCCGCAGTATGGCGGCTGGCATCCTGGCGCACGTCCAGACGCACCAGGAACAGGCCGAAGGTCACGGCGCGGCGCAGGCAGTCGAGCAACGGGCCATCGGCGATCACGCCCATGCCGCAGGCGTGCAGGGACCGGTAGCACAGGTTCAAGGGTTCGAGCAGTGCAGCATTGTCCTGCAGCACTGCCGCCGAGGGCGTTACCGGGCCCTGCAAAGAATCCTGGGCCCAGGCGCGGGTCGCCCGCAGACGCTCACGCAACTGCTTGAGCAGGCTGCGATAGGGCTCGGCGCTGTCGCCGACGCGGGCCCGCAGTTCGTCGCTGGCCTGCTGCATGGACAGCTCGGCGGCCAGCTGTTCGAGGTCGCGCAGGTACAGATCGGCGGCCATCCAGCGTGCCAGCAACAGCACCTCGCGGGTCACCGTCGCGGTGACATTGGGGTTGCCGTCGCGGTCACCACCCATCCAGGAGGCGAACCGGATGGGCGCCGCCTCCAGCGGCAAACGCTGGCCCGTCGCCGCCTGCAGGGCGCGGTCGGCCTGGCGCAGAAAGTTCGGCACGGCCTGCCACAAGGAATGCTCGATCACCGCGAAGCCCCACTTGGCCTCGTCCACCGGACTCGGCCGGCTGCGGCGAATCTCCTCGGTATGCCAGGCCTCGGCGATCAGCCGCTGCAGGCGCTGACCCACCTGTTCGCGCTCGGCGGCAGACAGGTCGCTGTGATCCTGGGCCGCCAGCTGGGCGGACATGGCGTCGTACTTCTGGATCAGGGTGCGACGCGCCACCTCGGTCGGGTGGGCGGTCAGCACCAGCTCGATCTCCAAGCCGCCGAGCTGGCGCGCCAAGGCCTCGGGGGCATGTCCACCGGCCCGCAGGCGCTGCAGCAGGTCGGGCAGCACCCGCGCCTCGAACGGCTCGGGCTCGTCGGCGCCGCGGCGGCGCACGCGGTGGTACTGCTCGGCGATATTGGCCAGGTTGAGGAACTGATTGAAGGCACGCGCCACCGGTAGCAGCTCATCATCGGCAAGCCCATCGAGGGCCGTGCTGAGCTGCTCGGCGCCGGCGGCGGAGCCCCGCCGAGCCGCCTTGGCGCCCTTGCGGATGCGCTCGATCTTGCCCAGAAAGGCCGTGCCGAGCTGGGCACTGATGGTATGGCCGAGCAACTCGCCGAGCTGGTGCACATCCTCGCGCAAGCGCGCGTCGATTTCCGTCATGGTCAATCCTCCGTCGGTGGCTGGCTCAAGAGTGCCCAGCGCGGCAACTTCTTACAAGGGCGCGACGCCGAACCTGCTGGCGCCGGGAGCGGTCTAGTCTAGATAGAAAGGGGGCGCGAAAGGCCTGGCCCCCTTTGAGCGGATAGCACACCGTTTACCTGCAGCAGGCAAAGGACGAGGTAGTTATGAAGATTCGCGAGCTTGTCCATCACTGGGAACAGAACGCCAAGGGCCGCCTGACCCGCAACACCTACCAGATCCACCTTGACCTGGAAGCTGCTGCGCGCCTGGCGGCGCTGACCGAGATGTACCCCAAGCACCACACCGAAGAGCTGCTGGGCGAGCTGATCGGCGCGGCCCTCGAGGAACTGGAGGCCAGCCTGCCCTACGTCAAGGGCAGTCAGGTCGTGGCGACCGACGAACTGGGGGACCCGCTGTACGAAGACATCGGCCCGACCCCGCGTTTTCTTGCCCTGTCACGCAAGTACCTGCGTGAACTGATGCAACAACAGGACAGCGCCGAGCACTGAGCCCGGCGCCCCCCCGGTCTACTGCGTTGCCGAGGGCGTCTGCGCGCCAAGGCAGCGCACGGCCTGCTTGCGATTGTCCACCAGCACCCCGGTGAGCCCCTTCTGCTCCAGATCGAACAGCACCAGCACCCCATCGACGCACTGCGCCACCTGCCCGGCGGGCTTGAGGGAAACCTTGTAGTCTTCGCCGGGAACGGTCTTGAGCATGGTGAAATCGGCGAGCAGCAGGGCATCCTGGGGCTTGGCGATATGCAGGTAGCCGTAGTACCAGAGCACGGCAATAGTGGCGCAGATGCTGCCGATGGCGGTGAGGATCAGGGGAATGGGCTCGCGTTCACTCATTGAGGGCTCTCAGAAACGGGACGTTCCGCCAGATGCCGCAGGCCGGCGAAACCACTGGGGTCACGCATGAACTGCAGCATCAGCTGGCGCCAGTCCGGGTCGGTAAATGTCTGTACGTGGCCACCGCGGGTCGGCTGGAACACCCGCGGCGGAGCCGCAGCTTGATACAAGCGCTCGCCGTTGGAAAGGGGCACCAGCGGATCATCGACGCTGTGGTAGATCAGCAGCGGCAGGTTTTCCAGACGGTCCATGACGTTGATGGCGCTGTCCTCATCGGGCACCAGCCAGCTCAGCGGCACCTGCAACGACCAGGTCAGCCAACTGGCCCCCAGGGCGTGCCGGGCGACCTCGCGGTAACTGGCCGGCACGCCATCGAGGATCAACGCGCTGACCCGCGCGCGCTGCCGCGGCTGCTCGGCCAGGTAATGCACGGCCAGGGCACCGCCCAGGCTCTGACCGAGGACGAACAGCGGCTTGCCCTGGGCCGGCGGCGCCTGCTCCAGCCAGGCGAACGCCGCCGCGACGTCCTGATACACCGCCGGCAGGCTTGGCGAACCTTCGGACAGGCCATAGCCGCGGTAGTCCAGCATCAACACCTGATAGCCCTGCTCCGGCAGCCACCAGATACCGCCGAGGTGGCTGGCCAGGTTGCCGCCGTTGCCATGCAGGTGCAGCACCGTGCCCTTGACCTCGACACCGGCCTTGGCCGGCAGCCACCAAGCGTGCAGGCGGGTGCCGTCGGCGGCCTTCAAATACTCGTCGCGGTAATCCAGGCGCGCATTGGCCGGCGTGTAGGGCAGGCCCGGCTCGGGATAGAACAGCAGCTCGCTGCAGCCGTGCAGGCAGACCAGGACGGCCAGCAGCCAGCCGAGGCCTTTCACTGGCCGCCGGCGCGAGTTTCCTCGCGCGCCTTGAATGTCGCCTCATAGACCCGCTCGGCCAGCCGCGAGAACGGCAGGCTCTGGATCCACACCGTCCCGCTGCCCTTGAGCGTCGCCAGGAGGATGCCCTCGCCGCCGAACAGCATGCTCTTGAGCCCACCGGCCAGGGCGATGTCGTAGTCGATACCGGCGCTGAACGCTACCAGGCAGCCGGTGTCCAGGCGCAGGGTCTCGTTGTTCAGCTCCTTGCGGATCACCGTGCCACCGGCGTGCACGAAGGCCAGGCCATCACCTTCGAGCTTCTGCAGGATGAAGCCCTCACCACCGAAGAAGCCGGCGCCTAGGCGCTTGTTGAAACTGATGCCCAGGGCGGTGCCGTGGGCGGCGCAGAGGAAGGCGTCCTTCTGACAGATCAGCTGGCCACCCACCTGGGCCAACTGGATCGGCACCACGGTGCCCGGATAGGGGGCGGCGAAGGCCACCCGGGCGGGCACTTTTCCGGCATTGCTGAAGTGGGTCATGAACAACGACTCACCGGTGAGCAGGCGCTTGCCGACACCCCACAGCCTGCCCAACACCCCGTTCGCCGAGCCGTCACCCATGCGGGTTTCGAAGCGCACGCCCTCGGTCATGTAGTTCATCACACCGGCCTCGGCGATCACCGTCTCGCCGGGATCGAGGATGATCTCCACGCTCTGCGCCGAGGCGCCGAGAATTTCGTAATCGAGCTGATGACTGGGCATCGCGGGCTCCTGGCAAATCGAGCCGGCTGCCCGACCCGAACGGCATCCGGGCTGACAGCCTGCTGGCACTTGGCACCGTCGCTTGCGAAGGCAGAATCCCTTGCAACACCGCCTGGTCGGGCGCAGCGGCCGCTAGAGGATATTGGCGTAGTCGGCCTCGATCCGGTCGAGGCTCAGGTGATTGAGGAAGTTGGAGAAACACATCCACGCCGACAGCGAGTTGAGGTCGCTGAACTGCGGCGGCAGGTATTTCGGCGCCACCACCAGGCCTTCGTCGACCAGCTGACGCAGGGTGCGCATGTCCTCCAGGGTGGTCTTGCCGCAGAACAGCAGCGGAATCTGCTCCAGCTTGCCCTTGCGCACGGCCAGCTGAATGTAGTTGTAGACCATGATGAACCCCTTCAGATACGACAGGTCCTTGGTGAAGGGTAGTCCGGTCGGGGACGAACCGCGAAACGCGCGACTGGCGTTGCTGTAGCTGTCCTCAAGACTGAAGCCCTGCTGGCGATAGAAATCGCAGACCTGCAGGAAATCGGCGCCCTCCTCGGCCATGTGGATGGCGCGGGTGCGGTTGGTCAGCTTGCGCAGGCGCGTCGGGTAGGAGGCGAAGGCGATCACCTCCATGAGGATCGCCAGGCCCTCCTGGGTCACGGTGGACGAGGGTGGCCCCTTGGCCAGGAAGGTGCAGATCGGCTGGTTCTGCCCGTTGAGGGTGGTGGCCACGTGCACCAGGCCCTCGTGCACCTCCAGGGCCTTGACGTCGCGCTCGTTGAACATGGCGTCGGCGCGGATCTTGATGTAGTCGGCGCCGGCCGCCGCATCGGCGAGGATGCCGTCGGACTCGAATACCCGGATGGTCTCCTCCGCCTCGCCGAACACCTTGTTCAGGCGATGCTGGAGCAGGTCCACGGCCTGCTTGGCCGTGAGGTTCTTCGGTTCGTCCTTGAGGTCGCCGCGGTCGTCGATGTTGTTCAGGAAGTCGGAGAACATCAGCCCCAGGTCGGACAGGGTCGGATCGCCGGCATGGAAGGCATCGGACGCGGCGCCATAGAGGTCCTGGGAGATCAGGCCGAAATCCTCGGTGCCGCGCGCCTCGAGCATGCGGATCACCATGCGGTACTCGCGGCACATGCGTCGCATGATCTGCCCGACCGGATTGAACTGACCGAGCTGACGGGTGATGTCGCGCTCGATGTTCTGGAACTCCAGCTTCTTCGCCGCGGGGTCATAGGCCAGCGGGCGTCCGGCGTAGTAGTCGCGATCGACCGCCGGCAGCTTCTTGCCCTTGTGCTTGAGAAAGTCGGCGCGGACGTTGTCATCCCACTTCACCGCATCCAGCACGCGAATCGGCGTCTGCGCCTCGACGATACGGTCGGACAAGCCGCGCACGGTCAGTTGATAGTCGTCCAGCTCGTTGAGACTGTTCATCGAATCCTCATTGCGGCGCCCGCGGTTACCGACCGACGCGCTGATAGCGTGCGACTTCGACGAACACATCCGCGTTGGCCGGGTTATCGAGATAGGCGAACAGCTTGTCCAGCGGGCTGGTGATCAGCGCGCCGTCACCCTGGGAGGTATCCACCACCTCGCCCGCCAACACGCCCAGTTCGACCTCCTGCAGGATGCGCTCGACATCCAGGCTGTAGAGCACCAGTTCGCTACGCTGGGTCAGCTCGAAACCGGCGATGGCGAAATTCGCCCCCAGGCGCTTCGGCAGGCCGACGGACAGGTACCAGCGCCGGCCGTGGTGGGCCACGGTAAAAGCGTACTCCTTGCGGCTGTCGAGGTTTTCCGGGTCGTCGACAAAAGTCTCGGCCCTGTAGGTATTGGAGCCGGAGCGACTGATCCGTAGGAACAGCTCCTCACCCCACTCATTGGTGCGCGCCCATTCGCCAAGCAGGGGAATCGGCGCCGCTTCATTGGCCGGGATCGGATCCTTGACGGTGACCAGGCAACCACTCAATAGCAGGAAGGACAAGGCGACCACCATGCGCCAGGCTTTCATTACGCTCTCCTTGTGAAACGATTCGGCACTGCGCCCATCGGCGAACTCATCAGTTGAGACAAAGCGAGCCACGGCGAGGTTCGATGCTGGCCCCCATGGCCCACATATAACTTAAGCGTATAACACAGCGGCCTGCCTGATGTCCGCACTGGATACGCCCTGCCCCTCAGAGCCCCAGCACCAGGTGCATGTAACGCTTGAGCGTGGCCAGCATGCCCTGGCTGTCCAGATGCTCGACGCCATCCAGCAGCCCCTGATACTCCATGCGCAGGATGATCGCAGTCAGCAACCGGGCATCCTGCTCCGGCTGCTGCGAACCGAGCACCTCGAAGAAGCGGATCACGCCCTGGGCGAGAATCTGCCCATGGGCACGGACCAGGTCGTGCAGGCGGGGATTGAGCAGCGCCTCCTGCTGGAACGCCTGCTCGGCCAGCAGATGGTCGCGACGATTGATGAGCTGATAACGCACGTACTCCACAGCCAGGCGGGCAATCTCGTCGGCCAGACGACGCCTGGCCTCGCCGCTGCCGTCGAGCTGGCCGACCAGTTCCTGCAGCACCCCCTCGGTGCTGCTCCAGAACTTCGCCATGTAGGCGGCGCTGCGCTCGACGAACTGGGCGAAGGTATCGGTGATCAGGTCGTTGATGTCCTTGAAATAGTAGGTGGTGGCCGACAGAGGCACGCCGGCCTCGGCCGCCACCGCGCGATGGCGCACGGCGCGCACGCCCTCGCGCACGATCAGGCGCATGGCGGCATCGAGTATCGCCTGGCGGCGCTGTTCGCTTCCTTGACGACTGGCCTTGCGCCCCAGGTACTGGACGCTCTCAGCGACGGCGGTGGCCACCTTGGTGGCGTTTTCTTGAGCAGGCTTATCGATCACGGCGGAACAATCCTCTGGCACATACGAACTGACTTCAGGCACAACCTCTAGCCCGCAGAATAGGCGATGGTCAGCGCACAAAAAAGCCGCCCTAAGGCGGCTTGCGTTCCCGTCAGGCCTGTGGGCGCATGTGCGGGAAGAGGATCACGTCGCGAATCGACGGCGCATCGGTGAGCAGCATGACCAGGCGGTCGATGCCGATGCCTTCGCCGGCGGTCGGCGGCATGCCGTATTCCAGGGCGCGGACGAAGTCGGCATCGTAGTGCATGGCCTCGTCGTCGCCGGCGTCCTTGTCGGCCACCTGGGCCATGAAGCGCTCGGCCTGGTCCTCGGCATCGTTCAGCTCGGAGTAGGCGTTGGCGATCTCGCGGCCGCCGATGAACAGCTCGAAACGGTCGGTGACGCTCGGGTCCTGATCGTTGCGCCGCGCCAGCGGCGACACCTCGAAGGGGTACTTGGTGATGAAGGTCGGCTGCTCCAGCTTGTGCTCGACCAGCTCCTCGAAAATCATCACCTGCAGCTTGCCCAGGCCCTCGAAGCCCAGCACCTTGGCGCCGGCCTGCTTGGCGATGGCGCGGGCCTTGTCGACGTCCATCAGGTCGGCGGCGCTGATTTCAGGGTTGAACTTGAGGATCGAGTCGAACACCGACAGGCGGGCGAACGGCTCGCCGAAGTGGAACACCTTGCCCTGGTAGGGCACGTCGGTGCTGCCCAGCACCAGCTGGGCCAGCTCGCGGAACAGCTCCTCGGTCAGGTCCATGTTGTCTTCGTAGTCGGCGTAGGCCTGGTAGAACTCGAGCATGGTGAACTCGGGGTTGTGCCGGGTCGAGACGCCCTCGTTGCGGAAGTTGCGGTTGATCTCGAAGACCCGTTCGAAACCGCCGACCACCAGGCGCTTGAGGTACAGCTCCGGGGCGATGCGCAGGAACATCTGCATGTCCAGGGCATTGTGGTGGGTCTCGAACGGCTTGGCCGCGGCGCCGCCGGGAATGGTCTGCAGCATCGGCGTTTCCACTTCGAGGAAGTCGCGCTGCATGAGGAAGTTGCGGATATGGGCGATCACCTGGGAACGCACGCGGAAGCTGTGACGCACCTCCTCGTTGACCATCAGGTCGACGTAGCGCTGGCGGTAGCGCAGCTCGGTGTCGGTCAGGCCGTGGTGCTTGTCCGGCAGCGGACGCAGCGACTTGGTCAGCAGGCGCACGTCGGTCATCTCGACGTACAGGTCGCCCTTGCCGGAGCGGGCCAGGGTGCCTACGCAGCCGATGATGTCGCCCAGGTCCCAGTGCTTGATGGCTTCCAGGGTCTCGGCCGACAGGGTCTTGCGATTGACGTAGACCTGGATGCGCCCGCTCATGTCCTGGATCACCATGAAGGCGCCGCGGTTGAGCATGATGCGCCCGGCGACCTTGACCGGAATGGCGGCGGCGGCCAGATCTTCCTTGCTCGCGTCGACGTATTGTTTCTGCAGGTCCGCGCAGTAGCAGTCGCGGCGGAAATCGTTCGGGAAGGGGTTACCCTGCTCACGCACGGCGGCAAGCTTTTCCTTGCGCTGGGCAATCAGCTTGTTTTCTTCCTGCTGCAGTTCGTGTTGGTCGTGCTGCTCGAGTTGTTGGTCGCTCATGGTCGCTTGGTTCCGTAACTGGTTCGTCCTCTCTTGCCGGCGGGCAGAGAGTCGGGGTGAGGGGGCGGACAGGACAGCGCAGCGTCCGGCCCCTCACCCCCGTCCTCCCCCGGCATCGGCCGGGAGAGTCAAAAGCCTTACAGGCCCTGTTTCAGGCTGGCCTCGATGAACTCATCGAGGTCGCCGTCGAGCACCGCGTCGCAGTTGCTGTTCTCGATGCCGGTGCGCAGATCCTTGATCCGCGACTGGTCGAGCACGTAGGAGCGGATCTGATGACCCCAGCCGATATCCGACTTGGAGTCTTCCAGGGCCTGGGAGGCGGCGTTGCGTTTCTGCATTTCCTGCTCGTACAACTTGGCCCGCAGCATCTTCATGGCGGTGTCCTTGTTGGCGTGCTGGGAACGCTCGTTCTGGCAGCTGACCACGGTGTTGGTCGGCACGTGGGTAATACGTACCGCCGAGTCGGTGGTGTTGACGTGCTGACCACCGGCACCGGAGGAGCGGTAGGTGTCGATGCGCAGGTCGGCCGGGTTGATCTCGATCTCGATGTTGTCGTCGATCTCCGGCGACACGAACACCGCGGTGAACGAGGTGTGGCGGCGGTTGCCGGAGTCGAACGGACTCTTGCGCACCAGGCGGTGCACGCCGATCTCGGTGCGCAGCCAGCCGAAGGCGTATTCGCCCTTGATATGCAAGGTGGCGCCCTTGATCCCCGCCACTTCGCCGGCGGACAGCTCCATGATGGTGGCGTCGAAGCCACGCTTGTCGGCCCAGCGCAGGTACATGCGCAGCAGCATGTTGGCCCAGTCCTGGGCCTCGGTGCCGCCGGAGCCGGCCTGGATGTCCAGGTAGGCGTTGTTCGGGTCCATCTCGCCGCTGAACATGCGGCGGAACTCGAGCTTCTCGAGGATCCCGCGCAGGCGCTCGACCTCGGCGGCGACATCGTCCACCGCGCCCTGATCGCCTTCCTCGGCGGCCATGTCCAGCAGATCGCGGGAGTCGGTCAGGCTGCCGTTGAGGTCGTCGAGGGTCTCGACGATCTGCGCCAGGGACGCACGCTCACGCCCCAGGCTCTGGGCGTACTCGGGATTGTTCCAGACGTTCGGGTCTTCCAGCTCGCGGTTTACTTCGACCAGACGATCATGCTTTTGATCGTAGTCAAAGATACCCCCGAATAGTCTGGGTGCGCTCGGACAGGTCCTTGATGCTGTTGAGGATCGGGTTGATTTCCATGGCGGACGGCACTCGCAGGTGAAACTTTCGGAAAAGCCGGCGAGTATACCCCAGGCCACGCCCCTCTGGCAGCCCGAATAGCGGGCGCCAGCACGGCCGAGCGGACCGACGGCCGCGCGCGGCGGGCCGGGACGATCCTCCACGACTCAGCGCGGGGCGATATGCGCCACCATCAGCTGCACGCTTTCCTGGCCGCGGTACTCGTTGACGTCCAGCTTGTAGGCCACCTCGACCCAGCGCACCGTGGGATTGGGCCAGACTTCGCGGTCGACGTTGAAGGCGATGCCGTCCAGGGTCTGGCCGCCGCACTCGGTCTTGAGCACCAGTTTGAGGTGCTTTTCGCCGACCACCCGTTGCTGCACGATCTGGAAGATGCCGTGAAACAGCGGCTCGGGAAAGTGCTGCCCCCAGGGGCCGGCATTGCGCAGCGCCCGGGCCAGCTCCAGGTGAAACTCCTCCACCGCCAGACTGCCATCGGACAGCAGGCGCCCGGTCAGGTCATCCTCCACCAGCTGGCGGCGCACTTCGGCATCGAAGGCCGCGGCGAAGGCGCCGAAATGCTCCTGGCGCAGGGACAGGCCGGCGGCCATGGCGTGCCCGCCGAACTTGCTGATCAGCCCCGGATGCTTGGCCGCCACCGCGTCCAGCGCATCACGGATGTGGAAGCCCGGCACCGAGCGCGCCGAGCCTTTCAACACCCCGTCGCCGGCGTCGGCGAAGGCGATGGTCGGCCGGTGATAACGCTCCTTCAGGCGCGAGGCGAGAATGCCGATCACCCCTTGGTGCCAGTCCGCCTCGAACAGGCACAGGCCGAACGGCAGGTCCTCCAGCGCCAGCTCCTTGAGCTGGGCCAGGGCTTCGCGCTGCATGCCCTGCTCGATCGTCTTGCGATCCTGATTGAGCTGATCCAGCTGCGCGGCCATGTCGCGGGCCAGCGCCTCGTCCTCGCAGAGCAGGCACTCGATGCCCAGGCCCATGTCGTCCAGGCGCCCGGCGGCATTCAGGCGCGGACCGAGGATAAAGCCCAGGTCGGTGGAGGTGATGCGCCGATGATCCCGTCCGGCCACCTCGAGAATCGCCCGCAGCCCCGGTCGCGCGCGGCCGGCACGGATGCGCGCCAGGCCCTGGTGCACGAGAATGCGGTTGTTGGCGTCCAGCGGCACCACGTCGGCGACGCTGCCCAGGGCCACCAGGTCGAGCAGCTCGGCCAGGTTCGGTTCCGCCAGACCAGCCCGGGCGAACCAGTCCAGCTCGCGCAGACGCGCCCGCAGCGCCAGCAGCACGTAGAACATCACCCCTACGCCGGCCATCGCCTTGCTGGGAAAGGCGCAGCCAGGCTGATTGGGGTTGACGATGGCGTCGGCCGCCGGCAATTCGGCACCGGGCAGGTGGTGATCGGTAACCAGCACCTTGAGCCCGGCGGCCTTGGCCGCCGCCACGCCGTCGACGCTGGAGATGCCGTTGTCCACCGTGATCAACAGTTGCGGCTCGCGCTGCAGGGCCACCGCGACGATCTCCGGGGTCAGGCCGTAGCCGTACTCGAAGCGATTGGGCACCAGGTAGTCGACCTCGGCGGCGCCGAGCAGGCGCAGGCCGAGCACCCCGACGGTACTGGCGGTGGCGCCATCGGCATCGAAGTCGCCGACGATCAGCAGGCGCTGACGCTGCTCCAGGGCCTCGACCAGCAGCGTCACCGCCGCCTCGATACCCTTGAGCTGCTGATACGGAATCAGCCGCGCCAGGGCCTTGTCCAGCTCCGCTGCCGATTGCACGCCGCGGGCGGCATACAGGCGGGTCAGCAACGGCGGCAGGTCGCCCAGGTCGGGCAGGGTTTCGGGCAGCGGGCGGGGTTCGATACGCATCGGGATTCCAATATCTGTTTTATGCAAACAAGCCGTAGGGTGGAAAACCGCGAAGCGTTTCCCACCAGAAGCCGGAGGATGTAAACAGCGACATCCACCCTGCAGAAGCGATCAGCGTTCGCCGACCAGCCACTCCAGGGGAATCTCGTGCTGGCCACGCTCGTCGGTGACGAACAGCTCGCCGTCGCTGATCATCACGCTCCAGCTCAGCGCCCGCGGCATGTCCAGGGCCAGGCTGGCCAAGGCTTCCTGGCCTACCGCAACGACGTTGATGTTCTTCAGGGTGCGCACCGGGTCGAGTTCCTTGGTCTGCCACACCCGCAGGTTGCCGTAGGCCACCAGGCTGAACTTCTCGGTGCGCCGCGAGCACCAGGTGATGCGCTCGCTGTCCGGCTGACCGACCTCGATCCAGTGCAGCACGCGGTCGTCCAGGCTCTTCTCCCACAACGCAGGCTCATCGACATCGGACAGACCACGACCGAAGGCCAGCTGCTCGTGATAGAACAGCGCATAGGCGATCAGCCTGGCGGCCAGGCGTTCCTCGGTTTCCGAAGGATGGCGGGCGACGGTGAAGCGCAGGCTCTGGTAGACGCTGCGGTCGAGGTCGGTGAGGTTCAGGTCGATCTTGTAGGTGGTGGACGGCAGGGCCATGGGCGGGCTTCTTGACTGGGCGAAAAGGCCGCAAGTCTAACCCAAACGACCGCTGCCGAACCGCCGGATCGCCGAGCCGTCGAGTCAGCAGCGCATCCGCTGCTCGCTGCCATCCTCGGGATCCAGGTAATGGATGATCGCCTGACTGGTGCTCAGCTCGACCTGCAGCCGGCAATAGTGCGGACCATGCCGCCAGGCCATGGCCAGGCTGCTGTCGCCGGACTGGATCAGTTCGAAACGACCGCCGAAGGCCGGGTGCTGGCAGCGAAAGCGCATCAGCGCCAGCAAGCGCTGCACCACCGGCTGTTGCAGGGCCTCCTCGGCCTCGGCCTGGCCGTAGTAGCGGCGATTGACGTCGCGCGCCTCGCCGCTGCGCTCGGCCAGCTCGAAATCGTTGCAGCCGGCCAGCAGGCCGACGTAGTAGACCTGGGGAATGCCCGGGGTGAAGAACTGGATGGCCCGCGCGGCGATATAGGCCTCGTCGTTGCGCATCAGCGCCTCGTAGAAGGTGCAGGTCAGTTGGTAGATGGCCCCGACGCTGTGCACGTTGACCGCCGAGCGGCGCATGATCGGATCGGCGCTGCGGGTCGAGACCTCATCGACCAGGTAACGGATCTCCGCTTCCGGCAGCACGCCTTCGACGTCGGGAATGCAGATGCCGTCGTGGGTATCCAGCACGGTGACCTGGTTGCGCGGGCACATGCGCAGCCACTGCTTGAGGTAGCGGCTGTTGCCGGCCAGGAAGGCATGCAGCACCAGCGGCGGCAAGGCGAAGGCGTAGGGACGCATGCTGCGCCGCGAGATGGCGTACTGGTAGCTGATGTGGTCGTGCACCTCCGGGAGCATCTCGGCGCCGTATTTGGCGCCGGTCTCGCGGAACCACTCGAGGATCCGGTAGACGTCCGGCTCGACCAGAAAGCAGCTGCTGCCGATGCGTTTGGTGGTGTAGCCGAAGGCGTCCAGGCGGAACAGCTTGACCCCGCGCGCGGCGAGGAAGGCCATGTACTCCTCCATCAGCTGATAGGTCTGCGGCGACTCGTAGTTCAGGTCGATCTGCCGCTCGGTGAAGGTGCACCAGACCCGGCACTGGCTGCCGTCGACCAGCTGTACCTGGCGAAACGGCTCCTTCTCCTTGCGGATATGGATCTTCGCCAGGTCCTCCAGGCTGATCTCGCCCAGCCTGTCGACCTGGACGAACAGCTCGGCGGACGGCGATGCCTGGCCGCGGGCGAGAAAGTCGAGGAACTGCGGCGACTCGTCGGAAATATGACTGATGATCAGGTCGACACAGAGGTCGAAGCGCGCCGAAATGCGCTCCACATCCGCCCAATCACCGTAGCGCGGGTCGACCTCCATATGGGTCAGCGGCGAGAAGCCACCGTCGGCGTTGGACGGATAAAGCGGCAGGATGTGCACGCCGCCAAGCGCTTCGGCCAGGTGCTGGTCGAGCAGTTGATAGAGTTCGCCGAGATTGCGGCCGAGACGGTCGGGATAGGTGATCAGCTGGACAGCGTTGCGCAGTGGCATGCGTACTCCTGAATGGACTGGATGCATTGCGAGCCCGTGGCCCCCCTCCCCTCGTTTAGGAGAAACCCAGCCGACTCGTCAAGCCAGGCTTCCAGCCGTTGCCGTGCCAAGGCAGCGCGCCAGGCGACGCCGATCGGCCTGCAGGCCAGGGCAGGCAGTGCCTGCGGCCACTGGTGATCGCGCCGCACGCGGCCGCTCATTTTTTCCCGCCGGGCAGCCCCCAGGCTGCGTGCAATCGAATAGGCTAGGCCCAGCCAACTGCCCACGGAGCCAACATGCAAGCCGCCAAACCCCTCACCGGCCTGAAAGTGATCGAACTCGGCAGCCTGATCGCCGGCCCCTTCGCCGCGCGCATCTGCGCCGAGTTCGGCGCCGAGGTGGTCAAGGTCGAGTCGCCCGACGGCGGCGATCCGCTGCGCAAGTGGCGCAAGCTGTACGAGGGCACCTCGCTGTGGTGGTTCGTGCAGGCGCGCAACAAGCAGTCGCTGACCCTCAACCTCAAGCATGAGGCCGGCCGCGAGGTGCTGCTGAAGCTGCTCGCCGAGGCGGACATCCTGATCGAGAACTTCCGCCCCAGGGTACTGGAGAAGCTCGGCCTGGGCTGGGACGTGCTGCACGCCCTCAACCCCAAACTGGTGATGGTGCGCCTGTCCGGCTTCGGCCAGAGCGGCCCGCTGAAGGACCAGCCGGGCTTTGGCGCGGTGGGCGAGTCCATGGGCGGGTTGCGCTATATCACCGGCTTCGAGGATCGCCCACCGGTGCGCACCGGCATCTCCATCGGTGACTCCATCGCCGCCCTCTGGGGCGTGATCGGCGCCTTGATGGCGCTGCGTCATCGCGAGGTCAACGGCGGCCAGGGCCAGGTGGTGGATGTGGCGTTGTACGAGGCGGTGTTCGCGATGATGGAGTCGATGGTGCCGGAGTTCGACGTGTTCGGCTTTATCCGCGAACGCAGCGGCAACATCATGCCCGGCATCACCCCCTCCTCTATCCACACCTGCAGCGATGGCAAGCACGTGCAGATCGGCGCCAATGGCGACGCCATCTTCAAGCGCTTCATGCAGGCCATCGGTCGTCATGACCTGGCCGACTCCCCCGACCTGGCCAGCAACGACGGCCGCGATGCACGGCGTGACGAACTCTACGGGGTGATCGACCGCTGGGTCGGCTCGCTGCCCCTGGAGCAGGTTCTGGCCACCCTGAACCGGGCCGAAGTACCGGTCAGCCGGATCTTTTCGGCCGAAGACATGCTCGGCGACCCGCAGTTTCTCGCCCGGGAGATGTTTCTCAGCGCCAAGCTGCCGGACGGCAAGCCGTTCAAGATGCCCGGCATCGTGCCCAAGCTGTCGGACACCCCGGGCTCTGCCGAGTGGATCGGCCCCAAGCTCGGCGAGCACACCGACATGCTGCTCACTGAACTAGGCTATGACCATGAGCAGATCGCCGAACTGCGGCGCAGCGGCGCCGTCTGAAGGCACCCGGGAGGCGTGCGATGCAGCAGGCCGAAGACAAGCTGCCGACTGATGTGCTGCGGGCCCTGCATGCCGGTCACCGCGCGAAGGCCATCGGCTTGCTGCGCGCCCATTCGGCCATCGGCGCCCAAGAGGCCGAAGCGCGCATCGACCGCTATCTGGAGGAGAACCCGCCCATCCCCCTGCGCGGCGCGGGCATTCTGGTTTCCAACCGGCTCAACGCGCTGGTATGGCTGGCACTGATCGTGCTGATGGGCCTGGCCTACTGGCTGCTATCGGGCTAAGGCGCAACAGCGCGGGCGCCTAGAGTCGGTGACTGAACAGCAGCAGGAGCACGCCCAGCAGCAGGCTCAGCAACAGCCAGAACAGCAGACCGTGGCGGCGACCGCTTCCCCGGGCGGCGGCGAACAATTCGGGATGATCGTGCAGGTAGGCCTCCACCTCGGCCTTGGCCTCCCGCAGATCCAGCCCGCGACTTTCCCGCAGCCGCTTGATCGCCTCGATCTTGTGACCTTCCTTCAGTGCCGCGACCACCTCGGCCGGCATGTCGTCCTGCTGTTGGCTCATGACTAGCCTCGCGCCACCCTGTCGGTAACACCTTGAGCCTAGCCGGCAACGGCTGTCCCTGCCGAGAGCCCCAAAAGACAAAGGCCCGGTGCCGCCAAAGGCGGCACCGGGCCTTGCTGACTGCAGCCGAGAGTTAAAGCGGCTTGCCGCGGTTGCCGTGGGCGTTGACGAAGCCCTGCACGGCCTTCAGGTCGTTGGCCAGCACGGTGCAGCGCTCCTCGCGCTCGAACAGATCGGTGAGGTGCGGCGGCAGCTGCGGCGACTGACCGATGCCGGCCTTCTCCACCGCTTCCGGAAACTTCACCGGATGGGCGGTGCCCAGAATCACCATGGGCACTGCCAGGCTGCGCCGGCATTCACGCGCAGCGCGCACGCCGATGGCGGTGTGCGGATCGAGCAGCTCGCCACACTCCTTGAACACCTCGGCGATGGTCTCGCAGGTCGCCCGGTCATCCACCGCCAGGGAATCGAACAGCTTGCGCGCCTCGGTCCAGCGGTCTTCTTCGACGCTGAAGCCGCCACCCTGCTTGAAGTTGGCCATCAGTTCGGCGATCGCCGCGCCGTTGCGCCCGTGCAGGTCAAACAGCAGACGCTCGAAGTTCGACGACACCATGATGTCCATGGACGGCGACAGGGTCGGGTGCAGGGTGTCCTTGACGTACTGATTGCCGCTCATGAAACGGTGCAGGATGTCGTTGCGATTGGTCGCCACGATCAGCTGACTGATCGGCAGGCCCATGTTGCGCGCCAGGTAGCCGGCGAAGATGTCGCCGAAGTTGCCGGTCGGCACCGAAAACGCCACCGAGCGCGCCGGACCGCCGAGCTGCAGGGCCGCATGGAAGTAGTAGACGATCTGGGCCATGATCCGCGCCCAGTTGATCGAGTTGACCGCCACCAAACGCGTGCCCTTGAGGAAGCTCTGGTCGGCGAAGCTGTCCTTGACCATCTCCTGGCAGTCGTCGAAGTTGCCTTCCACGGCGATGTTGTGAATGTTGTCACCGAGGATGGTGGTCATCTGCCGGCGCTGCACCTCGGACACCCGCTGGTGCGGGTGGAGGATGAAGATGTCGACGTTGTCGCAGCGGCGACAGCCTTCGATGGCGGCCGAGCCGGTGTCACCGGAGGTGGCGCCCATGATCACCACGCGCTCGCCGCGCTTTTCCAGCACGTGATCGAGCAGGCGACCGAGCAGCTGCAGGGCGAAGTCCTTGAACGCCAGGGTGGGACCGTGGAACAGCTCGAGCACCCACTCGTTGCCGTTGAGCTGGCGCAGCGGCGCCACGGCGTTGTGGGCGAAGACCCCGTAAGTCTCCTCGAGGATCTTCTTGAAATCGGCGTCGCTGATACTGCCGGTGACGAACGGGCGCATCACCCGGAAGGCCAGTTCGTGATACGGCAGGCCGGCCCAGGAAGCGATTTCCTCCTGGGTGAAGCGCGGCAGGTTTTCCGGCACATAGAGGCCGCCGTCGCTGGCCAGACCGGCCAGCAGCACGTCTTCGAAATTCAGGGCCGGTGCCTGGCCGCGGGTACTGATATAACGCATGACTCTGCTCCTCAGACCAGTTGCTCGACACGGATACGGACGACGCTGCCGACCACGTCGTCCAGCGCTTCCAGGGCGGCGATCGCCTCGTTGATGCGCGCCTCGACCACCCGATGGGTGACCAGGATCATCGGCACCAGGCCGTCATGCTCCTCGACTTCCTTCTGCATGATCGACTCGATGTTGATGCCGCGCTCGGAGAGGATGCTCGCCACCTGGGCCAGCACACCCGGGTGATCCTTGGCCTGGATGCGCAGGTAGTAGGCGCTCTCGCACGATTCGATCGCCAGGATCGGGTGGTCGGACAGCGAGTCCGGCTGGAACGCCAGGTGCGGCACGCGATTGGTCGGGTCGGTGGTCAACGCGCGAACCACGTCGACCAGGTCGGCCACCACCGACGAAGCGGTCGGCTCCATGCCGGCGCCGGCACCGTAGAACAGGGTGCTGCCGGCGGCATCGCCATTGACCATCACCGCGTTCATCACGCCGTTGACGTTGGCGATCAGGCGGTCGGCCGGGATCAGAGTCGGGTGCACGCGCAGCTCGATGCCGCTGGCGGTGCTGCGCGCCACACCCAGGTGCTTGATGCGATAGCCCAGCGCCTCGGCGTAGTTGACGTCGGCAGTGGTCAGCTTGGTGATGCCTTCGGTGTAGGCCTTGTCGAACTGCAGCGGGATGCCGAAGGCGATGGAGGCCAGGATGGTCAGCTTGTGCGCCGCATCGATGCCTTCGACATCGAAGGTCGGGTCGGCCTCGGCATAGCCGAGGGCCTGGGCTTCCTTGAGCACGTCCTCGAAGGCACGGCCCTTCTCGCGCATTTCGCTGAGAATGAAGTTGCCGGTGCCGTTGATGATGCCGGCCAGCCAGTTGATGCGGTTGCCCGCCAGACCCTCGCGGATCGCCTTGATCACCGGGATACCGCCGGCCACTGCCGCTTCGAAGGCGACGATGACGCCCTTCTCGCGGGCCTTGGCGAAGATTTCGTTGCCGTGCACGGCAATCAGCGCCTTGTTCGCGGTGACCACGTGCTTGCCGTTGTCGATTGCCTTGAGCACCAGATCGCGGGCCAGGGTATAGCCGCCGATCAGCTCGATGACGATATCGATCTCGGGGTTGCTCGCCAGCTCGAAGACATCCTTGGTAATCGCGATACCGGTAATGTCGCACTGCGGGTTCTGCGAACGCAGCGCAATCTGCGCCACTTCGATGCCACGCCCGGCACGACGCGCGATTTCCTCGGCGTTGCGCATGAGCACGTTGAAGGTACCGCCACCGACGGTTCCCAGCCCACAGATGCCTACTTTGACCGGTTTCACACTGAACTCCCCATCTGCACTGCGTAAAACGGCCGGAGCAAGCTCCGGCCGTGGAAAAAGAGCCGCACCTTACGAAGCGGCCGAATATTAGTCAATCGACTCGAGACCAGTAACTACTTGGCCTCCAGGGCCTGCTGGGCCAGCTGCGGCGCCGGCTGGTAGCCGGGAATCAGCTTGCCGTTGGCCAGGACGATCGCCGGCGTGCCGTTGACCCCGATCATCTGCCCCAGGGCGTACTGCTGGGCCACCGGGTTGTCGCACTGGGCCTCGGGCACGTCCTTGCGGGCCTTGGCCAGGTCCATTGCCGCCTGACGATCCTTGGCGCACCAGACGCTGACCAGCTCCTTGTAGGCCGCCCCCTGCAAACCCTGGCGCGGGAAGGCGAGATAGCGCACCTCGACGCCGAGCTTGTTGAGCTCGGGCACCTCGCTGTGCAGCTTCTGGCAGTAGCCGCAGTCGGTGTCGGTGAACACGGTGATATGGGTCTTGGCCTGCTGGGCCGGGAACACCACCATTTCCTTGGCGGGAACGTCGTTGATCTGCTTGGCGATGGCCAGGCTCTCTTGCTGCTCGGTCAGGTTGACCGCCTGGCCGTCCTTGAACTGGTACAGGTAGCCCTGCAGGACGAACTGGCCGTCGGCGCTGGCGTACAGCTGGCGGCCGCCCTTGAGCTGGACCTGGTAGAGGCCCGGCATGGGGCTCTCGGCGATGGCCTCGATCGGCATGTCGGGCTGGATCGACAGCAGATTCTTGCGGATCGCCTGGTCGGGATCTGCGGCCAGGGCGAAGGTGCTGGCCAGGGCTACAGCCACAGCCGCCGAAATGCGAGTGAAACGCATGGAAACTCCTGTCGAGCGAGGGACTAACGAAGATCGCCACAGCCTACCATAGAAGCCCGCCAAGGCAGACCGCGGCAGCCAGACGGCCGTCTCAGCCGCGCGGGTGGTGCTGGGCGTGCAACTCCTGCAGGCGCGCGCGGGCAATGTGGGTATAGATCTGGGTGGTGGACAGGTCGCTGTGACCGAGCAGCATCTGCACCACGCGCAAGTCCGCACCATGGTTGAGCAGGTGGGTGGCGAAGGCGTGGCGCAAGGTGTGCGGCGACAGCGCCTGGATGATGCCGGCGGCCCGGGCCTGGTGCTTGATGCGGTGCCAGAAGGTCTGGCGGGTCATCTGCACGCCGCGCAAGCTGGGGAACAGCACGTCGCTGGGCTTGCCGTCGAGCAGCAGCGGCCGCGCCTCCTTGCTGTAGCGCTCGATCCAGGCGATGGCTTCCTCGCCCAGGGGCACCAGGCGCTCCTTGCTGCCCTTGCCGAAGACCCGCAGCACGCCCTGACGCAGATTGACCTGCTCCAGCGTCAGCCCGACCAGCTCGCTGACCCGCAGGCCGCAGGCATAGAGCACCTCGAGCATGGCCCGGTCGCGCAAGCCGAGCGGGTCATCCAGGTCGGGAGCCCCTAGCAAGGCCTCCACATCGGCCTCGGACAGCGACTTCGGCAGCGGCCGCCCGAGCTGCGGCAGGTCAACCTGCAGGGTCGGGTCCAGGGCGATCAGGCCTTCGCGCAACAAGTACCGGTAAAAGCCGCGCAAGCCGGAAATCAACCGCGCCGTGGAGCGCGCCTTATAACCTTCGCCGAGGCGCCAGGCCAGATAGTCGAGAATCGCCTCGCGCCCGGCCTGCTCCAGCAACAGCCCGCGACCATCCAGCCAGCCGTTGAAGTGAGCCAGATCGCTGCGATAGGCGGCCCGCGTGTGCACGGACAGGCCCTTTTCCAGCCACAGGGCGTCGAGGAAACGATCGATCAGGGGGTGGTCTATGGCGGGCATACGGGACTATGGCGGCATCTGAAAGCGGGTTAGTCTTTCACAGCCTGGCCAAGTACGACCAGCGCCTTGCATTCCAAGGACATTCGATGAACGAACCACAGATCCTCCTCGCCTTCGCCACCATTGGCGCCTGCGCTTTGGCCTGCCAGTGGCTGGCCTGGCGCCTGCGCCTGCCGGCAATCCTGTTCCTGCTGATCAGCGGCATTCTCGCCGGGCCGGTGCTTGGCTGGCTCGATCCGCAGGCGCTGTTCGGCCCCCTGCTCTTCCCCATGGTGTCGATGGCGGTGGCGCTGATCCTGTTCGAGGGCAGCCTGACCCTGCACCTGTCCGAGTGGCGTGAAATCGGCAGCGTGGTCAAGCGCATGGTCACCGTCGGCGCCCTGGCGACCTGGGGCGTGATCGCCGTGGCCACCCACTACCTGCTGGACTTTTCCTGGGAGATGGCCCTGCTGTTTGGCACCCTGACCCTGGTTACCGGCCCCACCGTGATAGTGCCGATGCTGCGCGTGGTGCGTCCCAAGTCCTCGGTGGCCAACATCCTGCGCTGGGAGGGCATCGTCATCGACCCGATCGGCGCCCTGCTCGCGGTCGTGGTGTTCAGCTTCATCATCGCCAGCGGCGAAGCCGAGGGCTGGAATCAGAGCCTGACCACCTTCGCCGGGGTCATCCTCTGCGGCTCCCTGCTCGGCGTCGCCGGCGGCTGGGCCCTCGGTCAGGTGCTGCGACGCCAGTGGCTGCCGGACTACCTGCACAACCTCGCGGTGCTGGCCACGGTGCTGGGCGCGTTCATCATCTCCAACATGCTCATGCATGAGTCCGGCCTGCTCGCCGTGACCGTGATGGGCATGTGGCTGGCCAACATGAAAGGGGTGGATGTCCGGCATATCCTGCACTTCAAGGAGAACCTCAGCGTGCTGCTGATCTCCGGCCTGTTCATCCTGCTCGCCGCACGCCTGGACCTCGGTGCACTGCTCGCCCTGGGGCCGGCGGTCTTGGTGCTGCTGGCGGTGATCCAGTTCATCGCCCGTCCGCTGAACGTGGCCCTGTCCACCTTCGGCTCCAGCCTGAACTGGCGCGAACGAGCCCTGCTGGCCTGGATCTCCCCGCGCGGCATCGTCGCCGCCGCGGTGTCGGCGATCTTCGCCATCCGCCTGAGCGAGACCGGCCACGCCGGCGCCGAGCTGCTGGTGCCGCTGACCTTCGCCGTGATCATCGGCACCGTGGTGCTGCAGAGCGCCACCGCCCGCCCCTTGGCCAGCCTGCTGAAAGTGGCCGAGCCGGCGCCCAGCGGCTTCCTGATCATCGGCGCCAACCCGGTCGCCCGCACCATCGGCAAGGCCCTGCAGCAGCTGGGCAGCCGCGTGCTGCTGACCGATTCGAGCTGGGAGAATATCCGCGCCGCCCGCATGGACAACCTGCCGACCTATTTCGGCAATCCGGCCTCCCAGCATGCCGAAGCCCACCTCGACCTGGTCGGCATCGGCCACCTCCTGGCGCTGTCCCCGGCCGGCGAGCTGAACACCCTGGCGAGCATGCGTTTTCGCCACGAGTTCGGCCACACCCGCCTGTTCAGCCTGGCCAGCGGCCAGGAGAGCCGCCGCAGTGACAAGCATCGCGCTAGCGACGAACACCGCGGCCACCCCCTGGGCAGCCAGTCGCTGACCTACCCCCAGGCCGCCAGTCGCCTGGCTCAGGGCGCCGAGCTGTACAGCACCACCCTGACCGACAGCTTCACCTGGAACGACTACCAGGCCCTGCATGGCACGCGCGCGACCCTGCTGTTCGCCCGCGCCCCGGAAGGCCGAGTGCAGGTGGTGACGCCGCAGAGCGAGCTGCTACCGCAGACCGGCTGGACGCTGGTGGCCCTGATCGAAGCCCAGGCGAGCGACAGTGCGAATACCAGGCAGGAAAGCCTCGCGACCTCATAATCATCAGTCCGTCCGAGCGCGCCGCCAGCACCTCGATGGTGGCGCGCCCAATCCGGCGACTCTGGCTCATGCAGAATCGGACGCTGCCACGACGAGCCCTGAGCCGGCCATCCGTCGTCGCGACTTCTGACGAGGCCTGCGCGCTATCTGCGGCGTGATGAGATGCACGGCGACCGGCGAGTCACGGCAGTGAGCACCGCCTCGCAAATCCCCCGTTTGGTTTTTTGCCAACCGCAAAAACAAAAAAAGCAGCCCGAGGGCTGCTTTTTTCTGCAGGGAAGCGCCTTAGGCGAGCTTCTCCTTGATGCGTGCGGCCTTACCGGACAGGTCACGCAGGTAGTACAGCTTGGCTTTGCGCACGTCACCGCGACGCTTGACAGCCAGGCTGTCGACCAGCGGGCTGTAGGTCTGGAAGGTACGCTCAACGCCGACACCGTTGGAGATCTTACGCACGGTGAACGCGCTGTTCAGACCACGGTTGCGCTTGGCGATTACCACGCCTTCGAAGGCCTGCAGACGCTGGCGATCGCCTTCCTTCACCTTGACCTGAACGACAACGGTGTCGCCTGGGGCAAAGGTCGGGATCTCTTTGGTCATCTGCTCAGCTTCGATCTGCTGAATAATCTTGTTGGTCATGCTGCGCTCCTAAGACAGGCCACCCGGCCGGTCATCGATACGTTAACTATCGTCCCGCTGGCGGATGTATTCCTCCAGCAGCTTCTTCTCTTCTCCAGAAAGCGAGCGGCTATCCAGAAGATCGACACGGCGTTCCCAGGTCCGACCAAGGGACTGCTGCAAACGCCAGCGCCGGATGTGTTCGTGGTTGCCACTAAGCAACACCTCGGGAACACGCTTATCCGCATACACCTCCGGGCGGGTGTAGTGCGGGCAGTCGAGCAAGCCATCCGTAAAGGAGTCTTCCTCGGCCGAGTCTGCATGACCTAATGCACCAGGCAAAAGGCGCGTTACCGCATCGATCAGCACCATGGCCGGCAGCTCACCGCCGGACAGGACGTAATCCCCGATCGACCATTCCTCATCCACGTGCGCCTCGATAAAGCGCTCGTCGATGCCTTCGTAGCGACCGGCGATAAGGATCAATGCCTCCTCGTTCGCCAGTTCGCGTACTGCTGACTGGGTCAGCTGACGACCTTGCGGCGACAGGTAGATCACCTTCGCCTGACCACCTGCGGCCTGCTTGGCATCGAGCAAAGCATCCTCAAGTGGCTTGATCTTCATCACCATGCCGGGACCACCGCCAAAGGGCCGGTCATCCACAGTGTGGTGACGGTCCGTGGTGTAGCTCCGCGGATTCCAACAGGTCAGCTGCAACAGCCCCTGTTTCACCGCGCGACTGGTGATGCCGTAGTCGCCGATGGCGGCAAACATCTCCGGGAACAGCGTAATGACTTCGACACGCAAGCCTGGCATGGTGTTCAGAAGTCCGCGTCCCAGTCGACCTGCATCTCGCCGGCAGCGAGATCAATCGCCAACACGCACTGCTCCGTATAGGGCAACAGGCGCTCGCGATCATCCAGACTGCCCGAGCAGGGCTTGACCACCATTACATCGTTGGCACCGGTCTCGAACAGATGATCGACCTTGCCGAGCAATTGCCCTGCCTGATCGATGACCCTGAGGCCCTCCAACTGATACCAGTAGAACTCGCCATCGCTGAGCTCCGGCAGCTCGCTGCGGGGAACGCAAATCTCGAAGCCGGCGTACGTACGCGCCACTTCGCGATCATCAAGTCCCTTCAGCTTTGCCACCAGGACCTTGCCCTGCAAGCGTCCACTGGCCAACTCGACCTGCTTTACCTCGCCGTCGCGCTTGAGCGTCCAGCGCTGGTAATCGAGCACGTTGTCCACAGGATCGGTAAAGGAATACACCTTCACCTCCCCTCGCACGCCATGCACCGAAACTATCTTGCCGAGTACAACCAGATCCTCGGCGGGTGCCGGCGTCGTGCTCATAGGAATGCTTAGGCTGCGGCCTTAGCAGCTTCCTTGAGCAGCTGAGCAACACGCTCAGACGGCTGCGCGCCCTGGCTCAGCCAGTAGCTTACGCGCTCTTGATTCACGGACAGCTTCACTTCGGCACCCGAGGCAACCGGGTTGAAGAAACCGACGCGCTCAACGAAGCGACCATCGCGCGCATTGCGGCTGTTGGTCACGGTCAGGTGGTAGAAAGGGCGCTTTTTGGAGCCGCCACGGGCAAGACGGATGGTTACCATTGAACTTCGTTCCTGTAGTCGGTGCTGCAAAACTGAAATGCAAGCATAGGGCACTAGGCCCGAAAGGCCGCATATTCTAAGGATTATCCGGCCTTTTGCAAATCTCTTTTTCCGGCCGCCGGTCGCTGCCGGTACGCACGCCCTGACAGCGCGCGCGCGCGGGGGTCAGATCTTCGGCAAACCGCCACCCGGGAACATGCCGCCCATCCCGCGCATCATCTTGGCCATGCCGCCCTTGGCGGTGAACTTCTTCATCATCTTCTGCATCTGCTTGTGCTGCTTGATCAGCCGACCGATGTCCTGCACCTGGGTGCCGGAGCCCATGGCGATGCGACGCTTGCGCGACCCGCTGATGATCTCGGGGTCGCGACGTTCGGCGGGGGTCATCGAGTTGATGATCGCCTCCATCTGCTTGAACTGCTTCTCCGCGGCACCCTGGGCGCCGCCCATCTGCGCCAGGTTGACGCCGCCCATCTGCGGCAGCTTGTCCATCAAACCGCCGAGGCCACCCATGCTCTTCATCTGCTGCAGCTGGTCGCGGAAGTCTTCGAGGTCGAAGCCCTTGCCCTTCTTCAGCTTCTTGGTGAGCTTCTCGGCCTTCTCGCGGTCGAGGGTCTGCTCGGCCTGCTCGATCAGGCTGAGCACATCGCCCATGCCAAGGATGCGCGAGGCGATCCGCTCCGGATGGAAAGGCTCGAGCGCCTCGCTCTTCTCACCCATGCCGATGAACTTGATCGGCTTACCGGTAATGTGGCGCACCGACAAGGCCGCACCGCCACGGGCATCGCCGTCGACCTTGGTCAGCACCACGCCGGTCAGCGGCAGCGCGTCGGCAAAGGCCTTGGCGGTATTGGCGGCGTCCTGGCCGGTCATGGCGTCGACCACGAACAACGTCTCGGCCGGCTTGATCGCGCCATGCAGCACCTGGATCTCGGCCATCATCTCGGCGTCGATGGCCAGGCGACCGGCGGTATCGACAATCACCACGTCGATGAACTTGAGCTTGGCTTCCTTGATCGCCGCCTCGGCGATCGCCACCGGCTTCTGGGTGATGTCCGAGGGGAAGAAGGTCACGCCGATGTCGGCGGCCAGGGTCTCCAGCTGCTTGATGGCCGCCGGGCGATAGACGTCGGCCGAGACCACCAGCACGCTCTTCTTCTTGCGCTCCTTGAGGAAGCGCGCCAGCTTGCCCACCGTCGTGGTTTTACCGGCGCCCTGCAGGCCGGCCATCAGCACCACTGCCGGTGGCGTGACATTCAGGGCGAGATCTTCGTTGGCCGCGCCCATCAGGGCTTCCAGCTCGGCGCGCACGATCTTTACGAACGCCTGGCCCGGCGTCAGGCTCTTCGACACCTCGGTGCCGACCGCCCGCTCCTTGACCTTGTTGACGAAGTCCTTGACCACGGGCAACGCGACGTCGGCTTCGAGCAGGGCCATGCGCACTTCGCGCAGGGTGTCTTTGATGTTGTCCTCGGTCAGCTTGGCTTTGCCAGTGACACTTCGCAGGGTCTGCGAGAGGCGGTCGGTAAGATTTTCGAACATGCGCGTTCCTTTCGGGTTCTTCTGAACCGAGGCTGAGCTTGCGGCAGGCGGCGGATTATAGCGAAGAGTCCCCGGCACCGACACCGCCAGCGGTCTTTCGTGGGGCGCCGGTTGTATGCCACACTCAGCGCCTTTCGGGCCTGCCTAACAAGGATTTATGCACCCTCTGCTGCCCAGCCTCGCAGCCGCCTGCCTCTACGCCGGCGCGACTGCCTACCAGAGTTTTCGACTCAGTCGGCGCACCGCGCCGGACAAACGCCTGCTGAGCCTGCTCGGCCTGCTCGCCCTGCTCTTTCACGGGGCCAGTCTGTTCATCCAGATGAATCATGCGACAGGCCTGGCCCTGGACTTCTTCAACGCATCCAGCCTGATCGCCTTCGCGGTGATCCTGCTGAGCCTGCTGGCCTGCATGCGCATGCCGGTCGAGAACCTGCTCCTTCTGCTCTACCCGCTGGGCTGCCTGACGGTGCTGCTGGCGCAGCTCATGCCCAACGGCACCCTGCGACCGATCAGCGAGAGCCCCGGCATTCTGGCCCATATCCTGCTGTCGATCATCGCCTACGGCATCCTCACCATCGCTGCCTTCCAGTCGCTGCTGCTGCTGTTGCAGGACCACCAACTGAAGCACAAGCACCCGTCGGGACTGATCAAGAGCTTCCCACCGCTACAGACCATGGAAAGCCTGCTGTTCGGCTTCCTCTGGGCCGGCTGGGCGCTGCTTTCGCTGTCGCTGCTGTCAGGCGCGGTGTTTCTCGACGACCTGTTCGCCCAGCACCTGGCGCACAAGACCATCCTCTCCAGCTTCGCCTGGGTGGTGTTCGCCGTGCTGCTGTGGGGCCGCCATCAACTCGGCTGGCGCGGACACAAAGCCATCCGATGGACCCTGGCGGGCTTCTGCCTGCTGATGCTGGCGTATTTCGGCAGCAAGCTGGTTCGCGAATTCATCCTGCATATCTAGGCCCTGTCCCGTGGAAAACGCACACCCCGGTTTCTTGATTGGCCTGCTGGTCTTCCTGCTGGCATGCTCGGCCTTCTTCTCCAGCTCGGAGACCGGCATCCTCAGCCTCAACCGCTACCGCCTGCGCCACCTGGCCAAGGAGGGGCATCGCGGCGCCAAGCGGGTCAGCGACCTGCTCAGCCGCCCGGACCGCCTGCTCGGCACCATCCTGATCGGCAACAACTTCGTCAACATCCTCGCCTCGGCGATCGCCACCGTGCTGGCCATCCAGCTATGGGGCGAGGCCGGTATCGCCATCGCCACCATCGGCCTGACCGTGGCGCTGCTGATCTTCGGCGAAATCACCCCGAAGACCCTGGCCGCCCTGCACCCGGAACGGGTCGCCTACCCGTTCAGCCTGCCGCTGCTGGTGCTGCTCAAGCTGTTCTATCCGCTGGTGGTGCTGCTCAGCTGGATCAGCAATGGCCTGCTCAGACTGCTCGGCGTCGACCCTTCGAGCAAGAACAACGACAGCCTGACCACCGAAGAGCTGCGCAGTGTGGTGCGCGAATCCGGGCACGAGCTGCCGAAGAACCGCCAGAGCATGCTGCTGGGCATCCTCGACCTAGAGAAGGTCACGGTGGACGACATCATGATTCCGCGCAACGAGGTCACCGGGATCAATCTGGACGACGACATCGAAACCATCATCGACCAGTTGCGCACCACCCCGCATACCCGCCTGCCGGTGTTCCGCCAGGACATCAACCAGATCGAGGGCGTTGTGCACATGCGCCAGATCGCCCGCCTGCTCAGCCATGACCAGCTGACCAAGGACGCCCTGCTCAGCGCCTGCAACGAGCCCTACTTCGTCCCGGAAAACACGCCGCTGTCGACGCAGCTGATCAACTTCCAGAAACACAAGCGGCGCATCGGCATCGTGGTCGACGAATACGGCGACGTGATCGGCATCGTCACCCTGGAGGACATCCTCGAAGAGATAGTCGGCGACTTCAACAACCAGGACAACCTGCGCAGCCCGGACATCCACCCCCAGGAGGACGGCACCCAGGTGATCGACGGCGCCGCCTATATCCGCGAGGTGAACAAGGCGCTCGGCTGGCACCTGCCCTGCGACGGCCCGAAGACCCTCAACGGCCTGATCACCGAGGCGCTGGAAAGCATCCCGGACAGCACGGTGTGCCTGAAAATAGGTCCCTACCGCCTGGAAATCCTGCAGTCCTCGGACAACCGCGTGAAGAGCGTGCGCGCCTGGCAGGCCAGCACTACCCCGCAGCCGGAATCGCTGGAAGAGTAAGGCGCTCGGCCACCCCCTGGGCCCACACCCGATAGCCCAACCCGGACGGATGGTAGCCATCCAGCGCCAGGTACCGGCTTGAGAACGGCAGGCTCACGGCGCAGTAGTCCGCCGCCGTCTGCCCGGCCAGCCGACGCAGGCGCGCATCCAGCAGCGCCGCCCGCGCGCCAAGCAGGGTACGCAGCAGCCAGGGCAAGGCGTGAAAGTGCTGCAGCGGCGGCACCGCACTGAAGGCGACGCGCGCCCCGCGCGCTTTGAGCGCCTCGGTCATCAGCCCGAGCGCCAACTGCCAGCGCCGCAGCGAGGTGAGTCCGGTACTGTCGTTCACCCCGAACACCAGCAACGCCAGCTCCGGTGAATCGTCCAGCGCCCGGGGCAACAGGCGCTCACAGGCCTGGGCCGCAGTGATCCCATTCTCGCCGCAGGCCCGCCAGGCCACGGGCCGACCGAATCGTTCGCTGAGCGCCTGAGCCAGGCAGCCCGCCAGGGCGTGCTGCAGGCAGCTGACACCCACCCCGGCCACCGTCGACTCGCCCAGTACCAGCAGCCGAAACGGCTCGCCTGACAGTTGCGCCCCGGCCAGGCCCTGGGCGGGGCCCGCCGCCGGCGCCAGGCGCAGGGCATGACGACGGGTGTGCAGGGCCAGCGGCAGGATCAGCGGCAGCGCCGGCAGCAACAGCAGCCACCAGCGCAGCTCGCGCCAGGCACTCACAACTGGGGGCTGACGGCCCGGGCCGCGCGGGTGGCCTTGTCGCGGGCCGCCTGCAGCGACTCGTCACGGGCCAGGGCCACGCCCATGCGTCGCTGCCCACTGACCTGCGGCTTGCCGAACAGGCGCAACGCGGTGTCCGGCTCGGCCAGGGCCGCGCCGAGATTTCCGAAGCTGACCTGCTGCGACTCCCCCTCCACCAGCACCACCGCCGATGCCGACGGCCCGAGCTGGCGAATTGCCGGAATCGGCAGACCGAGAATGGCCCGCGCATGCAGGGCGAACTCGGAGAGGTCCTGGGAGATCAGGGTGACCAGACCGGTGTCGTGGGGCCGCGGGGAGATCTCGCAGAACCACACCTGGTCGCCCTTGACGAACAGCTCGACGCCGAACAGGCCGCGGCCACCCAGCGCCGCGGTGACCGCCAGGGCGATGCGTTCCGCTTCGGCCCGAGCCTTGGCGCTCATCGGCTGTGGCTGCCAGGACTCCTGGTAGTCGCCCTTGACCTGACGATGACCAACCGGCGCGCAGAAGGTGGTACCGGCGCTGTGGCGCACGGTGAGCAGGGCGATCTCGTAGTCGAAGTCGACGAACCCCTCGACTATCACCCGCCCCTTGCCGGCACGTCCGCCGGCCTGGGCATAGTCCCAGGCCGACTGCAGATCATCGGGACTCCGGAGCAGCGACTGGCCCTTACCCGAGGAACTCATGATCGGCTTGATCAGACAGGGAAAGCCCAATGCCTGCACTGCTGTGCGACATTCCTCGAACGAGTCGGCGAAGCGGTAGGGCGAGGTTGGCAACCCCAGCTCCTCGGCCGCCAGCCGGCGAATGCCCTCACGGTTCATGGTCAACTGCGCGGCACGCGCGCTGGGAATCACCGTATAGCCTTCGTTTTCCAGTTCGACCAGGGTCGCCGTGGCGATCGCCTCGATCTCCGGGACGATGTAATGCGGGCGCTCCAGCTCGATCACCGCACGCAGCGCCGCGCCATCGAGCATGTCCAGCACGTGACTGCGGTGCGCCACCTGCATCGCCGGCGCATCGGCGTAGCGATCCACGGCGATCACCTCGACGCCCAGGCGCTGCAACTCGATCACCACTTCCTTGCCCAATTCGCCAGCGCCACAGAGCAGCACGCGGGTTGCACTGGGCGACAGCGGGGTTCCGATACGGGGCATAACTCATCCTCGAGAGGTTTCGAATACAAGAGGGGGAAAAAACGTGAAACGGGGGCGGGGCAGCCCTACAGCAGCATGCCCTTGGCCGCGGCACGCTCATGACAGCGCTGCAGCACCTGACGCCGCTCGCCGTCGTCCATGCGGCTCCAGTGGGTGATTTCGGCGACATTGCGCTGACAGCCGATGCAGATGTCCTCGTCGTCCAGCGCGCAGATCTGCACGCAGGGCGAGGCCACCGGACGATCTACGTGCATCAGTCGTCCTGCTCGGCCAGTTCGCGGGCATAGCGCTGGGCGTTGTGCACGTAGTGGGCGGCACTGGCCTCGAGCATCTTTTTCTGTTCCTCGCTCAGCGTGCGGATCACCTTGCCCGGCGAGCCGACCACCAGGGAGCCATCGGGGATTTCCTTGCCTTCGGCGATCAGGGTATTGGCGCCGATGATGCAGTACTTGCCGATCTTGGCGCCGTTGAGCACCACGGCATTGATGCCGATCAGGCTGTAGTCGCCCACCGAGCAGCCATGCAGCATGGCCTTGTGGCCGATGGTGACGCCCTTGCCAATGGACAGCGGAAAGCCCATGTCGGTGTGCATCACGGTGCCGTCCTGCACGTTACTCTGCGCGCCGATGAGGATCAGCTCGTTGTCGCCACGCAGCACGGCATTGAACCAGACGCTGGCCTGCGCCTCGAGCCTGACCTTGCCTACCAGCGTGGCGTTCGGCGCCACCCAGCTGTCCGGATGGGCCTCGACCTGCGCGTGTCCCAGGCGGTATTTCATGAACGGCTCCTCGTCTTGCGATTCAATGGAGCGCGATGAAATGCGCAGGGGGCTGGTGCAGGGCGATCTCGGTGTCGTACAGCAGGTTGACCAGCTCGACCAGCATGATCGCCGTCAGCCCCCAGATCTTGTATTCGCCATATTGGTAGCTGGGCACGTACCAGCTCTGCCCTAGGTAGTCGATGCGATGGGTAACGTCCCGCGGATCGTCGCGAAAGAACGCCAGCGGCACCGAAAATACCGAGGCGATCTCGCCATCGTTGGCCTCGTAGTCGACGTAGTCCGGGACCAGGCCGACATAGGGCGTGACGTGGATGCCATGGCGCGACACCACCGAACTGAGCGGGCCGATCACCTCGACCAGCCCCGGCGGCAGGCCGATCTCCTCCTCCGCCTCACGCAGCGCGGTATGGATCAGGTCACGGTCCTCAGGGTCGCGGCGGCCGCCGGGAAAGGCCACCTCGCCGCCATGGGTGGATAGACCGCTGGCGCGCAGGGTCAGTATCACTTCCGGTTCGTCGCTGCGGGTGATCGGCACCAGCACCGCCGCTTCAGGGAAGTCGCACTCGGTCTCCAGAAGGCGCGGCCTGTGACCTCGCACGCGGTGGAGCAGCTCGTCCAGCATGGGCATTCTCGGGCATTATTTCTGCCCCGGATAATCGCACGAAAGCCAGCCGGCACCCAAGCCCCGCCGGCCGCCCACGCCGCCGACAGCGCTTGCCGCCAAGCCGGCTGGCGCGCCAAGATAGGCCATGAGCCCGGAGGATTCGGCATGAAGTTCTGTTGTCAGTGCGGCAACCCGGTCAGCCAGCGGATTCCCGCTGGCGACAACCGCCTGCGCTATGTCTGCGAGCATTGCCACACCATTCATTATCAGAACCCGCGCATCGTCGCCGGCTGTCTGCCGGTCTGGGGTGAACAGGTGCTGCTGTGCCGGCGCGCCATCGAACCGCGGCGCGGCTACTGGACCCTGCCGGCCGGCTTCATGGAAAACGGCGAAACCCTGGAGCAGGCGGCTGCCCGGGAAACCCAGGAGGAAGCCTGCGCCCGGGTGCGCGACCTGTCCCTCTACACCCTGTTCGACCTGCCGCACATCAATCAGGTCTACCTGTTCTTCCGCGCCGAACTGGTCGACCTGGATTTCGCGGTGGGCGAGGAGAGCCTCGAGGTTCAGCTATTTCACGAGCGCGACATCCCTTGGTCAGAGCTGGCTTTCCCGACTGTCGGCCGTACCTTAGAATGCTTCTTCGCCGACCGCCGGGAGCATGTCTATCCGGTACGCAACGAGCCCCTGGAGGCCTTGCGCGCGCTCCACAAGAAACCACTTTGATCCCTGGATACCCCCATGCGTCGGTTGCTCGCCCTGCTCTGCCTGTCCCTCAGCCTTGCCGCCCAGGCCAGCACCACCAACAGCCTCGACGGCCCAAGCGTGGACAAGGTGCTGGTGGTCAAATCCGAGCGCAAGCTGCAGTTGATCAGCCGCGGCCAGACCCTCAAGTCCTACCGCATCTCCCTCGGCAAGCAGCCCAACGGCGCCAAGCAGCGCGAGGGCGATCTGCGCACCCCCGAGGGGCTCTACTGGATCGACTGGCGCAAGACCAGCGAGAAGTACCAGCTGTCCTTGCACATCTCCTACCCCAACGCCCGCGACATCGCCAAGGCCCGCGACCAAGGGGTACCGGCCGGGGGGATGATCATGATCCACGGCACGCCGCTGGACGAGGAGTACCCGGAGTGGTTCTTCCATACCCTGGACTGGACCGAGGGCTGCATCGCCATGAAGAACAGCGACATGCGCGAGGTGTGGACGCTGGTCAAGGACGGCACCCTGATCGAAATCCGCCCATGATCATCCGCTCCGAGCGGACGGCATAAAAAAGGCGCCCTTTCGGCGCCTTTTTTCATTTGATCGTCCTAGAACTGCAGATCGGAAAGACGCCACACCTCGAACGCCGGGGTCTCGTAGGGGTGACTGCCCTTCAACGCCTTGACGGTTTCATGGATCAGCTCGTCGGCCACCACCAGCTCGACCTTCCACTCAGCCAACTGCTCCAGGGTGCCGGTCTGCCCGAGATACGGCTGACTGCCCTGCAGCGGACGGAACTGCCCTTGCCCGAGGACCTGCCAGCAGCAGCTGTCGTATTGGCCGATACGCCCGCCCCCGGCGGCGAAGACGGCCCGCTTCACCTCTTCCAGGTGGCTTTCCGGTACGTAGAAACACAACTTGTACATCAGGGTCTCCGCAGCTGGAACTCAGATCAGCACACCACAGCAGGGTGGCACTTTGCCTGGAAAGCGATCCACGGCACTCGTCACAGGATGAAGTTTTTGACCAACAGCGCGCGGCGACGTTCAGCCGCGCGCAACGAGGACAGGGGATAGTCTAGCGCGAGGTCTGCGGAATCGGATTCAGCTCATGAAGGGGTGACGACGGCGCCTAACCCTCACCGTGATCCATGGCCGGCAGCGACGGCCGCGGAAGCGATTGCATCGACGAGGACGCGACGCCGGGCTTGCCCCGGCGTGCTCAGGCGAGCGATGGCGCGGACAAGTCCGCGCCTCGGTACTCAGTCCACCCAGACCCGGGCGTTGCGGAACATGCGCAGCCAGCCGGCATCGTCCTGCCAGTCGTCCGGACACCAGGAGTTCTGCACGGCGCGGAATACCCGCTCCGGGTGCGGCATCATGATGGTGACACGGCCGTCGCGACTGGTCAGGCCGGTGATGCCGCGCGGCGAACCGTTGGGGTTGGCCGGGTAGGCTTCGGTGACCTTGCCGTGGTTGTCGACGAAGCGCATGGCCACGCAGCCGGACAGGTCGGCCTCGAGCAACGCCTCGTCACTGGCGAACTCGGCATGGCCCTCGCCATGGGCGATGGCGATCGGCATGCGCGAACCGGCCATGCCGCGCAGGAAGATCGACGCCGACTCCTGCACCTGGACCATGGCCACGCGGGCCTCGAACTGCTCGGAGCGGTTGCGCACAAAGTGCGGCCAGAATTCGCTGCCGGGGATCAGCTCATGCAGGTTGGAGAGCATCTGGCAACCGTTGCACACACCCAGACTGAAGCTGTCCTGGCGCTCGAAGAAGGCGCTGAACGCGTCGCGCGCGCGGCTGTTGAACAGGATCGACTTGGCCCAACCTTCGCCGGCGCCGAGCACGTCGCCGTAGGAGAAGCCGCCGCAGGCGACCAGGCCCTTGAAGGTCTCCAGGTCGACGCGACCGGCGAGGATATCGCTCATATGCACGTCGATCGCGTCGAAGCCGGCGCGATCGAAGGCCGCGGCCATCTCCACCTGACCGTTGACCCCCTGCTCGCGCAGCACGGCGATCTGCGGGCGCACGCCTTTCTTGATATAGGGCGCGGCGATGTCCTCGTTGACGTCATAACCCAGCTTGGCGCTGAGGCCCGGGTTGTCTTCCTCGAGCAGCGCATCGAACTCCTGATCGGCACACTGGGCATTGTCGCGCAGGCGCTGGATCTGGTAGCTGGTCTCGGACCACTGACGCTGCAGCAGACGACGCTCGCCGCCGAACACCGGCTGACCGTCGAAGCTGATGCTGACCTCGGCGTTGTTGAGCGGCTGGCCGATCACCGCCACGCAGTCGCCCAGGCCGGCCGCGCTGAACTGCGCCAGCACGTCCGGGGTGGCATCCTGGCGCACCTGGATGACCGCGCCGAGCTCCTCGTTGAACAGCACCGCGGCCAGCTCCTCGCGGCCATCGGCCAGCGCGTCGAGCTGCAGGTTGAGGCCACAGTGGCCGGCGAAGGCCATTTCCAGCGCGGTGACCAGCAGGCCGCCGTCGGAGCGATCGTGGTAGGCCAGCAGGTGACCATCGGCGTTGAGGCCCTGGATCACCGCGAAGAACGCCTTGAGGTCTTCGGCGTCGTCGACGTCCGGGGCCTGGCGGCCGATCTGCCCGTGCACCTGGGCGAGGATCGAGGCGCCCATGCGGTTCTGCCCGCGACCCAGATCGACCAGGATCAGGTCGGTCTCGCCCTTGTCCATGCGCAGCTGCGGGGTCAGGGTCTGGCGAATGTCGCTGACCGGGGCGAAGCCGGTGACGATCAGCGACATCGGCGCGGTGACGCTCTTGTCGGCGCCATCGTCCTGCCAGCGGGTCTTCATCGACATCGAGTCCTTGCCCACCGGGATGGTGATGCCCAGCTCCGGGCACAGCTCCATGCCGACGGCCTTGACCGTGTCGTACAGCCGCGCGTCTTCACCCGGGTGGCCGGCGGCGGCCATCCAGTTGGCCGACAGCTTGATGTCGGAAATCTTCTCGATGCGCGAGGCCGCCAGGTTGGTCAGGGTCTCGCCGATCGCCATGCGTCCGGAAGCCGGGGCATCCAGCAGGGCCAGCGGCGTACGCTCGCCCATGGCCATGGCTTCGCCGGTGTAGACATCGAAGCTGGTGGCGGTGACCGCGCAATCGGCCACCGGCACCTGCCAGGGGCCGACCATCTGGTCGCGGGCGACCAGGCCGGTGATGGTGCGGTCGCCGATGGTGATCAGGAAGCTCTTGCTGGCCACGGCCGGATGGCGCAGCACGCGGCTGACGGCATCCTCGAGGTCCAGGCTGCCGGCGTCGAAGTCGTCACCCAGTTCCGCCTCGCGACTGGCCGAGCGGTGCATGCGCGGCGCCTTGCCGAGCAGCACGTTGAGCGGCATGTCCACGGCGTTGTTGCCGAAATGGCTGTCGGCGACGGTCAGGTGCGGCTCCTCGGTGACCTCGCCGACCACCGCGAACGGGCAGCGCTCGCGCTCGCAGATCGCCTTGAAGCGCTCGAAGTCGGCGGCGTCGACAGCCAGCACGTACCGCTCCTGGGACTCGTTGCTCCAGATTTCGTGGGGCGCCATGCCCGGCTCGTCGTTGGGCACGTTGCGCAGCTCGAAGCGGCCGCCGCGGCCGCCGTCGTTGACCAGCTCGGGGAAGGCGTTGGACAGGCCGCCGGCGCCGACGTCATGGATGAAGGCGATCGGGTTCTTGTCGCCCAGCTGCCAGCAGCGGTCGATCACTTCCTGGCAACGGCGTTCCATTTCCGGGTTCTCGCGCTGCACCGAGGCGAAATCCAGGTCGGCCGAGCTGGCACCGGTGGCCATCGACGAGGCGGCGCCGCCACCCAGGCCGATCAGCATGGCCGGGCCACCGAGCACGATCAGCTTGGCGCCGACGGTGATCTCGCCCTTCTGCACATGCTCGCCACGGATGTTGCCCATGCCGCCGGCGAGCATGATCGGCTTGTGGTAGCCGCGCACTTCTTCGCCGCGCGGCGTCATGATCGCCTGCTCGAAGGTGCGGAAGTAGCCGGTAAGCGCCGGACGGCCGAATTCGTTGTTGAACGCGGCGCCGCCGAGCGGGCCTTCGATCATGATGTCCAGCGCCGTGACGATGCGCTCGGGCTTGCCGTAGGGCACTTCCCAGGGCTGTTCGAAACCGGGGATCTGCAGGTTGGACACGGTGAAACCGGTCAGGCCGGCCTTGGGCTTGGCACCGCGGCCGGTGGCGCCTTCGTCGCGGATCTCGCCACCGGAGCCGGTGGAGGCGCCCGGGAACGGCGCGATGGCGGTCGGGTGGTTGTGGGTTTCCACCTTCATCAGGATGTGCACCGGCTCTTGCACCGCACCGTACTGGCGGGTCTCGCCATTGGGGAAGAAGCGCCCGGCTTGGTGACCGACGATCACCGCGGCGTTGTCCTTGTAGGCCGACAACACCCCCTCGCTGTGCATCTGGTAGGTGTTCTTGATCATGCCGAACAGGGACTTTTCCTGGCTTTCGCCGTCGATGTCCCAGCTGGCGTTGAAGATCTTGTGGCGACAGTGCTCGGAGTTGGCCTGGGCGAACATCATCAGCTCGATGTCATGGGGGTTGCGCCCCAGGTCGCCAAAGCTCTTCACCAGGTAATCGATTTCGTCCTCGGCCAGGGCCAGGCCCAGCTCGACGTTGGCCTGCTCGAGCGCGGCGCGGCCACCGCCCAAGACGTCCACCGCAGTCAACGGCTTGGGCTCGGCATGGCTGAACAGCGCCGCGGCGCCTTCCAGGGAGTCCAGCACCAGCTGGGTCATGCGGTCGTGCAGCAGCGCGGCGACCTGCTCGGCCTCGACCGCGTTCAGCTCGCCGGACACGTAGTAGGCGATGCCGCGCTCGATGCGCTGGATCTTCGCCAGACCGCAATTGCGCGCGATGTCGCTGGCCTTGCTCGACCAGGGCGATATGGTGCCGAAGCGCGGAATGGTCAGGAACAGGCGGCCGCTGGGCTCCTGCACCGGCACACTCGGCCCGTACTTCAACAGACGGGCCAACACCCGCTCTTCGTCGTCGCCGAGCACACCGGAAACGTCGGCAAAATGCGCGAACTCGGCATACAGTCCGGTCACAGCAGGTATCTTGCCGGTCAGTTGCTCGAGCAATTTACCGTGGCGGAAAGCAGAAAGGGCGGGAGCGCCGCGCAGGATCAACATCGGGGACAGCCTCTGGGAAGGGGTGTACTTTGAGGCCGTGCATTCTAGCCTAAAGCGACGCGCGGCGGCACCCGTAGCGCAGCCCATACGGCGCGTTGAGCGCTAGCAGAGACGGCTGACGCTGTCGAGATATGGCGCATCGAGCGCTTTGCGTATACTGCGTTAATGTTTGCCCAATCCGCGTTCCGCTCCCGCTGCGCCCGCTGGCTGTCAGCGATCGGGATCCTCCTGCTGCTCGGTGGCTGTGTTGAAGAACCCAGCACCCTCGAGCGCGTCCAGGCGGACGGCGTGCTGCGCGTGATCACCCGCAACAGCCCCTCCACATACTTCCAGGACCGCAACGGCGAAACCGGCTTCGAATACGAGCTGCTCAAGCGATTCGCCAAAGACCTGGATGTCGAACTGCAGATCGAAACCGCCGACAACCTCGACCAGCTGTTCGCTCGCCTCGGCGAGGCCAAGGGCCCGGTGCTGGCCGCCGCCGGCCTGGTGGCAAGCGACGGGCGGCAGCAAATCGCCCGCTTTTCCAAGTCCTATCTGCAGGTGACCCCGCAGATCATCTACCGCAACGGCCAGCAACGCCCGACCCGTCCGCAGGACTTGCTCGGCAAACGCATCCTGGTGCTCAAGGGCAGCAGCCACGCCGAGCAGCTGGCGGCGCTCAAGGCCGAACAGCCGGAACTGAAGTACGAGGAGTCCGCCGAGGTGGAGGTGGTCGACCTGCTGCGCATGGTCGACGAGGGACAGATCGACCTGACCCTGGTCGATTCCAACGAGCTGGCGATGAACCAGGTGTATTTCCCCAACGTCCGGGTGGCCTTCGACTTCGGCGACTCGCAGAGCCTGGGCTGGGCCGTCGCCCCCGGCGAGGACAACAGCCTGCTGGAGGAGATCGACGCCTTCTTCGCCCGCGCCCAGGAGAACGGCAGCCTCAAGCGCCTGACCGAACGCTATTACGGCCATGTCGACGTGCTCGGCTACGTCGGCGCCTACACCTTCGCCAAGCACCTGCAGCAGCGCCTGCCACGCTACGAGAAACACTTCCGCCAGGCCGCCCGCGTCGAAGGCGTGGACTGGCGCCTGCTGGCTGCCATGGGTTACCAGGAATCGCTGTGGCAGCCCACCGCCACCTCCAAGACCGGTGTGCGCGGCCTGATGATGCTGACCCTGCGCACCGCCCAGGCCATGGGCGTGTCCAACCGCCTCGACCCCAAGCAGAGCATCGACGGCGGCGCCAAGTACATCGTCAAGGTGAAGAAACAATTGCCCGAGAGCATCGTCGAGCCGGATCGCACCTGGTTCGCCCTGGCCGCCTACAACGTCGGCGCCGGCCATCTGGAGGACGCGCGCAAGCTCACCGAAGGCGCCGGCCTGGACCCCAACAAGTGGCTGGATGTGCAGAAGATCCTGCCGCGCCTGGCGCAGAAGCAGTGGTACAGCAAGACCCGCTATGGCTACGCCCGCGGCGGTGAGCCGGTGCACTTCGTGCGCAACATCCGCCGCTACTACGACATTCTCACCTGGGTCACGCAGCCGCAGCTGGAAGGCACCCAGGTGGCCGAATCCGGCCTGCACGTGCCGGGGGTCAACAAGAATCCGCCGCGCGACCAACTGCCGCCGCTCTGACTCCTAGCGCGCTTCCCGGCGGGCCTTGAAGAAGGCGCTGAGCATGGCGCTGCACTCCTGAGCCAGCACCCCACCCTCGATCAGCACCCGATGATTGAGAAAGCCCTGACTGAAGAACTCGCCGCGACTCATCGCCACGCCGGCCTTGGGCTCGGTGGCGCCGTAAACGACCCGCTCGACCCGCGAATGGACGATCAGGCCGGCGCACATGCTGCACGGTTCCAGGGTCACGTAGAGGGTGCTGCCCGGTAGGCGGTAGTTGCCGAGCGCCTGCGCCGCGGCACGGATCGCCACCATCTCGGCATGGGCACTGGGGTCAGAGGTAGAGATCGGGCAGTTGAAGCCGCGGCCGATGACGGCGCCGTCCTGCACCAGCACGGCGCCGACCGGCACCTCGCCGCGCTCGGCGCCCTCGGCGGCCTGGGCCAGCGCCTCGCGCATGAAGCGCTGATCCTGGCTCCTGTCGATGATTTTCGGCTGACGCATCAGGCCACCTCAATCGCGGCCATCAGGCCGGTTTCCATATGATCGACGACATGGCAATGAAACATCCACACGCCTGGATTATCGGCGACCAGGGCAATGCGCGCGGTTTCGTTCTTGCCCAACAGGTAGGTATCGGTGAAGTACGGGGTGATCTTGCGCCGATCCGAGTCCAGCACCTTGAAGGTCATGCCGTGCAGGTGAATCGGGTGCAGGTACTGGGCCATGTTGCGCAGCACGAAGATGTAATGACCGCCCCGCTTCAGGCTGGCGATGGGCCGATCGGCGCAGGTCTTGTCGTTGACGTTCCAGGCCTGCCCGTTGATCTGCCAGTAGCGATAGCCGGCCTGCTCGACGTTCTGCGACAGCATCGCCGCCCACTCGAAATTGAAGCGCAGGGTCTCGGCCCGGGCCAGGTCCGGCTCGGCGACCGGATTGGCCGGCAAGGCCGGCGGCCAGTCCGCAACCGCCGCGCCACTGACCTGGCTCTTGAGGGTCGCCAGACGTAGCGGACCGTTGCGCAAGGCCAGCTCGACGCCCGCCGCGGGCACCTTGAGCGCCAGGTCCATACGCATGCCCGGCCCCAGCCAGTACTCTTCGCCCAGGGGCCGTGGCGCGACCGGATTGCCATCCAGGGCATAGATGCGCGCCTCGGCGCCCGGCAGATTGAGCCGATAGGTCACCGTGTTGTCGACATTGATCAGGCGCAGGCGCACCACCTGCCCGGCCGGCAAATCCAGGGTCGGCGCATGCGTGCCATTGACCGTGCTCAAGCGCCCGCGGGTGCCCTCGCGCGCCGCCTCACGGGGCACGCTGAAGGCACTGAAGGCGCCCTGCTCATCCACATGCCAGCTCTTCAAACAGAGCGTGCGCTCATGCACGAAGCCGCTCGGCTCGCACTCCTCGACGATCAGCGGGCCGACCAGGCCGCGGCCGAGCTGCTCGCTGCTGGCGGTATGGGGGTGGTACCAGAAGCTGCCAGCATCGGGAGTCTTGAACCGGTAGTCGAAGTACTCGCCCGGCAGCACCGGCAACTGCGAGACATAGGGCACCCCATCCATCTCCAGCGGCAGGCGGATGCCGTGCCAGTGAATGGTGGTCGGCACCTCGAGGCGGTTAATGAAACGCACCCGCAGCCACTCGCCCTGCCTGGCGCGTATCTCGGCGCCCGGCGCCTGGCCACCGAAAGCCCAGGCCGGGGTGAGATGGCCCGGCACCAGCTCAAGATCCAGCGGCGCGGCAATCAGCTGGTAATCGTACTCGGCGGCGACCAGCGGCCGCCCCAGCCAGTAACGCACGCCGCCGGCGCCGAGGCCGACCGCGCCGAGACCGGCCAGGCCGGCCAGCATCTGTCTGCGGGTAAAGGACATCTTCAGTTCCGTGACCCGAATGAAAGTCGGGAGAATTCCGTCCCGGACTGTAGCCGAGCGCTCAATTGCAACATCTTCTCATTTAAGCGCCACCACTGGCGAGCCCGAACGCCAGGCCGCGATGGACCCGCGGGCTACAGATGCGACAAGGGCAGCCTGGGCTGCCCTTGTCGTTCAGATCACTCCCACTCGATCATCAACAAGCCGCCCGAGCCCGCTTGGATAAAGGGGTTGGCTGAAATTGACATGGGTCCTACCGTCACTTCTACCGTCAATCGCACAGAGCTTTTGCTGACGCGGGAGATAGGTCGGCGGAGCGACGACTCGGACGAATCAATCAGTCCTCATATTATCCGTCCCTTGCCTGCGAGACGAGCCTGAATATGCGTTGCCTGAAACCGGCTGAGTCAACTGAGCCCGCACGTCCCACAGACCTAGAATCCCACCTACGCCATAGCTGGTTGCCATCCTGAAACCCTCGGGCTAGAGTGCGCCCGTCGTGGTCAATCCCACGGCAGGGCGTGAGAACCCAGATGTTGTCCAAGGCGCGGTAGCGCCATAGTGCGAAGCCAATGGTTATCCATTGTGCTGCTGCATATCTATGGCGGGCCGTGTGAGGGGAAGCGTTCAACCAGGGCGTGAAGCTAGCCCAGACCTGGCTCGACCACGCGCGCAGCCGCTGGCACTGGGCAGTCATGATCGCCGAGCGAGATCTGCTGCCCTACGCGATGGAGAGGCGCGCGTTCGAGGTTGGATTCCTAAGCCGCATTCATCAGCGGGTTTGCTCTCAAAAGCACAGCGTCCAGCCGGTTAGAACCATATCTCTGCAGCTTTAAAGCAAGTGGTCGAGCCGGCTTTTCCGGCTCGCGCTTACCGCCAAATGCCCAGAGCCAAATTCATAGCCTTCGGCTCACCGGGGATCGTTAACACACTTAACGCAATCAGGGCACCGATGGCCTACGCAGAGCCTATGCATGCGTCCGACGAAAACACCGTGCAATCCATACCAGCGGACGAGTCCATAACTCACTAATATATATAGCGTAATCAAGGGCGCTCGCTGCAACCGATGCCCAACAATGCCGGACGAGTTTCAACGCTTTCCCGCAAAACTCCCTTCACAACCGAGCTGTTGTCGAAGCCATCAACACCGTAGTACGCCTGCGTACAAGCAGCCAAACGAGCCAACTTCCAGATTAGCGGCCGTGGCGGGAGCCGTTTATCTATCCTGGGCGATGACGACCGAAACGAACTAACGAGGCGCGAGGGGATTAGCGGCTCATATCTCGGATTCGGCACAGGTACTAGGAATAGGACCTCGTGGTGTTTAGGCAGACTGCGCCCCTCAGTGGCTATAATCCCTTCCCTTGGCCCCTGTAGGAATACATCATGAACAAAGCTGAACTGGTTGAGGCCATCTCGCTCTCCGCCGACCTGCCGAAGTCCACAGCAACACGTGCACTAGACGCCATCACCGGCACCATCTCAGCAGCCTTAAAGAACGGCGAAGACGTCACGCTCGTGGGATTTGGCACCATCGCGGTGAAGACCCGTGCCGCGCGCGACGGACGCAATCCTCAGACAGGCGCGACCATCAAGATCGCGGCAGCTATGCAGCCCAGCTTTCGGGCCGGCAAGATGCTTAAAGACGCTGTCAACTGACGCCCGAGCATGACCTAAGCGCCTCTGTTCCTTGACCACTTCTAGCTGCCCGCCATAACCACCTTCATGCTGAGAGCCAAATAAAACGGTGGGGCAAGACCCGTGGCGAAGTGCGCTTGGAGTTGGCCTGCCGTCGCGCCCTCAGCCTCGGCGCGTGCAGCTACAAAAGCCTCGAATCGATCCTGCGCCAGGGCCTGGAAAACCTGCCCTTGGCTCAGGCCAACCTGCCTCTGCTGCCGGACGACCACGCCAACCTGCGCGGCCCCGGTTACTACCACTGACCCCAAGGAACCCCACCATGCTGCCTCACCCGACCCTGGACAAGCTCCAGCCCCTGCGCCTGCACGGCATGCTCAAGGCGCTCGCCGAACAACTGAAAATCCCCGACATCGACAGCCTGAGCTTCGATGAACGCCTCGGCCTGCTGCTCGACCGCGAGCTGGCCTAGCGTGACAACCAGCGCCTGGTGCGGCTGCGCAAGAAGGCCAAGCTCAAGTACGCCAACGCCTGCCTGGAAGATCTCGACCGCCGCTCCGGCCGCGGACTGGACGAGCGCCTGATCGCCAGCCTGGCCAACGGCGACTGGATACGCCAACAGCACAACCTGCTGCTGACCGGCCCGACCGGCGCCGGCAAGACCTGGCTGGCCTGCGCCCTGGGCAACCAGGCCTGCCGCCAGGGCTACAGCACCCTGTACCTGCACACCCCGCTCCTGCTGGAGCAACTGCGCATCGCCCACGGCGACGGCAGCTTCGGCCACACCCTGCAACAGCTGGCCAAGGTCGATGTACTGGTGCTCGATGACTGGGCGCTGACCCCGCTGGAGGAAGGGGCTCGTCACGACCTGCTGGAAGTGGTCGACGACCGCGCCGGAAGCCGCGTAAGCGCTCCACGAACCCCACCTGCCCATAGCCCGCCGATCATTGGATGCTGAGCTCCCGTTTTACTGGAGCTCACCCCATGATGCGTCCCGACGCCAAGGTGCAGAGGGTCTACCTCTATCCCAAGCCCGTCGACTTCCGCAAGTCCATCAACGGCCTGGCCGCCCTGGTCGAGCTGGATATCAAGGTCGAAGTGTTCAACCCGGTGCTGTTCGTGTTCCTCAATCGCACCCGTAGCCAGGTCAAGATCCTCTAC
This sequence comes from Pseudomonas benzenivorans, assembly GCF_024397895.1. Lineage (NCBI taxonomy): Bacteria > Pseudomonadati > Pseudomonadota > Gammaproteobacteria > Pseudomonadales > Pseudomonadaceae > Pseudomonas > Pseudomonas benzenivorans. Next base: position 1,295,618 of record NZ_CP073346.1, read on the forward strand.
TGGGAGCGCAATGGCTTTTGCCTGTGGCTCAAGCGCCTGGAAGCCGAACGCCTGGGTTGCTGGGCGCATGCGCGGCGCAAGTTCGTCGACGCGCAGAAGGTGCAACCGAAGGGAAAAACCGGCCGTGCCGACATGGCACTGAACCTGATCAACAAGCTCTACGGCATCGAGCGTGACCTGAAAGAGGCCACCGACAGCGAACGCCTGGCCGCCCGTCAGCAACGCAGCCAACCCCTGCTCGACCAGCTCAAGGCCTGGCTGGACAAAACCCAGCCGCAGATCGTCGGGCAGACGGCCCTGGGCAAGGCGGTGAACTACCTGGCCAGCAACTGGAGCAAACTGGTGCGCTACGTCGAAGGTGGGCATCTGCCGATCGACAACAACCGCGCAGAGAACGCCATCCGCCCGTTCGTCATCGGTCGCAAGAACTGGCTGTTCAGCGACACGCCCAAGGGCGCCACGGCCAGCGCACAGATCTACAGCCTGATCGAAACCGCCAAGGCCAATGACCAGGAGCCCTACGCCTGGCTGCGCTACATCCTCGAACGCCTGCCAACCGCCAGCAGCGTTGAAGACTACGAAGCACTGCTGCCGTGGAGTTGCCGGCTAGCTGCCCCATCCTGACAGGCTCGCCCCAACAGTAATAGGTGGGGTTTGTGGAGCGCTTACGAAGCCGCTCCACCATCCTGACCAGCCAGCTCCCCATCGAACACTGGCATGGCTGGATCAACGACCCGACCCTGGCCGACGCCGTCCTTGACCGTCTGGTGCACAGCGCCTATCGACTGACGATGAAGGGCGAGTCGCTGCGCCGGAAAAAAACCGAGGAGCAAACCGCATCGTGACCGATGCGATTACAATCCAGAACCCGCGCAACCGGGGTGGAAGCGCCGGTCACGTACCAGCGAAACGCTCGGTCACGTTCACCGAAATCCGCAATCAGCGATCTCACCTGGCACAGACTCAACGCACACCGATGTAAGAAATACAAGCAGCTATACAGAGCAGGTATTGCCCGAGACCCCCTGGGCGTACCTGCTGAGCAGAACGGCTAGCAGCCCTGCTACCCCCTCATCAGAACAGCGGCAATGAGTAGCTAATGATCAGGCGGTTCTCGTCCTGAGCACGCTGGACGTTGCCACGGTAGGTGATATTGCGCCAGCCGAAGCCGACGTTCTTCAACGCACCACTCTGCACTACATAGTCCACCAACAAGTCACGCTCCCACTCCTTGCCATGGCTACCTCCAGCCGTGTTGATTTGATCACCACTGAAGTAGGCAACGGTGCTAGTAAGGCCGGGGATACCGAGACCGGCGAAGTCATAGGTGTACATCGCGTATTGGGTACGCTCACCGGCACGGTTGAACTGCCCAACAAAGCGATCGGTGCCGATGTACATGGAGCCACCTACTGCGCCTTCCCCCAATCCGCCTTGGTTGGGCTGGATAAAGTTACTGCCGCCGGAAACCTGCTGATAACCCGCCACCAAAGTGTGAGCATTGTTGTTATAGGTCAGCGCAAGCGACCAAGTATCGTTATCGATTTCACCCGTGTTGCCTTCGGTGTAACCACCGGCGCTGTAGCCTTTGGCCCGGCCGCTGGCGGAGCTGTTCGCACCGTCGGAGCGGGTACGAAAATAGCGCAGGTCAGCCTTGAGGCTTTGCTTCTCACCCAGTTTCCACAGCGGCTGCAGGCCGATAAAGTTCTGTGTGTAATAGTCCTCAAGGTTTGAGTAGTAGTACTGCGCCGTCAGCAATTGGTTAACGGCGTAGTCGCCACCGGCAAAGAACAGGCCATCACTTTCGCGGTTACCAGCAGCCGGACCAACCACTGCCAGCCCCGTGCGGTTGCTCGATGCACGGCCCACGGCTTTGTCGATCCAGCCTGTGTGCAGGGTCAGACTGTCGATGTCACGGGAGGTGATGTGTAGACCTTCGAAAGTCTGTGGCAGCAAGCGCGCATCGGTAGCGACCAGAATGGGCAGGCGTGGCGTCAGAGTGCCGTAACGCAGCTCGGTTTGGGCGACGCGAGCTTTGGCAGTCAGGCCCAGACGGCTCCAGTTGCTAACGCCCTTTCCATCGCGGTCATCGGGAATCATCGAGCCGCCAGGGTGATGCCCCTTGCCGCCATCAAGTTTGATCCCTTGCAGGCCAAGGGCATCAACACCAAAACCAACTGGTCCTTCGGTGAATCCCGACTCGAAGCGCAGCATAAAGCCCTGCGCCCACTCTTCACTCCGCGACGAGGCACCCTTACCGCTTCTGAAGTCACTGTTGATATAGAAGTTGCGCAGGTTGAGGGTGGCATGGCTGTCCTCAATAAAGTCAGCCCAACTGCTGGAGCTGGCGAGGGTGCTGATGCAGACCAAGCCAATAGCGGAGGGTTTAACATAGGTATTTTTCGACATCGTTCGATCCTTATATTTGCTTTACTTACTTTCTGTTGCAGGCACAGCAATAAAAATCTGAGCATGAATAAAGAAATAAAAACTACGCAAACAAAACCCACAAGCCCTATATAAGAGGCCTGCCCAAATACGCTATACAAGATAATAGAAACGCACTCCGCGCGCTATCACGCAGACTACCTTAAATCACTTTAAAAACCACCTATCACTGCGTCGCAAATACATCTAACGCATCACAACGCCACCTAAACTATACTCTATCAACTGACTCAAACAGTGCGAAATACCAGATATCAGTAATAACTTTAGCAGCTGTCGTAACGTCCGTAATATCACTACACAGTTGCGCCTGAGAAAACCAGACAAACGCCGATTGCTCAGTTGTAGAAGCCAGCGCCTCAACCACCTTTGTAGCACTTACACCACGAATCTCGCTGATACCGTGATCACGGTAAAGTGCCGCCACGACTGGCTTTATATGGCGCTCACGCATATACCACCACATATCCCTATATCGGGTATCGACCATGGTGGCCTCAATGAAAGCACGCATCACCTCGCGATTTTCATAGTAATGCCTCATATACCCAAGATTGGATCTGTACAACGTTTCATAGGGTTCTTTTTTAAATGACCCTGTGTAGCCCGCACGAGTGACTGCGTATAATTCCTCATGAATATCTTCAACCACCGACAAAAAGAGATCGTCCTTTTGCTCGAAATAGCGGTACAGCGCACCAAGCGACAAGCCTGCCTCAGACGCCACGTCCGTCATCCTCATACCCACATATCCTGATGAAGAAAAGACCCGGCGTGCAGCGTCCAAAATATTCTTTCGGGTACGCTGACCCTTTGGGGTTAATGCCTGGGACGGCTTAACTTCACTCTGGTTAGATTCCATTATCTCTCCTCAACCCTATCCGCAGAAGGATACGTCGTTAAAGTTCCTGCCTATTTAATTCAGCCAAACAGACAGGAACGGTGCACCATTTAAAACCATAACCCAATCGAACTACATTTTACTGGGAAGCCAAGTCACAATTTGCGGCCAATAAACAATGGCCAGCAAAACCACTAACTGCACAAGAAAGTAAGGTATTGCCGCGCGGATAATTTCCCAGTAAGTGGTATCTTTCGGGGACACCCCCATCATTACAAACAGCAGCAGGCCCAAGGGAGGAGTAATCAACGACATTTCGAGGGTGATCAGCACCATCACTCCGAACCAGATCATGTCCAGTTTCAGGGCGGCAACCAGCGGCAGGAGTATCGGGAAGGTGATCATCATCATCGAGGTCTGATCAACAAACATGCCCAGAATCAACAGCACCAGCAGCATCATCAGGAGGACTTCGTAGGTTCCCAGGTCAAAGGACAGTGCAAACTTTACTGCCTCACTGCTGGCACCACTGAAGGACAGGAGTTGCGCGAACGCCGCGGAGCTGAGCAGGATAATCAGCAGCAGCGACGTGCTGCGCGATGATGCCACCAGGCTGGTGATCAGGGTTTTGAGGTCAACGCGGCCTTTGAACAGCGCCACCAAAAATACTGCTACCACACCGAATGCGGAGGATTCAGTCGGTGTAGCCACCCCCATGACCAACAGACCGATGACAGCGAAGACGATCACGCACATCGGCAGCAGCTCGCCCATAGCCTGCAGGAAGTTTTTGCGCCAGCTTTTTATTTCCACGTCATAGGCCGGTGCATGGTCCGGATTGATCACCACTTGCACACCAATCAGCAGCATGTAGGCAGCCGCAATGATCAGGCCCGGTACAATCCCACCCACCAGCAAGTTACCGATGTTCATGTTACCCAGCGTGGCCAGCAACACTGCAAGACTGGACGGCGGAATCAGCGCCGCGATGCAGCCGGCGCCCATGATCGGGCCATACACCATGTTCTGGTGATACTTTTTCTCGAACATGGTCGGTGCCAGTGTGGTGCCCATCATCGCCGTGTTGGCCATGCTGGAACCGGACAGTGTGGCGAAAATAGTGCCGCCGGACACCGCCACGAACGACAAGCGACCGGGTACACGGCCCATCAGTAGTTCAACGGCATCGAATACCCGAGTGGCCAGCCCTGTTCGGAAGAACAGCTCGCCCATCAGGATAAATAACGCCACTGGAATCAAGGTAAACGTCGAAATCGACTGGGTGGAGTTATAGATAACCTGCTGAATACCGACGTCGCCGCCCATCAGAGCAAAGGCTGCAACTAGGTTGACGGTAATAAAGGCAACGGCTACTGGCATACCCAAAGCTGCCAGCAGCATAGTGCCTAATATGAAGGCAGTAACAACGAAATACCATTCCATATCTCCACCTATTACTTGTTGTTAATTTCGAGACGAAAATAAACCAGCAGGAAACTCCTGACCGCTTGAAGCGACATCATGCCGAAGCAAAAAGTAATCGGTGCGGTCAGAACTGCGAACGGAACAGAAATGGCCCGCGCATCCAGATAGCCATTTTCAATAGCAATGGCGGTCACTTGGGCAGCATACACCGCCATGACTGCGCACGTGACCGTGGTGATAAAAAGGCCGACCAGCAACAGCACACGGCGGACCTTGACTGATACAGACTTGATCAGTGCATCGACCACAATATGCTGGCCGTCGCGCATGACTTGGGGCGCGGCAAACAAGGTGGCCAACATTAAAGCGTAAGCGGTTATCGGGTCCGGCCACAGCGGTGGCTGGTCCATAACAATGCGTGCAATGGCGGCGTAGAGTACGCCATACAGCAACAAAGCTATTAACGCAGCGGCGGTATACAGCGCCACTTTGTTAATCGCGTCCATCAATTTTTCAATGCGATACAGAAACGTCATTTTTCACCTATACAACTGTAAGTATTTATATTTTTGCGAGACGCTTTGGGCATGACTCTGATTAATCGTGGGTGTAGATTTTCATAACCCCGTCTAACTCGAAGTTGAAGGTACTTTTGTTTCTTTCGAGAAAGTCGCGATAGGAGCTTTTCGCGATGGCTGCGAAGTTGGCGCGTCCTTCGTCACTCAAGACCAGCTCTTCCATGCCGAGCTTTTGCAGTGACTTAGTCGCGTTCTTCTCACGTTCGCCATACAGCGCATACAGGTCGTTTTCAAATTTCAGCGATGCCTGAGTCAGAATTTCGCGGGCCTGTGGAGATAGCCGGTTAATGCTGTCGTTGTTGGCGAAAATCGCCACGCTGCCGGTGAACATACGCGGTTTGATCACATACTTGAGGTAAGTCGCCCAGCCGGCGCGCTCGACGTCAGTGATCGTGAAGCCCACGCCATCGACCATGCCACGCTCCAGCGCACTGTAGGTTTCGCCGTATGGGATCACCAAACTGGTGGCGCCGAGTTTTTCGTAAACCGGCATGTACAGCGGAATGGCGCGCAGGCTAAAACCACGCAAATCCGGAACACCATTGGCCAGGATCTTCGGTTTGCGTGTGGTGAAGATGTACAGGCCGTAATCGCCGTCGGCAAAGGCGATGAGCTGAGAGTTCAGGCGCTTGCCCAAAGACTCGTTGTAGAGCTCAACACCACCAGCTTCACGTACTTCTGTGGCGGTTTTGGTTTTGGCGGCAAAGACATCCGCCTCTGGGAAGCGTCCGGAGAGGTAAACCGAAGGCGTGTGGAGCATGTCCACGATGCCGTTGGACAGCATGGTGCCCTGCTCAGACGCTGGACCGGTTTCAGGTCCACCTTTGTGCTTAATCTGTACAACGCCCTTACCCATTTCATTGACTAGGGCGATGTAGTTAATAAAGTCCTTTCCCAAATCCGAGGAGCCAGGATAGGCCGACACCGCGGTGAGCACCTCGACCGGTTTGGTCTCAGCCAGGGAGTAGCTGTTACCAGCCATTACTACTATTGTCGTAATAAGCAATATTCCTAACTTCTTCATTTGCATTTCCTTTATTATCTTTGTTAATGCTTGACTTTGCTGCTGTTAGCCCACAAGCCACCCCCGATTCACCGGACTTAACTTGTGGGGCGAAACAGTGTTATGAGAGCGCGCTTTTGAGAACCTTCCCGGAACTGGCGATGGGCATTTCGGCGATGAAGTCGACGATTTTCGGAACTTTGTAAGCAGCCAGGTAGCTTGAGCAGAAGTTGATCAACTCCTCGGCAGTGACCTCAGGATCACGCTTAACCACCACCGCTTTAACGATTTCGCCATATTTCGGGTCGGCCTTACCGATCACTGCGGCGGATGCAACACCGCTGTGTTTCATAAGAATTTCTTCAACTTCAATCGGTGCGATTTTGGCCCCACCGGAAATAATCTGTTCGCGCTTACGGCCGACGATGAAGTAGCAGCCATGCTCATCGACAGTGACGATGTCACCGGTTTTGAACCAGCCGTTCTCAAGCGCTTCAGCCGTGCGCGCCGGATCTTTGAAGTATTCGCCATAGAAGCTTGGGCCTTTGACCAGCAACTCGCCCCGCTCACCCGGCGCAACATCGTTACCGGCGTCGTCAATCAAACGCACTTCAGTTGGTTCAATCAGATAGCCTGACGAGCCCTTGCTAGGTGCGCGCTCGCGACGCAAGTCAAACGAGAAGATCGGGCGGATTTCAGTCATGGCGTAGTAAGGGCTGACCTCAATACCCAGGTAGGCTTTGCAGTCGTCCTTAACCTGTTCGGTCAAGGCGGCACCCGAGCACATGGCCACACGCAGGAAAGACAGGTCGGGTTTGATCCCCTGCTCTTTGGCGTACTCCGCCAGAATGGCATACATGGTCGGCACACCCGGGAAGGTGGTCGGGCGGTACTGCTGCATAGCATTAAGTACCAACTCGGGCTTAAAACGCGGCAGGATAATCGTCGCTGCGCCATGCGACAGGGCTACGTACGAGGCGGCATGCAGGCCGTAGGAGAACGTCAGCGGCAGCGCCACCAGGACTTTGTCCGCCGCGCTCATGGTCCACATGTTGCCGTAGGCGGTGGCCGATTCCATCTCGTTGAGGTGCGACACTGGCACACCTTTAGGCGCGGCAGTGGTGCCAGAGGTGTAGCAGATAAGCACCAAGTCTTCCGGCTTTTGCCACATCTCGCTTTCTGCTAGCGGCTCAGCGACAGCGACTTTGACAGCGTATTGCTCAAGGCTCAGCAGCGCCGGTGCATTAACAATGCCGTCAATCCCTGCAAGGTATTTGTCGAGCAAATCTTCCATACAGATAACCAGCTTGGGCTCGCTGTGATCGATGATGTAGCGAATCTCACTGGCGGCGTAACCTGCGTTAACCGGGACAAAGGTCGCCCCGATAAATGCCACAGCCAGGTAGTTAACCAGTACATCAACACGGTTTGTAGAGATCATCGCCACACGATCACCGCTGCCGATATCCTGCTCTTGCAGCACACGGGCAGCCTTCAGTACCGAGGCCGACAAGGCGCTGTAGGACAGCACGATGTCATCATGAATCAAGGCCACGCTTTCGGGCGCATTGCGTCCGAAAGCGAAGACCGGTGCAACAATATTCTTGTATTTGCTTTTCATGATCGGTTCCCCGTTACACCAGACCGAGTAGAGTCGGGCCATCGCTCGCCAACATTCCGCGGGCAATGATGTTGCGTTGAATTTCGTTGGAACCTTCGGTGAGCATGTACAGCGGTGCCTCGCGGTAGAAACGCTCGGCTGGGAACTCCGCCACATAGCCATAACCGCCAAGTACGCGCATGGCTTCGCGGGTGATGTTGATACCTGCTTCGGTGGCGAACACTTTGGCCATCGAGGCCATCATGTCGGCGCGACCCAGTTTCTCTTTCTGACGTACGGCTTCACGGACCAGACAACGCGCAGCGGTCAGCTCAGTACCCATGTTGGCCAGGTGAATTTGAATAGCCTGATGCTTGCAAATCGGCACACCAAAAGCCTGACGCTCTTGCGAGTAACGAAGGGCAGTATCCAGTGCTGCGCGCGCCAGCCCCACCGCACTACCTGCCATGGCTATCCGCCCGACTTCAATCACCGACAGAAGTTGCGACAAGCCCTTCCCGATCACACCGCCAACTAGGGATTCTTTCGGAAGTTGCACGTTTTCGAAGCGTAACTCTGCGGTGTCAACATGATGGAAGGCCATCTTGTCGATCAGGCGGGTCAACTCGAAACCAGGCGTATCGCGCTCGAGTATGAACAGGCTTATATTGCTCTCGGTACTGGAGGCATTGCCTGCAGGAATGGTACGCGCAAGCACTAGATGCAGACCGGCCCGCATACCGTTAGTGATGAACACTTTGTCCCCGCTGAGGGTATAGCTACCATCGGCGTTTTCACGGGCTGTGGTACGGATGGATTTGAGGTCAGACCCTGCGCCCGGCTCAGTTAGGCTAATCGCTCCGCGGCCGCTGCCATCGGCCAGGCGCGGCAGGTAGTTGCTCTTTTGCGCGTCGGTACCGAACAAAGTGAGGATGCGCGCAACGGTGCAGTGGCTATTGAGGAAGCTAGGCAGGGACGACCAGCCAGCCGCCAGCTCTTCCATGATGGCCACGTACTCAGCCAGCGACAGGTTAATACCGCCAAACTCTTCCGGTACTGGCATGCCGAACAGGCCTAGCTCCGCCATCTTGTCGAGGATGTCCTGAGGGAATTCATCCCCGGCCTCGATCTCCGCCACGCGCGGGATAACCTCGCTCTGCAAGAAGCGCTTTACGCCAACAACTACTTCCATCTCATCTACATCGTGCGACATCTTCTTATCCTCTCTCTACGTACCGTATGGGCCACCTCGCATGCGCCAGGGACCAATCGCTAGGCACTACGTCCTATTTGAAAGAAACAACGCCGTCTTTCAGAACGGCAGTACCGTTGTCATGCGCCTCAAAGCGCACCTGGCCGTTTGCGCTCGCCAGCGAGACTGCGATGGACGCGCCCGGTAATACCGGTGCGCTCAGGCGTACTGACATGGATTGCAGGCTGGTCGGATCAACACCCAGATTTTCAGCAACCTCGCGCAGCGCAATGCCCAAGGTGCACAGGCCGTGCAGGATAGGTCGCTCGAAGCCGTTGGCCTGAGCAACACTGGTGTCGATGTGGATGGGGTGCAGGTCACCGGTCAGGCGGTACAACGCCGCGTGTTGTTCGGAGGTGGTGAACACCGAGCCCGGATGCAGTGCAGGGACCTGCGCATCTGCGGTTTTCGCCGGTGTGTTGCTGCCCCCCCAGCCACCAACACCCGGCAGGAAGATGGAGTAACCCAGGGTAAAGAACTCGCTGGTGACTTCAATTTCTACAATGGTGGCCTTGCCCTTATCCCAAGCAGCGACCACCTTGCCACGGCTCTCAAAACGGCCGCTGCGTGGCAGTTCTGCATGCATGACCAGCGATTGGGACGCGTGCAGCGAGCGCTTGGGGTCATAAACACCCAGCGCGCCGGTTTTTTCAACAGCCCACAGACCCAGCGCACAGGCGTAACCCGGCAGTACTTTCAGATCACGCTCGTAAACCAGGGACAGGTCGGAGGCTTTGGCACCACAGGCCAGTGCGTAGAGGATCGCATCACGCTTGGTGTAGGCGATCTCGCTGGTCCCCAGATCGTAGCCAATGAGTTCCTGGAAGGTCGAAGGTAAGGCGGTAGTCATCTTCTAGCCCTTTTTGATTGTTGAAATAATTCTGTTCCGGTCGCTGGAGCCAAGCAGATCGCGGCGCAGTTGCTGCCACTCGTGTGCCACAAACTCATCAGCTAAATGCGAGTTCAGCGCCGCTTTGGCGGCGTACACAGCACCGGCTGGCAAAGCCGCAATCGCGACAGCGATGGCGTCGGTTTGTGATTGCAGATCGTTGTCTTCAACCAGGTGTGTGGCGATGCCTGCTGTGGCTGCTTCTGCGCCGTTGAGCGTGTCGGCTTGCAGCAGCAGGCGTGCCATGGCCGCCGGTGTGACCGAGCGCAGCATGTGCGCGAGGCTATCGGGGTTGTATAAAATGCCGACCTTGGCAGCCGGCAGGGCAAAGCGTGTGCGCGCTGCAGTCACCCGCAGGTCACAAGCCATTGCCACGTCCAGCGCAGCCCCCATGCACACCCCGTGAATGGAGGCCACAACGACGGCCTTTGACCCACGAATCGCCGCAGTCAACTCGGCTACGGCATCGTCGTACTGCTCGTCGGCCACGGTGCCGGTGATCTCGGCAAAATCCGCTCCGGCGCTAAAGCACGGACCGCTGCCGCTCAGCACAATCACCCGCACGTCCTGAGTTGCTGCCGCGCTGATCGTGCTGAGCAGCTCGGCAATCATTGGACGTGACAGCGCGTTGCGCTTATCCGGACGCTCCAGGCAGATGCGCAGTACACCCGCTGAATCGACGTGTGAGCGAATGACACTCATGCCAATGGCTCCGGGTTACGCGGCGCCGTGCTGGGCTTACCCAGGTACTGGAACCCGATCGCCTCTTCCAAGGCTTCGGAAATATCCAGCAGCAGAGGGTCTGCCCCCACACGTGCCACCAACTGCGCACCGACCGGCAACTCGTTGGCCAGACCACAGGGAATAGACGCGGCAGGGTTACCTGCCACGTTGAACGCGGCGGTGAACGGGAACGGACCCCAGACACGCGACGTTTTCACACCATTGATCGACTCAGGCCGTGTACCGATATCGAACGTGGTGGTTGCCGTGGTCGGCGTCAGGATGATGTCGTACCTGTCAAACAGGCGGTCGACCTGAGTGCGGTAGACAAAATGCTGTGCACGCGCACTGGCGATTTTCTCCGGCGTCAGATCACGGGCAGCATTGAGGCTGGACAGCTCATAGTTGGAGAGTAAGTGCGGTGCGATATCCAGGATATGCCCACGCTCGCGCCATTCTTCTGCCAGAACGAGCGGACCGAAAACATCAAACCAACCCGACAAATCGAGGTCAGGTTGTTCAACGTTGTGCCCCAGGCTTTGCAGCAGCTCAGCCACCTTCCTCACGGCGGCTGCCACAGCGCTGTCGACCGGGTTACCTTCTGGATTGGGGATATATGCGATGCGCAACCCACGCTGCTCACGGCGACTGAAATCAGTCTCCATCAGCACACCTAGGAAGCGGCGCGCATCGGCAACTTTATTGGTCAGTGGGCCTGGGCAGCAGAACTCGCTCATACCACGGAAGCCGCCTTCATCCATGCAACTGGCATAAGTTGGCTTGATGCCATATACACCGGTGAACGAGGCCGGAATGCGGATCGAACCGCCACCGTCCGCACCCAATGCCAGCGGCGCATAGCCTGCTGCAACTGAAACCGCCGCACCGCCACTGGAGCCGCCCGGTGATTTTTCGGTATTCCATGGGTTACGCACGACGTACGGCAGCCGGTTTTCGTTAGTGGCTGACTGACCGCACTCTGCGGTGTTGGTTTTACCTACGAACACGGCACCGGCTTTGCGCAGGCGACGCACAACGCCGCTGTCCTCAAACGCCCTGTAGTTTTGGTACACCAGCGAGCCGCGGGTAGAGACGAAACCAGCCACATCAAAAGTATCTTTAATGGTCACTGGCACACCTGCCAACGGGCCGGCGCTGCCATCACGGTAGGCCTTTTCAGCTGCCTTGGCCTGCTCGCGTGCAAGATCATCCATGCGCGTAAGCATTGCGCGGCAATTGCCGTCCAACTGGTCGATTTTGCTCAGCGACAGTTCGGCAATTTCCAAGGGAGAGGCTTGGCCGGTGCGGAAGAGCTGAACCAGCCCCTCCGCCGACGCCAGGCTCTGATTCTCAGCAGCGTGACGGTCAGGCATGCGGATGAACCCCGCCACTGATGCCGTAGGACTCGCCGGTGATGTAGCCCGCTTTGTCGCTGGCCAGGAACGATACGAGGTGCGCAACATCTTCGGGAGTGCCCAAGCGACCGACAACCGAGCGGTTCTCCAAGTAGCCATCGAAAAAGCTGTCTGGGTATATGCGGCGCAGGAAATCATTGTAGATCAGGCCCGGAACCACCGCGTTAACACGAATACCGTGACGGCCGTTTTCAGCCGCAGCCACACGGGTCAACGCCATTACGCCAGCTTTGGCGGCGGAGTATGCCGCGCCGTGCTCTTCAGTCATCTCCCAGCCAGAAATAGAGGAGATGTTGATGATGTTGCCGCTGCCGCCCTTGATCATGTAAGGCAGCGCATGACGCATGCAGCTGAAAGTGCCGGTCAGGTCGATGTCGATGCACTTCTGCCAGGTTTCCAGCGACATCTCGGCAACCTTCTCGATCTTGCTCCAGCCAGCGTTGTTAACCAGAACGTCGATTCGGCCGAACTTCTCATAGACTTCACGGCACAGTTGTTCTGCGGAACTGAAGTCAGCGACATCCAGCATATAAGCCGGGCACTCGATACCGGTTTCCGCCTGCAGCTCTTCGGAGAGCTTGTTGCGGCGCACTTCATGGATGTCGGTGATGACGACGTGCATACCGTCCTGCGCGAGCTGACGGGCAATCGCAGCACCAATACCAGCACCTGCAGCAGCAGTTACGATGGCAACTTTTCTTTCAGCTTTCATTTTCTAAGTCTCTGAGTTGTTTATTTTTTAAGAAATTCTGGCAGTCAGCGCTGCGTCAATTGTCTGCGCGTAAAGCGCTGGCTGGTCGACGCTCATAAGGTGACCTGCACCCGCTACTTCGTAGTAACCGGCGTTAGGCATGGCTTCTTTGAGCATGTCAGCGGCTTTGGCCGGGCAGAACACGTCCCGATCGGCATGAATGATGTCTACCGGAGACAAGATCGCTCCCAGTTGTTCAGTCATTGGAGCGTCGCCCAGGCCAACCATGGCTTGAGCTGCGTTGATGTAACCGGCACCTTTGCCCACCGCTGCTACGCGCTTGAGTGCAACCTGATCAACCATGTCGCGCGCTTGAATGATCTGTGCGTCAGTATCTTTTGAGAGTTCGCCGGCGAAGCTGAATGGGTCAGTTTTCAGCAGCTCTATGCGCTCGCGGAAGAACTGTTGGGCAGCCCGACCGACCTTACTGGAGGTACCAGCCACAATGGCATGCTTGATCAATACGGGGGATTTCAGCGCTGCCGCCAGAACAATCACGCCACCAAGCGAGTAACCCACACAAGCAGCCGGGCCGGTGACGGTTTTAACGAAACCGATAAGGTCGTCAGCCAGTTGCGAAACGCTGCCTTGTGGGTTGCCGAGAGTGGTTTCAGCATGCCCGCGCAGATCAACTGAGTAGCAGGTGAAGGAGCCAGCGAGCTGCTCGACAATAGCGTTCCAACTGCTCTTGTCTTCGGCCAACCCGTGGATGAATACCACAGCCGGACCGCTGCCTACTTGCGTGTAAGAAATGTCGATATCACCGACAGAAACATTGTTTTTTTCATGTTGCATTGCCGCTTCTCCACAGCATCTTTTGCAGTAAATTAGTGCCAAAATGAAATAAAAGCAATAGTGACGTCACTTTTTCTTTCTTACAAAAAAAGCCTGTAGAAAAGTCGCAAACCACCGTTCCAGACGCAGGCCAACGGCCTGCTCAGGACCGCGCAAAAAGTTGAGCATCGCAGGCAAACTGCTACAACCGGCGCAGCCAGTCGCCTTGCGATGACGCGTTACATATTGGGGTAGTTAGGCCCGCCGATGCCCTCAGGGGCCACCCAGGTGATGTTCTGGGCTGGGTCCTTGATGTCACAGGTTTTGCAGTGCACGCAGTTCTGCGCGTTGATCTGGAACTTTTTCTCGCCGTCTTCCTGGGTGACGATTTCGTACACCCCGGCCGGGCAGTAGCGCTGTGCCGGTTCGTCGTAGAGCGGTAGGTTCTTGCTCAGCGGAATGCTTGGGTCAGTGAGCTTCAGGTGGCAAGGTTGTTCCTCTTCATGGTTGGTGTTGGAGAGGAATACCGAGCTGAGCTTATCGAAGCTGAGCTTGCCATCGGGTTTCGGGTAGCTGATCTTCTGCGCGTCTGCTGCCGGCTTCAGGCAGGCGTAATCCGGCTTGGTGTCGTGCAGGGTGAAGGGGATCTTACCGCCAAAGATGTTCTGATCCAGCCAGTTGAAGCCGCCACCGACCAGCGGGCCAAACTTGTGCAGAGCCGGGCCGAAGTTGCGGCTGCGGAACAGTTCATCGTACAGCCAGCTGGCCTTGAATGCATCGACATAGCCGGTCAGTTGATCGCCGCCTCCTTTGCCAGCAAACAGTGCATCAGCCACGGCTTCAGCAGCCAGCATGCCGGACTTCATCGCAGTGTGGCTGCCCTTGATCTTGGCGAAGTTCAAGGTGCCCAGGTCGCAACCGATCAGGGCGCCACCGTTGAAGACCATTTTCGGCAGGGAGTTGAGACCGCCTTTGCAGATGGCGCGAGCACCGTAAGCGACGCGTTTGCCGCCTTCCAGGTACTGGGCAATCACCGGGTGATGTTTGTAGCGCTGGAACTCATCGAACGGCGACAGGTGCGGGTTGCTGTACGACAGGTCGACGATCAGGCCAACTACTACCTGGTTGTTTTCCAGGTGATAAATGAAGGAGCCGCCGGTGTTTTCGTTCTTGGCAACGTCCAGTGGCCAACCAGCGGTGTGCACCACCAGGCCTTGCTCGTGTTTGGCTGGGTCGATGTCCCAGATTTCCTTGAGGCCGATGCCGTAATGCTGAGCATCGGCTTCGGAGTCGAGGTTGAGTTTCTTGATCAGCTGCTTGCCGATATGGCCACGACAGCCTTCGGCGAACAGGGTGTACTTGGCACGCAGTTCCATACCGGGGGTGTAGTAACCCTCTTTCGGGTGACCTTCGCGGTCGACGCCCAGATCACCAGTAAGAATGCCGTAGACCGAGCCGTTCTCATCGATCAGCGCTTCCTGAGCGGCGAAGCCTGGGTAAATTTCTACGCCGAGGTTCTCGGCCTGCTGGGCCAACCAGCGGCACAGGTTACCCAGGGAGATAATGTAGTTGCCATGGTTGTGCATGGTATTGGGCACAAAGAAGTCCGGGATCTTGGTGGCCTTCTCTGCGTTGCTGAGCACGTAGATGTCGTCGCGCTTGACTTGGGTGTTGAGCGGCGCGCCGAGCTCCTTCCAGTCGGGGAACAGTTCATTCAATGCACGCGGCTCGAACACCGCACCGGAAAGAATGTGCGCGCCGACTTCCGAGCCTTTTTCGACCACGCAGACGCTGATTTCTTTACCCGTTTCGGCGGCTTTCTGCTTCAATCGGCAGGCGGCGGACAAACCAGCAGGGCCGGCGCCGACGATGACGACGTCGAACT
Source organism: Pseudomonas benzenivorans (assembly GCF_024397895.1). NCBI lineage: Bacteria > Pseudomonadati > Pseudomonadota > Gammaproteobacteria > Pseudomonadales > Pseudomonadaceae > Pseudomonas > Pseudomonas benzenivorans. The sequence goes on from NZ_CP073346.1 coordinate 1,311,202, forward strand.
CCATAAATTCGCGTTGCATGTGTTGTTATCCTCACGGCTTGGTAACGGGGCTGCAAAAGTAAAAGGGCAACATGAGCGCTGCCCTTCTACCGACATCAACCGAGCAAAGCGCTCAGCTCTGGCACAGCTTCGAACAGGTCTGCCACCAGGCTGTAGTCCGCCACCTGGAAGATCGGCGCTTCCTCGTCCTTGTTGATCGCAACGATCACTTTGGAGTCTTTCATGCCGGCCAGGTGCTGAATCGCGCCGGAGATACCGACGGCGATGTACAGCTCTGGCGCAACGATCTTGCCGGTCTGACCGACCTGCATGTCGTTCGGTACAAAGCCTGCGTCAACGGCGGCGCGTGAGGCACCCACTGCAGCGCCTAGCTTGTCGGCCAGCGCGTACAGGTGTTTGAAGTTGTCGCCGTTCTGCATGCCACGACCACCGGAAATGACGATCTTGGCAGCGGTCAGTTCAGGACGGTCCGACTTGGCCAGTTCTTCGCCGACGAAAGCCGATTTACCAGCGTCAGCTGCGCCGTTCACTGCTTCAACAGCAGCACTGCCGCCTTCGGCAGCAACCGGATCGAAACCAGTGCTACGCACGGTGATCACTTTCACCGCAGCGGAGGACTGTACGGTGGCGATAGCATTACCGGCGTAGATCGGACGCTTGAAGGTGTCAGCGCTTTCAACAGCGATGATTTCCGAGATCTGATCAACGTCCAGCGCAGCGGCAACGCGCGGCAAAATGTTCTTACCATTACTGGTAGCAGCAGCCATGATGTGGCTGTAGCCCTTGCCCCCCTCGCCATTCACAAGAGCAGCAACCAGCGGCGCGACGTTTTCCGGCAGTTGGTTGGCATAGGCGGCGTTGTTGGCAACCAGGACCTTGGCTACGCCAGCGATCTTGCCAGCGGCATCGGCAGCAGCGCCAGCATTTGCACCGGCCACCAGAACGTGAATGTCGCCACCGATCTTCTGCGCAGCAGCAACGGTGTTCAGGGTAGCGGCAGCCAGGGCAGCATTGGTGTGTTCAGCGATAATCAGGATAGTCATTTAGATTACCTTCGCCTCGTTCTTCAGTTTCTCGACCAGTTCAGCCACGGACTTGACCTTGATGCCAGCGCTGCGGGTAGCAGGCGCTTCGACTTTCAGAGTCTTGACGGTGGAAGCGGTGGAAACGCCCAGATCAGCCGGAGTAACAGTTTCCAGCGGCTTTTTCTTGGCTTTCATGATGTTCGGCAGCGACGCGTAGCGCGGCTCGTTCAGACGCAGGTCGGTGGTCACGATAGCCGGCAGGTTCAACGCTACAGTCTGCAGACCGCCGTCGATTTCGCGGGTTACATTGACCTTGTCGCCAGCCACTACAACCTTGGAGGCGAAGGTGCCCTGGGCGAAGCCAGTCAGCGCACCGAGCATCTGGCCGGTCTGATTGTTGTCGCTGTCGATGGCCTGCTTACCCAGGATCACCAACTGCGGCTGCTCTTTGTCGACCACTGCCTTGAGCAGCTTGGCCACAGCCAGGGAGTTCAGCTCGTCGCCAGACTCAACCAAAATCGCACGGTCAGCACCCAGTGCCAGTGCGGTACGCAACTGCTCTTGAGCAGTGGCCGGGCCGATGGTGACGACGACGATTTCGCTCGCCACGCCTTTCTCTTTCAGACGTACAGCTTCTTCCACGGCGATTTCGCAGAAAGGGTTCATCGACATCTTGACGTTGGCAAGATCAACGCCGCTGTTGTCCGCTTTGACGCGAACTTTGACGTTGTAGTCGACCACTCGCTTTATAGCGACCAGTACTTTCATACAGCTCTCCTCTCTCAGACCCGTTCAAAAATTGCAGCGATGCCCTGGCCACCGCCGATGCACATAGTGACTAGCGCGTAGCGACCGCCACTTCGTTCAAGCTCGTAAAGGGCCTTGATGGTAATTAGTGCGCCGGTAGCACCGATCGGGTGACCAAGGGAAATGCCGGAGCCATTGGGGTTAACTTTGGCCGGGTCTAAACCAAGCTCTTGAGTCACGGCGCAAGCCTGAGCGGCGAATGCTTCGTTGGCTTCGACTACATCAAGGTCGCTGACGCTAAGACCGGCACGCTCAAGGGCCAGTTTGGACGCCGGAACCGGGCCAATACCCATGTGCAACGGATCAACACCGGCCACGGCATAAGACAGCATCCGCGCCAGCGGCTTGAGGCCACGCGCCTCGGCAACGGAACGTTCCATCAGCACTACCGCAGCAGCGCCGTCATTAAGGCTGGAGGCATTGCCTGCGGTGACCGTGCCGTCGTTACGCTCAAAAGCAGGTTTCAGCTTGGCCAGATCGTCGACGGTCAATTGCGCGCGTACGTGCTCGTCGGTGTCGAACTGCACGTCGCCGCGGCGGCTTTTCAGTGTGATCGGCAGGATCTGCGCCTTGAAGCGGCCCTCTTCGATGGCCTGAGCCGCACGACGGTGCGACTCGACGGCCAGCGCGTCCTGATCTTCGCGGGATATGTTGTAGGTGCGGCGCACATTTTCCGCCGTGATACCCATATGCACCTTGTGCAGCGGATCGGTCAGCGCGCCCAGCATCATATCGACCATACCGCTGTCGCCCATACGTGCGCCGAAGCGCAGCGCGGGTACAGAGTAAGGGGCACGGCTCATGCTTTCTGCGCCGCCCGCCAGGGCAATTTCACTGTCGCCAAGCAGGATATTCTGCGCCGCAGTGATGATCGCCTGCAGGCCCGAGCCGCACAGACGGTTGAGGGTCAGAGCGGTAGACGCATCACTAACACCGCTGTTCAGGGCGACAAGGCGTGACAGGTACATATCCACCGCTTCGGTGTGGATGACGTTGCCAAACACCACCTGATCCACGTCGCTGCCATTTACGCCAACCCGCTTCAGCGCTTCGCTGGCGACCAAGGAGCCCAATGCGCTGGGTGAAAAATCTTTCAGGCTGCCGTCGAAATCACCGATGGCCGAACGCACACCGCTGACTATCACGACTTCACGTTGTTGCTGTTGCATGAAAGCTGTCCTCTTACCGAGTAATGAGTGGTGTCAGGCTTTGTTGATGCGGTTCAGGCCCGCAGCAACCAGTTGTTCAAGTAGTGGCGCAGGTTTGAACCACAGTTCACCGTAGGCTCCCAGCTGGGCACGGTAGTGGCGCAAACCCTCAAGTACGCGGCTGAGGCCCAGGTGTTCGGCGTAATGCAGCGGGCCACCTAACCAGGTAGGGAAGCCATAACCGCAGGTCCACACCAAGTCGATATCGCCTGCGCGCAGGGCAATACCTTCATCAAGAATCTGGATACCTTCGTTGATCAGCGCGAACAGGCAGCGGTCATGGATTTCCTGATCACTGATGACGCGACGTTCGATCCCCAACTCGGCCGCCAGCCCCTCGGTCATGGCCAGTACTTCAGAGTCGTCCTGACGCTCGCGACCTTCGTAGATGTAAGTTCCGCGGCCAGTCTTCTGACCAAAGCGACCCAGCGCGTACAGCTCGTCAGCCAGTCGGCAGTAACTGGGGTCTTCGCCCAGCACGGCGCGCATCGGCGTACGGATCAGATAGCCGACGTCGATACCCACCAGGTCGTACATGCTCAGCACGCCCATGTTGAAGCCAAGGGCGGTGAGCACGCGGTCGACCTGCGCCGGGCTGGCACCCTCCAGCAGCAGGCGATAGGCCTCGCGGGAATAGGGCTCAAGCATGCGATTGCCGATAAAGCCGTGACAAACTCCGGACACCACCCCCAGCTTACCGATCTGCTTACCGAGTTTGAGCGCGGTAGCCAGCACGTCCGGAGCGGTTTCTTTGCCGCGCACTATTTCCAGCAGGCGCATGACATTGGCAGGGCTGAAGAAGTGCAGCCCGATCACATCCTGCGGGCGGCTGGTGAAGGCGGCGATCTGATCAACATCGAGGGTTGAGGTATTGGTGGAGAGAATCGCTCCGGGTTTGCAGACCTTATCTAAGGTCATGAACACCTGACGTTTTACATCCATGCTCTCAAACACGGCTTCAATCACCAGATCGGCATCCGCCAGGTCGGCATAGTCCAAGCTGCCGCTGAGCAGAGACGTGCGCTGTTCGACCTGCTCTTGAGTCAACTTGCCGCGCTTGGCGGTGATCTCGTAGTTCTTGCGGATTTGCCCGAGGCCGCGCTCCAAGGCTTCAGCTTTTTGCTCAAGCAGCAGCACCGGGATACCGATGTTGACGAAATTCATGGCGATGCCGCCGCCCATGGTGCCCGCACCGATCACCGCGACTTTATTGATGGGACGCAGTGGCAAGTTGCTGTCGAGGTTTGGCACCTTGCCTGCCTCGCGCTCAGCGAAGAACAAATGACGCAGAGCCTTGGACTGCGGTGAAGCCATGGCATCGGTGAACAGCCCAAGCTCAAGCGTCAGGCCTTCCTGCAACGGCAGCTCGCAGGCCGCTTGTACGGCCGACAGAATCATTTGCGGGGCAACCTGACCAGCACATTTGCCGGCCTTCTGCGTCGCATAGGTGCTGAAAAAATCGATGGGCAACGCGCTACCAGGCTGAGGATGTCGGCTGCTGGGTTGTGCAGGTGCGTTGCCAGTCAGCAACTCGCGGGCAAAGGCGCAGGCCTCATCCCGCAGGCTGCTGGCAGATCCGGCCACTCGGTCGAGTAAACCCAACTCCAGGGCGCGCCCGGCGTTTACAGGTTGCCCGGACAACATTAACTCCAACGCCTGCTCAGCGCCGATCAGACGCGGTAGGCGCTGGGTGCCACCTGCGCCCGGCAGTAAGCCCAGATTAATCTCCGGCAAGCTCAGACGCGCCTTGGGCTCGCTGATGCGATAACCGCAGGCCATGGCCAACTCCAAGCCGCCACCAAGGGCCAGCCCAGCAATAGCAGCAATGACGGGTTTGCTGCTGCACGACAACTCATTAAGCAGCTCAGGCAGGCTCGGCTCTTGCCAGAAGCCACCCACCTCGAATTCAACAATATCCGCGCCCGCACAGAATGGTAGGTCGCGACCGTAGATCACGATGGCCTTCGCGGCTGGATCGGCGCAGGCATCACGCAAAGCGCTCAGCAACTCGCCGCGCAAACCGTGACCCATGGCATTGACGGGGGCTCGAGCCAGACCAATCAGGGCCAGATCGTCCATCACGGCGTAATCAATAAGGGTGTACATGGCAAACGTCCCTCGGAACAATTATCTAAATGCGGGCAAGGGCAAGCAGGGGACGTAACGAGTCCCGACACCATGGCCACGTGCTAGAAAAACTCTGCAATCAGAATCAGGTCGACTGTTTTGCTGGACGAGGCGCGGGTAGATCCCCCGTCCCATGCAAACCCTGGAATCAGTCAGCTCCAGAGCCCAGTAGCGGGCCAGAACCTTGCTATTGGGCGCTAGGGATTGGCGTGTCGGCAGCCCCGTTTTGGGGCGCCCGCTACACACATACGAGCATGTGCATGTTGTTCACGCGACGGCTCGCAGCCTGGTGGGGCGCGGTTAACGCCCTGTCCTGTCAGGCGGTGATCAGAAGAACGCCTGCAGGCCGGTCTGTGCACGGCCGAGGATCAGCGCGTGAACGTCGTGGGTGCCTTCGTAGGTATTGACCACTTCCAGGTTGACCAGATGGCGGGCTACACCGAACTCGTCGCTGATGCCGTTGCCGCCCAGCATATCGCGGGCCATACGGGCAATTTCCAGCGACTTGCCACAGCTGTTGCGCTTCATGATCGAGGTGATTTCCACCGCAGCAGTGCCTTCGTCTTTCATGCGGCCCAGACGCAGGCAGCCTTGCAGGGCCAAAGTGATCTCGGTCTGCATGTCAGCCAGTTTCTTCTGGATCAGCTGAGTTTGTGCCAACGGACGGCCGAACTGCTTGCGGTCCAGGGTGTACTGGCGGGCGGTGTGCCAGCAGTCTTCGGCGGCGCCCAGGGCACCCCAGCTGATGCCGTAGCGAGCCGAGTTCAGGCAGGTGAACGGGCCGCGCAGGCCACGTACATCCGGGAAGGCGTTTTCTTCAGGACAAAACACGTTGTCCATAACGATTTCGCCGGTGATCGATGCACGCAGACCAACCTTGCCGTGGATCGCCGGGGCGCTCAGACCCTGCCAGCCTTTCTCCAGCACGAAGCCGCGGATTTCGCCGGCGTCGTCTTTCGCCCAGACCACGAATACGTCAGCGATTGGCGAGTTCGTGATCCACATTTTGACACCAGTCAGGAGGTAGCCGCCGTCCACTTTCTTGGCGCGGGTGATCATCGAACCTGGGTCGGAACCATGGTCCGGCTCGGTCAGACCGAAACAACCGATATATTCGCCGCTGGCCAGCTTTGGCAGGTACTTCTGCTTGGTGGCTTCATTACCGAATTCGTTGATTGGCACCATCACCAGGGACGACTGCACGCTCATCATAGAGCGGTAGCCGGAGTCGACGCGCTCCACTTCGCGGGCGATCAGGCCGTAGCATACGTAGTTCAAACCGCTGCCGCCGTAGGCTTCGGGGATGGTCGCGCCGAGCAGGCCGGTTTCGCCCATCTCGCGGAAGATCTTCGGGTCAGTCTGCTCGTGACGGAATGCTTCCAGCACGCGAGGTGCAAGCTTGTCATCGGCGAACTGCTGGGCACTGTCGCGCACCATGCGCTCTTCTTCGGTCAGTTGTTGATCCAGCAGCAGAGGGTCTTCCCAGTTGAAGCGAGCATTACTAGCCATGCGTGAAATCCTTGAATGTTATTGTGATCTACTAGGTCGGTTGACAGATGCTAGGTGCTGGCAATGGCCACAGACAATGCGGTGATGACGGCGTGCATACCGTCCTGCGCGAGCTGACGGGCAATCGCAGCACCAATAAACAACACAGCCGGACCGCTGCCTACTTGCGTGTAAGAAATGTCGATATCACCGACATAAACGTTGTTTTTTCTTGTTTCATTGCCGCTTCTCCACACCATCTTTTGCAGCAAGTTAGTGTCAAAATGAAATAAAAGCAATAGTGACGTCACTTTTTTCTTTTTATCGAATTAAACCCTTGGAAATGTCGCATAAGCCCGCCCCAGAGGCAGGTCAACAACCTGCTCGGAGCCGCACAAAATGTCGAGTTTCGCAGGAAAACTGGCATAAACGGCGCAGCCAGGGTAAGCGAACGGGCATTACACCTTGCCGGTGGATACCCAGTTGTACGGCAGCAGCTCGGCCAGGGCGCTGGCCTTCTGCGTCGGCAGGCGCGTCAGCACATCCTTCAAATAGGCATACGGTTCATGCCCATTCATGCGTGCCGACTGGATCAGGCTCATGATCGCCGCCGCCCGTTTGCCGCTGCGTAGCGACCCGGTAAACAACCAATTCGAGCGTCCAAGGGCCCACGGCCGGATCTGGTTGTCGGGTAGTCAGATGCGGTTACCCGCGTCCAACCCCCTAAGAACCGTGCATGCGAGTTTCCCAGCACACGGCTCAAGCCTCTGCTAAGGCGCCATTGGGCACCCGGTTATACATCGTCGACATTGGCAAATTGCACATCCCTTGGGCAACGTAGGTGGTAGATCTCAAGATTAGCGGCCGCATCCGTCCCACCATGACTCAGCTTCACACAATGGCGGCTGTGCCATGGTGTGTCTTTGGTGACCGGTTTAAGGCATGCGCAGCAGCGGCCACCTTGCTGTAGCCACACCCGGTACAGCTTGGCCCGACCCTTTGGGGAGATAAGCATTCTTTTGCCCCATCGGGATTCGAAGTACTCATCCCATGCAGGGTCGTGAGGGTTGGCAGCGGCCTTGATCTTGATATGCCGCACAATTGGCGTACCCGAGGCGTCCACTAACGTGTACTGACGCTTCCAACCATCGGCGGATTTTTCAGCACATGAGAACACCCATCGACGCGCCCCTTGTACTTTGAAATACCGATCCTTCACCGGGGCGACATTGCTCGGCAGACTGTCGGCCAAGTCCTTCACCAGTGCCGCCGGCAGCAACAGGATGGTGCCGGGCGTGAACAGCGCCTTGCGTTAGAACGAGGTACCTATATGGGAAGGCAGGTCCTTGCCATCGATGATCTCGTACGCCTGCCCGAGCTTGTCCAGCCCGCTTTTGTAGGCTTCCAGGACACGTAGCCACTTGCCCTCGATCCCGGCCTGATATTTGCCAATCGGGCTCAACTGGCAATCGATTGCGAACTGGGAAACCAGGCGCTTGATGATCTCCTGTGCCGCGTGGTTCAGCTGCAGATTCATCCGGGCGGTCGCCGGATTACCGATGTAATCGGGAGCGCCGAGGTCATGCGGCAGGTCGATGGCGAACCCGGAATTTCTGCCCGAAGCGCCATAGCCCACCTGCTGGGCTTCGACCAGCACGACTTCATCTTTGGGGAACTTCAGGGCCAACTGCCGTGCGGTAGCCAAGCCGGTGAACCCGGCCCCCACCACCGCCCAGCGGGCGCGGGCCTGGCCGGCGTGAGCCGGACGGGCCGTGCGGTTCCTGCTGAGATGGAACCAGCCGCAGGAACTATCGTCAGCTGGGAGTTCTTGTATTTTCACGACGATCGACTCTCCAAGATGTGAGTCGATTGTGCGGCGGGCGGCATGTGGCGCCTATAAAGAAAATGATGATTGTCAGCAGGAATCTCTCCCTTCCTCTGCAGCGCCGATTAGCCTTCGCAACTGAGTGCCATTCGTGAAATCAAGTCCGACTAGCTGCTAGGGATGGTCTTATCTGGCATTGAGCAGGATGGCAACCCCGCAAAACGAAAGCTCCCAACAACCAACCGTAGTCCTGCGACGACACGCCGTAATACTCGATGTAGACGAAGGGCGAAGCGGTGATAATGGCAAACGACAAACCCATGCACAGGATGAACCACCTGCGCCTGCGGCTGACGGGTAATCAGCGCATAGGCACGAAACACCGACCCGAAGGACTCGCCGCAGCTGTAGGCAGGATGAGTTTCAGGAGTCTTGCTGAGCACCAGCAGCAGGCGGCGCCGACCGAAGCTATCCGAAGGCAAGCCATACAGCAGCATGCCAAGCCAGAGCCCCCCGCCAGAATGACGCTGATATCCAGCTGAATGTGCGCCTCGGGTGCCTGCAGAGCCTCGGTGATCGTCGGCAGGCACATGTCGATCGAAAGCGGGCAAAGGCGGCCAGTGCCGCCAACGGGACAACAAGGCGCTACGGATTGGCTGCGCCAAGCCTTTGGATGCGCTCTCAAAAGAAGAAGGCTTACGGAGAGCCTTAGCGAAACCAGAACGCCGGAGGGTTGCCTTCCGGCGGTTCAGATCGCTCAGTAGCCCTGGCCCGGTATCCAGCTGGTGCCGGCCAGCGGTACTCGCGCCATAGCGGCGGACTCCACAGTCAGCGCCACCAGGTCCTCGGGGTCGAGGTTGTGCAGGTGCGACTTGCCGCAGGCCCGCGCCATGGTCTGGGCTTCCAGCACCAGCACGCGCAGGTAGTTGGCCAGGCGCCGGCCACCCTCGACCGGGTCCAGGCGTTTGGCGAGCTCCGGGTCCTGGGTGGTGATGCCGGCTGGGTCGCGGCCGTTCTGCCAGTCGTCGTAGAAGCCTGCCGCCGAGCCGATCTTCTTCAGCTCCTCGTCCAGACGCGGATGGTTATCGCCCAGGGCGATCAGGGCCGCGGTACCGATGGCCACGGCATCGGCGCCCAGGGCCATGGCCTTGGCCACGTCGGCGCCGTTGCGGATGCCGCCGGAGACGATCAGCTGCACCTTGCGGTGCATGCCCATCTCCTGCAGCGCCTGCACCGCTTGCGGGATGGCCGGCAGGATGGGGATGCCGACGTGCTCGATGAACACTTCCTGGGTGGCCGCGGTGCCACCCTGCATGCCGTCGAGGACGATCACATCGGCGCCGGCCTTAACCGCCAGCTTGACGTCGTAATACGGGCGGCTGGCGCCGATTTTCACGTAGATGGGTTTTTCCCAGTCGGTGATCTCGCGAATCTCGGCGATCTTGATCGCCAGGTCGTCCGGACCGGTCCAGTCAGGATGACGGCAGGCGCTGCGCTGGTCGACACCGATCGGCAGGGTGCGCATGCCGGCGACCCGCTCGGTCACCTTCATGCCCAGCAGCATGCCGCCGCCGCCCGGCTTGGCGCCCTGGCCGAGGACGATCTCGATGGCGTCGGCCTTGCGCAGGTCATCCGGGTTCATGCCGTAGCGCGACGGCAGGTACTGGTACACCAGGTGCTGCGACTGGCCGCGCTCTTCCGGCGTCATGCCGCCGTCACCGGTGGTGGTACTGGTGCCGGCGATGCTGGCACCACGGCCCAGGGCCTCCTTGGCGTTGGCCGACAGCGCGCCGAAGCTCATCCCGGCGATGGTCACCGGGATCTTTAGGTGCAGCGGCTTCTTGGCGAAGCGGTTGCCGAGGATCACGTCGGTACCGCACTTCTCGCGGTAACCTTCGAGGGGGTAACGCGACACGCTGGCACCGAGCAAAAGCAGGTCGTCGAAGTGCGGCAGCTTGCGCTTGGTGCCGCCGCCACGAATGTCGTAGATGCCGGTCTCGGCGGCCCGCTGGATTTCCTGGATGGACAGGCGGTCGAAGGTGGCCGACTCACGCAGCACTGGAGGGGTTTTCTCGCTCATGGTCATGCTCCTGGATCAGTACGCGGAGGCGTTGTCGACTTTGAAGTTGTACAGTTGGCGGGCCGAACCATAGCGTTTGAAGTTCGCCGCCTTTTCATTGAAACCGGCGCGATCGAGCAGCGCCTGCAGCTCCTCGAGGTGCTCGGCAAGCATCTCCTTGGCGATGCAGTCCGAACCCAGCGACTCAACGGTGCCCTTGACGTAGATGCGCGTCTCGTACAGTGAGTCGCCCAGCGCATCGCCGGCGTCGCCGCACACCACCAGGCGGCCGGCCTGCCCCATGAAGCAGCTCATGTGGCCGATGCTGCCGCCAACGACGATGTCGACGCCCTTCATGGAGATGCCGCAGCGCGCGCCGGCATCGCCCTCGATCACCAGCAGCCCGCCGTGGGCGGTAGCGCCGGCGGCTTGGGAGGCGCTGCCCTTGACCCGCACGTAGCCACTCATCATGTTCTCGGCGCAACCGACGCCGACATTGCCATGCACGGTGACCGATGCCTTCTGGTTCATGCCCGCGCAGTAGTAGCCGGCATGGCCCTCGATATCGATGGAGATGTCCTGGTTCACGCCAACCGCGAGGTTGTGCGCGCCATTGGGATGGGTGACCACCCACTCGCGGTCCTGCAGGTCGCTGGCCTGATCGTGCAGGGCCTGGTTCAGCTCACGCACAGTGGCGGTGCTCAGATCAATGGTTTTCATGTGCGTGCTCCTTAAGCCGACTCGCGTTCCCAGATGTACATGGTGGCCGGGACCGGTTCCCAGACCTTGGCCTTGTCGATGCCCGGCAGGCTCGACAGCGCTTGGTATTCGGAGGCCATGGCAACGTAGTCCTCGGTCTCGGCGAGGATCGCCGGTTTGCAGGCAATCGGATCGCGTATCACCGCAAAGCCGTTACGGGTACCAATGGCGAAGGTGAAGAAGCCGTCGAGATCCTCCAGCGACTTGTCCAGGGCCTGCTTGAGGGTGTCGCCCTGCTGCAGGCGCCAGGTCAGGTAGCCGGCGGCCACTTCGGTGTCGTTCTCGGTTTCGAAACTGATGCCTTCGCGGCGCAGGTTCTGACGCAGGCGCGAGTGGTTAGACAGCGAGCCGTTGTGCACCAGGCACAGGTCGGCGCCGGTGGAGAACGGGTGGCTGCCTTCCATGGTCACGGCACTTTCGGTGGCCATGCGGGTGTGGCCGATGATGTGGCTGCCGCGCATGCCGGCCAGGCCGAAGCGCTGGGAAATTTCCTTCGGCAGACCCATGCCCTTGAGGATCTCGATGCTCTGACCGGCGCTCATGATCCGCACGCTCGGCGCCAGCTCGGCCAGCACGGCACGCACGCCGGCCTCCTCGGCCTGCACCTTGAGCACCACGGCGCTGGCGTTCTGGACCCACTCCAGGGCGGTGCCCAGGCGCGCATCGACGGCGCCGATCAGCGCCTCGAAGTCGAAGCCTTCGGTGGTGGCCTGCAGGGTCAGCTTGACCCAGCCATCGGCCACTTCGTCACCGTAGATGGCGAAGCCGGCACTGTCCGGGCCGCGGTCGGTCATGGCTTCCAGCATCGGCTCGAAGAGCTTGCCGAGCTGAGATTCCAGCTTGGGATTTTTCAGGTATAGACCCACGATTCCACACATATCAGAAACTCCAGGGCAGAAGACGTCCCACCCAGTCACGGGACGTCAGAAAGGGTTGGTGACGATCGAAAATCAGAAGAACTCGGTGTAGCGCTGGATTTCCCAGTCGCTCACATGGCGGCTGTACTCCACCCACTCCATGCGCTTGAGCTTGATGAACTCATCGACGATCCCAGGGCCGAGCACCTCGCGAAACAGCGGGTCGGCCTCCAGCGCGTCGCAGGCTTCCTTGAGCGACTGCGGCAGGGTCTTGATGCCGCGCGCGGCGATCTCCTCCAGGCTCAGCTTGTAGAGGTTCTCGTTGCAGATATTGTCGATTTCCAGCTTGCGGTCGATGCCATCGAGGCCGGCGGCGATGATCGCGGCAGTCACCAGATAGGGGTTGCAGCCCGCATCCGGCAGACGGAACTCCAAGCGCCCGTAGGGCACCCGCACCATCGCCGAGCGGTTGTTGGCGCCAAAGGCGATGAAGGCCGGCGCCCAGGTCGCTCCGGACAACGAGTTGCCGACCACCAGGCGCTTGTAGGAGTTCACCGTGGGCGCAGCGAAGGCGCACAGCGCCGGGCCGTGGGCCAGCAGGCCGGCGGCGAAGTGGTAGGCCAGCTTCGACAGGCCCATGCCACTTGGATCGCTGGCGTCGTGGAACAGGTTCTTGTTGCTGGCACTGGCTAGCGACAGGTGGAAGTGCATACCGTTGCCCGCGCGCTTGGGATCGGGCTTGGGCATGAACGAGCAGATCATGCCCATGTCGTTGGCGATCTCGCCGGCGGCCATGCGGAAGAAAGTGAAGCGGTCGGCCGACTCCATGGCGTCGCTGTACGTGTAGTTGATCTCGAACTGGCCGTTGGCATCCTCGTGGTCGATCTGATAGATGTCGAAACCCACCGGCTGAAGCGCCTCGGTCAGGCGCTCGAGGAATTCACGCGAACGCGACAGGCCCTTGTAGTCGTAGCAGGGCTTGTCCAGGTTATCGGAGCCGTCGACCAACTGCAGCTTGCCCTGGGCGTCACGGCGGAACAGGCTGAACTCCGGTTCCAGGCCGGTGTTGAGGATCCAGCCCTTGTCGCTCAGGCGCTGCACCTGCTGCTGCAGCACATAGCGGCTGTCGTACGGATGCGGCTGGCCCTCCACGTGACCAATGCACACCACCCGCCCATAGCCCTGCTGCCAAGGCACCGGGATCAGCGTGGCAAGATCGCCACGGGCCATGAAGTCCGGGCCATGGGGCTCCATGCCCATGCCGCAGATGGCAAAGCCGGCGAACCCGGCGCCTTCCTCGGCGACCGCCTTGAGGCCGTTGACCGGCACGGATTTGGTCTTCGCGGCGCCGTGGATATCCACGAACTGCGCCAGCACGTACTTGATCCCGTACTGATCGATGATGCGCTGCGTTTCAGTGGGCAACATGAGTCTTCACTCCTGGAAAAATGGCATGGCAATGGGGTGATGGCAGGCAACAAGGGCACAGATGCGCGCGACGACCGCAGGATTTCCAGGCATGCCGATTGCTCGGGCGGCTGGAGGGAATGCTTGGAGGTGGGTCATGGCGCATTAAATTCCTTAAGGGAAATTTAGTTTCCCACAAGGAATGCAATCAGCTTGCCAACCCGAAGCGAGGCTGACGAAACGGGTTTAATCAGCGCTTCGCCACTATTTATATGGGAAACTACTATTCCCTTGAGGAAAGTCGCGGCGCCGTCCGGTGGCGAACTCCTCCCCGACGCACTTTACCGGTGCGAATGTTACTTTCTTGGACAGAAACAGTGCAGGACATTGAATCCATGTCGACCGACACCCCACCGCGCCTCCGCCTTGAGCAGTACCTGGGCATGCAGATCAAGCGCCAGCGCCAGGCACAGGAGCTCAAGCTGGCAGACGTGGCCCGCATTGCCGGCATCAGCCAGGGCATGCTGAGCAAGATCGAGAACGCCCAGGTGTCGACCAGCCTGGATACCCTCAGCCGTCTCTGCGACGTGCTCGGCATGCCCATGTCCAAGCTGTTCAGCCAGTACGACCAACCCGACGGCAACGCCATCCTGATCAAGGCCGGCGAAGGCCTGGAGGTGGTTCGCCGCGGCACCGAGAAAGGCCACACCTACCATCTGCTCAACCACACCCGGGGGCCGAAGAAGAACTTCGAGGCCTATATGGTGAGCATGGATGACGCCAGCGAGGAGTTCCCCACCTTCTCCCATCCCGGCACCGAGTTTCTCCACCTGCTGGAGGGCGAACTGATCTACCGCCACGGTAACCAGCTCTATCACATGCAGGCCGGGGACAGCCTGACATTCGATGGCGACGTGCCCCATGGCCCGGAGGAACTGGTGCAGGTGCCGATCCGCCTGCTGTCGATAATGAACTACGGCAACGACTGACGACTCAGACCGCCGCTGAAGTCCCCTGCCGTATCGGCGCCTTTCCCCAAGGCGTCGTCCCTCCTTTTGGCTTGTGCATCCCCAGTGCTGCCCCAGGTGCCCCCTTCCCCGCTGAAACTCAACTAGGCGCCCAGCCAAAAACTTTCCTGTGATGATAAAAAGTTTCATGACCTGCTAGACCCGCGAGCCCTCTTCGCATATAAAGGCACACAGGGAAATAATTATTCCCCATGGGAAACTTTCTCCGCCGATAAATTCCGATTTCACCCTTGAACTTTCGCCTTGCGATGCGCTGCCACCACCTGAACAGAGGACTCGAAATGCAACACGCCACCCGTCATTTCATCATCAAGATCAGCTGCCCGGCGTCCTCGGGCATCGTGGCAGCAGTTACCACCTACCTGGCGGACAAGGGTTGCTACATCAGCGAGATGTCCCAGTTTGACGACGACACCAGCGGGCGCTTCTTCATGCGTGCGGTGTTCCGCTTCAATGACGGACAGCAGGCCGACATCATTCCAGTCGAACAAGGTTTCACCGATGTGGCCGCCCGCTTCGACATGGAGTGGACCCTGCACAGCAGCTCCCAGCCGATGCGCGTGCTGCTGATGGTGAGCAAGTTCGACCACTGCCTGACCGACCTGCTGTATCGCCACCACAAGGGCGAGATGGACATGCAGATCACCGCCATCGTCTCCAACCACCTCGACCTGCGGCCCATGGCCGAGCGCGAGGGCATCCGCTTCATCTATCTGCCGGTGACCAAGGAGACCAAGGCCGAGCAGGAAGCGGCGCTGATGGAGATCGTCGACGAGACCCGGACCGAACTGGTGGTGCTCGCCCGCTACATGCAGATCCTTTCCGATGACCTGTGCCAGCAACTGTCGGGCCGCGCCATAAATATCCACCACTCCTTCCTGCCCGGCTTCAAGGGCGCCAAGCCCTATCACCAGGCCTACGCCCGCGGCGTCAAATTGATCGGTGCCACCGCCCACTACGTAACCAGCGACCTCGACGAGGGGCCGATCATCGAGCAGGAAGTGCAGCGCGTCGACCACGCCTACCTGCCCGAAGACCTGGTCGCCATCGGCCGCGACACCGAGACCGTGGCCCTGTCCAAGGCGCTCAAGTACCACCTCGAGCACCGGGTATTCATCAACCAGGACCGCACGGTGATCTTCCGATGAGCACTCAATCCCGCGTCAAACTCATCGACGGCAAGGCCGCCGCCGCCCGGGTGCTGGCCGAGGTCAGCAGCGAAGTCAGCCAGTTGCACGGCCTCGGCATCCAGCCCGCGCTGGCCGTGGTGCTGGTGGGCAGCGACCCGGCCAGCCAGGTCTATGTGCGCAACAAGGTAATGCGCGCCGAGGAAACCGGGATCCGCTCGATCGAGCACCGGCTGCCGGCCGACACTGCCGAGACCGCCCTGCTCGAACTGATCGAACGGCTCAACGCCGATCCGGAGGTCAACGGCATACTCGTCCAGCTGCCCCTGCCGCTGCACATCGACGAGCATCGGGTGCTGCAGGCCATCGATCCACTCAAGGACGTCGACGGCTTCCACGCCGAGAATGTCGGCGGCCTAAGCCAGGGCCGTGAGGTGCTCACCCCCTGCACACCCGCCGGCTGCCTGCGCCTGCTGCAGGACAGCTACGGCGAGCTGGCCGGCAAGCACGCGGTGGTGATCGGCCGCTCCAACATCGTCGGCAAGCCCATGGCCGCACTGCTGCTGCAGGCCCATTGCAGCGTCACCGTGGTGCACTCGCGCAGCAGCAACCTGCGCGAACTCTGCCGCCAGGCCGACATCGTCGTCGCTGCCGTCGGCCGCCCGCGCCTGGTCGATGCCAACTGGCTCAAGCCTGGCGCAGTGGTCATCGACGTCGGCATCAACCGCATCGAACAGGACGGCAGGAGCCGACTGGTCGGCGACGTCGACTTCGACAGCGCCCTCGGCGTGGTCTCCGCCATCACCCCGGTACCTGGCGGTGTCGGCCCCATGACCATCGCCTACCTGATGAAGAACACCCTGGCCGCAGCCCGCCTTCAGCACCGGACTCTCATTTCGCAACCCCAGCTTTCGGAGGCGTCATGCCCTTCAATCTCCTGAAATACGGTCTGAGCTCCGAGTACGCGGTGGAGGTCGACCTGCCCCCGCCGCGGGAGCTGAAAAAGTCCTATGACGTGGTGATCATCGGTGCCGGCGGCCATGGCCTGGCCATCGCCTATTACCTGGCCAAGTATCATGGCGTCACCAATGTGGCCGTACTGGAAAAGTCCTACCTGGGCGGCGGCAACACCGCACGCAACACCGCGGTGATTCGCTCCAACTACCTCACCTCTGAAGGCGTGCGTTTCTACGCCGAGTCGGTGAAGCTGTTCCAGAACCTGGCCAACGAGTTCGATTTCAACATCATGTACTCCGAGCGCGGCCAGCTCACCCTGGCTCACACGGACGCTACCGTGCGCGCATTCCGCCAACGCGCCGAAGTGAACAAGCACTTTGGCGGCCGCACCGAAATGATCGACCGCCAGCAGATCCGCGAACTGGTACCGACGCTCAACCTCGACCCCGGCCACCTGCCGGTGATCGCCGGACTCTGGCATATCGACGGCGCCACCGCCCGTCATGACGCCGTGGCCTGGGGCTACGCCAAGCAGGCGGCCAAGCGCGGCGTGGAGATCCACCAGCTCACCGAGGTGCAGGACCTGGTGGTGGAGAACGGCCGGATCACCGCGGTGAAAACCAACCGTGGCACCGTGCAATGCGGCTGCGCCGTGCAGGCCATTGCCGGACACAGTTCGCTGATGATGGCCAAGGCCGGCATCCGCGCGCCCATCCACACCTACCCGCTGCAGGCCATGGTGACTCAGCCGTTCAAGCCCTTCCTCGATCCGCTGGTGAGCTCCTCGGCGCTGCACTGCTACGTGCAGCAGACCAGTCGCGGCGAGATCGTCTTCGGCGGCGGCTCCGACCCCTACCCGCTCTATAACACTCGCTCCACCCTGGACCTCAAGGAGAGCCTGCTGGCCCACGCCATCGAAATGTTCCCCTTCATGGCCAACGCCAAGCTGATGCGCCAGTGGGCGGGCATCACCGACATGACCCCGGACTACAGCCCGATCATGGGCCTGTCACCCGTGCAGAACTATTACCTCGACGCCGGCTGGGGCACCTGGGGCTTCAAGTCCACGCCCATCTGCGGCAAGACCATGGCCGAACTGGTGGCCAGCGGCGGCAAGGTGCCCGAACTGATCAAGCCGTTCGCCCTGGAACGTTTTTCCACCTTCCAGCAGGTCAACGAGATGGGCGCCACGGCGGCCAGTCACTAAAGGAGCGGAAGATGAAAATCATGATTTGCCCGCTCAACGGGCCACGCAATATCAGCGAGTTCACCTACGGCGGCGAGTTCAAGCGCATGCCTGACCCCGTCACCTGCAGCGACGGCGAATGGGCCGACTACGTGTTCAACAGTGACAACGCCGCCGGCGTGGTGCGCGAGTGGTGGATGCACAACGCCTCCAGCTACTGGTTTCTCGCCGAGCGCCACACCGTCACCGACCAGATCATTCGCACCTTCGACCCGAAAGAAGTGTTCACCCAGCGGGTCGAGTTTTGCCCCCCCCCCCAGGAGATCGCCGGATGAGCCAGCCCAGCCGCTTGCCCGCCCCCATGGGCCTGCTGATCGACCGCGCTCAGCCCCTGGCCTTTCGCTTCGATGGCACCGATTACGGGGGCTTTGCCGGTGACAGCATCGCCAGCGCCCTACTCGCCAACGGCCGCTGGCTGCTGTCGCGCTCCTTCAAGTACCACCGCCCACGCGGCCCGTTGACCATGGCCGGGCAGGACGCCAACACCCTGGTGCAACTGCCCGACGAGCCTAACGTGCTGGCCGATGCCCATCGGCTCCAGGCTGGCCTGGAGGTGTCCGGACAGAACTTCAACGGTTGCCTGATCAACGATCGCGACGCCTACCTGGGCAAATTTTCCAAACTCATGCCGGTGGGTTTCTACTACCGCTCCTTCTACAAGCCCAAGGGCATGTGGAAGGTCTGGGAACCCTTGATCCGCAAGAAGGCCGGCCTCGGCGTGCTGGACCTGAACTTCAAGCCGCAGTACTACGACAAGGCTTACCTGTTCGTCGACCTCGCCGTGATCGGTGCCGGCCCCGCCGGCCTGAGCGCCGCGCTGACCGCCGCCAATGCCGGCGCCAAGGTGCTGCTGGTCGAGCAGCAGGCGATTCTCGGTGGGTCGCTGACCTATGCCCGCTTCGATATCGACGGCACCCGCGGCGAAACCTTGCGCCGCGAACTGGTGGAGGCGGTGGAAAGCCATGCCAATATCCAGGTGCTGGCGGACGCCACCTGCAACGCCTGGTTCACCGAGAACTACCTGCCAGTGATCCAGGGTCGGCGCATGTACAAGGTGCGCGCCCAGCAGTGCATCGTCAGCGCCGGCTCCTTCGACCAGCCGGTGGTGTTCCGCAACAACGACCTGCCCGGCGTCATGCTCGCCAGCGCCGCCCAGCGCCTGATGAAGCTCTACGCAGTCAAGCCCGGCAAGCGCGCCGTAGTGCTCACCGGCAACGACGACGGCTACCTCACCGCCCTAGACCTGCACGAGCAGGGCGTACAGGTCGCCGCCCTGGTGGATATGCGCCGGCAGCCCGGCAATGGCACACTGAAGACTGCCCTCGAGCGTGCCGGTATCACCTGTCATCTGGACAGCACCGTTTACGAGGCGCTGCACGAAAAAGGCATGCGCCACGTCAGTGGCGTGGAGCTGCGCAAGATCAACGGCCAAGGCCAAGTAGCCGAACACGGCTTGCGGCTGGATTGCGACCTGGTGTGCATGTCGGCCGGCTATATGCCGGTCTACCAGCTGCTCTGCCAGGCCGGCGGCAAGCTGGCCTATGACGAGCAGAAAGCCGAGTTCGCCATCAGCGGGCTGCCGCAGGGACTGGCCGTGGCCGGTTCGGTAAATGGTCGCCACAGCCTGGACAACGTGCTGCTCGATGGCGCCCTCGCCGCCGCCCGTGCCGTGAAGGCTCTGGGCCTCGACGCTGGGATTGGCGAACAGGCCTTCGGCGAAGAGGCGCGAGTCAACTTCGACTGGCCGATTTTCCCGCACCCCAAAGGCAAGGATTTCGTCGACTTCGATGAAGACCTGCAGGTGCGCGACATCGTCAATGCCACCCGTATCGGCTACCGCGACGTACAGCTGGTCAAGCGCTTCTCCACCGTTGGCATGGGTCCATCTCAGGGACGTCACTCGGCGCTGCCCACCGCCCGCCTGGTGGCCAAGGCCACTCAGCGCAGCATTAGCGAGACCGGTGTGACCACCGCCCGGCCACCGTTCGAGGCGGAGAAACTCGCCCACGTCGCCGGCCGCGCCTTCGATCCCTATCGGCAGACGCCGATGCACCGTCGCCACCTGCAGGCCGGCGCGAAGATGATGCCCGCCGGCATCTGGCTGCGCCCCGCCTACTACGGCAAACCGGAAGAACGCGAGCGTTGCATGCAGGACGAAGCCCGTCACGTGCGCGAGCGCGTCGGCCTGATCGATGTCTCCACTCTAGGCGGCCTCGACGTTCGCGGCCCGGATGCCGCCGAACTGCTGGAGCGCATGTATACCTTGCCATTCAAGAAGCAGCCGGTAGCGCGCACTCGCTACGCCCTGATGACCAACGAGCACGGTGTGGTGATCGACGACGGAGTCTGCGCGCGGCTGGCCGACAACCACTTCTACGTCACTGCTACCACCAGCGGCGTCGACCGCATCTACCAGCAGATGCTCAAATGGAACGCCCAGTGGCGCCTCAATGTCGACATCGCCAACGTCACCGCCGCGATCGCCGCGGTGAACCTGGCCGGTCCGCTGTCACGCCAGGTGCTTGAGAAGGTCTGCCAGGATGTCGATCTGAGCGCGGAGGCCTTTCCCTATATGGGTGTGCGCACTGGCCGCGTAGCCGATATCCCGGCACGCCTGATGCGCGTCGGCTTCGTCGGCGAACTCGGCTATGAGATTCATGTGCCGGCGCGCTATGCCGAGCGCCTGTGGGACGTACTGATGGACGCTGGCGCCGAGTTCCGCATCCGTCCGTTCGGTGTCGAGACCCAACGTCTGCTGCGCCTGGAAAAGGGTCATGTGATCGTCAGCCAGGACACCGACGGCATGACCCATCCCGGCGAACTCGATCTGCAGTGGGCGATCGGCCGTAAGAAGCCGTTCTTCGTCGGCAAGCGCTCCATCGAGATCCTCGAGGCCCAGCCGCTCAAACGCAAGCTGGTCGGCTTCAGCCTGCCCCAGGGCAGCCCGCAGCCACTCGAGGGACACCTGGTCCTCAAGGGCGCGGACATCAGCGGCAACGTCACCTCCTGCGAGTATTCGCAGACTCTCGGCCAGATCATCGGCCTGGCCTACGCAAGCGCCGACCAGGCCGAACCAGGTGCGCAGATCCCGATTCGCGTGGAGGGCGGCCAGGTGGTCAACGCCACAGTGGTGAACCTGCCCTTCTACGACCCACAGAACCTTCGCCAGGAGCGTTAAGCCATGACCAGCCTCACCGCCGAAGATTTCATCGAACGCAGCCCGCTCTACCCCCTCCATGCCGGTGCGCGCCTGGCCGCGCTCGGCAACAGCGCCGTGGTGGCGCGCTACAGCGAACAGGAAGAGCGCGCACAGCTGGAACGCTGCGCCCTGATCGACCTGACCAACCTGCCCCGGGTGGGCTTTCGCGGCGCGGACAGCGCCGCCTACCTCAGCGCCCGCGACTTCCAGTTGCCGGATGCAGCGAACCAGTCCCTGACCCAAGCCGACAGCAGCCTGATCGCGCGCCTGTCGCAGACCGAATATCTGCTGCTCGGCAGCCTGCACGATGTCGGCGCGCGGATTGCGGCGCTAGAAGCCGACTGGCGCCTCGGGGACAGCGCCAACTACCTGCTGCCGCGCCAGGACAGCCATGCCTGGCTGCAACTGACTGGGCAATACATCGCCGAAGTCATGGCCAAGCTCTGTGGCGTCGACCTGCGGCCAAAGGCCTTCCCGATGGGTGCGGTGGCACAGACTTCGGCAGCGCGGATCAACGTCATCGTCATCAACCAGAGTGCCGGTGACCTGCCGAGCTTCCAGATCCTCTGTGACCGGGCTTCGGTCAACTACTTCTGGGACGCCATGCTCGATGCCATGCAGGAGTTCGGCGGAGCTCCGGTCGGCGTCGACGCCCTGCTGGACTGAACAGGCAACGGCACCTGCCTGGCAGGTGCCGTCTTGCCATGGTGCACAGATGAACGACATCGAAGAGATGGAACGCGAGACCGATTACCGCGTACCCGCCTTGCAGCGCGGCCTGAGCATCCTTGGCATGTTCAGCGCCCGGGAGCGCATCCTCAGCATGAGCGACATGGCCGAGCGCCTTGGGGTGAGTAGCTCGGCGGTGTACCGAATCGTGCAGACACTGGTCGACATGGGCTACTTGCGCCGAGTCGGGCGCAACGCCTTCGAGCTGGGTACCCGGGTAATTTCGGACGGCTTCAGCTATCTGGCCAGCCGCGACATCGTCGAAGTGTCGATGCCCCACCTGAACGCCCTGCGCGATCGCACATCCCTATCATGTCACCTGAGCATTCGCGACCAGACGGACAGCCTCTACCTGTAC
Organism: Pseudomonas benzenivorans; assembly: GCF_024397895.1. Taxonomy (NCBI): domain Bacteria; kingdom Pseudomonadati; phylum Pseudomonadota; class Gammaproteobacteria; order Pseudomonadales; family Pseudomonadaceae; genus Pseudomonas; species Pseudomonas benzenivorans. The sequence goes on from NZ_CP073346.1 coordinate 1,333,408, forward strand.
CGGGCCTTGGCTCCTCAGCGACTGACCGTGAATATCCCGGTCGGTACGCGGCTGCCCTGCCACAGCACGGCCATGGGCCGAATGCTGCTCACCGGACTGGACGAGCTCGAACTGGCCCAGCTCTATCACAACGTCCGCCTCGACGATTATCCGCTGCCAGCCCCGCGCACCCTGCCGGAACTGCAGCAGCTCATCGCCCGGGATCGAGAACAAGGCCAGGTAGTGCACCGCTCCGACTACTCCACGGCCATCGCGACCGCGATCTACGACCATCAGGGACAGGTCGTTGCAGCGATCAACCTTTCCGGACCGGATGCCGTGATGACTACCCCCTTCGCCCAGGAGCAGTTTCTGAAGTCGCTGTTAGCTACTCGCGACAGCATATCGGGCGAGCTGGGGAGCTTGTAGGGACAACTGAGAAGAGCCAAGGACGGTTCGCGACTTGGATGACCGAAAACCACGAATAAGTTCAATGCAGGTGTTTGAGGCTTATAGACTCCCGCAGCCTCAAAGCACTTCGATCCGTCCGCCTAGGCGCGCCTGCGGTGCGCAGCGTTCAACAAACTCATTTCACTAAACGCTGAAGCAGGCGCTCAAGGCCGGTTCGTTCCAGGAAAAATACAACTGCAATTGGAGGGTGACCCGTTTTGACGCGCCGGATATACCCTACCGTATGCCTGTATGTGGTAGGACTTAGCGCCTCTGTCACTGGAACCCGATTGCTATAATCCATAAGTGCTGATGCAAAAGATCAGCAATCTTTCCTGAGTCAGATATGTTGCTCCTCCTGCACACCGCAGCGCGCCTTGGGTTCCGGGAGAGAAGAATGTGCCGATGCCGGTCTCGATCAGGATGTTGCGTACATCCTCCTTCGCCAACAGCGCACTGCAACTAAGTTCGAATACGGTTTTGCTCGTCCGCCGGCATCCAGCGCTGCCAAAGGGACTTGGGCGCATTGCCGAACATGGCGCCACCATCAAGCTTCTGACTGTTGCCTACCAAAGAGGTAAGAGTTCGCATTTCTGGGCCTCGATCAAGAAGTAGGGGCTTGGTCAGGCCGGCCCCGAGAGCAGGCGCTGCACCGGCAGGCAAGCAGTTGCTCAAGCACGTTCAATGGCCAGGGCCACGCCTTGTCCTCCACCGATGCACAAGGTGGCCAGGCCTTTCTTGGCGTCGCGACGGACCATTTCATGAACCAGGCTAACCAGCACCCGACAACCCGAAGCGCCGATCGGATGACCAAGTGCGATGGCGCCGCCGTTGACGTTGACCTTGCGATAGTCCAGATCGAGCTCGCGGCTGACCGCGAGTGCCTGGGCTGCGAATGCTTCGTTGGCTTCGATCAGGTCCAGTTGTGCGAGGCTCCAGCCGGCTTTGTCCAGTGCTTTGCAGGTCGCGAAAACCGGGCCTATGCCCATGATTGCCGGGTCCACGCCGGCGCTGGCGCTGGCTTTTATGCGTGCCAGCACTGGCAAGCCCAGGCTCGCGGCTTTCTCCGCGCTCATCAGCAATACGGCGGCGGCCCCGTCATTAAGTGTCGACGCATTGCCGGCGGTCACACTGCCGTCGGCTTTGAAGGCTGGCCGCAATTTGGCCAGGGTCTGTGCGGTCGTGCCCTGGCGTGGTTGCTCGTCGACGCTGAATTCAATGGGGGGGGCATTGCGCAGCGGTATTTGCACAGGGATGATCTCGGCCTCGAAGCGTCCGCACTCGATAGCTTCACAGGCGCGCTGCTGTGAAAGGGCGGCGAAGGCGTCCTGTTCATCACGCGACAGTCCGTACTGCTCGGCCAGGTTCTCGGCGGTGATTCCCATGTGGTAGTGGTTGAAGGCATCCCACAGGCCATCTTCGATCAAGCTGTCTACCAGCTTGCCGTGACCCATTCGCAGGCCCGAGCGCGCCTGTTCGACAACATAGGGCGCCAGGCTCATGTTTTCCTGGCCACCTGCGATGATGATTTCGGCATCCCCGCAGCGAATTGCCTGGGCGCCGAGAATCACCGCTTTTAGGCCTGAGCCGCAGACCTTGTTGAGTGTCAGTGCCGGCACCGTATGAGGCAGTCCAGCCTTGAGTGCTGCCTGTCGTGCCGGATTCTGGCCGGCACCAGCGGTGAGGACCTGGCCGAGAATGACTTCATCGACCAGTTCCCCCGCAATGCCACTTTGCGCGAGTAGCCCCCGAATGACCGTCGCCCCCAGTTCGACTGCGGGAATACGGCTAAGCGCGCCTTGAAAACTACCGATAGCGGTGCGGTTGGCCGCTACGATCACAACTTCATGCATGAAAACTCCTGGGGCAGGGGTTACCCGGACCTGATTCGTGGGACACAGGGACTGTTGTTGGCGTTAGCTGGTGTGCTGAGTCATAGCGCGTTGATTCACTGCGCTGTGCTCGCATTTCTTTCGGTACGTTTCTGCATTGCCTCAAAGCCCTGGTTGAGGACATCGCGGATGCAAATCAACAGCGGATCCAGCTGCGACCGGTATAAAAAAGCGCGGAGCCTAGGTGCAGCACTCCGCGCAACGCTCAATCGTCAGAACTGCTCGGCGCTCAGGCCGAACAGTGGGGCGCTGCCGGCGCGGATACAGGCTTCCAGGCCCAGGGTGCGCGGCAACAGGCGTGAGAAGTAGAAGGCTGCAGTCGCTAGTTTCGCGGTGTAGAAGTCGTCTGCCTCGGCTTTGGCCTGTGCGACAGCCGCCATCCGTGCCCACATGTAGGCATAGGCGACATAGCCAAGTAGATGCAGGTATTCAACCGAGGCGGCTCCGACTTCGGTGGGGTTGTCCTTGGCCTGATCCATCAGCCAATCGCTGACAGCCTCCAGGCGCTCGGTCGCTGCTAGAAGATCGTTGCGGTACGGTGTTTCGGCCGGGGCGGCAAAGGCGCGGATTTCTCCGGTGAACAGACGCAGCGTGGTCCCGCCATTTCCCAGCACCTTGCGCCCGAGTAGGTCGAGGGCCTGGATGCCGTTGGTGCCTTCGTAGATCTGCGCAATGCGCACGTCGCGCACCAGTTGTTCCTGGCCCCACTCGCGGATGTAGCCGTGGCCGCCGAACACCTGCTGGCCGTGCACGCAACTATCGAGCCCTGTATCGGTAAAGAACGCCTTGGCCACCGGCGTCAGCAGGGCGACCAGGGCCTCGGCGTTGCGTTTCTCCTCGGCGTCTTCGGCAAACTTGCTCAGGTCGAGTTGTTGCCCAACGTAGCTGGCGAAGGCGCGCCCGCCCTCGGTCATGGCCTTCATGCTGAGCAACATGCGACGCACGTCGGGGTGCACGATGATCGGGTCGGCGCTCTTGTCCGGTTCCTGTGGGCCGCCCGGTGCGCGGCTTTGCAGGCGCTCGCGAGCGTAACTCACGGCGTTCTGGTAGGAGGCTTCGGCGCAGCCGATGCCCTGTAGGCCGATCGACAGGCGCTCGTAGTTCATCATCGTGAACATCGCTGCCAGCCCCCGGTTGGCCTCACCGACCAGGTAGCCGCTGGCACCGTCGAAATTCATCACGCAGGTGCTGGACGCTTTGATGCCCATCTTGTGCTCGATCGAGCCGCAACTCACGGCGTTGCTTGCACCCAGGCTGCCATCGGCGTTGACCAGTTTCTTGGGCACCAGGAACAGCGAGATGCCTTTGGGGCCAGACGGCGCATCCGGCAATTTGGCCAGCACCAGATGGATGATGTTCTCGGTCAGGTCCTGTTCGCCGCCGGTGATGAAGATCTTGCTGCCGCTGATGCGGTAGCTGCCGTCGGCCTGGGGTTCGGCGCGGGTGCGGATCAGGCCCAGATCGGTACCGGCATGGGCTTCGGTTAAGCACATGGAACCGGCCCAGCGGCCCGCGTACATCGGTGGCAGGAAGGTGCTTTTCAGTTCCTCGCTGGCATGGGCATCGATCGCCAGACAGGCACCGGCGCTCAGCGCCGAGTAGAGCGCGAAGCTGGAATTGGCGGCGTAGAGCATCTCCTCGAACTGCACGGCGAGCATTTTCGGCATGCCCATTCCGCCGTACTGCGGGTTGCCCGACAGGCCGACCCAGCCTCCGTTGATGTAGGTCGCGTAGGCCTCCCTGAAACCGCTCGGCGTAGTGACCTGGCCATCCTGCCAGCGCGCCCCTTCTTCGTCGCCCGTGCGGTTGAGCGGGGCGATCAGCTGGCCGGTGACCTTGGCGGCTTCCTCGAGAATCGCGCTGGCGGTTTCGGCATCCACGGCCTCCGCCAGGACCGGCAGGCGCGCCCAAAGGCTGGGGGCCTGGAAGACTTCATGAAGGACGAAATGCAGGTCGCGCAGGGGGGCATTGAATTCAGGCATAGCAAACTACTCATAGTGGTTCACGCATATCGCGCGCGAAATGATAAAAGACATAGCCTCGATTTCGAACATCACGTCGGGAAGCGCCAGTGCCTTAACCTCGACGATACTGTCCGCCGGATAGGGCGGGCGGAAGAAACGTTATTGCAGCGTCACCACCTTGAGGAAATAACGCATGTCGGTGATTGACAGCGTGACTTTAGTCACGTCATCCCGGCTAGAGCCTCCGGGCAGGAGCATCTGTTCAAGCTTGCAAAAGCCGCACTCGGTTTGCCGCAAGAAATCGCTTGACCCGACCACCACACCTTGGCGTCCATGAAAGCCTGGCCCGAAATGAACAGCCAGCCCCCGCAGCAATCGCCTGTTACAGGGCAAAGGCTCGAAGGATTTCGGATCGGCCCATACCCGCTGCATTGCAGTTGCAGGCTGCCTCATGACGCTCTCCTTATGAGTGGCGTTGCCCGGACGATGTGCTCAGTCGGCAGTGATCCGCAGCACCACCTTGCCAAAGTGTCGCCCCGACTGCAGATGAGCTAAGGCGCCTGGCAGCTTGAGCCAGTCATGCATACTATCGATCATCGGCCGCAAGCCACTGGCCTCGATGGCATGGTTCATCGATTCGAACGACTGGCGCGGCCCAACCGAGATACCGCGTACTCGGGCATTACGTTGCAGGATCAGCAGCGGGTTAATCTCGCCCTGGTGACCGCCCAAATAGCCGATCACATTGACCTGCCCACTGGGATGCAGAGACTGCAACGACTGCGTAAAGCTGCGCGGGCCACCCACCTCGAGTACATGGTCGACGCCATAGCCGTCGGTAATGGCCATGACCTGCTCATGCCAAATGGCCGTACTGCGGTAGTTAATCAGCCCGGTCGCCCCCAGCTTTGCCAAACGCTTTAGCCTGTCGTCCTGGCTGGAGCTGACGATCACCCGCGCGCCATGCAGCAACGCGAACTGAAAGGCAAACAATGACACTCCACCTGTGCCTTGCAGCAGCACCCAGTCGCCGGCCTTCAATTGGCCCTCGACTACAAGTGCCTGCCAGGCCGTCAATGCGGCACAGGGCAAGGTGGCGGCCTCTTCCATGGACAAATGCGCCGGGCAAGGCACCACTCCCCGCTCATCGAGCAGCACATACTCGCTGAGCATTCCGTCGAGCGGGCCGCCAAGCGGCAGTGCAGCACTGTCGCTCAGTCGGCCAGCCTCCCAGCCCTGCCAGAAACAGCCGATCACCCTCTCGCCCGGCGAGAAGCGCGTGACCGCCGCCCCTACCTCGACCACTTGACCGGCACCATCGGAGAGCAAGGTGAACGCCTGTTGTGGCTGGCCCTGGTAGGTGCCAGTCGCCATCTCTAGGTCACGGTAATTCAGCGCAGCAGCCTGCACCTTGATCAGTACTTGCCGCGGGCCGGGCGTGGGCCGCGGCAAGTCGATTAGCCGTAGCGCATCGAACCCGAACGGCGGCGTTGCCTGCCAGGCTTTCATGCTTGACCCTCCCCACTCTGCAGGCGCTTGAGGCGGCGCCACAATGTGGTCTGGCTGATGCCTAAGTACTCTGCGGCCATGCTCTTGTTGCCGCCGAACACTTGCAGTGCCTTGACGATTTCCTCCTGCTCTACGTGATGCAGATGTCCACATTTCTCTCCTTCGCCAAGCGGTGCATAGAGCTCTGGCACCACCCGTGGCAACGCGTCGACCAACGCCTCCCAACTGCCGTAGAGGCGCTGCGAGACGATTAGCCTTTCCACGACGTTCTCCAGTTGGCGCACGTTGCCTGGCCAGTGATAACGACGAAACACCGTTGTTACACCCTTGATCAGCGCGTCCGGCTCCACCTCGAGGGCATAGCGCAGGCCTTCGCGGCGCATCAGGTAGCTGGTAAGCAGCGGAATGTCTTCGACCCGCTCGCGTAACGGCGGGATGTGCACGGCAAAGGTGCTGATGCGGTAGTACAGGTCTTCGCGGAAGCGCCCGGCACGGACTTCGTCCATCAGGTCGACGTTGCAGGCCGCGACGAACTTGATGTTCAGCGAGATTGGCCGGCGCGCGCCTACCGGGCTCACCTCGCGCTCCTGCAATACGCGCAGCAGCTTGGCCTGCTGTGGCAGGGGTAACGAATTGATTTCGTCCATGAAGAAGGTGCCGTCGTTGGCGTTCTCGAGCAGACCGGACTTGCCGCCGCTCTTCGCGCTGGTGAAAGCACCATCCGCGTAACCGAACAGTTCCGATTCGAAAAGCTCAGCCGGGATCGCCGCGCAGTTGATCGCTACGAACGGCCCATTAGAGTTGGCGCTGGCGGCGTGCACCTGACGCGCCGCCAGCTCCTTACCAGTGCCAGTTTCGCCGCGGATCAGCACAGTGCCAGGCGTCGCGCCGTATACGATCAGCTGGTTCTGAACTTCTGCCATACGGCTGGACTGGAACACCAGGCGCCGGCCGTCGTCCTGCGGTACTGCCAGCGGGCTCAGTTGAAAGCTATAGAGGAAACCGACAGGCTCGCCGTCGAGTTCAAATGGCTGCTTATTCAGACTGCACAAACGGTCGCCTAGCAACAGGCCTTCGGCCCGGAGGCTCAGAGCACCAAGCATCTTGCTGTCGAGCACACCATCCAGGCGCCGACGCCGACTGATGGTGGGAATCAGCGTGCTGGCCGCCGCGTTCCACGCAACCACCCCGCCGCTGCGGTTGGTCAGGATCTGCGGTTGCTGATTCTGTTCCAGAAGGAATTGACCGATAGCCATCTGCTGTTGCTCACGCTTGTGTTGACCGGCTTGGCGAATTGCCTTGCGAAGCAGGTTGCGGCACGACTCGCGCGAGTACAGCAGAACCGACTGCAACCCTGCGTGCTCGGCCAAGTCGCAGGCGTAGCTGGATCCGATGACCACGCCAAAGCCCTCACCGCGCACGCTGTGGAAGATTTCCTTGGCGTGCTCGGCGGTACTGTATGTGTGGTGAGTTAGCTTGATCCCGTCGAACAGGCTGAGCAGTTCGACATTGAATTCCTGCCGCTCGTAGCTGAGCAGCAGGATCTTCGAGGAGATGCGTCGTGCGGTGAGCACCGCCTGGATCAGGTCTGTCTGCTCCACCTTTAGCGCCAGCACCGGGATCGGCAACGTGTCCTGCAGGTAGAAGGCGTTGGCCCCGGCGCTGATAAAGATATCAACTTGTTGCTGATCAATCAGGTCACGGGCCGCCTTGACCGCATCATTGAAGATGTTGTCGATTATGGTGATGCTAGCCAGCGATTCGAACTCTGGAATCAGGCTGTGCACTACCTGGCTCAATTTCGAGTTGCCGATCAGACAAATCCTGACCTGGTCGGGTTCTGCGTTGGCGAATTCCACGGATTGCTAACCCCTTTTTGTTGCACGGAATCTGAAACCTGCTTGCGAACTAGAAATCAGGAGCGGGGAGCAATCGCTCAGCTACGAAAAAGCCAGGGCTCACTGACCCGGCGGCGCTCCTCGTACGCGCTGATCTGCGGCCCGAAGTGCAGGCTCTCGCCCACCTCATCGAGGCCGTTTAGCAAGCGCTGACGGCGTCCTTCATCGAGTTCGAAGGACCATACTCCATCCCCAATTGAAAGTAAGCGCCGCTCGACATCAACCTTGGCCTGCAGCCCAGGCTGCGCCTCGGTCTGAACGAAAAGCTCGTCCACCACACCCTGCTCCAGCACCATAGGCAGCACGCCGTTGTTGAAACAATTGTTGCGGAAGATATCGCCGAAACTAGGGGCGATGACCACCCGCAAGCCGAAATCGCGCAATGCCCAAACTGCGTGCTCACGGCTGGAACCGCAGCCGAAGTTGGCCTGAGCCAACACCACGCTGCCCTGGCGATAGGGCGACTGGTTGAGGATGAAGTTCGGGTTCTCGCGGCGCTTGTCCAGCGACGTGTCAATTTCCCCGGGGTCGAGGTAACGCTCGTCATCAAACAGGAAACCACCGAACCCCGAGGCCTCGAGGCTCTTGAGGTACTGCTTGGGCAGCAACATGTCGGTGTCTATGTTGGCCCGGTTCAACGGAATGATGATGCCCTGGTGAATGATCAGCGGCTGCATGTTCATAGGTTCCTGAAGTCAGTCAGTTCACCCGCCACGGCAGCCGCGGCGGCCATGGCGGGCGACATAAGGTGGGTGCGCCCGCCCTTGCCCTGGCGACCTTCAAAATTGCGGTTGGAGGTCGCCGCGCAACGCTCACCGGGATTCAGCCGATCAGCGTTCATCCCCAGGCACATGGAACAGCCAGGGGAGCGCCACTCGAAACCGGCTGCCTTGAAGACACGGTCTAGCCCTTCACGCTCGGCCTGCAGGCGAACGAGGCCGGAGCCCGGTACCACCAGCGCCTGGCGAATACGGTCGTGCACGCGACGACCCCGCAACACTTCGGCCGCTGCGCGTAGGTCCTCGATGCGGCCATTGGTGCAGGAACCAATGAAGATGCGGTCCACCGCCACACCGACCAGCGACTGGCCCGGCCGCAGGTCCATGTATGTCAGCGCACGCTCCCAATCCATACGCTGCAACGCATCCCGCGCCATGCCCAGAGTCGGGACGTGGCCATTAATCGACATAACCATTTCCGGCGAGGTGCCCCAGGTTACCTGCGGAAGAATGTCGTCAGCCTGGACTAGTAGCTCCTGGTCAAACTGCGCGTTACTATCCGAGTGCAGCGTTTCCCGCCAGTAGGAGACGGCCGCTTCCCAATGTTCCGCCGTCGGCGCCAGCGGGCGGCCACGCACGTACTGTTCTGTGATCTGGTCATATGCAATCAGGCCTACGCGCGCGCCTGCCTCGATGCTCATGTTGCACAGAGTCATGCGCGCTTCCATCGACATCGACTCGATCGCAGGACCGCAGAACTCAATTGCATGCCCGCTGCCACCGGCGCTGCCGATCAACCCAATGATGTGCAGGGCCAGATCCTTGGCGGTAACGCCCAGTGCAAGTTGCCCTTCGACACGAATGCGATAGTTCTTCAGCTTGCGGCTGCGTAACGTCTGGGTCGCCAAAACATGCTCGACCTCACTACTGCCGATACCATGGGCCAGGGCTGCCAGTGCGCCGTGGGTCGCAGTGTGCGAGTCTCCACACACCAAGGTCATGCCCGGCAAGGTCAGTCCCTGTTCGGGACCGACCACATGGACGATGCCCTGGCGCATGTCGTCGAGCGCGAACAGCGGGATGCCAAACTCGCTACTGTTACTTTCCAGCACAGCGATCTGCTGTCGGGCGATACGATCGCTGATACCGCCCAGGCCCTGTTCGCGGTTTATGGTCGGCACGTTGTGATCGGGTGTCGCCAAACTGGTGTCCACGCGCCAGGGCTTCCTCTGGGCTAGACGCAAATTGGAGAAGGCCTGCGGCGATGTCACTTCGTGCAGCAGGTGGCGGTCGATATAAAGCAGTGTGGATCCATCGGCCAGATCTTCGATCCGATGACGATCCCAGAGCTTGTCGTAGAGCGTTTGTGCTCCCACAGTAGTTACCTCGGCAAATGAATTGCTGCTCTTTTTCTGTCAACGCTTGGCGGGTGCCCAGGGCATCCAGCGGTACAACTCGCTGCCACCTGGATCCGCGATTCGGTAGCCGCAATAACTGTCCAGTCGGCCACCCGCTCTCGGCTGCACGATGCAGAACGGCCGGCGACATGCGGCTTCATTCTGTCCGGCATCGTTGAGCGCCTGGCGAGCCTGCCGCAACACTTGGTCGAAGGAGGCCACCTGCTGGCCATCAAGCCTTGCCACTTTGGCCTGGAAATGACCGACCCACGCCGCGACGAATACTTCGCAAAGGTCGCCGCCGGCCACGTCCACTGCTGGCGACGGCCCGCGGTGCGGGGCTTTCGTCGAGCATCCGGCGACGGCAACCAGCACCAGTGCACTAGCCCAGTAGCGCAAGACAATCCTCCAGATCGCGCACATCGGCATACTTGATCTGCAGGTCACGCAGGTTGGCCCGATGCGCCTCTGCATCGCGATCCCCTACCGCCTGCTCGGGCAAGATCACACGGAACTCGTGCTGCAAGGCATCCAGTGCGGTCGCCCGCACGCAGCCACTAGTGGTCAGTCCTGTCACCATTACTCCATCGGCACCGGCATCCAGCAGGCGCTGAGCCAGGTCAGTGCCGAAAAACGCACTGGCCCAATGTTTCACCAGCACCGGTTCGCCTTCCAGCGGGGCCAAGCGGGGGTCGATCCCGACCAGTTCCGAGCCCGCTGACAGCACGTTAAGTGCCGGGATCTTTTCGCGGAAGACCCGCGCCTGCGACGGGTTGTCATAAGCCACCGTGGTGAAGATCACTGGCCAGCCGCAGCGGCGAAATGCCTCCAGCAGCTTACGGTTGGCCTCGATTATCGCTGGACATTCACTGGCCAGTGGGCTTTTCGTCGGGTCGGTGAAACCGACTGAGAGGTCCACCAGCACCAGCGCATAGCGCTGGGCCGGGGACAGAGAGTGTGAAACCAGAGCCATGGCGATTCCTCAAGCCCAGGACGGCGTAGTCGGTGCCGGCAGGCCCGTTTCGGCCAGGCAACGCGCCTTGAGCTCGTCCAGGGTGCCGCCACGATCGAACAGCTGGATTTCGCAACGCTCGGCAGCCATTACTTCACGCAGGGCACAGGTCGCCACGTCATCCACCAAACCATCGGTGATGACCACGCCGTACCGGCGAGCGCCTTCGACACTGACCAGGCCCTTGTGAATATCGCTGAGGATCTTCGTCGGGTCGCGTTGTAGCGGGTCGCCCCAGCCGCCGCCGCCCCAGGTATCGAACAAAACTAGATCGCCCGCCTTGACCTGGATGTTGTCGCACTTGGCCGGCAGCATCTGCCGCGTGCCGTCGGCACGGATCAGTTCCTTGCGGCTGCGTGCTCCCGGTGCGCCGCCGTTGACGCCCCAGGGATAGGTCAGCCAGCGGTCATCGTGGATCGAGACTTCGCCATCGACCAGCAGTCGGTACGCCACGCGCAGGCCGTTGCCGCCACGATGCAGGCCGGCGCCGCCGGAGTCGGCGAGGGTCTCGTAGGTTTCGATGCGCAGCGGGAAGTACGCCTCGACGAACTCGTTGGGCACGTTGGTGAAGCCCGGCCACAGCGAGTGGCCGTCCGGGCCGTCGCCCACCGGCCGTCCCGGAATGCCGCCGAAGCCAATCTGGAACAGCTGGAACCACTCACCTTGCTGGTCGTAACCCGAATACATGAAGTGCGGCGAGTCGGAGAAGCCGGCGGCGTTCATCGCCTGCGGCGTACTCTGGCCGAGCAGTCCACCCATCATGTCGAAGATACGGCCCAGCAGGTGGGTCCTGCAGGACAGTGCGGCCGGGAAGTTCGGCTTGAGAATTGAGCCCTGCGGAATGCGCACTTCGACTAGGTCGTAGAAGCCGTCGTTGAGCAGGATCGCCGGGTCGAATAGGCTGATGGTCAGCGCGCCGAAGAATATCTTGAACATCTCTTCGTTGACGTAGAAGTTGACCGACGACGGCGCCTGCGGGTCGGTGCCTTCGAAGTCGAAGATTGCCTTGTCACCCTCGCGCCACAGGGCGCAACGCAAGGTGTAGGGACCGAGACCGGCGCCATCGTCGCAGATGTAGTCCTCGAACTCCTGCCGGTGCTCGGGAACCACACGGCTGATTACTTCCTTCATCGCCCGGTGGGTGCGCTCGAGCATTTCCTGTTGGGCGCTGTAGAACACGTCGTCACCGAAGCGCTCGGCCAGTTCGACGCAACGTTTGCCGGCGGTACGGCAGGCGGCAACGATGGCGTTGAGGTCGGAACGGTTCCAGCGCGGCATGCGCACGTTGTGCAGGATGACGTCGAGCATGTCGCTGTTCATCTCGCCACGGCGATACAGCTTCACCGGCGGGATGCGGATGCCTTCTTCCCAGATCGAGCTGGCGTTGGTCGGCAGGCTACCCGGCACCTTACCGCCTACGTCGGACATGTGGCCGAACATGGCGGCGTAGTTGATCACCCGGCCGTCCTTGAATATCGGCATCAATACCAGCCAGTCCGGCAGGTGGCTAACCGCGCCGCTGCACAGGTAGGGGTCGTTGGTGAGGAACACGTCGCCTTCCTCGATCTCGCCGTCGTAGCTGCGCAGGAAGCCTGTGATGAAGGAGCCAAACTGGCCGACGATCATCTTGCCGTCGCAAGTGGCGATCATCGGGAAGGCGTCGCCCTGCTCGCGGATGCCCGGACTCATGGCGGTACGGAAGAGCACCGCGTCCATTTCGTTACGGGCGTTTCCCAGGGCATTCTCGACGATGTCGATGGTGATGCCGTCGACCTCGACACGCTGGAACGGATTGCTGTTTTCTTGTTTGATACGCGCAACCATGACGCTTACTCCTGATGGCCCAGCGGGCGGATCAACAGATTGCCGACGCGGTCTACGGCCGCTTCGTAACCCGGAAGAACGAGGGTGGTGGAGTCCATCTCCATGACGATGGCCGGCCCCGGCACGACCAGGCCCGGACTCAGCTTGCCGCGCGCATACAGCGCTGCACGGTAGTCCTGGCCGGCGTAGTGCACCGGGCTCTGGCCGACCTGCGCCTCTGCGAGGCTGCTGGCGGCGCTCTCGAAGGCACGCTCGGTGATTTCCGGGCGCGGCGCGCGGGCGATGGCGCGCAGGTTGACCAGCTCATGGGCTTCGTTGAGGGCGAAGGTGAACAGCTGTTCGTGCTCGGCATCGAAGGCTGCAGTGATGGCCTGCATGCCGACGCGGGCCAGTTCATCCGGATCGATGTCAAGGGTCAGCAGCAGCGCCTGGCCCTGGTAGCGCACGTCGGCCTGCCAGGTCAGTTGCTGTACCTCGGCCGGGATGCTCTGTGCGGCCAGCGAGCTGCGCACGCTGTCGCCAAGCTGCTGGAGAATCTGCACGACTTCGTCGACGCTCATGTCGTTGACTCGCCGCACCAGCGAGCGCGAGGCCTCGTCCTTGACGCGGGTGGTGGCATCACCGTAGGCGCAGAGCACCCCCGGGCCCGGCGGGATGATCACCGGCCAGGCATTCATCAAGATGCCTAGGGCGTTGGCGTGCAGCGGGCCGGCCCCACCGAAGCCGCACAGAGCGAAGTCACGCGGATCGTAACCCTGCTCGACGCTGATCAGACGCAGTGCGCCGAACATGTGTTCGTTGGCGATGCGCACGATGCCTTCGGCGGCCTCGAACAGCGATACGCCCATGGCATCAGCAGTGACCTGCACGGCGGCGGTCGCCAGATCCTTGCGCACCTGGAAGTCGCCGCCGAGCTTCTGCTCGGCTGGCAGATAACCCAGCACGACGTTGGCATCGGTCACGGTAGCCACGGTGCCGCCCTTGTTGTAGGCCGCCGGACCGGGCACGGCGCCGGCGCTTTCCGGGCCGACGCGCAGGGCGCGGGTCAGTTCGGGCACCGCGGCCATGGAACCGCCGCCGGCACCGATGGTGCGCACGTCGACCGAAGGTGCACGTACCGCCACATCGCCCACGCGGGTTTCGCGGCGAATGCGCGCATGGTTGTTGTCGATCAGCGCCACGTCGGTGGATGTGCCGCCCACGTCAAAGGTCAGCACCTTGCTGAAGCCGCCACGGGAGCAGAACCAGATTGCCCCAGCTACGCCGCCTGCCGGGCCGGAGAGCAGCAGGTTGACCGGCGTGCTGGCCGCCGACTGACTGGTGGCCAGACCTCCGTCGGAGCGCAGGATGGACAGTTGCACGTCCGGGCGCAGGCGGCTGCACAGCTCGCTCTGCAGGTGCTCCAGATAGTTGGCCACTTCCGGACGTACGTAGCTATTGACTACGGTGGTTTCGGTGCGCTCGTACTCCTGCATCTCCGGCACCACTTCCGAGGACAGCGAAACCGGCACGCCGGGCATCACGTCACGGGCGATTTCGTGGATGGCCTGTTCGTGGGCGCCGCTGGCGTAGGCGTTGACCAGGCTGATGGTCAGCGCCTCGATGCCGGCCTGCTTGAGACGCAGCAGATCGGCGCGGATCGCCTTGCGGTCCAATTCGCGTACCACCGCGCCATGGGGGTCGATACGCTCGTCGGCTTCGACGGTCAGTTCCAGCGGGGCGAGCAGTTCGCCCTTGTTGAAGGTCACCCAGCCGCCCAGGCCGCCGGGGACGAAAGAGCGGGCGATATGCAGTACCTGCTTGTAGCCCTTGGTGGTCACCAGGCCGACCTTGGCGCCGCGGCGGGTCAGGATGGCGTTGGTCGCTACCGTGGTGCCATGCATCACGGAGCGAATCTCGGACGGATCGACACCCGAGGTCTGACAGATCTTCTCTATCCCATTGAGCACGGCAATGGAGGGATTGTGCGGCGTGGAAGGCACCTTGGCGGTATAGCTGTAACCCGTCACATCGTTGATCAGGAGCAGGTCGGTAAAGGTTCCGCCTACATCAACACCCAAACGAAAACTCATGTTGCCTCCAAGCACTTTCTTGGCTTTGTTGTGCATCTTGGGCCGGGGCGCATCGGGGCCCCGGCTGGTTCGGCTTAACGCGCGGCTTTTTCGAGTTCGCGCAGGTTGACATCGTCAGCAGTGACTCCGGGCGTGTTCAGGCGCGGGCCACCGAGTACGAATACCGTACCGTGACGGCGCTGGTAGTCGATGGTGAAGCCGGCCGCGGACACGATCCCCACGTCGCCATCCTCGGTCTTGATGGTCTTGAGGTGATAGTTCATCCACTTCCAGAACTGCCCTTTGCGATCATAGGCTTCGGCCTGATAGAAGCGCGGAAACTGGGTGTCCATGTACATCACTTTCTTGCTGTACGGGTGCTCCGGCGGGGTGGTGGCCTCCAGCACCCAGACTTCACGCGGCTCCCATTCGGCCTTGGGGTTCCAGTGCGGCGCGTTGTCCAGGTCGATGACCGGGAACTCGGCATTGCCGCTGGCACTCTGGTTCCATGTTTCGCCTTGGGAGTTGGCCACGGCGAGAATCCAGCGCTTGCCCAGGAGTTTGTAGTCCGGGTACCAGCTCGGGTGGGCGTTGAAAATCTCGATGTCGTCACTGAGCTGGTCGGTGCCGCCGATCGGGTCCATCCAGGTACCACCGGACAGCCGACGGGTACGCCGCACCGACTTCACATAGGCCCAGGAGTCTTCCAACTTGGGCGAGTCGTAACGCACGGTGAACAAACCTAGGCCGCGAATATCGTTGGGGTAGGTCGCGTACAGTAAAGTCTTGGTCAAAATGCTGCCGTCACCCTCAACGGTCTGCGCGGTGCCCAAGCGGCCCTTCATGTAATAACGCTTGAACGCCCACTCCTGACGACGCTCCAGGCCGACCTTGTCGTTGAGGAACAGGTAACCGAAACTCGGGTAGTCCTGCAGGTTCTTGGTTGGCTGGGCGTAGTGATGGTTCCAGATCAGCTTGGCGGCCGCGTCCGGGTCGTCCTGGCTGACGTTGGGGAACGGGATGCCCGCCACCCAGCCATCGACCTGACGGGTGTCACGGTTGTACACCGCCTTGCCTTCATTGGCCTTGGTCGCGGCCATGTAGTCCTTGCCCAGGGTGATCGGCTCGGAGGGCTTGAGGGTGATGGCCAGGCCTTCGTCCTTGATCAGGATCTGCATGCGCTCGGTGAGCAGGTCGCCGACGCCATGGCCCTCGAAGGTGTCGCCCATGTGCTGGACGAGGTTGCTTGCATCGATCCGCGTGCCAGGCGTCAGCTCGGCGGCCTGAGCCGCCAGCGTGACCGAAAAGGTCAGCGCGAGAGAAGCGACAAAGTGATTCTTGAAAGATGTCATTGTTGTTATCTCCAGGATCAGAACTGGTAGGTCACGCGGACAGCCAGTTGGTCGTTGCCATCGAAATAGCCGAATAGGTTGGTATTGTTGAAGCCCTGCAGCGCGCGTTTCTGCCGCTCATCGTTGAAGAACAGATCCGCCTCGACCCGAACCCGCCAGTTGTTGCCATAGGCAAACTCGACGCTCGGCACCATAAAACTTCCGCCATAGGTCAGGTCAGTACCAACTGCCAGGCTTGGATTGATTCGATCGTTGTCGTAGTTGGTTGCCAAAATAGCCGTGGCAATGGTCGAGAACTCTTTGGTACGACCACTGAAACCTGCGCTGTTGACGACTTCATCGTCACGGTCATAGTTGGTGATCCAGGTATTGAATAGCTGCACCGAGAAGAACGAGGGGCGACTGGTGCCCAGGTAGTTCTGCAGCGCCAGTTGCTTGTCCATGCGCACCATGGTTTTCACCACGTCTTTTTCGATGATGCCGCAGAAGCCAGGAAAGAATGCGCAACCACCCCTCTCACCCGCTTGGATACCGATGTTGTAAGGGGAGTTGGGGATGTAGGAGATTTCGGTGGAAAACACCGCGTCCACCGATTCGAGGTAGCGGTTCGCCGTCACCCCAAATACATCAACGAACGGAAAGATCAGCTCACCCACCGTCGAGCCTGGATCAGATCGATAGTCGTTCTTGTAGGCGCCGACGAAGGTCCGTCCGCTTGCGGCATCACCCACGCCTAGCGGGCTGTTCGGGTTGGCATTAATCACCGGGTTCACCGACGGGCCGTGGAACCAACCCAGCGAGTATTCCCACTCTTCGGCCATGCCCTTCCAGCGCAGACCATAGGACGGGTCGTCCATGTCGGCAGCCTTGTGTTCGTAGTTGTAGGGCACGTCCGCACCGAAGGTCGCCGACTCGAAGGTGATGCCCTTGTTCGGGTTGTTCGCCCAGCGTCCACCCTCTAGATCGAAGCTGTTGCCACGATCACGTGCACGGTTCATGCGCCCGGGGATGTACAACATTTGCAGGGTGCCGTCGACACTGTCGAAGCGCTCCATCACGTTGACCATCCACAGTGGCTTGCGCACATCCTCGTTCTCCGGCTCGAGGAACGAACGGATGCGCATGTCATAACCGTGAATAACATCTAGCGACTGGAAGAAATCGGTCTCGCCCCAGACTACTTGCTGCTTACCCAGCTTCAGGGTGGTGGTGGGCGTAACCTCGTTCTGCCACCACAACTCGCGAATCTCTTCGCTGTTGTAGACGTCATCCATCAGGTTGACCGAAGACTTGGTACGGTTGCTGAAGAAGTCAGACGCGGCGTTACCGTCCATTGACTCCTGCAAATCTTTCAAGTAGTTGGTTTCAACTTCGCGGGCCACACGCCCGGAGATGTTGAACTGCGAATTACCAAAGTCTTTGAACAGATTTAGCTTGAGGGTGGTACGCGCCATAGAAAGGTCGTAGCGATAGTTACCCTTACGCTTGGCACCGACCAACCCGTTAGAGTCATCAGTGTCCATCAGATAAGGGTTTTCCAGATTCCAGGACAAATGCTCACGCAAGTAGCCGCTTACCTCCCAATCGGAGAGAAACCCCTCCTCGGCATGGGCACCCGCCTGTGCGCCTAGCCCCGCCAGCAGAACTGCGCAGGCAATTGGCGTTTTGCCCGGCCACACTCTCGTATTATTTTTCTGTGCGCTCATTTTAGTTCCTGATGTGTTCAGGTTGATGGATTCGTCCAATAATTGGGACTTCATTTTTCGTCTGGCCGTGTTCAAATATGAATTTCGGCTTGAACACCAGCGCAAGCGAAGGCATGACGAAGAGTGAGGTGAGTGCTGAGACCATCAGCCAGAGGCCGATCAGCATGCCCATCTCCGCCTGGAAACGAAGGGAGGAGAACGACCAGAACAAAACTCCTGCTGCAAGAGTGAAAGCCGTCAGCAGCACGCCACGACCTGCCGAGCCCAGCGACTGGAGTACCGCGTCGAGCGGTTCGGCATCTGGGTGTTTCTCCAGGTACTCCTTCATGGAATCGACGATGTAGAAGGCGTAATCCACGCCCAAGCCGATGCCCAAAGCCACCACAGGCAAAGTGCTGATGCTCATACCGATGCCCTGCCAGGCCATGAAGGCGAAGGTAACCACGTTGGAGATGAGCACCGGGATGATGAAGAAGATCCCGCTGACCGAAGAGCGATAAACCACCAGGCAGCACAGCACCACCACCAGGAAGGCCAGCGCGGTCGCCTCGATCTGGTCGCCAAGTAGAATCTCGTTGACCGCGGCAATGATGCCCAGCACACCACCCACCAGTTTCACCTCTGCGCCTTCTAGCGGGTTGTCGCGGATGAACTCGTTGGCATAGTGAGTCGCTTTGCGCAGGGTTTCGCCCTTGTGATCACGGAAGAACAGAGTCACAGCGGCGTTACGGAACTGCACGTCGGCGAACTGGGTCAGGTCATCCGGATCGGCGCCCTGCATATAGAAGCTGATCAACTCGCCGTTCTCCATGCGGCTGAGCCCCAGCTCGCCGTAGCGCGGGTTGCCCTCGTAGAGGTTACGGCGAATGTCGATGACGATGTCGGCCAGCGATACGGAGCCGCCGACTTCTGGCTGGCGTTCCATATAGCGCGAGAAGCGCAGCATCCAGTCGAGCACCTCAGGGGTTTTCATCGCATCCAGCTCTTTGCCTTCGAGCACCACGAACATTTGCTCGGAGCCAGGATAGAGACGGTTGATCTCCGCGTTGTCGCGGTTGAAGGACGAGTCCTGCCAGAGAATCGGCGAACCGTCGCTGGCGTCGCCGACGTTGATCCGGGTAGCCTCGAACATGAAGCCGCACAGCAACACCAGGGTTACCGGGGCGACCCAGTAGCGGGCACGGCTGCGCACCAGCCACTTCGCAGCGTTGAGGACGAACTGCATGAAACCGTCGAGGTTGACCGGATGCACATAGCCTCGCGGGCGCTTGACGTAGGACAGCAGAGCCGGCGTCAGCAATACTGCTGACACTGCGATGGTCATCACCCAGATCGCGCCGATGATCGCCACTTTGTGCATAAGCGGAATCGGCGTAAGGATGACGCAGAGAATCGCTCCTGCATCGGCATACAAGCCCAGCATGCTCGGACGGAACAGCTCGCGCATTGTCTGTTCAGCGGCCTTGCGCGGTTCGATGGACTCGCCCACCGCCAGATCATCGAAGCGAGTGATCAGTTGCACCGAGTGGGAGAACGCCCGCGCCGTAATGATGAAGGCCACCACGATCACCAGCGGGTCGAAGTTGTAGCCCAGCAGGCTGCCCACTCCCAGCGCCCAGATAGCCGAGACGACTCCGGCCATCAGCGGCAACAACGTGCCGCGCCAGGTGCGGCTAAAGACGAACAGCAGAATCAGCATGGCCGCAAGCGACAGTAGTGCGATGCCAACGGTCTCACTGAGGTAGTGCGCCACCCAACCATACAGGATCGGTTCGCCGACCAAATGCAGGCTGACTTCATCCTTGACCGGCGAGGCGTCGAGAATGGCCTCAATCTGCGGAAAGATCTTCGAGTAGTCGACTAGGTGGTCGTAGAAATCGACCTGGATCAGCGCCGAGCTCAGCTCACGGTCGACATACAGGCCATAGACCAGCGGGTTGTTTAGCACCGCCTGGCGCAGCTCGCGCATCTGCTGCACATCCTTGGGCAGGTCCGGCCACATCAGCGGACGGGTTTCGATTCCCTCGCTGGAAGCATTGACGCGTTTGAGCTTCTTCGACGCCAGCGAGGTGATCTGCATAGGATTGACGCCCTCGACCTGCTGCAGGTCGTAGGTGATCCGGCGCACTTCACCGAGCACACTCTCTCGAAAGATATCGCCCTCTTCGGCCTTGACCAAAATGGTCACGCGATTACTCGCGGCGAAACTATCCTGATACTTCTGGTGCACCTTCACGTACGGGTGGTCATGGGGGACCATGTCGCTGAAACGGGTGCGGATATCCAGGTTGACTAGGCTGATAGCGAAAACTGCGGTGATCACCCCGACCACCACGCATACCAGCAAGCGATTACGGATCGCCCACAGTGAGAGGTGCGCGGCAAAATTCATGGCTGCATTCATTGTTGTTGCTCCCGAGGCCAGAGTCGCAGGTCGTCCTGGCGCAGCAAGCCGAGTTGATGGCCGATCAACACCACACCGTCAGCGGTGTCGAGCAGGCGGCTGTGATAGCTCTTGTCGAGCCCATTCGGAGTCCAACTCTGCCAAGTACCGGCAGGCTCCCGAGAGCGGAACAGCGCACCGCGATCCCCCGTGGCCAGCCACTCACCACGGTGTACGGTGACGTCGAACAAATGCTCACGAGTGAACCGCTTCACGGCCTGCCAGGTGTCGCCACCATCTGTGCTGATGAAGGCCTGTCCCTGGTTGCCCACCGCAATCCCGGTGTGGTCGTCGAAGACCAGAGCACGCAGGCTTTCGCTACCCAGTTCCTGAATGCTCCAGGTAACGCCACCATCGCGGCTGCGCAGCAGGCGTCCGAATTCGGCGGTGATCCACAGATCACCTTCCACACCGGCACGAATGCTGTTGAACGTGACGTCTTCACCAACGCCCATGGCCTCCCAGTGCGCGGCATCAGCATCACCGCGAAACAGCGCGCCCATCTCGCCGACCGCCCAGAAATGGCCGTCGATGAAACTTATGCTCAGAAGCTTCCCCGCCAGGTCGGAGACCACCAGGCCCTGGCTCTGCCATGGTTCGCTACCTAGCCGGGTCCACAGACGCCCCTGGTTGCCCACCACCACTTGCCGCCCCTTGTCGGAAACTGCGATGGATTGCAGATTGCTTCGTGCCGGCAACTCTTCGCGCGTCCAGCTCGCCCCGGCATCGAGGCTCGAGAGCAAGGCACCGTTCTGACCGACTACCCACAACCGCTCGCCCAGTACCGCGCCATCGAAAAAGGCATCGCGGCGCTCAAGCAGCGGTTGATCCAGCGGTACCGGATTTACCGAGGGTTTAATGAACACCGCGGCATACGCCAAGCTGCCGATGACCATCCAGGGTGCCAAACAGGCAGCCCGGCCAAGGAGGCGATTAAACATGGTTCACCCCCTGGCGCTTGCCGGACTGACGCTCGAGCCAGCGGAATGAATGACCGCCCAGCGGGGTATTGGTCAGCGCCTGCACTCGCCGCACCGTATTGACCAATGCCAGCGGTTCGATACCGGTACGCAGCCCCATGGCGTCGAGCATCAGCACTAGATCTTCGGTGGCCAGATTACCGGTCGCACCAGGCGAGAATGGACAACCACCAAGGCCGCCGATGGAACTGTCGAACTCGCGCACGCCGCAGTCCAGCGCGGCCAGCACGTTGGCCAGGGCCATGCCACGGGTGTCGTGGAAATGGCAGGATAACTGGCCGGCAGTGCTGCGCGATGCCAGCCGCTCCAGCACTTGGCGCACGGCATGCGGGTTGGCCGCGCCAATCGTGTCTGCAACGATCACCTTGCGCGCGCCGGCTTCAAGCATGCGCATGGCAAGCGACTCCACCACCGCGGGTGGTGTCAGTCCCTCAAACGGGCATTCAAAGGCCACAGCCACATAGGCGCGAGCCTCGATTCCGTCTTCTCGGGCTCGCTGCATCAGCTCGGCACAGACGGTAGCGGTCTGCTCGAGGCTCATGTTTATGTTGCGTTGGTTCATGGTCTCGGTGGCCGAGAGCACCACGGCCACCGACTGCACACCGGCTTCGCGCGCCAGTTCGTAACCCCGTAGATTTGGCACCAGTGCCGAGTAGGCGACCGCGCCAGCCATCGGTAACAAGCTGAAAAGCTCGCTGGTGCCAGCCATCTGCGGCACCGCCTTGGGCGACACGAAGCTGCCTACTTCAATGCTGCGGATACCGCCAGCAAGCAGGGCGTCAATCATCGTTAAACGCTCCTGGATGCTCAGCGTCTTGCCCTGGCTTTGCAGCCCGTCGCGCGGGCCAACTTCATTGACTATGACGAAATCGCTCATGGTTCACCCCACCGTCCGCTGCGTTTTAAGCGCGGCGACGCGCGCCTCGTCGTAACCCAGCACGCGCCGCAGCACTGCGTCGGTGTGCTGGCCCAGCAGCGGCGGCGCGCTGAAACTTTCTTCGTTGTCGGCAGAGAGCTTGATCGGGTTACCCGGCGCCTCGACGCTTCCGCCTTCGGGATGCGGGATACTCACCACCATGCGGCGGTGGCGCACCTGCGGATCGGACAGCGCCTCGCTGAAGCGATTGACTGGCGCGCATGGCACGCGCACGGCGGACAGCTTGGCAACCCAGTGCGCGGTGTCGCGGGTAGCGAAAAGTTCGTTGAGGATGCCGTCGATCAGTCGCTTGTCAGCCAGGCGGGCCGGCTGGGTCTTGTACTTGGGATCCTTGAGCGCCTCGACATCTAGCAGGCCGACCAGGTTGTCCCAAAAGCTGTCGAAGATCACCGCGACGATGATGAAACCGTCGGCCGTGCGGTAAGTGTTGTACGGCACGTGAACGAAGTGGCCGTTGGCCAACGGCTCAGGGTTTTCACCGCTGAGGAAGTACATGGTGGCCATGTAGTTAAGCATGCTGATCTGGCAGTCGAGCATGCTGATGTCGACGTGCTGACCATGGCCCTTGCTATGGCGCGCCTGCAGCGCTGCAAGCACACCCATGACAGCGAACATGCCGCCACCCAAGTCGCCAATTGGAATACCTGCGCGGGTCGGGTTTTCGGCATTGTCGCCGGTGATCGACATGCCGCCACCAATTCCCTGTACCACTTGGTCAAACGCAGGGCGCAGGTAGTTGGGGCCGTCCTGGCCGAAGCCGGACACAGAACAGGTAATAATCTTTGGGTTGATCAGCTTGAGGTGGGAATAGTCGATCTTCAGCTTCTGCGGAACACCAGCACTGAAGTTGTCCAGCACCACGTCGGCCTTGCACACTAGGTCGTAGAACACCTCGAGGCCGGCTTCGCTCTTGAGGTCGATGCACACGCTCTGCTTATTGCGATTGAGCGTTAGGAAGTAGGCACCCATGCCATTGAGCGAATGCCGCGGATCTTTAGCCAGCAATGCGCGGGTACCTTCACCCGCCAGCGGTTCGACCTTGATTGTTTCCGCACCTAGGTCGGCAAGGATCATTCCGGCATAGGGGCCGGACAGCATGTGAGTCAGATCGAGGACCCGAATTCCCTCTAGCGGTTTGCTCATCGTTACTCTCTTTTACTTGTTTGAAATATCCGCAAAAGAGGTATTGCAATCCGCCTGCCAACTTTAACACGAGTTTTAAATTATTGTTTTATAAGTGTTTTTTTAGCGAACACTTAAGCTGTCTCAGCTCTGTTGATATCTAGCTATTTCATGCTGAAGTTAATTTTTTCAGTTTGAATTTTCCGTTCTCGGCCGCAGTTGCGATGGCGATGGCGATGGCGATGGACATGAACACGGCCTTCGACCCGGAGGTGAAACTCCATTGCCCGCGGGCCGAGGTGGTATACGACCTGTTTCATGTGGTGGCGCGCTACGGCCGCGAGGTGATCGACCGTATCCGCGCGGATCAGGCCAACCTGCTGCGGCATGACAAACCGGCGCGACAAGTGGTGAAGCGCAGTCGCTGGTTGCTGCTGCGCAACCGGGCCAGCCTCAAGAGCGAGCGAGCGAGCGAGCGGTGCAGTTGCAGGAACTGCTGCAAGCCATTGAGTCACTGGCCACCGTCTACCCTCTCAAGGATCCGCTCAAGGACATCTGGTACGCGCCCAGCGTCTGGGAGGGCTGGCAGCGCTGGCGGGACTGGCAACGGCACGTCCGGGACAGCGGCCTAGCACCGCTGCAGCGCTTCGCCAAGAACCTCAGGCTTTACATTCGCGGCATCCTCGCCAGTGTCCGCTTCCCGATGCACACCAGCGTGCTGGAGGGCGTGAACAACCGCATCAAGGTCATCAAGCGCATGGACTATGGCTTCCGGGACTCGGACTACTTCTTCCTGAAAATCAAGGCTGCTTTCCCCGGGAAAGTGCGATGAACCAAAAAGTGGCTATGTACCAATAGCGTGCTGCAGGGTTCTGCCTACTGCCTCCTGAATGCAGTGAACTGGCCGAATACTTCGCTGATAGAGCCCTAGCATGCGGCGCCAGCCCAGGTAATTCGGGAGGTAGCGGGTGGCCACGCCATGAAAGCGGGCCATCCAGCTCGTCAAGCGGCTGTGGTAGGCGTTGACGTTCTGGATATGGAAAGCGCCTTGGCGTACGCGCTGACCGGGGCGGGCATGCACGACCTGATGGGTGGTGCCCTGTGTCCGGGCAAAACTGGCATAGACCGCCGCCCCGTCACTGCAGAGCACGGCCTCCCGGTCGATCAGCGGCATCAACGCCTCTCGCACATGATTGGCATCGAGCTTGGCCAACTTGAAGTCAGCGGTGTGGCCCTCCCGGTCGCGCACCACCATCACCGGGATCTGGTCTTTACCCGTGCCGCGGGTCACGCCCCCCCCCCCACCTCGTTTACGGGGCGGCCGAGGCAACTGCCTCTGGTCCTTGAAGGACTCCAGAAAGAACGTCTCATCCACTTCGACAATCCCTGCCTCATGCGTGGCGTGATGCTCAGCCGCTGCAGCCAGAAAGCGATGCCTCCAGAGCAGAGCGGTGTTCTTGCTGATGCCGCATGCCTGGGCCGCCTTGCGCACGCTAAGCCCGTCGATCAGTGCCTGGGCGTAGTCTTTCCAGCGTTCGGGGTAGTGCAGGCGGGCAAGGCCTGTGGCCGACAGCGCGGTGCATGTCCGTCGACAGCTGCGGCAGCGATAGCGGCGCAGGCCTCGTGACCAACCCCAGGGCGAAAGCTGCTTCGCGCTGGTCGGGCAATGCGGGCAACGCTGCAGTGCCGGCAGGCAATCGAGCACTTCTGTCGCCGGCGGGTTCTGCAGTGCTCGAAGAAGGGTGGAATGCTGCTGGGTGCTGAGCTGGCTCAATTGAGCCAGCCAGTGGTGAAAGGCCTGAGTATCCATGATGGGTAGGTCTCCCGAACGGATGCCTACCATTCAGATTTGTTAATGCAACACATCATTGGGACATAGCCAAAAAAAAAGCCGGTCACATGTCTGTGCCGGCCAAGGAGCAACGCACGATGAATCAGCTGAAGCGGGTCTGCTTGATCGGGCCGTTGAATTGCTCAATCGAGCCCGGTTCTATGTAACGCTTCCAGTTGTCGA